>NZ_JBHSNY010000007.1:0-534988 GCF_042657145.1 Streptomyces bullii
GTTACATTCCGAACCCGGAAGCTAAGCCTTACAGCGCCGATGGTACTGCAGGGGGGACCCTGTGGGAGAGTAGGACGCCGCCGAACAATCATTGAGAAAGCCCCGCATCGTATGATGCGGGGCTTTTTGCTTTTCCCGGTCAGGCTCCGGAGGGCCTCACCAGCTTGGTGTCGTACGCCAGGATCACCGCCTGGATCCTGTCCCGGGAACCGGTCTTGGCGAGGATGCGGCCCACGTGCGTTTTCACGGTCGACTCGGCGAGATGGAGGCGCGTGGCTATCTCCGTGTTCGTCCAGCCCTTGCCGATAACCGTGAGGATCTCGCGTTCGCGGTCCGTCAGGGGCGCCAGGCGGGGGTCTTCCGGTGTCGGCGCTTCCGTGGTGACCCCTCCCGTCGGCAGGTGATGGGCGTAGGCGTCCAGGAGGCGGCGGGTCAGGCTGGGGGCCACCACCGCGTCTCCCGTCGCCACGGCGCGGACGCCGGACAGGAGCTCCTCGGGCTGGGCGTCCTTGACGAGGAAGCCGGACGCTCCGGCGCGCAGGCCGGCGTAGGCGTACTCGTCCAGGTCGAAGGTGGTGAGGATCAGGACCCTGGTGCGGTCGCCGGCGGCGGCGATACGGCGGGTGGCCTCGATGCCGTCCAGGCCGGGCATACGGATGTCCATGAGGACCACGTCCGGGTGGAGCTCCGCCGTCATGCGGACCGCTTCGCTGCCGTTGGACGCTTCGCCCAGCACCGTCATGTCGTCCTGGCTCTCCAGGAGCATCCGGAAGCCGAAGCGCTGGAGGGGCTGGTCGTCGGCGATGAGGACCGTGGTCACTGCGCGCTTTCCTCCGGGAGGTGTAGGTGGACGCGCCAGCCGCGCTCCGGATGCGGGCGCGGACCGGCCTCAAGTGTGCCGCCGTACAGGGCCGTTCGCTCCCGCATTCCGGCAAGACCCCTGCCGCCGTCGCCCGGGCCAGGGGGCCGGCCCCCGTTCCCGGTGTCGGTGACGGTCGCGGTCACGGCGCCCTTGTCCTCGTACGACAGGACGATCTCGGCGGTCGCGCCCGGGCCGCCGTGCTTCAGGGTGTTGGTCAGGGCTTCCTGGATGACGCGGTACACGGTGAGCTGGCGGCCCGGGGGAAGAGTGGGGTTGCCGTGGGTGGTGGTGCGGACGGGCAGGCCGGCGGCGCGGACGTTGGCGAGGAGCTGGTCGAGGTCGGTGAGGGTGGGCTGCGGGGTCAGCTCGGCGTGGTCCGGCTTCTCCTCCTCCCGTAGGACGTCGAGCAGGCGGCGGAGTTCGCCGAGGGCCTGGCGGCTGGTGGTGCCGATGGCGTGGAGGGCCTGGGCGGCGCGTTCCGGGGACTTGGCGGCGGCGTACTTCCCGCCGTCGGCGAGGCCCGTGATGACGGAGAGGTTGTGGCCGATGATGTCGTGCATCTCTCGGGCGATACGGGCGCGTTCGGCCGCGGCGGCCAGGCGGGCCTGCTGGTCGCGTTCGATCTCCAGGCGGCGGGCGCGTTCTTCCAGGGCCTCGGTGTAGTCGCGGCGGGTGCGGACCGTGATGCCGATGGCCACCGCTACGGCTATCGACATCAGCACCGGAACGATGTCCTGGTCCGCGGTGCCCTTCGGGTGGCGAACGGTGGTCACGACCACCGGCGCGGTGATCAGGACCGTCGCCCACCACAGCATGCGCGGGCGCAGGCGCAGGGCGATGTGGAAGACGACGAGCAGCTGGAGCAGGGCCGCTTGCAGGACGGCGCCGGTCCAGGAGTTGACCAGGGCGACCGGGACGATGGCCAGGAGCACGCCGAACGGGCGGCTGCGCCGCCAGAGGAGCGGCACGGAGAAGCCCAGGCTCAGGGCGAGGATCAGCCAGTCCGGGTTGTGGGAATTGCGCGCCACGTTGCGCCAGCCGCCGCCGTAGTAGTCGATCAGCGCCGCCGTCACCCAGAATCCCGTCAGGTGCAGGTCCCAGACGAGCGGGTGGCGCTGGTCGAAGGCGCGCACCCGCTGGGTGACGCGCTGAAGGTACTCGGTGAGGGGCTCGGTCGTCCTTGCCGCCGCTCGTTCTGCCGTCACGGGATCCATCGTGGGAGTTCTGCCGCCGGGCGTCACACGTCTCGTCGCCTCAGGAACAGGGCGGCCGTGGCCAGGGATGCGGCCGCCCACAGGGCCATCGCCAGGAGCGCGGCCTCCGGTGAGGTCGCGCCCGGGGTCGGCTGTGCGGTGGTGAGGGCCTCCAGTGCCCTGCCGGGGAAGCAGCGGACCGCGTCGTCGACGATGTCGTACGGGAGCATGGCCAGCACCTCCGGGAGGATCATGACCAGGCCGATGAAGGCGCCGGTGGCCAGGGGGACGGAGCGGGCCAGGGCTCCGATGCCGAGGGCCGTGACGGTGAGGAGGGTCAGGCCGACGGCGTTGCCGACGAGGGCGCGCAGGACACCGGGGTCGCCGAGGGCCGCGGCCTGGTCGGTGCCGGAGAGGAAGTACTGGGCCAGCGGGAAGGTGAGGAGGTTCGTCCACAGGGTCAGGGGCAGGGTGATCGCGGCGAGGACGGCGGCCTTGGACCACAGGACGGGCAGGCGGCGCGGGACCGCGGTCATGGTGGCGCGGATCTGGCCCGTGGAGTACTCGCCGGCCGTGGCCAGGATGGCCAGCACGCCCAGGTTGAGCTGGGCGAACTGGGTGCCGAGGAGGACGAGGACGACCGTGTCGAGCTGTCCCTCGCCGTCGCCGTCGTAGGCGGCGCCCAGGCCCGCGCCCATCGCGACGGTCAGGGCGCTCGTCGCGACGAGGGTGATCCAGGTGGAGCGCAGGGTCCACAGCTTGTGCCATTCGGAGCGCAGGACCCGGGCCGGGGTGACGCGGTGGGCGAGGCTCGCGGTGGTCATGCCGCGGCTCCTTCCAGAGTCGCGGCGTACTCCACCGCGTCGCGGGTGAGGTCCATGAACGCCTCCTCCAGGGAGGCTGTGCTGGGGGTCAGTTCGAAGAGGGGGATGGCGTGGGCGGCGGCGGTGCGTCCGATGTGTTCGGTGTCGGCGCCGCGGACCTGGAGGGTGCCGGGGGTGTCGCTGGTGATGTCGACGCCGGGGCCGGAGAGGAGACGGACGAGGGCGGCGGCTTCCGGGGTGACGACCTTGACGGTGCCGGCGCCGGAGTCCCGTACGAAGTCCCCGACCGTGGTGTCGGCCAGGAGGCGGCCTCGGCCGATGATGACCAGGTGGTCGGCGGTGAGGGCCATCTCGCTCATCAGGTGGGAGGAGACGAAGACCGTACGGCCCTCGGCGGCCAGGGACTTCAGGAGGGTGCGGATCCACAGCACGCCCTCCGGGTCGAGGCCGTTGACCGGCTCGTCGAGGATGACGGTGGCCGGGTCGCCGAGCAGGGCGGCGGCGATGCCGAGGCGCTGGCCCATGCCGAGGGAGAAGCCCTTGACGCGGCGGTGGGCGACCTCGGTCAGCCCGGTGAGGGCCAGGACGTGTGCGACGCGGGCGCGCGGGATGCCGTGGGTGTGGGCGAGGGCGCGCAGGTGGTGGTGGGCGGTGCGGCCGGGGTGGACCGAGCGGGCCTCCAGCAGGGCACCGACCTCGGTGAGGGGCGCGGGGTGGGCGGCGTACCGGCGTCCGCCGACGGTGGCGTGGCCGCGGGTGGGGGCGTCCAGGCCGAGGATCATGCGCAGGGTGGTGGACTTTCCGGCGCCGTTCGGGCCGAGGAAGCCGGTGACGGTGCCCGGGCGGACGGTGAAGGACAGGTCGGAGACGACCGTCCTGTCGCCGTAGCGTTTGGTCAGGTCCTGTGCCGTAATCATGCTTCGATGCTCGTCCGCGCGGGGGCGGCGGGCGTCGGACCGGCGGCGGTATTCGGGGTGAGGGGCGTCGTACCCGGGTACTACGGTGGCCGCATGACCTACCTGATCCGGTCCGTCCGTCCCGAGGAGTGGCCGGCGGCGAAGGAGCTGCGGCTCGCGGCGCTGCGGGACCCGGTGGCGCACCTCGCCTTCGTGGAGACGTACGACGAGGCGGCCGCCAGGCCGGACTCCTTCTGGCAGGAGCGGACGGCGGGTGCGGCCGAAGGGGCGGACGCGGCGCAGCAGATCATCGCCGAGGGCCCGGACGGGCGGTGGGTGGGGACGCTGACCGTGCTGATGGAGGAGCCCGGGACGACGGACTGGGCCGGGTGTGCGGTGGAGCGCAAGCAGGGACACGTGGTCGGGGTGTTCGTACGGCCCGAGGAGCGGGGGAGCGGGCTGACCGAGGTGCTGTTCGACGCCGCCCTGGAGTGGTCGTGGGCGCACGGGGCGGAGCGGGTGCGGCTCATCGTGCACGAGGGGAACGGGCGGGCGCAGCGGTTCTACCGCAAGGTGGGTTTCGTGCCGAGCGGGGTGAGCGTGCCCGTGGGGGAGTCGGGGGAGCGGGAGCTGGAGTTCGTGCTGGAGCGGGACTGAGGGGGCGTCCTGCGGCGGCTTCTGAGGGGCTGGAGGGCTGCTCAAACCGGCAGTTCGGTGTCCGGCCAGCGGGCGCGGCCCTGTTCCCGGGACCGGAGCAGGGCCAGGGTCGGCATGCCCCGGTCCGCTCCGGTGGCCAGCAGCTCCGGCAGCTGCGGCAGCGGGGCCACGGCCGCGACGTCGTCGAGGACGAGCGTCAGTGGTGGGTCGAGCCGACCGGAGGATGACCGTTCGGCCATGCGCCGGCCGTGCTCGACCACGTTGGAGACGAGGGCCGTCAGGAGGGGCATGGCGCCCGGATTCGTCCTGGGGTCCTCGATGGATTCCCCCACCACATAAAGCGTGCCCCCTTCGTGGACGAAGGAATCCAAGGCGAGGGCATCACTTCGGTTGGGAGTGCAGGCTTCGCGGACGTTGACCGTGAACAGCGCGGACAGCGCGCGGGTGATCAACTGCTGGGCCGTGTCGCGGCGTTCGGGGTGCGCGGTGAGGGCGGCCTCGAGTTCGCCGGCGGCTCCGGGCGCGGCCTTGGGGTTCGTCCGCAGGGTGCGTACGGCTTCCTGGAGCTGGGTGCCCTGGGACCAGCGGTGGACGTGGCGGACGGTGCGGCCGTCCAGGGCCGCGGCGTGCAGGTAGCTGCGCAGGAGTGTGGTGGCGGTGTCGGCGACGGCCTGGTCGAGTTTGGCGGTGGGGCGTACGGGGGTGAGGAGGGCGGTGGCTGTCCGCGCAGCCGTCTGTCCGTCCTCGCATCCGGCTGTGGGGGACCAGTGGAGGCGGGACGGGGTGGCGCAGAGGTGGGTGGGGTCGTAGAGGAGGACGGGACCGAGTTTGGCGCGGGCGTCCTTGGTGTCCTGCCAGAGGTCGGCGTTGGAGGTGATGATCAGGGCGGGGCCGTCCGCATCGCGTACCGCTTGGGTGGCGGTGGTCCGGCGGGTCTCCCTCGGGGCTACGAGGATCTTTTCCCGTCCGCCCGTCCGGTCCTGGCCGAACGGAGAAGCCGGGGACTGATGACGGGGCGCTGGAGCGGCGTCGGGGGGCACTGAGAGAGCCGTGGCGTCGGGCGCGGTGCGGGCCGTCGGTACGTCGGGGTGGCGCGGTGGGGCCGTCTCGTGCTGGACCGGCGTCGGAACGTCGTGCCGGGACCGGGTCCCGGTCGGGTCCTGCGGCGCTGCCGCCGGCCGCTGGAGTGCCGCGCTCTGCTCGGCCCGGCGCCGCAGGCGTCCGGCCTTCCAGCGGGCCGCCGTGCTCATCGCGAACACCGTGAGGACGAACAGCACCATCAACTGGCCGATGAACAGGCCCCAGAAGAGTCCGTAGCCGGGGAGCTGGCCCGGTGGTGTGTCCGGCCAGGCGCCCGTGATGTCCTGCGGCCGGGTGATGAGATGGCGCATGGCCAGAGGGGTGCGGGTGAAGGTGACGCCCCGCGGCCAGGAGCCGTGGGCGAACCGGCCGGCCAGGCCCGTGGCGGTCCACACCAGCAGGGTCATGCCGAGGAGGAACGCGAGGATGCCGATCAGCAGGCCGTCCGGGATGCCTTGCTGGCCGTCCCGGCGCTGGTCGTGGCGGTAGTCCGGTCTCACCCTGCCTCCTGCCCCTACGCCACCGTCGACTCGGAGTCGCCCAGGTGCTGCTCCACGAAGGCCGCGGCCCGCTCCTCCGCCTCCCGTTCGGCGGCGCGCAGGGCGTCGTCCGCAAGGTCGGCGGAGGACTCGGTCATCGCGCGGTCGGTGAAGACGAGCGGGCGTTCGGTCTCGGTGACCAGGTGTTTGACGACCTGGACGTTGCCGTTGACGTCCCAGACGGCGATGCCGGGGGTGAGGGTCGGGATGATCTCCACCGCCCAGCGGGGCAGGCCCAGGACGCGGCCGGTGGCCCGGGCCTCGTCCGCCTTCTGGGCGTAGATCGTCCTGGTCGACGCCATCTTCAGGATGGCCGCGGCCTCCTTCGCCGCCGCCCCGTCCACGACGTCCGACAGGTGGTGGACCACCGCCACGAACGACAGGCCCAGGCGCCGCCCGAACTTCAGCAGCCGCTGGAACAGCTGCGCCACGAACGGGCTGTTGATGATGTGCCAGGCCTCCTCGACCAGGAAGATGCGCTTCTTGCGGTCGGGGCGGATCCAGGTGTGCTCCAGCCACACGCCGACGATCGCCATGAGGATCGGCATGGCGATGGAGTTGCGGTCGATGTGGGACAGGTCGAAGACGATCAGCGGCGCATCCAGGTCGATGCCGACCGTGGTGGGGCCGTCGAACATGCCGCGCAGGTCACCGTCGACCAGCCGGTCCAGCACCAGCGCCACGTCCAGGCCCCAGGCCCGTACGTCGTCTATGTCGACGTTCATCGCCTCCGCCGACTCCGGCTCCGGGTGGCGCAACTGCTCGACGATGTCGGACAGTACGGGCTGGCGGTCGACGATGGTCTCGTTGACGTAGGCGTGCGCGACCTTCAGGGCGAAGCCGGAGCGCTCGTCGAGGCCGTGCCCCATCGCGACCTCGATGATCGTCCTCAGCAGCGCGAGCTGCCCGGTCGTCGTGATCGACGGGTCGAGGGGGTTGAGCCGGATGCCGTGGTCCAGGGCGGCCATCGGGTCCAGCCGGATGGGAGTTATCCCCAGCTCCTGCGCGATGAGGTTCCACTCGCCGACGCCGTCCTCGCCTTGCGCGTCCAGGACGACGACCTGGCGGTCGCGGAACCGCAGCTGGCGCAGGACGTACGTCTTCTCCAGGGCCGACTTGCCGTTGCCGGACTCGCCGAGGACCAGCCAGTGGGGGGCGGGGAGCTGCTGGCCGTACAGCTGGAAGGGGTCGTAGATGTAGCCCTTCCCGGAGTACACCTCGCGGCCGATGATGACGCCGGAGTCGCCGAGGCCGGGCGCGGCGGTCGGCAGGTACACCGCCTGGGCCTGGCCCGTGGACGTGCGCACCGGCAGCCGGGTCGTCTCGACCTTCCCGAAGAGGAAGGAGGTGAAGGCGTCGGTGAGGACGGACAGCGGGTCCCGCATCAGGTCCTACCTCCGGATGCCGGTGGCGAAGGGAAGTGTGTTCACGAAGGCGCGGTGGTGCTCGCGGTCGCACCACTCGAGCTTCAGGTACGACTTTCCGGCCGAGGCCCTGATGGTCCGCTTGTCGCGGGCCAGGGCCTCGGGGGAGCGGGAGGAGACGGTGATGTAGCCGACCAGGTTGACGCCCGCCGCGCCGCTGGCTAGGTCCTCGCCTCTCTGGTCGAGGCGGGAGTGGGCGGCGACGTCACGGGGGTCGACGGTGCGGTTCATCTTGGCGGCGCGGGAGGCCTCGGCCTCGTCGTTGGTCTTCTCGGTCAGCATCCGTTCGATGGCTACCTCGGTGGGTTCGAGATCCATCGTCACGGCGACCGTTCGGATGACGTCCGGGGTGTGGACGAGCAGCGGGGCGAGGAAGTTGACGCCCACCGGGGTCATCGGCCACTCCTTCACCCAGGCGGTGGCGTGGCACCAGGGCGCGCGGGTGGAGGACTCGCGGGTCTTGGCCTGGAGGTAGGTGGGCTCGGTGGCGTCCAGCTCGGCCGGCCAGGCATTGCGTTTCGTCATCGCCTGGATGTGGTCGATCGGGTGGTCCGGGTCGTACATGGAGTGGATCAGTGAGGCCAGCCGCCCCTGGCCGAGCGGCTGCCGTACGCGGATGTCCGCCTCCTGCAGGCGCGAGCAGATGTCGGTCAGCTCGCGGGCCATGACGACGGCGAGACCGGCGTCCCGGTCGATCTTGCCGCCGTGCGGACGGGCCGCCCGGGCCATGGCGTGGGCCTCGGCGGCCAGCTCGCGCGTGTAGTGCATGCAGGCGACGAGGTAGGCGCGGTGCTGCTCGCTGCTGGTGGACACCATCGACAGCAGCTGGTCGTAGGACTGCTGGAGCCAGGCCGGGGAGCGCTCGTCGCCGCGGACGGCGACGTCCTTGGCATGGGCGTCGGGGTCGGCGGGGAGGGTGCGGGCGAGCATCTGCAGGCGGGTGACGAAGCCGTCGCCGTTGGCCACGTGCTTGAGCAGGGTGCCGAAGCGGTCGACCAGGGCCTCCTGGTCCTCGGAGTCGCGCAGGCCGACGCCCGGGCCCTCGATCTCGATGGCGGCGGTGACGGTCTTGCGGTCGGCGTGCAGCAGCACGGCGATCTCGTCGGGCCCGAAGGGCGCGGCGAGCCAGGTGATGCGGCCGATCCCGGGCGGCGGCCCGACCTCGATCTCCTGCCCGTCGAGCCGGGTCCCGGCCTCCATGGCGGTGGAACGGTACGTCGCCCCCCGCTTCAGGGTGCGCTTGTAGCTGCGGTTGATCTCGAACCACTTGTAGAACGTGCGGTGCTTGTACGGCACGTACACCGCGGCCAGCGCCACCAGCGGGAAGCCCATCAGCAGCACGATGCGCAGGGACAGGACGGGGACGAGGAGTCCGCACATCATGCCGAGAAACGCGCCCGCGATGATCAGCGCGATCTCGCCGGTCTCGCGGTTGCGGCCGATGATCGCGTTCGGCCGGGCGCGGCCGATCAGATATGTACGGCGGGGCGTGACCGGATGGGACACGTGCGACTCGGTCGTCAACGCCCTTCACCTCCCGTGCGGTTGGTACTGCTGGTGCGGGTGTTGCTGGCGTGAGGCGTGTTCACCGGGCTGCCCGAGCGGGGTGCGGGTGCGGCGGAGGGGGCCGTTCCGCCGCCGTTCGAGGCGCGCGCGCTGTGCGCGGCGACTCCACCGGAGGCGGGGTTGGAGGGGCGGGGGGCGGAGGACTGGGTGCCCGAGCCGTTGTGGTCGGCGCGGGAGCTGTGGGTCTTGATGCCCTGGGCGACCAGGGTGGCCGGGGAGCTGATGACGGCCGCGGCCTTGCCCTCGGCGCCCTGCATGAGGCGGTTGTTGCGGGAGCCGGCGATCTCGTCGCCGAAGCCGGGGACGAAGCGGTAGATCATCGCGCTGGCGAAGATGGCGAGCAGGATGATGGCGAGGCCGGAGACGACGGCGGAGAAGGCGTCCGGGCCGTCGTCGGCGGAGAGCGCGCCGGCGAGGCCGAGCACGATGACGATGACGGGCTTGACGAGGATGACCGCGATCATGATGCCCGCCCAGCGGCGGACGTGGCCCCACAGGTTCTTGTCGACCAGGCCCGCGTAGACGACGGTGCCGAGCAGGGCGCCGACGTAGAGCAGGGCGGCGCGGATGACGAGCTCCAGCCACAGGACGCCGGCGGCGAGGATGCTGACCAGCGAGACGACGATCAGCATGATCGGGCCGCCGCCGATGTCATCGCCCTTCTCCAGGGCGGCGGCGAACGTGCCGAAGAAGGCGTCCGTCTGGTCGCCGGTGGCTTTGGCCAGGACTTCGGTGACGCCGTCGGTGGCGGACACGACGGTGTAGAGGATCAGCGGGGTGAAGGCGGAGGCCAGGACCGTGAGCCAGAGGAAGCCGATGGCTTCGGACAGGGCGGTGGACAGGGGCACGCCGCGTACGGCCCGCTTGGCCACGGCCAGCAGCCACAGCAGGAGGGTCAGGATCGTCGACGCGGCGAAGACGACCGCGTACTGCTGGAGGAACCTGGGGTTCGTGAAGTCGACGTCGGCGGTGTCCTGCACGGCACCGCTGAGCTTCTCGACGGTCCAGGAGGCAGCTTTGGCACAGCCCTGGGCGAGGGAGGAGAGGGGGTCGAGGGTGGAGGTGGGGTCGAGGGTCGAAGCGCCACCCCCTCCCCCTGAACCGCCGCCTTCCTCACAGTACTTCCTGGCGGGAGGAGCGATCAGCGAACAGTCGGTGCTCTGGGACGGCGTCGGTGTCGGCGTGGGCGCGGCGAAGGCACGCGCGGCCGTGAGAACCGCTGCCGTCTGCACGGCTGTGAGGAGGCCGGCGACCTTGAGGACGCGGCGATTAGCGGGCATAAGTGAACCCTCCGTACTCCTCGACGGCCTTCGCCATCTCGTCCGCGGTGGAGGCCCTCTCGTCGCCGGGCACCGGCGCCGGACCGTCCTTCTGAGAGTGCGTCAGGATCTTCCAGTCACCATCGGTCCACTTCAGCTGCATGGTGAGGGTGAACCAACTGTTCGTGACGGGATTCGTGGAGTTTTCGCCCGCGAGGCCCAGAAGGCCGCTGCACCACACATCAATGGTCGCGCTGTCGGCGGAGGCCTTGGTGACCGTCGTGCCGATCGGGCTGGTACGGGAGACGAACGTGTAGCCCCGGGGTGTGGAGCCGTCCTCGTTCAGGCCGACGTTCTTGTTGAACCCAGGTGTGTACGCGTTGTCCAACTTTGCCTGCAAGTCGGCGACCCGTGCAGGAACGATGATCGTCCGAAGGATGGCGTCCCGCCGGTCCTTGTTGAACATCTCCGCCGAGCCCAGGGCGACCGCGTAATTCGCCGCCGCGCTCTCCGCCCCCTGTCGGTCATGGGCGTAGCCCGTGGGGATGGTGTTGGTCTTGGACCGGACCGGGCGTTGGCCCGACGGGGCTGTGGCTGAGGTTTCCGGTTTGTTCTCCGTGTCGCCCGGGGCGGCGGAATCGTCTCCTCCGCGGTTCGCGAAGGCGATCGCCGCGATGAGGAGGACCACCACGCCCACCACCGTGACGAGGCTGCGGGAGGACGACCGGCCGCGGCGGGCGCCGCCGTACAGGTCAGCGCCTCCGTCGGGCAGGCGGGTGCGGGTCTGGCCCGTGCCGCCGTACCCGCCGGAGGCTTCGTGCTCGTCTCCGAGACTCATGCCGCGTACGCCCCCTCGACGTCGTGCGGAAACTCCTCGTGTCGGTCGTACTCCTCGTACTCCACGTACGACGGTAGCCGTGCTGGTTCCCGCGCGGGCGCGGTGTGGTGACTCGACATCAGGGAAACGCAACCTCAGCCGGTGGGCACGACGGGCGGGTGGGATGGAGGGGGAGCCGGGCGTGCCCGGTCGGGACGGGGCGGCCCGGCCTACACGGCCATGCCGTACACGATGGTGAAGAGCGTGCCGAGTGAGCCGATGATGAAGACTCCGGTCAGGCCCGCGATGATGAGGCCCTTGCCCTGTTCGGCGCTGAAGGTGTCGCGAAGGGCCGTCGCCCCGATGCGCTGCTTGGCGGCGCCCCAGACGGCGATGCCGAGGCAGAGCAGGATGGCGAATGCCATCACCACCTGGATCATCGTCTTGGCCTCGTTGCCCAGGCTGCCGAAGGGCCCCCAGTCCGGAGCGATCCCGCCGATGATGGTGTTGATGTCTCCCTTGTCGGCCGCAAAGAGCATGTAAGTCACCGCCCCTGTTGGGTAGTTCCGCATCCTCTGCGGTCGTGCAGAGGTCAGGCCTCATTCTCGCCGACAATGACGCTGTCGTATGTCGACTTGGCGTCATTGATTGGCGGGTTTCGTACGAATACCTTGCCATCGGTCCGTGCCGGCGCCTAAGGGAGGCGCGGACCGGTGTACGAAGAGTCGTATGGTCACTCTGTGTATCACGGCAGGTCACGCCGGGCAACGAGGCCGCAGCGGAACCTGCGGTGTGGTTCCGCGGTTGAGCACCTTTCAGGCCTTTGCCCGTTTGTGGCGGTCGGGCGGGTGAAAGGTCGTCACCTCGTTCTCCGGGTGAAGGCTAACCGGGGGTGTCCGGGCGGCGCGAACGGGCCGGCACGGGGACTCCGTGGCGCGTTCGCTTCCGTGACGGAGAGTCAGCGGGTGTGAGGCGACGGGTACCGGTGCGCGTCCATCGGTCCGTTTGACGTTTCTCTCACCTTCGTGGCCCACAGTGGGGCCGATGAAGCGCACCCTCCGCCTCCTGGGCCCGCGCGGGCGCGCGCTGCTCGGCGTGCTCGTGCTGCTGGCTGCCGTGACCTCGGCCTCCGTCGCCGCCGCGGACGACGGGACCGGGCCCCTCGGGGTGACCGTCACGGCGGCGGTGAACGCGCGCAGCGCGCGGGTGGGGGCGCTGTTCCCCGCCGGACGGGCCTCTCGGCCGGCCGGCGGGCACTTCTGCACCGCCTCCGTGGTGCACGGGCCGTACCGGAACCTCGTCGTCACCGCGGCGCACTGTCTGGACGGCACCGGGGAGCTGGTGTTCGTGCCCGGGTACCGGGACGGCCGGGCACCGTACGGGGTGTGGAGGGTGAAGCGGCGGTTCCTGCCGGACGGGTGGGCCAAGGGGCAGGACGAGGACAGCGACGTGGCGTTCGCGGTGCTCGCTCCCCGGGGCGGGAAGGGGGTGGAGGACGTGGTGGGCGCCAACCGGTTCACCACCGGTACGGCGACGGGGGCCACGGCCGTGACCGTCACCGGGTATCCCGACTCGCGCGAGACGCCCGTCACCTGCACCAACAAGCCGATCGCGCACAGCTCCACCCAGCAGCGCATCCAGTGCCCGGGCTTCAGCGGCGGCACCAGCGGCAGCCCCTGGGTGAACGGTGACGGGCAGGTCGTCGGGGTGCTGGGCGGGCATGAGGAGGGCGGGACGTCACCGGACGTCTCCTACAGTGTCGTGCTCGGCGCGGAGGCGGCCGAGCTGTACCGGGACGCCGCGCGCGACCCCTGACCCGGGCCGGCCGCCCCTCCGCTCCCCCTCTGCCCCCGTGTGATCATTCCGTGGCACGGCTACCGCCCCTACACTGACGTGGCGACGGACTCCCGGTCGGTGAGGGGCGGTTGACGGTGCGTAAGGCGTGGATCGTGGCGACCGCGGTGACCGGTGCCGCGCTGGCCTTCGTGATGCTGCTGGTCGTCGGGGTCTACGTCGTCGCCGGAAACATCGTCAACGGCGTGCGCGGCGGGGCCAGGACGCTGGCCAAGGGGACCGTGCCGGCCGCGTATTCGGCCCTCGTGCAGAAGTGGGGCACCTTGTGCCCCGCCATCAGTCCCGCGCTTCTCGCCGCACAGCTCTACCAGGAGAGCGGGTTCAACCCGAAGGCCCAGAGCCACGCGGCGGCGCAGGGCATAGCGCAGTTCATCCCGGGGACGTGGGCCACGCACGGCATCGACGGCGACGGGGACGGGGACCGTGATGTGTGGGACCCGAAGGACGCCATCCCCTCGGCGGCGTCGTACGACTGCAAACTCGCCTCGTACGTGAAGGACGTACCCGGAAACCTGACCGAAAACATGCTGGCCTCCTACAACGCGGGGGCCTACGCGGTGATCAAGTACGGGGGCGTGCCGCCGTACAAGGAGACGCGGAACTACGTCCGGAGGATCACGGCGCTGGAGAAGAGCTTCGCCGCTCCCGTGGGCCGCGTCGATCCCACCGAGCAGGCCGCCGGCGCCATCGCCTACGCCCAGAAGAAGCTCGGCACGCTCTATCTCTGGGGCGGCACCGGCACCCCTGAGCAGGGCGGACGCTTCGACTGCTCGGGTCTGACGCAGGCCGCGTACGCCAGTGTGGGGATCAAGCTGCCGCGCGTCGCCAACGACCAGTACAACGCGGGACCGCATCCGAAGCGGGACGAACTGCTCCCCGGTGACCTGGTGTTCTTCTCGGACGACCTCACCGATCCACGAGCCATCCGGCATGTCGGCATTTACGTGGGCGGGGGGTACATGATCGACGCGCCCCGGACAGGGGCTGTGATCCGGTTCGACCCGATCGACACGCCGGACTACTTCGGGGCCACCCGGGTCACCGAAGATGGCGCGAAAGCGTTGCCCACGACGGTGTGAACCGAGCGTTAAACCTCCCCCTGAGCTGCGTCGATGGGTCTCTCTTCGATAACGTCTGCGTGATCATTCGGTGGAGTGTGGAACGTATCAACGAGGACCGTGCGTTCCTGTTGGCGTAGCCGAGCCGACGTCAGCCGGCACGTGTGGCGATGTGTGCACGTGTGCAACGGAAGCGGATCTACAGACCACGGGGGTGGCAGCAGTGGCGCACGCACCGGTGCGCCGGGAGAGATGACGAAGGGGCCGCAGCACGATGGCTGGACTCGCCGATTCCGGGTCGAACCCCGACGTCGACCTGCTCTACGACATCAACGGCCTGGCCAAGGCCGCGCCGCCGTGGTTCGACCGGGTCATGGAGTACGTGGGGGAGTACGGGCTGCTGCTCGCCATGGTGCTGCTCGTGCTCGGGTGTTGGTGGACCGTGCGGCGGCGCGGCGCCGAGGACGCGGCGTCGTCGGTGGCCGCGCTGGTGTGGGCGCCGCTGGCGGCCGGTATCGCCGTGCTGGTGAACGTCCCGATCCGGGGCTTCGTGGAACGGCCGCGGCCCTTCCTCGACCACCAGGGGCTGGAGGTGCTCGTCTCCGGCAAGACCGACTACTCCTTCGTGAGCGACCACGCGACGATCACCATGGCCATGGCCGTGGCGCTGTTCGTCGCGAACCGGAGGTTCGGGCTCGTCGGCATCGGGCTCGGGCTGCTCGAAGGCTTCTGCCGCGTCTACATGGGCGTGCACTATCCGACGGACGTCGTGGGCGGGTTCGCGCTCGGTACGGCGGTGGCGTTGCTGTTGTCGCCGGTGGCGATGGCGTTGCTGACGCCGGTCACGCGGGCGGTCGAGCGGTCGCCCCGGGCGGGGTGGCTGATCCGGGCCCGGACCAGAGGGCACGTCGGTCGGGACACGGTGATTCCGGGGACTCGGCGTGAGGCGTCCGGCGGGTCGGAGGAGCGCGACCTCGCCGCGTAGGTGACGGCTGGCCCGCGCCACGAGGTGCCCCTGCACCCGCCCGTGCCGCCCTGGGGGCGCTCCCAGGCCCTCGAGGCGCTGGTGGGGAAGTACGGCTGCCGCAGCTCTGCGGCTGAGCGGCTGAGCACGTCCGCGGCCGGGCCGGCCCCCTACAGCGCCTGGGGATACGTGAAGAAGCGGTTCGGGTCGTACTGGTTCTTGAGTTTGGTCAGGCGAGGGGCCGCGTCCCCGTAGTACGCCTTGCGCCAGTTCGTCAGGGTCGGATCCGTGTAGTTCTGGTAGGCCGCCCCCGAGGCGTACGGGCGCATCGCCTTGTGGGCCGAGGTCAGCCAGGACTGGGCCGTCGATCCGGTCGTGCCCGCCCGCCAGGAGGCGATGTACTGGGCCAGCATCCGCGAGCGGCGGTGGACGAAGGCCGTGGCCGTCGGGGAGACGCGGTTGACGGCACCGCCGAGAGCCGTGAGCTGGACGCTGCCGACACCGCCGCGCACCGAGCGGATCTGGGACAGCAGCGTGCGGATCCCGGCCGCCGACAGGGAGCGGTCGAAGAAGTCCGAGCGGGCCGTGTACGTCTCGCGGCCCAGCGCGCCCTGCGGGGAGCGGCCCGGGGTGGAGCCCGGCAGGTGGCACTGGGCGTCCGTCGGGAAGGACGAGCAGCCGGCGTACACCTCCATCGACTCTTCGTACGAGCGGCGCTTCAGCGAGACGTGGCTCGCCGGGGAGCCGACGCGGTCGGCGAGGCGGTCGAGCGCGTTCTGCAGTTCGCGGTGGGTGCCGAGGGAGAAGGCGGCGACGGACACGGTGGGGGTGCCGCCGGCCGCGTTCGCCAGGTGCAGGGACGACCAGATCTCGTCCGGCTGGGCCGGGCCCCACTCCTGCCAGGCCTTGACGACCGCCGCGGCCTTCGCCCAGGGCCAGGTGAGGTACGCCGAGACGCCCTGCGGGGCCGGGTGGGTCTTGAAGTGCAGTTCGGTCACGACGCCGAAGTTGCCGTTGCCCGCGCCGCGCAGCGCCCAGAACAGGTCCTTGTTCTCCCGGGCGTCGGCGGTGAGCTGCTTGCCGTCCGCCGTGATCAGGGTGGCCCGGGTGAGGCTGTCGCAGGTCAGGCCGTACGCGCGGGAGACCACGCCGTGGCCGCCGCCCAGGGTGAGGCCGGAGACGCCGACGGTGGGGCAGGAGCCGGCCGGGATCGTCACGCCCTTCGCGGCCAGGGCGCGGTAGACGTCGATCAGCTTGGCTCCGGCGCCGACGACGGCGGTGCCGCCGCCGGCCCGGACCCGGCTGAGCTTCGAGACGTCGAGGATCAGGCGGCCGTTTCCGGAGGACCAGCCGGCGTAGGAGTGGCCGCCGTTGCGGATCGCCACCCGGACGTCGTGGGCGCGGGCGTAGGCCAGGGCCGTGCGGATGTCGTCCGAGTGGGCGACGTAGGCGACGGCGGCGGGGGTGAGGGTGTCGAAGCGGGTGTTGTAGAGCTGCCGGGCCGCCTTCCACTGTGCGTCGCCCGGGCGGACCAGGGGGCCGTCGAGGTCGCGGGCCAGCGCGGTCCAGTTGGCGGCTGCCGTGGTGCCGACGGAGGTCAGGGAGGTGCGGGAGGCCGCGGCGCCGCGGGGTCGGCCGGCCGGGCCGGAGCCTTCGCAGGCGGCCGTCGTCACCGCCGCGATCGCGGCAGCGCCGCCTCCGATGAACGTACGCCGGTCCATGTGCGCCTCCCGTGGGTGGTTCTCGTGGAGCCAGACGGGTCCAGCGCCTCCCGGGTTCCGCGTCCCGCGTCCCGTGTTCCAAGGGTGCCAGGGCCGGGGCGCTCGCTCCCGGTCCCACGGGCTCTCGGGGGTGCTGCCGGTTTCCCACGGCGGGACCGCTGCCAGGGCCTCTGCCGGTTTCCCACGGCCGGACCGATCACGGCGCCTCCCGGCTCCCACGGCCGGACCGCTCTCAGGGCCCGGGCTTGACCGATCCCAGGACCGCTCCCAGGGCCCCGGCATGATCGTTGCGGTTCGACGGCCTTCCGTCCGGGACCGGGACCTCGGCGTGCTCTCCCCGTGAGCATTCCGTGACCTAACCGCACTGTCTACAGGGGTTCACCCCCCGTTCATGTACGGCCATCGGCGGCTTCACCTGATCTGCCTAATTTCGGCCTTACGCGATGCGAGCCGCATCCCGAACACGCGCGTCCGCATCACCTACACCTCGCACGCCGCCGAAATCAGGACGGCGGCTCCTGGAAGGAACTCCCTCAAGTGAAGCTTCAGCGCATGAACCGGCGGGCCCTCGCTCTCGGTGCTCTCGCCGTCTCCGGCGCCCTGGCCCTCACGGCGTGCGGCTCCGACGACACCGGCGGGAACGGCGCCGCGGGCGGCAACGCCAGCGCGCCGGCCAGCAACATCAAGTGTGACGACGCCAAGGGCCAGCTGCAGGCCTCGGGCTCCACGGCGCAGAAGAACGCGATCGACGCCTGGGTAGCGCAGTACACCGCGGCCTGCAAGAACGTGCAGGTCAACTACAACCCGACCGGCTCGGGCGCCGGTATCACCGCGTTCCTGCAGGGCCAGACCGCGTTCGCCGGATCGGACTCCGCGTTGAAGCCCGAAGAGGTCGAGCAGTCCAAGAAGGTCTGCTCCGGCGGCCAGGCCATCGACCTGCCGATGGTCGGCGGGCCGGTCGCCCTCGGTTACAACGTCCCCGGTGTCGACAAGCTCGTCCTGGACGCCTCCACTCTCGCGAAGATCTTCGACAGCAAGATCACCAACTGGAACGACCCGGCCATCGCGAAGCTGAACCCCGACGCCAAGCTTCCGAACCTCAAGATCCAGGCGTTCCACCGCTCCGACGAGTCCGGCACCACGGACAACTTCACCAAGTACCTGGCCGCCGCGGCTCCCAAGGACTGGAAGTACGAGCCCGGCAAGGCCTGGGAGGCCAAGGGCGGACAGGCCGCACAGGGCTCCTCCGGTCTGGCGCAGCAGGTCAAGCAGACCGCCGGCGCGATCTCGTACTTCGAGCTCTCCTACGCCAAGGACGGCATCAAGACGGTCGCCCTGAACACCGGTGCCGCCCAGCCGGTCGAGGCGACGCTGGAGAACGCCACCAACGCCATCGCCGCGGCCAAGGTCGTCGGTACCGGCAAGGACCTCGCCCTCAAGCTGGACTACGCGACCCAGGCCGACAACGCCTACCCGATCACGCTCGTCACCTACGAGATCGTCTGCGACAAGGGCAACAAGGCGGACACCCTGCCCGCCGTCAAGTCCTTCCTCGGCTTCATGGCCTCCGACGAGGGCCAGGGCCTGCTGAAGGACGCCGACTACGCCCCGATGCCCGCCGAGATCATCACCAAGGTCCGGGAGACCGTGAAGGGCCTGAGCTGACCTGAGTGTGGGCCCGGCCTCGAACGGGGTCGGGCCCACACCGTCCGGTGCACCGCCGCCAGGAGCCGCCCGTCAGCGGCGGCTCTGACAGAGCCGCCCCTCCGGGACGGTTCCGCAGACCGGAGAATCCGATGGACGTATCCACACAGAACGCAAGCGCTCCGCCCGCACCCCAGCCCGTCCCGGCCGAGGAGAAGCGCGCCGCACGCGGCGCCACCCGCCCCGGAGACCGGATCTTCCTCGGGCTCTCCCGCGGGTCCGGCATCCTCGTCCTGGCCATCATGGCCGCCATCGCGGTCTTCCTGACCTACCGCGCCTCCCTCGCCATCAGCAAGGACGAGGGCAACTTCTTCACCACCTTCGAGTGGAACCCCAGCGGTGCCCCGCCGGTCTTCGGCATCGCGGTCCTGGCCTTCGGCACCGTCGTGTCGTCGATCATCGCCATGGTCATCGCCGTTCCGATCGCGGTCGGCATCGCCCTGTTCATCACGCACTACGCCCCGCGCAAGCTCGGCGGCCCCATCGCGTACGTGATCGACCTGCTCGCCGCCGTGCCGTCCATCGTCTACGGCCTGTGGGGCGCCCTCGTCCTGGTACCGCACCTGGAGGGGCTCTTCGCCTGGCTGGACGAGTACCTCGGCTGGACCGGCGTCCTGGAGTGGAACGGCGGCGCCCCTCGCTCCCTGCTCACCGTGGGCATCGTGCTCGCGATCATGATTCTGCCGATCATCACCAACGTGAGCCGTGAGGTCTTCCGCCAGGTCCCGCAGATGCACGAGGAGGCCGCCCTGGCCCTCGGAGCCACGCGCTGGGAGGTCATCCGCATGGCGGTCCTGCCCTTCGGGCGCTCCGGCGTCATCTCCGCCTCGATGCTGGGCCTCGGCCGCGCGCTCGGCGAGACGATGGCCGTCGCGATGGTCCTGTCCTCCAGCTTCGACATCAACCTCAGCCTGCTGGACCCGGGCGGCGGCACCTTCGCCCAGAACATCGCCAGCAAGTTCAACGAGGCCACCGAGGTCGGCCGGGACGCGCTCATCGCTTCCGGTCTGGTGCTCTTCGTCATCACCCTGCTGGTCAACGGCACGGCCCGCCTGATCATCGCCCGCCGCAAGGAGTACTCGGGGGCCAACGCATGAGCAACGCAACCCTCTCCGACAAGCGCCCCAGCTCCCTGCGCGGCGCGCACCTGCCCAGGTGGTTCTCCTGGGCGGTCGCCGCCGGTTCGGTCGCCCTGGGCCTCGGCATCAGTGCCGCGGCCGGGCTGCACAGCGACATCCAGTGGGCCCTCATCGCCGCGCTCGTCTTCGTCGTCGGGTCGTACGGCATATCCGCGGGGGTCGAGGGCCGGCGGCAGGCCAAGGACCGCATGGCGACCAGCATGATGTGGGTCGCGTTCCTGCTGGCCGTCATTCCGCTGGCCTCCCTCGTCTGGGAGACCGTCAAGCGCGGTGTGAAGGTCCTCGACGGCTACTTCCTCACCCACTCGATGGGCGTGGTCGCCGACAGCCAGCCCGGCGGCGGCATCTACCACGCCATCCTCGGCACCCTGGAGCAGGTGGGTCTGGCCACCCTGATCTCCGTGCCGGTCGGTGTCCTGACCGCGATCTACCTGGTCGAGTACGGGCGCGGCAGGCTCGTGCAGGCCGTGACCTTCTTCGTCGACGTCATGACGGGCATCCCGTCGATCGTCGCCGGTCTGTTCATCCTCAGCATCGTCCTGATGTTCGAGCTGGGTCCGTCGGGCTTCGCCGGATCGCTGGCCCTGTGCATCCTGATGATCCCGGTGGTCGTCCGCTCCACGGAGGAGATGCTCAAGCTCGTCCCGAACGAGCTGCGCGAGGCCTCGCTGGCACTGGGCGTGCCGAAGTGGCGCACCATCCTGAAGGTGGTCCTGCCGACCTCGATCGGCGGCATCACGACGGGCGTGATGCTCGCGATCGCCCGCATCACCGGTGAGACCGCCCCCGTGCTGCTGCTGGTCTGGGGTACGAACTTCATCAACGCGAACCCCTTCTCCGACCCGCAGGCCTCGCTGCCGATGTACATCTACCTCCAGTACGCGAACAGCGGCGGCGCCGGTGCGGCGTACGACCGCGCCTGGGCGGCGGCACTGACGCTCATCGCGTTCATCATGATCCTCAACCTGGTGGCCCGTGGGATCGCCCGCTGGAAGGCCCCGAAGACCGGTCGCTGACGCGGCCAACCTGGAAGTGACTGAATCATGGCCAAGCGAATCGACGTATCCGGTCTGACCGCCTACTACGGGTCCCACAAGGCCATCGAGGACATCTCGATGACCGTCGAGCCGCGCTCGGTGACGGCGTTCATCGGGCCGTCCGGGTGTGGCAAGTCCACGTTCCTGCGCACGCTGAACCGTATGCACGAGGTCACGCCCGGCGGGCGGGTCGAGGGCAAGGTGATGCTGGACGACGAGGACCTGTACGGCGCCGGGGTCGACCCGGTGTCGGTGCGCCGCGAGGTCGGCATGGTGTTCCAGCGGCCGAACCCGTTCCCGACGATGTCGATCTTCGACAACGTGGCGGCGGGGCTGCGGCTGAACGGCAACTACAAGAAGAGCGAGCTGAGCGACATCGTCGAGAAGTCGCTCAAGGGCGCGAACCTCTGGAACGAGGTCAAGGACCGGCTGAACAAGCCGGGCTCCGGGCTGTCGGGCGGTCAGCAGCAGCGGCTGTGCATCGCCCGGGCGATCGCCGTCGAGCCGAAGGTGCTGTTGATGGACGAGCCGTGCTCGGCCCTCGACCCGATCTCGACGCTGGCGATCGAGGACCTGATCGGTGAGCTGAAGGAGCGCTTCACGATCGTCATCGTGACGCACAACATGCAGCAGGCCGCGCGGGTGTCCGACCGTACGGCGTTCTTCAACCTGGCGGCGGTGGGCCAGCCGGGCAAGCTGATCGAGATCGACGACACGGAGCGGATCTTCTCCAACCCGTCGGTCCAGGCCACGGAGGACTACATCTCCGGCCGCTTCGGCTGAGCGAGCCCCTCGCGGTGCTGCATGGCGGTGCCACCGCGGGGACGAGAAGGGCCCGCCCTCTGGATTCCAGGGGGCGGGCCCGTCGTCGTGGTGGTCCCGCTCGTCGTGGTTGCCTTGGTCGCCGCCGTGCGCGAGTGCGCATGCGCCCAGCCTCCGGTGTGCCGCGCCGGCCGCGGGCGAGTGCCGTGCAGCGGGGTACCCGTCACGGCTAATCGCGCACACACCCCCGCAGCGGCTCCGCTGGCCCGGTACGCCTAGAGGAACGCCAGGTGGACCAGGCCGAAGGCCGCCGCCGCCACCGTCGCCGCCGCAGGCATGGTGATGAACCAGCCGAGGATGATGTTCTTGGCGACACCCCACCGCACCGCGTTCACCCGCTTCGTCGCGCCGACGCCCATGATCGCCGAGGTGATCACATGGGTCGTGGAGATCGGCGCCTTGAAGATGAACGCCGTGGTGAACATGATCGACGCGCCGGTGGTCTCCGCGGCGAACCCCTGCGGCGGGTCCAGCTCGATGATCTTGCGGCCGAGTGTGCGCATGATGCGCCAGCCGCCCGCGTACGTGCCGAGGGACAGCATCACCGCGCAGGCGATCTTCACCCACATCGGGATGGGGTCGCCGTAGTCCTCGACGTCGGCGATGACCAGGGCCATCACCACGATGCCCATCGTCTTCTGGGCGTCCTGGAGGCCGTGGCCGAGGGCCATGCCGGCCGCGGAGACCGTCTGGGCGATGCGGAAGCCGCGCTTGGCCTTGTGGGGGTTGGTCCGGCGGAAGATCCACATGATCGCCGTCATCACCAGGTAGCCGGCCAGCAGGCCCACCACCGGGGAGACGAACATCGGGATGACGATCTTCTCCAGCACACCGTGCCAGTAGACCGTCGTGCCGCCCGCCAGGGCCGCTCCCACCATGCCGCCGAACAGGGCGTGCGAGGAGGACGAGGGCAGACCGAAGTACCAGGTGACGAGGTTCCAGGTGATCGCGCCGACGAGGGCCGCGAAGAGGATGCCCATCCCCTTGGAGCCCTCGGGCGTCTGGATCAGGCCCTCACTGACGGTCTTGGCGACGCCGGACCCCAGGAAGGCGCCGGCGAGGTTCATCACCGCGGCCATCGCCAGCGCGGCCTTCGGGGTGAGGGCACGGGTGGAGACGGACGTGGCGATCGCGTTCGCCGAGTCGTGGAAGCCGTTGGTGTACGTGAAGAAGAGCGCGACCAGGATGGTCACGACCAGGGCGAAGGTGTCCATGGACGGGCCTCAGGACTCCTTGACGGCGATGGTCTCCACCGTGTTCGCCACGTGCTCGAAGGCGTCCGCCGCTTCTTCCAGTACGTCCACGATCTGCTTGAGCTTGAGGACCTCGATGGCGTCGTACTTGCCGTTGAAGAGGTGCGCGAGGAGCTTGCGGTGGATCTGGTCCGCCTGGTTCTCCAGCCGGTTGACCTCGATCCAGTACTCCGTCAGGTTCTCCATGGTGCGCAGGTGCGGCATCGCCTCGGCCGTCAGTTCGGCCGCGCGTGCCAGGACCTCGATCTGCTGCTCGACGCCCTTGGGGAGCTCCTCGACGTTGTAGAGGACGACCAGGTCGACGGCCTCCTCCATGAAGTCCATGATGTCGTCGAGGGACGACGCGAGGGAGTAGATGTCCTCGCGGTCGAACGGCGTGATGAACGAGGAGTTCAGCTGGTGGAAGATCGCGTGCGTGGCGTCGTCACCTGCGTGTTCGGCGGCCCGCATACGCTCTGCGATCTCGGCCCGGGCGGAAGCGTCCGCCCCGAGCAGTTCCATCAGGAGCTTCGAGCCCGTGACGATGTTGTCCGCGGAGGCGGCGAACATGTCGTAGAAGCTCGTCTCCCTGGGGGTCAGACGAAAGCGCACGTGGGGTCCTCGGGGTGCTTCGGTTTCGGTCAGGCTGATGCTAGGCACATCATCCGGCCACGGCTAACGGGCCGCCCTCCAGTGTCGCCCATCAGGCAGAGTGATGAGCACGGGGGCGGTCCATGGGACGGATCCGGCCGTCCCGTACGGCTTTGGCCAAGAGGCGTATACCCAGAAGAGTTCGGTACCATATACCCACCAGGGGTATATGTCGGTTCGTTGCACACCAGGAGGACGCGATGACGACCACCGAGGCCGGCGCCGGGGCGCCCTCCGCCGCGGACGCGACGGACACCGCGAACGTCACTCCCGCGGGCACCGGGGCGGACGTGGTGACCGCTCACGACCGGGGTGTGCACGGGTACCACAAGCAGAAGGACGAGCACCTCAAGCGCCTGCGCCGTATCGAGGGCCAGATCCGGGGCTTGCAACGCATGGTCGACGAGGACGTGTACTGCATCGACATACTCACGCAGGTGTCCGCCTCCACCAAGGCTTTGCAGTCCTTCGCCCTGCAGCTGCTGGAGGAGCACCTGCGGCACTGCGTGGCCGACGCGGCCCTCAAGGGCGGCGACGAGATCGACGCGAAGGTCAAGGAGGCGACCCAGGCGATCGCCCGCATGCTGCGGACGTGACGCCGGGGCGGTCGCCCGCATGCTGCGGACGTGACGCCGGGGCGGTCGCCGGGGTCAGTCGCCGGCGGCCGCCGCCCGCGCCTCGGCCACTTTCAGCACCTCGTCGATGCTCTCCAGGCTGAGCCGGTCCTGCGCCGCCGAGGCCGCGATGATCAGATCTCCGCACAGCTCGATCTCGGCGAGGGCCACGTGGTCCTGAACTGCCGTACCGCCGACCGGAGCCACGCGCATCACCTCTTCTCTGCCGTCACCGACTTCCTAGGGTAGGGAGCGGCCCGCACGCCGCGCATGGCACGGAAGGGCTAGTTCGCGCCGGTCACTCCTCGGCGATCTTGCCCGCGTAGATGTCGTCCTCGTCCGGGAGCCGGACGCGGGCGGGGGCCCCGAATGCGTACAGCAGGGTCGTGGAGGCGACCGCGACGGGCTTGGCGTGCTGTCCGTTGACGAAGCTGAAACGGTGCCGGACCTTGCGGATGCGGCCCTGGTCGTCGAGATAGGCGTCGAACGGGACTTCGGCCGTGGCGAACCCTTTCGCCGCCGCTTCGAGGGGAGCCCTGTTGGCGGCCGTCGCGGCCTTCGCGGCCCGGCCGAGGTCCGCCGTGCCCCGGTAGTGCCGGACCTCGGTCCCTCCGATCCGCGTGTGCCCCAGGTACGTCGCCGTCCGCGTCCCGCGCAGCACCTCGGCGGCCGCGAGCGGGTCGGTGGCGCCGCCGGTGACGAGATTGCCGTCGGAGACCGTCCCGGTGTCCACCCGCACCCACTTGTCGGCGGGCACCCCGGCGCCCCGGTTCTTCATGAACAGGGCGCCCGGCGCGAGCAGTTCGGTGATGGGCCGCCGCGGGGCGGCTCCCGCCGGGTCCTGCGGGAGCAGCACCTCCAGCCGTCCGAGCCGCTTGCGGTAGTCGTACACACCCTCGCCCCGGATGGTCACCCGGGTTCCGCCGGTGGCCATCTCCATCGACGTACGGGCCTTGGAACTCCCGGCGTCCAGCAGCCGGTCGGCGGCCTGGCGCAGTACCGCGACGGCGTCGCCCCCGCGGGCGTCCTCCGCCACGGCGTCGCTGCCGGAGCAGCCGCCGGTGCCGAGGCACACGCAGACCGCGACCCCGGCCGCGACAACCGCCTCGCCCGTCCTGTGCTGCCGTTGCCGCCTGGTCATCGCCTGCCTACCCCCAGCCGCTGCGTCCGTCACGGGCCCCTGTCGAACCGGTTAACGACGGGTAGGTAGGGCCGTCACGCGGGCGCGGTCGGGCGGCGGACGCACGGGGTGCGGTGTACGAGCCGTTCACCCGGCCTGGGTAACGTGGCGGTGTGACTCTGCAGGACCGGTCCGCACCCTCCTCGGACCCTCCGGAACACCGCACGTCCACCATCGAACGGGGACCCTTCTGCGTGGCCCGCTGTACCTGCGGCTGGAGCGGACCGGCCCGCCGGGCCCGCAGCCTGGCCCGCACGGACGCCGCGCGGCACACCGGTGACGAACCGGCGGTGTCCTAGGCCAGGCGCAGGGCGGCGAGCAGCGCGTCGATCAGGTCGCGGTCCTGCGGCCGGGTCAGGCGCAGGCGGGCCGTGTCGGGTGTGAGCCAGAGGACGCGGTCCACCTCGTCGGTGGGCAGGAAGGTGCCGCCGGTGGCCTCGGCCGCCCAGTAACGGACCCGCTTGGGGCGGCCGTTGGCCACGTAGTGGAGGGTGGGGAGTTCGGCTCCGGGCACGGCCGTGTGGCCCGTCTCCTCCGCCACCTCGCGCAGCGCACCGGCGAGCGGCTCCTCGTCGCGCTTCAGCTTGCCCTTCGGCCAGGACCAGTCGTCGTACTTCGGCCGGTGCACGAGGCACAGCTCCAGTGCGCCGTCGACGGGGGAGCGGCGCCACAGGACGCAGCCGGCCGCCTCAACGGTGGTGTCCGTGCGGTCCTCGGGGGAGTTCACCGCGTGCTCACCGCCTCTCCTTCCTTCTGCCGTTCCTTCTGCCAGCAGCGCTGGAACGCGTACCGCGCCGCCTCCACCTCATGCCGCTGGTCGGCGTGGAGCACCCCGAGCGCGTACGCCGTCGCGGGGGCGATACGGGGCGTACGGGCGGCCTGGGCCGCGGCGGCCGCGGCCTCCGAGGCGTCGCGGTGCCGGTCGAGGGCCTGGCCCGCGGCGAGCAGCCGCAGGTCGACGGGCTCGTCGTCGCCGAGGACCACCTCGCAGGCGTAGCGGTGCAGGCGCAGCAGCAGGCGGACCTGGTGCCAGGGGGTGTCCTGCGGGTGCGGGGACGGGTCCGGGGACAGGCCGTGGACCAGGGCCTCCGCGTTGTACGGGCTGCCCGCGGTGAGCAGGGGCAGGGCGGCGACGGCGTCGGCCAGGCGTTCCCGTGCGGCGGCGGCCAGGGGGCGCAGGTCGGCCGCGGAGGCCGGGCGGGTCAGGGGGACCTCGCTGGCGAGTAAGGCGACCTTGTCCGCGACGGCGTGGAAGCGGGAGGAGCCCAGTGCCTGGAGGGCCGCCGAGTGCGCTCGGGTCCGGGCCAGGGTCAGTTGGCGTTCCAGCAGGGCGCCTGCCTTCACCGCGCCGACCGTCAGGTTGCCGCGCTCCCCGGTCGCGGCCGGGTGGGCCGGGGGACCGGCGTCGCCGGACACCGCTCGACCGCCCACCGCCGCGCCCGTCGGCGGCGCCGGGAGCGCGCCCGAGCCCGACAGGCGGTGCAGGGCCGCCAGCAGGCGCTCCAGGCGGGCCGCGTACGCGTGCTCCATCGCCAAGGTGCCGGACACCCACGCCAGTTCGGGGCGCATGGCCTCGGACCAGTCGGAGTCGAGGAGGGGCTGGAAGGTGTGCAGGCTGCCGCTGATACGGCGGGCCGAGCGGCGCAGCGCGCGGGCCGCTTCGACGGACTCCTCGGAGCCGCCCGCGCCCGCGCCGGTCTCCCGGTGCAGGCGCAGCGCGCGGAGGAACTCCGTGGCCTGGGACCGCAGGTAGTGCGCGAGGGAGTCCCCCGTCACCGGCCCGGCCGTGGAGTCCGTCGTCGGATCATGGTGTTGCGTTGCCACGCCGGCGCCTCCGGGCGTCTATGAGCATCTCCTGGATGTTGCGCAGGGGCTGGCCGTCCCCGTCGGTGGCGTGTCGGGTCCACTCGCCGTCCGGGCCGAGGTGCCAGGAGGCGGTGCCGTCGGACATGCCGGTCTCCAGCAGCCGGTTCAGGGCGGCCCGGTGGGCCGGGTCGGTGACCCGGACCAGGGCCTCTATCCGGCGGTCGAGGTTGCGGTGCATCATGTCGGCGCTGCCGATCCACACCTCGGGT
This sequence comes from Streptomyces bullii, assembly GCF_042657145.1. NCBI lineage: Bacteria > Bacillati > Actinomycetota > Actinomycetes > Kitasatosporales > Streptomycetaceae > Streptomyces > Streptomyces bullii. Next base: position 27,169 of record NZ_JBHSNY010000007.1, read on the forward strand.
TCGCCGCCGTTTCCGAAGGCGAAGACACGGGAGTGTTCGAGGAAGCGGCCGAGCACAGACCGCACCCGGATGTTCTCCGACAGGCCCGTGACGCCCGGCCGGATCGCGCAGATCCCGCGCACCCACACGTCGACCGGCACGCCCGCCTGGGACGCGCGGTAGAGGGCGTCGATGAGGGCCTCGTCGACGATCGAGTTGACCTTGACGCGGATGTAGGCCGGGCGCCCGGCGCGGTGGTGCTGGGCCTCCTTGTTGATCCGCGAGATCAGGCCGTCGCGCAGGGACTTGGGGGCGACCAGCAGCCGCCGGTAGGTCTCACGGCGCGAGTAGCCGGACAGGCGGTTGAACAGGTCCGAGAGGTCCGCGCCGACCTGCGGGTCAGCCGTGAGCAGGCCGAGGTCCTCGTAGAGGCGGGCCGTCTTCGGGTGGTAGTTGCCGGTGCCGACGTGGCTGTAGCGGCGCAGCGTCTCGCCCTCCTGGCGGACGACGAGGGACAGCTTGCAGTGCGTCTTCAGGCCGACCAGGCCGTACACGACGTGGCAGCCGGCCTCCTCCAGCTTGCGCGCCCACTTGATGTTGGCGTGCTCGTCGAAGCGGGCCTTGATCTCGACCAGGACGAGGACCTGCTTGCCGGACTCGGCGGCGTCGATCAGCGCGTCCACTATCGGGGAGTCGCCGGAGGTCCGGTACAGCGTCTGCTTGATGGCGAGGACGTCCGGGTCGGCCGCCGCCTGCTCCAGGAAGGCCTGGACGGAGGTGGAGAAGGAGTCGTACGGGTGGTGCAGCAGGACGTCCCGGCTGCGCAGGGCGGCGAAGATGTCGGGCGCGGAGGCCGACTCGACCTCGGCGAGGTCGCGGTGGGTGCCGGCGACGAACTTCGGGTACTTCAGCTCGGGGCGGTCGAGGCTGTGGATGCGGAAGAGGCCGGTGAGGTCCAGGGGGCCGGGCAGCGGGTAGACCTCGGCCTCGCTGATCTTCAGTTCGCGGACCAGGAGGTCCAGGACCTCGCGGTCGATGGACTCCTCGACCTCCAGGCGCACGGGCGGGCCGAAGCGGCGCCGCATGAGCTCCTTCTCCAGGGCCTGGAGCAGGTTCTCGGCGTCGTCCTCCTCGACCTCCAGGTCCTCGTTGCGGGTGAGGCGGAAGGCGTGGTGCTCCAGGACCTCCATGCCCGGGAACAGCTCCTCCAGGTGGGCGGCGATGACGTCCTCGATGGGGACGTACCGGCCCGGGGAGGCCTCCAGGAACCGGGACAGCAGCGGCGGCACCTTCACACGGGCGAAGTGCCTGTGCCCGGTGACCGGGTTGCGGACGACGACGGCCAGGTTCAGGGACAGGCCGGAGATGTACGGGAACGGGTGCGCCGGGTCGACCGCCAGTGGGGTCAGGACCGGGAAGATCTGGTGCCGGAAGAGCGTGAAGAGGCGGGCCTGCTCCTTCTCGGCCAGCTCGTTCCAGCGGACCAGGTGGATGCCCTCCTCCGCGAGGGCGGGGGCGACGTCCTCGTGGAAGCAGGCGGCGTGCCGGGCCATCAGCTCCCGGGAGCGGGCCCAGATCATCTCCAGGACCTCGCGCGGCTGGAGCCCGGACGCGGAGCGGGTGGCCACACCGGTGGCGATACGGCGCTTCAGTCCGGCCACGCGGACCATGAAGAACTCGTCCAGGTTGCTCGCGAAGATCGCGAGGAAGTTGGCGCGCTCCAGCAGGGGCGTGTTCGGGTCCTCGGCGAGTTCCAGGACGCGCTCGTTGAACGCGAGCCAGCTGCGTTCCCGGTCCAGGAACCGGCCCTGCGGCAGCTGTGCCCCGTCGACGTGCGACTCCTCGTACGCGTCGAGGTCGGCGTCGAGGTCGGGTTCCAGGTCGGAGACCGTGGCCGCCACGGTGTGCGGGCGGTGCGCGGCTATGGAGCCCACGGAGGGCTGCGGGTGCTGGACCTGTGCCTGGGTGTTCGGCTGGCTCATGGACCCATTGTTCCGCGTCGCCAGCATCACGGGCGCGTCGGAAAGCGCGGGCGGAAGCGGGGGCACGGCCGGCGCGTCCCCGTTCCTCCCGGGGCCCTCTCTGGGCGGCGAAGGCTCTGGCACGGCGGAAGTCATTGGCCGAGCGTCGCAAGGTCGTCTGAATCGACGGTTACGGAGACATGACGTGCGGGATAGCGGGCGGCGGCTCGCGGGGGTCCGGTCCCGCCTCGGGGGAAGGGGTCCCTACGTGCCTCCCCCGGTGGAGGGGCAGCCCCCCGGTGCAGGGACATACGGCCCGGGACGGGGCGGGTCAGCGGGGTGCGGCGGCGCGGCAGGAGGCAGGCGGTGGGCGTCGCGGCGGCGGCCTCGCAGGGTGCCGTCGGCCGTGCTCGCGTCGATCCGCCGCGCAGGAGGGCAGGCCGTCGTGGGCCGGTGTGGCGCGGGAGCTGCTGTCCCGGCGCCTCGTCGCCGAGGGCGTGCGGCCGGATGAGGCGGGCGGTGGCGGCGGCCAGGGCCAGGGCCCAGGGGCCGGGGCCGCGCGGCGCAGCGCAGCACGGCCTGGAGCAGGCCACGCGGGTCGGGCGCGGTGCGGGCGGCGGGGGCGCGGACGTGGTGCGGGCGGCGGGCGCTGACGTGGTGCGGGCGGTCGTACGGCAGCTCCGGTGCGGTGGCACAGCCGCAGCGCTCGCGAGCACCCGGCCGCCGCACGACCGGGCCGGCCCGAAGGCAGACCCGGATGCCGGAGCGGGCCGAGGCCGGCGGACCTCTACCCTGACCTGTCATCAGGTCGGGCGGCGAAGCGAGAGGCGGGCGGGCGCGGCATGGGAGAGGTGCGAGTGGTCGCCGTCGACGTCGGCTCCGTACGGACGGGGTCCTTCGCCTGGGCGGCGGTCGACGTGCCCGCGGGGGGGCCCGGGCTCTGCGGGTACGGGAGCGATCCGGCGTCGGCCGTCGCGTCGGCCGCCGAGGCGCTGGCCGCCGGCCGGCGGGCCGTGCTCGCGCTGGAGGCGCCGATGTCGGTGCCCGTGCCGCAGGAGTGGGAGCAGCTGGGCAAGGGGCGTGCGGGGGAGGGCAACCGGGCCTGGTCCGCGAGCGCCGGGGCCGGGGCGCTGGGGACCGGGCTCGTGCAGGGGGCGTGGATGCTGTCCGAACTGGGCCGGGCGGTGCCCGGGCTGACGGTCACCACCCAGGCAGGGCGCTGGACGGGCGGTGACGCCCGCCTGCTGCTGGTGGAGGCCTTCGTGTCGGGGGCCGGGAAGCCCGTGGCCACCGTCCTGGGCCAGCACGCCGCCGACGCGGAGGCGGCGGCCCGCGCCGTCGCCGACCGGCTGGGCGGCGAGGCCGGGACGGATGTGGTGTGCGCACCGCACCGGGCGTTCAACCTGCTGGCGGCGCAGGCGATGTGGGCCGGGCTGGAGATCGGGGCCGACGAGCTGGAGACGGACGTGCTCGTGGTGCGGGCCCGGCCCGTGAGCACCTGACAGGGATCTCAGGTCTCCGTCCGGTACATCAGATCCGTCTCGTACGTCGTGAAGCCCAGCCGCTCGTACACCGACACCGCCGCCTTGTTGTCGGCGTCGACGTACAGCATCGCCGTCGGCAGCCCCCGCTCCTTCAGATGCCGCAGGCCGATCGTGGTGAGGGCCTTGCCGAGGCCGCTGCCCTGGGCCGCGGGGCTGACGCCGAGGACGTACACCTCGCCGAGGCGCTCGGCCGCGTGCACCTTCGTCCAGTGGAAGCCGACCAGCTCCTCCCCGCGGAAGGCGAGGAAGAAGCCCGCCGGGTCGAACCACGGCTCGGCCATGCGGTCGTCGAGGTCGCGCTGGGTGAGGGAGCCCTGCTCGGGGTGGTGGGCGAAGGCGGCGGCGTTCACCGCGAGCCAGGCCGCGTCGTCCTGCCCCGGCACGAAGGTCCGTACGGTCGTTCCCGGGGGCAGCACCGGCTCGGGTGCGTCGAAGTCGGCCAGCGGGCGTCGCATCTGGCGCAGTTCGCGGAACAGGGTGAGGCCGAGGACCTGGGCGAGATGCCGGGCGGCGGAGTGGCCGCCGTGCGCCCAGACCCGCAGCCGCTTGCCGGAGGCGGCCAGCACGGCCGCGCCCAGCGCCCGGCCGTGCCCCTGCCCGCGGTGCGAGGGGTGGACGACCAGCTCGGCGGCCGGCGGCTCCACCGGGTCGGTGTCCTCCAGCTGGGCGTAGCCGAGGAGTTCGCCGTCGGCGGTCAGCAGGTAGTGCGACACGCCTTCGCGTGCGCCGCCGCGCAACTGCAGCCGGCCCTGTTCGGACACCGCCTGCTGTCCGTCGCTCCGGGCGGCCTCGGCGAGCAGTCCGAGGACGGCGTCGACCTGCTGCGGGGAGAGCGCGGAAGTGGTCTCGATCGAACGGGGGCTGCCGGGCCGTGCGATGTCGTCGCTGGTCATGCGTACGAGGGTACGGGGAGCCGTCGGCAAAGTGGCGGCAGAGCAACAGGTGAAGAAGCAACCAGGATGTAACCACGAACCCTCTGTCGCGCTACGCGCGTTGACTCTAGGCTGCGCCGGACGGGGACACCACCTCAGCACACACACAGGGGGGCGTATGCCAGCCACTTCCCCGGCGCACCCGGAGCGCCGCAGACGCCGTACGAACCGTTTCCTCGCCCTCGCGGCCGGTGCCGCCACCGTCGGCGCACTGGCCGCGGCCGCGCTCCCGGGTTCGGCGAGCGCGGGCGAGGACCGCCGGCCGGGCGGCCACGCCACGGGCCGCTACCAGGACGTGCAGCTGCTGTCCTTCAACGACCTGCACGGCAACCTGGAACCGCCGTCCGGCTCCTCCGGCCGCGTCACCCACGTCCACGAGGACGGCACCACCGAGCAGATCACCGCGGGCGGCATCGAGTACCTGGCCACCCACCTGCGCCAGGCGCGCGAGGGCAACACGTACTCCATCACCGCGGCCGGCGGCGACATGGTCGGCGCCTCCCCGCTCATCTCCGGCCTGTTCCACGACGAGCCGACCATCGAGGCGCTCAACAAGCTCGACCTGGACGTCACTTCCGTCGGCAACCACGAGTTCGACGAGGGCGCCAAGGAGCTGGCCCGCCTGCAGAAGGGCGGCTGCCACCCGACGGACGGCTGCTACACGGACGAGGAGTTCCAGGGCGCCGACTTCCCCTACCTCGCCGCCAACGTCCTGGACGAGAAGACGGACAAGCCCATCCTCAAGCCGTACTGGGTGTGGAAGAAGAAGGACGTCAAGGTCGGCTTCATCGGCGTGACCCTGGAGGACACCCCGGGCATCGTCTCCGCCGAGGGCGTGAAGGGCCTGAAGTTCAAGGACGAGGTCGAGACGATCAACAAGTACGCGCGCGTGCTCCGGGCGCAGGGCGTGAAGTCGATCGTCGCGCTGATCCACGAGGGCGGCTTCCCGGCCTCCACGTCGTACAACTACGACTGCGACTCCCCGGGCGCGGGCGACGGTGTCTCCGGCCCGATCGTCGACATCGCCAAGAACATCACGCCGCAGGTCGACGCGCTGGTCACCGGCCACACCCACAACGCGTACGTGTGCACCATCCCCGACCCGGCGGGCAAGCCCCGCATGGTCACCTCTGCCGCGTCCTTCGGCCGTCTCTACACGGACACCACGCTGACGTACGACCGGTGGACCGGTGACATCGCCCGGACGGCGGTCACCTCGGCGAACCACGTGGTCACCCGGGACGTCCCCAAGGCGACCGACATGACCGAGCTGATCACCAAGTGGAACACCCTCGCCGCGCCCATCGGCAACCGGCCGATCGGCTACATCTCCGCCGACATCGGCAACACCGGCACCGCCGAGACGCCGCTGGGCGACCTCATCGCCGACGCCCAGCTCGCGTACGGCAAGGAGCTCGACCCGGAGACCGACCTGGCGCTGATGAACCCCGGCGGCATCCGGGCGCCGCTGACCTACGCGGCCAAGGCCGGTGAGGGCGACGGTGTCGTGACGTACGCCGAGGGATTCACGGTGCAGCCGTTCGCCAACACCGTGAACCTGCAGAACCTCACGGGCGCCCAGCTCGTGCAGGTGCTCAAGGAGCAGGTGACCGGCGCCAACGCCGCGGCGCCGAAGATCCTCCAGGTCTCGTCCGGGCTGACGTACACGCTGGACCTGACGAAGACGGGCGCGGACCGTGTGGTGACGGACTCCGTCAGGCTGAACGGCGCCCCGATCGACCCGGCGGCCACCTACCGCGTCGCGACGAACAGCTTCCTCGCGGGCGGCGGCGACGGCTTCACCACGCTGGGCCAGGGCACCGACGACCTGGTCGGCGCGGACGACCTGGCCGCGCTGGAGAAGTACCTGCTGGCCAACTCCTCGGCCACGAACCCGATCGCTCCGCCGAAGGCGGACCGGATCACGGTCGTGAAGTAGATCGCATACCTCGGGCGGAAGTTGCGGGTGGGGCCGGTGCGCATGGTCGGATGGAGCGATGCGTACCCCCCACCACACCGTGACGCATCCCCGCCCGAGCCCCTTGGAGGACCGGGACGACCAGGAGGACGAGCCCTGGGAGCCGCCCAACCACCGCCGCGGCGGGCCCCGTCGGCGCCGACGGGGCCGGTTCACCGGTCTGCCGGTCGCGGTGAAGGCGATGGCGGGGTTCGCGGTGCTCGGGGCGTTTCTCGTGCTGGGCGACCGCTGGGCCGTGCTGTACGCCGAGCACCGGGCCGCGCAGGCCCTGCGGGACCGTCTGGACCTGGCCGCGGCACCCGAGGTGGAGATCGGCGGCTTCCCCTTTCTGACCCAACTCGCCGGCGAACGCCTGGAGTCGGTGCGGGTGACCGTGCCGGACGTGGCGGCCGACCGTGTGTCCCTGGCGAAGGTGTCGGCGACGGCCCATGACATACGGCTGGACACCGACGGCCTGACCACCCTGCGCGGCGCCCGCGTGCCCCGGCTCGACGGGGACGTCCTGCTGTCCTTCGCGGACCTGAGCCGGGAACTCGGCGCCTCCCAGGTCACGTTCACCGGGCAGGGCCGGGACCGGATCCGGGCCCGGGGCACCCTCCCGGTCGCCGGGCACGACCTGCGGCTGCGCGCCGAGGCCCGTATCCAGCGGCAGGGCGAGCGGGGCATCGCCACCGAGATCGGCGGCATGCGCCTGGACATCGGCGGCCTGGCGACCTACCGCCCCGGCACCCGGGCCTCGGAGGGCCTGCACCTGACCCCCGGGGCCGCGGCGGACCTCGCGCGGGAGACCCGCAGGGCGAAGGCGCTGCTGTCCGTCCCGGCGATCGCCCACCGCATGGGCGTCTCCGACTCCGCCCTGCGCGCGGCCCTGAGCGACGACTCCAGGCTCACCGAGCTGACCGGTTCGCCCGGTTTCGCCCGCCAGGCCGTCCGTCTCGACCTCATCGACCTGGCCGTCGGCCATCCCGAAGTGCTCAGGCGGCTCGGCCTCGACCCCGCCCTGCTCGACGGCCTGTCGCGTCTGACCCGTCCGGTGCTCGCCGACCGGCTGACCCTGGCGTTCGACCTGCCGCGGCCGAAGCAGGGCGACGTGCGGCTGAGGGACGTACGGGTGGAGAAGGACGGCATACGGGTGCGGCTCACGGGGGCCGGGCTGGCCGTGGGTGGTTCCTGAGCCCCTCACCGACGCGCGGGGCCGCGCCGGCGTCGCGCGGCCCCGCGTGGGTCGGCCGTCCCGTTCCGGGGCCGCTGTCAGCGGCCCCGTTGCGGACACCCGCCCGCCGGTCCGTCCGTGCATCCGGCTGCTCAGGCACCCCCGGTGTACTCGAAGATGTAGAGGCCGTGGTCGCGGTCGGAGGCGGCGACGTACTCCTTGCCGCCCGACTGGAAGACCTGGGCGCCCCAGAAGTTGTTGCCGCCCTGGTCGATGTAGTGGCCCACCTCGACGATCCTGTCGTCGACGATCTTGGCGACGCGCAGCCCGGCCGCGTAGTACGAGAAGTAGAGCAGGTCGGCCCGCTTCTCGGAGACGGCCACCTCATGGATGGACAGATCGCCGGAGCCCGACGCGTGGGCGGGGTCGTGCGCCTCGGGAACGGCGTAGGTGTCCAGCTCGGTGAGCTTGCCCCTCTCGTTGCGGTAGAGGTGCGCGTAGCCCCAGCCGTCGAAGTACGACGAGAAGGTCAGCCGGTCGCCCTTGGTGCCGAGCGCGACGGGCAGTTGCGCGGGGCCCGTACCGGCCAGGCAGGACGCGTTGTCGTAGCGCTGGTCGAAGAGGGCGAAGCCCTGGCCGCGCGGTGCGACGCCGAAGGCCGGGATGTCGCCCTCGACGCTCATGCCGAGCGTCTGGTCGCAGGCGTCCGTGCCGGTGCGGTTGAAGACGAGCACGGCGTCGTAGCCACCGGCGGCGATCACGCTTGCCACCTTCTCGCTGAAGGTGCACACGCCCCGCTCGACGACGGCGACGTCCACGGCGGCGGGGTCACCGGCGGGCACCGCCGGGTCGCCCGGGCAGGCCCGGCCGGCGAAGACCGAGTCGCCGGTGATGGTCTGCCCCTGCTCCAGGCGTGTGGTGTTGCTGCCCTGGCTCGCCGAGATTTCGGTGTTGTCGGTGACGTTGCGGGAGGTGAGCGCGTACGGCCCGAAGTCCTCGTCGGCGCCGACGACGTACTTGTCGTCGAGGGTGAACTCGGCCTGGTGGGCGTTGCCCTCCGGCGTGACCTCGAACCCGCTCTCCAGCGCCTCGGGGTCGAGCGCGGCGAAGTCCGTGTCGCCGAGGTAGACGGCCTTGGTCGGGTCGGTCACGTCCAGGGTGACGTAGCCGCCGTCCCAGTAGGAGGCGAGCATGATCTGCCGGCCGCCGATCTCCTTGACGACCATGTCGTGCAGGAAGATCTCGGTGAGGTTGGCCGGGGCGTCCTGGACGATCTGCGGGAACGCCTCGTCGAGGTCGTACTCCGCGATGACCTTCGCCTTCTTCGGGTTGGTGATGTCGACGATGTCGACGTCCGGGCCCTCTTCGTTGTCGACGATGACCGCGTACGCCTTGTCGCCCGCGTCCCAGGCGAAGACGCTGTGGATCTCGTTGGCGTTCTTCTTGCCCTGACCCATGACCGTTTTGTCGCCCACGCCCTCGGCGAGCGGAGTGGGATGGGCCGGGTTGGTGACGTCGTAGAGGTTCATGCCGCCGAATCCGGCGGTCGCCTTGCACTTCTCGTTGTTGCTGACCAGCACGTCCCCGTTGAAGTACGGGGTGTCGATGTGCAGGGTCTGGATGCCCTCGCCCGGGTAACTGCCCTCCTTGGCCTGGATGAAGGCGACCTCCCTGGGCGCGGCGGGCTTGCGGATGTCCACCACGTGCACGCCGTTGTACTTGCAGGTCGCGCCGCCCCAGGCGGCGAGGTAGGCGTACCCCCCGAAGACACCGACGTCGGCGATCTTCTCCGGTTCGACGTTCTTCAGGCCGAGTTTGCTGACGAGCCGGACGTTGTCGCTTCCGGCGGGGAGGTGGCCCTCGTCACCACCGTGCTGGTGGCTGTGGTGATCGTGAGTGGCCTTGGCGTTGTCGATACCGCCGTCGTCGGCGGAGACACCGTCATGTGCTCGGGCGACACCGGCGAAGGCGCCCACGACGAGGCTCGCGGCGGCGAGGCAACTCGCGGCGCGGGTGCGGGCCCTCGCGCTGCCCATGGCTCTTCCCATGGCTCTCCTTGGTCCGAGAGTGAAGAGGCGCGGGGGGCGGCCAGGGGACCGTACTCTGTGGGAGTCCTGTGAGGAAAGGGTTCTGTCGCGTCGTAAACGTGACCGTATCGGCCTTCCGGCGCACGGGGCGTCGACGGACGGGGCGGCCAGAGGGGTCGTTCGGGGCCGGTTCGTCGTCAGCGGCCCGAGCGGCACCGGCAGGCCTCTCCCCCGGCATGCTCGGCTTCCGCTGACGACGAGCATGCCGGGCACCGGAGCCGTACCGGTGTCGCTGCCGGGCGGCGGTCAGGCGACGCGGTGGACGCGCTGGGTGGTCAGCTCGTAGCGGGCGCCCACGATGGCCAGGCGGCCCGACGCCACCTTGTCCGCGAGATCGGGCTCCGCGGCGAGACGTGCGCGAACGGCACGCACGTTGGCGTCGATCGTCGAGTCGACGCGGGGGTCGCCCTCCTTGGTGCGGTCGATGCTCGGGGCTATCTGGTCGGCTATGTACTGGATGTGGGCCGGCAGACGCCCGCCGGTCTCGTCCGCCTCCACCGCGGCCTTCACCGCGCCGCACGACTGGTGTCCGAGCACCAGCACCAGGGGGATGGCCAGTTCGAGCACACCGTAGGCGACGCTGCCGAGGACGGCCTCGTCCAGGACCTCACCGGCGGAGCGCACGGTCATCAGGTCACCGAGGCCCTGGTCGAAAACCAGCTCCGGAGGAACCCGGGAGTCGATGCAGCCGAGGACGAGGGCGAACGGGTGCTGACCGGACGTCAGGCTCCGGCGCACGTCCGGCGTCTCGTCGGGGTGCCGCTCACGGTAGGTGCTCCAGCGCCGGTTGCCCGCCGCCAGTGCCCGCAGGGCTTCCTCGGGGGTGCTGGGCCGGTGACGCCTGCCGGGGGTGGCGGCGGAGGCGGGGGACGCGCCGAGGGCGACGCCGGTGCCCAGCGCCGCGGCTCCGGTCAGCCCGGCCCGCAGGAGTGCGCGGCGGGCGAGCGAGGCGACGGAGAACCGCTGGTGGGCGGATGCGGTCGGCTCGTGGCCGACGGATCTGTCAGAGTTCACGGGGTGGAACGTATGCCCGAGCCGTGCGACAGATGTTCACGTTGCTGAATCATGGCCGGGTAAGAGGAAGTCATGAGTGGACGCAGGTCTGTTCTTGGCCCGCCCTTACGGTTTTCTTGACCTTTTCCGGGGCCACCGCTGCCGACCACGGTGCGCGGACGGGCACCGGGGCCCCGCGCCCGCGCCGCCGGCTGGGGGACGGTGGCGCGGGCGCGGGAACGGACGGAAGGTCAGGACGCCGTGGGCGTCCAGCCGGCCAGCCAGTCCATGACCTCCTGGTTCGAGGCCTGCGCGTCGGTCAGATGCGGGCGATCGCCGCTCGCGGCGCCCGCGCCGGGGCCGGTGTTCCTGTACTCGGCGAAGCGGTCGTCCTTCCAGGAGAAGCCGCTCATGTCGGTCCAGGGGGCCGTGCGGATCGCGGCGCTCAGGGTCGTGTTGCGGACCGTGGTCTGCGGGTCGAGGGAGGCGTCGCCTCCCGCGTGCCAGGGCCGCCCGAGGTAGAAGGAGCGGTCCGAGACGTCGCCGTTGACGGTCGAGTTGGCGATCAGGATGCCCTTGCGGCCCGCGGCCGTGCTGGGGGCGGTGACGTAGCCGGCGGAGGTGCCGTTCCAGCGCTTCTTCAGGGTGATGACGGACCGGTCGATCACGGCCGTCGCCCGGCCGAAGATGAAGTCGACGTTGCCGATGACGTAGGAGTTGGAGACGTAGACCCGGCCGAGCCTGTCCTTCGCCGCCGTGTCCAGCAGCAGGGTGTCCTGGTCGCCGGAGACGATGACGCCGTCCAGGAACACCTTGTCGGCGGCGGTGCGCAGGGCGACGGCCTGGTGGCCGCTGAGGGACTGGTTGGCGGCCTCGTCGAAGTCGTTGGAGATCGTCAGGTTGCGGGCCTGGAAGTCGTCGGCCTCGACGGCGACGGTCGCGCTGCCGCCCGTGCCGTACGTGCCTCCGCCGGGCTTGGGGGTGCCCGCCGCGTTGTTGTAGACGATCACCGTGTCCTTCCGGCTGCCGCCCGTGCCCTGGAGGGTGACGTGCGGCTTGTTGGACGGCACCTTGACCGTCTCCCGGTACGTGCCCGGCTTGACGGCGATGACGACCCGCGAGGGGTTGTCGGCCGGCACGGCGTTCACCGCGGCCTGCACGGTCCTGTACTGCCCGCTGCCGTCCTTGGCGACGGTGAGCGTCGTGGCCGCGGCCGCCCTGGTGCTCGCCGCCGTCGTGCCGATCGAGGCGCGCGGCCCCGCGCTGGACCTGAGGATCGACGGCACGTCCGCCGCCTTGTCCGGGCTGTAGCCGTAGTACGTCTTCGGGTCGAAGGCGCTGCCCCCGCTCTCGTTGCGGCCCGAGGTGCCCGAGAAGGCGTTGCCGCGCTGGACGATCGACGCGGTCGCGTCCTTGATGACCGGGTTCTTCACGCCCTGGAAGTAGCTGTTCTCCAGCACCATCCTGGTCGCGCCGCGCGAGTAGTTGCCGTACGAGGAGCTGACGCCGGTGTTCGGGACGTCCTCCAAAAAGTTGTTGTAGAGGTGCGCGTGGGCGGCGTTGTCGGTGGACGGGTTGCGCTGCTCGGTGTCGCGCAGCCAGTTGTGGTGGATGGTGATGTCCGTCTTGACGTTCTCGGTCCAGCCGATGCCGAAGGTCTTGTTGTTGTCGCTCAGCTTGTTCCAGGAGACCGTCACATAGGTGCTGTCCTTGCGGACGTCGATCAGCCCGTCGGCCATGCGCCGCAGGTCGTTGTGGTCGATCCACACATGGTGGGCGCCGTCCATCTGGATCGCGTCGAAGTCGTGGTCCTTGTCGTTCCAGATGCCCTGGTAGGAGTCCCGGATCGTCAGGTTCCTGATGATCACGTTGTGGACGCCCTGGCCGAGGAAGAAGCCGCCGCCGACGATGTGCCCGGAGGTCCCGGCGCCGACGATGGTCTTGTCCGACCGGACCTTGATCTCCTTGCCGACCGGGTTCATCCTGATCGTCCCGGCGACGACGATGACGTACGGCTCGGCGGCGGTGGCGTACTTCTCCAGGTCGGCCTGCGTCGTCACCGTGACGGTCCTGCCGTCCCGGCCGCCGTACGTGCCGTTCTGGCCGAGGGCGTCGACGGAGGCGAAGCCGTCGGCGGTGGCGGTCGCCCAGGCCGGGGCGGCGGTGGTGGCGGCGGACGCCTGCTGCTGTGTGCCGAGGACGCCGAGGTCCGCTCCGTAGACCAGCGTGCCGCCGGCGGTCAGGGCCACCGGGACGCCGACCGCCAGGGCCGTCCTGCTTCTGCGGTGCCGGGGCTTGCTGCGCAGCTCACTCATGCGGCGAGATCCGTTCCGTGCGGGGGGATGTGAACCTGCTCGGTCGGGCAGTCGCCGCCCCGCACGGAAAGGTTGCCGCTCTGCGTCGGCCCACGGGAAGCAGCCGCCGTCAGAGAGCCACCAGGTCGATGACGTCGCTGCCGACAGGCCGGTTGGGCAGGGGGGACGGTCGTGTCAGCTCTCACCGACCTCGGTGCGAGCACCTCGGCTGACCGCGACGCGCAGGACGTCCTCCAGGCACTCGGCGGCCCGGGTGAGCGCGAAGCGCACGGCCCGCTCACCGGCCTCGGCGTCGCCGAGGACGGCTCTGGCACCTGCCAGAACCTGTTCAGCGGAGTGGAGTTGGGCGGCCTCGATCTCGTCGGCGAGCCGGGAGAGCGGGCTGTGGGGGTTGTCGGTGCTGAGGTAGCAGGGCTTGCCGTCGGGGCCCGTCCAGGGGAGCAGCCTCATGCGGACACCTCCAGCGCGCGCTCTTCGAGGGCGAGCAGGTACGGGCGTACGAGCGGGGTGTCGAGCCAGACGGGCTCCACGGCGGGGGGCGGAGAGTGGGTGGAGACCGACGGTGGCTGGGGCGGTGCCGTGGCCCGGTGACGTCCCTCGGCGGGCAGCAGGAGCCGTACGAGGGTGAGCAGGGCTGTTTCGCAGAGTCCGGCGAGGCGCAGGCGCAGCGGCATGGCGGTGCCCTTTCGGGGAGGGGGTGGGGTCTGGCGAGCGGTGATTACCGTTCGTGCCTCGATGGTCACGGATCGCGCGTACGCTGCGGAAGTTGCCAGGTGTTGCCTGGCAACCTCAGTCAACGGGGAGGGGTGACATGCGGGAAGTGGTCGACGGTGAGCCGGAGTCGGGGAGGATCGCGCTCGGACGGACGCTGAAGTTCCTGCGAGACCAGGCGGGGAAGTCATTGGGGCAGCTGGCTGAAGAGACCGGGTACGACAAGAGCTACCTGAGCCGCCTGGAGAAGGGGGAACGGCTCTCCAAACGGGCGGTCATGGAGGATCTGGACAGCTACTACGGGTCCGGTGACCTGCTGGTACGTCTGTGGCACGACGCCCGCAGGGAGGTCGTCAAGGACAAGTACAAGGCGTTCATGGACCTTGAGGCGACGGCCCGGATCATGTGGATGTTCCAGTTGCGGGTGCCGGGTCTGCTGCAGACCGAGGACTACGCCCGAGCGGTGTTGTCCGGGTTGTCTGGCGCGCAGACAACACCTGGCAACAGCGACGCGGTCGAGGAACAGGTGGCCGTACGCATGGGGCGCCAGGAACTGCTCCACCGCGACCCGGCACCGAACGTACGGGTGATCTTGGACGAGGGCGCGCTGCGGAGGCCGGTCCCCGGCCCAAAGGTGTGGGCGGACCAGTTGTCCCACCTCCTGGACGCGGCGCAGCTGCCGAATGTGGCGATCCAGGTGCTGCCTTTCTCAGCCGGTGTGCACGACCTCATGGACAGTCACCTCTGGCTGCTCTGGCAGAGAGTCGGCGATCCTGTCGCCTGGACGGAGGGCAACGGTTTCGGCGAGCTGATCCACGATCTGGACAAGGTTCTGAGGTTCCGTTCGTCCTACGATCTGGTCAGGGATGCGGCGCTGACCCCGGCGGAGTCGACGGCGTTCATCAAGCGCCTTCTGGAGGAGTGCAGAGCATGAACCGAGCCCCTGACCTCACCAACGCTGTCTGGCACAAGTCCTCCTACAGTGATGGTGGCGGTACCAACTGCGTAGAGGTCGCCGACAACTGCCCCGGCATGGTCCCGGTCCGTGACAGCAAGCTCTCGGCGAGCCCGGTGCTCGTGTTCGGCGCGGCCTCCTGGGCGTTCTTCCTGGAGCAGGTCAAGGTCACGGCATCTCCGGCGGCGGCGTAGGCGCCCCCGGCAGCCGGATCGTCGCCACCGTGCCGCCGTCCGCCGCGGCGCTCAGCGACACCTCGCCGCCCGCCTGCTGTACGGTCCGGGCCACGATCGACAGGCCCAGCCCCGAGCCCGGCAGCGCCCGGGCGCTCGGTGAACGCCAGAAACGGTCGAAGACGTGCGGGAGTTCGTCGGCGGAGATGCCAGGGCCGTGGTCGCGGACCGTGAGGACGCCGTCGGCGAGCCGGACCTCGATCGTGCCGCCCTCCGGGCTGAACTTGACGGCGTTGTCCAGGATGTTGACCACCGCGCGTTCCAGCGCGGACGGCTCCGCCCGTACGTACCACGGCTGTACGTCCGCCGTGACGGTCAGCTCCGGGCCGCGCAGCCGGGCGCGGCGCAGCGCCGACTCGACGACGTCCTGCCAGGCCACGATCTGCGCCCGGTCGGCGTGCTGGCCGGTGTCCGGCCGCGACAGTTCCTGCAGGTCGCCGATGAGCGCGGCCAGTTCGGTCATCTGCGCCTTGACGGAGGCCAGCAGCGCCTTGCGGTCCGCCTCCGGCAGGGGGCGGCCGGTCTCCTCGCTGCGGGTGAGAAGTTCGATGTTCGTGCGCAGGGAGGTCAGGGGCGTACGGAGTTCATGTCCCGCGTCCGCGATCAGCTGCTGTTGCAGATCGCGGGAGCTGGCCAGCGCCGAGGTCATGGAGTTGAAGGACCGGGAGAGGCGGGCGATCTCGTCCTCGCTGTCGTCCTCGACGGGGATGCGGATGTTCAGGTCCTCGGTGCGGGCCACGTGCTCGACCGCGTCGGTGAGCTTGTCGACGGGGCGGAGCCCGGCCCGGGCGACCGCGAGCCCGGCGGCGCCGGCGCCGAGGACTCCGACACCGGAGACGAGGAGGAGGATCAGGGCGAGTTCGTTGAGGGTGGACCGCGTGCTGTCGAGGGGGACGGCGATCTGCAGGGCCGCGTTCCGGGCCAGGTACCTGCCGTCCACGCCGTCCAGGACCAGGGCCGTGGTCAGGACACGCACCGGGTTGCCGTCGCCGTCCTTGCCGTCGCGCAGCGCGCCTTCACCGATCCTCGGGTGTTCGGCCACGTCCGTGTCGCCGCCGGTGGTCTTCACCAGGGCCGTGGAATTGCCGTACAGGCAGGCCTTGCCGTCGGCCTTGACGATCTGGACGTAGCCCTTGAACCGCGGGCCGAAGGGGAACGCCTCCGACGGCGACTGCGGGCAGCCGCTGAGCGTGGCCGCCACCTGGTCCTCCGGCAGGGAACGCGGGACGCCCGACTCCAGGTCGTTGTTGATCTCGTCGTACAGCTTGCCCTGCACGATGAACCAGCACGTCACCGACACCGCGGCCACCGCGAACGCCACCGCCGCCGCCACCAGCAGCGCCAGGCGCGACCGGATCGGCAGGGCGCGGACGTGACGCAGGACCTTCCTCACTCGGCGCCGCCCTGCCGCAACACGTACCCGACCCCCCGCACCGTGTGCACCAGCCGCGGCTCGCCGCCCGCCTCCGTCTTGCGCCGCAGGTACATCACGTACACGTCCAGCGAGTTGGACGACGGCTCGAAGTCGAAGCCCCACACCGCCTTCAGGATCTGCTCACGGGTCAGCACCTGGCGCGGATGCGCCATGAACATCTCCAGCAGTGTGAACTCGGTACGGGTCAGCTCCACCGGCCGCCCGCCGCGCGTGACCTCGCGGGTCGCGAGGTCCATGCGCAGGTCGGCGAAGGCCAGGACGTCGTTCCCCTCGGCCGTGCCCGCCCCCACGGCGACCGCGTAGGAGCTGCGCCGCAGCAGGGCGCGGATCCGGGCGAACAGCTCGTCCAGTTCGAAGGGCTTGACCAGGTAGTCGTCCGCGCCCGCGTCCAGTCCGGTCACCCGGTCGCCGACCGTGTCACGGGCCGTGAGCATGAGGATGGGCGTCGTGTCGCCCGTGCCGCGGATTCGGCGGGCGGCGGTCAGACCGTCCATGCGGGGCATCTGGATGTCGAGGACGATCAGGTCGGGCCGGTACACCGCCGCCTTGTCCAGGGCGTCCGCGCCGTCGACGGCGACCTCGGTGCCGTACCCCTCGAAGGCCAGGCTGCGCTGGAGGGCTTCGCGCACCGCCGGCTCGTCGTCGACGATCAGGATGCGCTGGGGGTCACGGTCGCCTTCTGCGGGGCTCATGGGCGTGGGATTTCCTCGTGTACGGGGGACGCGGGCCGGGATCTCCTGCTCATTCTCCGGCTCTCAGCGTCGCACGTCCCAAGGGGGCGCGGGACGGGGCTCACCCGCGTGCGGTGGACGTACGGCGGCGCCGGGCGCGCACAGCCCGGGCGGGCCGGGCCACCGCCGTCTCCGGGGCCCGGGTCACCGGGGGATGCAGCTCGGCGGCGACCGCCAGGGCGAGCGAGAGGCCGGCCGGGTCGGTGCCCGGCACCGCGTGGACGATCTGCTTGATCATGGCGGGCCCTAGCTGTCGGAACCGGCGCGCAGCTTGGCGAGGTCGGCCTTGACCGTGTTGATCGGGATGGCGAAGCCCAGGCCGACGCTGCCCGCGGTGGACGAGGACGCTCCCGCGGCGGAGTACATCGCGGAGTTGATGCCGATGATGTTGCCGTTCATGTCGATCAGCGCGCCGCCGGAGTTGCCGGGGTTGAGGGAGGCGTCCGTCTGGATCGCCTTGTACGTCGTGGTGTCGGAGCCGGTGTCGCCGTTGAACTGCTGACCGCCGAACTCGAACGGCCAGCCGCCGTCCGGCTGCTGCTGACCCTCGTCCGTCGAGACGGTCACGTCACGGTTCAGGGCCGAGACGATGCCGCTGGTGACGGTGCCGGTCAGTCCCTCGGGGGAGCCGATCGCCACGACCTCGTCGCCGACCTGCACACCGGCCGAGTCGCCGAGCGTCGCCGTCTTCAGACCGGAGGCGCCCTCCAGCTTGATCAGGGCGAGGTCCTTCTTGCTGTCGGTGCCGACGACCCTGGCCGTGTAGGTCTTGCCGTCACTGGTCGACACCTTGATCTGCTGGGCGCCGGCGACGACGTGGTTGTTGGTGATGATCTCGCCGTCACTCGTGATGATCACGCCGGAGCCCGTGGAGGCCCCGGAGTTCGAGGTGGCGTTGATCTCGACGATGCTCGGGCCGACCGCCTTGGCGACCCCGGCGACCGTGCCCTTCTGGCTGGACGGCACCACGGTGGTGCTGGTGGAACTGGAGGCGGCGACGGTGTCGCCGCCCGCCAGTTCCTGGATGCCGTACGCGGTGCCGCCACCGATCGCCGCGGCGACGATCGCCACGGCGGCGAGCAGGGCGACCGGGCCGCGGCCGCGCTTCTTCGGAGCGGGTGCCGGGGCGTACGCCGGCGGGGGCGGCCACTCGGGGTTCACCGGGGCCTGCTGCTGACCCTCGTAGGGGTTGTCGTACTCGCCACTGCGGTGGAAGCTCTCGGTCATGTCCCCGAGCTTGTCCGCCGACCATGAGAGCTTGCTGAGTGCTCCCTGAGAAGCCCGACAGAACCTCGTATGCCCGATATAAAGCCGCGCGGGGGAGGCGCTACGCGCAGCCGCAGGAGCGCCGCACCACCAGGCGCGAGGGGAACACCTTCAGCCGCTCCCGCCGCGCCCCGGCCACCCGCAGCCCGTCGTCGAGGACGAGATCCACGGCGGAACGGGCCATCGCCGAGCGGTCCGAGGCGACCGTGGTCAGGGGCGGGTCGGCGAGCGCCGCCTCCTTGATGTCGTCGAACCCGGCCACCGCGAGCTCGCCGGGGACATCGATGCGCAGCTCGCGCGCCGCGCGCAGCAGACCGATCGCCTGGTCGTCCGTGGAGCAGAAGATCGCGGGCGGACGGTCGGGGCCGGAGAGGATCCGCAGACCCACCTGGTAGGCGTCGTAGCGGTTGTAGGGGGCTTCGAACAGGCGGCCCTCGGTGGGGATGCCGGCCTCCCGCATGGCGCGCCGCCAGCCCTCGACGTGGTCGGAGACCGGGTCGCCGACGGCCGGTGTCTCGGCGGTGCCGCCGACACAGGCGACGTACGGGTAGCCGTGCTCCAGCAGGTGGCGGACGGCGAGCTGGGCGCCGCCCAGGTCGTCGGTGACGACGGCGACGTCGTCGATGGCCTCGGGCCGCTCGTGCAGCAGGACGACCCGGGCGTCCCAGGCCTCGATCTCGGCGGCGGCCAGGTCGTTGAGCGCGTGGCTGACGAGGATGAGCCCCGAGACGCGCATGCCGAGGAAGGCCCGCAGGTAGTGGACCTCGCGCTCACCGATGTAGTCGGAGTTGCCGACGAGCACCATCTTTCCGCGCTCGGACGCGGCCTGTTCGACCGCGTGCGCCATCTCCCCGAAGAAGGGCTGGCGCGCGTCCGGCACGATCAGGCCTATGAGATCCGTGCGCCGCGACGCCATCGCCTGGGCGACCCGGTCGGGCCGGTACCCCAGCTCCTTGATCGCGGCGAGGACACGCTCGCGCGTGGCCGGGGCGACCGGCCGGGGTCCGTTGTTGATGACATAGCTGACGACGGCGGTGGAAGTTCCCGCCAGCCGCGCCACATCATCCCGAGTCACCTTGGCCACGCGCGGAGTCTACGCGGATATACCCACTCTGGGCAGGGCGTACGGGAGCTTCCCTGCCCGCGCGGGCACCCGGCTATGCCTCGGCCCGGACCTCGGAGGCGTCCAGAGCGGCAGCATCGCCCGGATCATCCGTTTTCGCCGAGGCGGACCGGGCGGACTTGGCCTTCGCCTCCTCGGCGGCGCGGTCCACCTTCTCCGGGGTGACGAACCGGTAACCCACGTTCCGCACGGTGCCGATCAGCGACTCGTGCTCGGGCCCGAGCTTGGCGCGCAGCCGCCGTACGTGGACGTCGACCGTCCGGGTACCGCCGAAGTAGTCGTAGCCCCACACCTCCTGGAGCAGCTGGGCGCGCGTGAAGACACGGCCGGGGTGCTGCGCGAGGTACTTCAGGAGCTCGAACTCCTTGAAGGTGAGGTCCAGGACGCGGCCCTTGAGTTTGGCGCTGTAGGTCGCCTCGTCCACCGACAGGTCGCCGTTGCGGATCTCCATGGGGGAGTCGTCGTTGACGATCTGCTGGCGGCCCATGGCGAGACGCAGCCGCGCCTCCACCTCGGCCGGGCCGGCGGTGTCGAGGAGGACGTCGTCGATGCCCCAGTCGGCGGTGACGGCGGCCAGGCCGCCCTCCGTCACGACGAGGACGAGGGGACAGCCGGGGCCGGTGGAGCGCAGCAGCTGGCACAGGCTGCGCACCTGCGGCAGGTCGCGGCGGCCGTCGACGAGGATCACGTCGGCGCCCGGTGTGTCCACCAGCGCCGGTCCCTCCGCGGGCGCGACGCGCACGTTGTGCAGCAGCAGGCCGAGGGCGGGAAGCACCTCCGTCGACGGCTGAAGGGCATTGGTCAGGAGCAACAGAGAGCTCATCGCGCCCCACCTGCCCGGGTCGTCATACGTTCGTGCACGGTTCGCTCGCCCATAACGTCTGGTTCCTCCTCGGTCCCTGCGAGGACGTTTGCGGCACTGCTTCGTACGGTGCGAATCCCGCGCCCCTGGGACTCGCTATGCGTTCGACGGCCCGTACACCTGCGGTTTCCCGCGTCGTATACAACGCTTCCGAAAGCACGAAAGGACCCGGGGGCTACGCTGCCCGAGTCCTCTGCCCAGCAGAATAGCCGACATGAGCACCCATCCGGCAGGTCATGTGGCACGATCCACCGTTCGTCCGCATTCCGAGACGCGCACAAGCGCACCTTTCCGGAGGTTTCTGCACACGGCCGACGGGGTGCGGATCGATTCCGTATACGACCCGGGTCCGGCCGTATACGACGGCAGCCCTGACCGCCGTGACAGCCGTGACCGCCGTGCCGGACGTGCCGCGGGCGAGGACGCCTCCCGGCCGCCGGCGTCCCGCGACCTGGTGTTCGTGGTCGCGCACGGCTTCACCGGCGACGCGCACCGGCCGCACGTACGGCGGGTGGCGGCGGCGCTCGCCCGGTACGGGGCCGTGGTCACGTTCTCCTTCCGCGGGCACGGCATGTCCGGCGGGCGGTCGACGGTCGGGGACCGGGAGGTGCTCGACCTGGCGGCGGCGGTGGCCTGGGCGCGGGACCTCGGGCACGCGCGCGTGGCGACCGTGGGCTTCTCGATGGGCGGCTCCGTGGTGCTGAGGCACGCGGCGCTCAACGGGGGCACGACCGACGCGGTCGTCTCGGTCAGCGCGCCCGCCCGCTGGTACTACCGGGGCACGGCCCCCATGCGGCGGCTGCACTGGCTGGTGACGCGCCCCGAGGGTCGCGTGGTGGGCCGGTACGGCTTCCGCACCCGCATCCACCACCGCGCGTGGGACCCGGTCCCGCTGTCGCCGGTCGAGGCGGTCCCGCGCATCGCCCCGACGCCCCTGCTCATCGTGCACGGCGACCAGGACGGCTACTTCCCCCTCGACCACCCCCGCATGCTGGCGGCGGCCGCCGGTGGCCACGGCGAACTCTGGGTCGAGCCCGGCATGGGCCACGCCGAGCACGCGGCCGCCGACGCACTGCTGCACCGGATCGGGGACTGGGTGGTCGCCCGGGCGGGCTAGCCTGACGGTGTTCACGGTCGAGCTCACCGTCGGGTGGGCGTCATGTGATTGAGGAAGCAGATGCCAAAGGTCACGGTGCGCTACTGGGCCGCCGCCAAGGCCGCGGCCGGGGTGGCCGAGGAGCCGTACGAGGCGGCCACGCTCGCCGAGGCGCTCGACGCGGTGCGCGCTCGACACCCCGGTGAGCTCACGCGCGTCCTGCGGCGGTGCTCGTTCCTCGTCGACGGTGACCCCGTGGGCACCCGCGGACATGAGACGGTACGGCTGGCCGACGGCGGCACGGTCGAGGTGCTCCCGCCGTTCGCAGGAGGATGAGCGATGACCGACCAGTCGTATGGGAACGGCGGCAACGGCGGTTCGTACCACGGGTACGACGGATACGGGCCGTACGCGGGACAGCAGCCGCAGACCTGGCCCGGACAGCAGGGTGACCACGGGTACCCGTCGGGCCAGGGGGACCAGGCGTACCAGGGGGACCAGGCGTACCAGGGCAACCAGGCGTACCAGGGCAACCAGGCGTACCCGGGGTACGGCGACCCGTACGCCGACCAGCAGTACACGCAGCAGTGGCAGGGGCAGACGTGGGAGACGCAGACCCAGCCGCCGGTGTCCTCGCCGGCCGCCGCGGCGGAGACGGCGTATCTGCCGCCGGTGAACGCAGTGAACGCGTACGAGCCTCCTCCGCGCGCTGAGGCCGCCGGGCCGGAGGGCACGGCCGGGGGCGCGGCTCCCCAGTACGGTCCCGCCACCCTCGCCGGCAACGCGCGGATCACCGACGCGCAGCGGGCCCGGGCGGAGGGGCGTTCGCCGATCATCGACCCGGGGATGCAGCCGGCCGCGCTCACGGCGCTGCTCGGGCTGCTGCTCGCCGGTACGGCGGCGGTCGGCACGTACGCGCTCGTCGTGCCGCTGGTGCTGCTCCAGGCGGTGACGGCCGCGGGCTGGTTCCGGCTGAACGGGATGTGGCCGGCGCGGCAGGGCATCGCGCTGGGATTCGCCGGGGGACTGGTCGCGGACGTGGCGCTGCTGGTGTCCGGCCGGTCGCCGGCGGCGATCCTCGGCACGCTGGGCGTGTGGGTGCTGCTGGCGCTCGTTCTGCAACTGCGCTCGCACGCCGATCCGGACGAGCGGATGTACGGCCTGATGGCGACCGTCGCCGCGGCGGCCCTGGCGATCGTCGCGGGCGGATACCTCGCGGCCGAGGCGGACGCCGTGACGGTGGGGGCGGCCGCGGTGGCCGTGGCGGTCCTGGCCCGTGCCGTACCGCTGCCGACACCGGCGTCGGTGGCGGTCGCGCTGCTCGCGGCGGCGGGGGCTGGCATGGTGGTCGGCTCGATGACGGGGCTGGGCACGTCGGGCGCGCTGCTCGGCGCGGGCGCGGCGGTGTGCGCGCTGATCGGCCACCGGGTGGCCGGCTACGACTACCCGTCCCGCTTCGTCCACTTCACGGCGGGCGTCGCGCTGCCGCTGTCGGCGGCGGCCCCCGTGGTGTACGTCCTGGGCCGGGCCCTGGTCTGAGCGCGCCGCGGTGGGCCGCGGGCCTGCCTGCCGCCCGGAGCGGCGCCCCGCCCAGCCCGCACTGCCGCCCTTGTCACAGCTGATCGACAATCCCCGGGCCAGAGCATCCCGCAGGGTTACGCTCGCGCTGTGGACGGCCACCCGGTCGTCAGGGACCGTCGTCGACCGACCAGGTGGGGAAAGCCGCATGCGAGCACTGCGAATACTGTCGATCGTCGTCGTGGTCCTGGCCGTCCTCTTCGTCGTCGTCGACCGCGTCGCGGTCAACTTCGCCGAGAAGGAGGCCGCGGACCGGTTGAAAACCACCGAGAACCTCGCCGCCACCCCCGACGTGTCGATCAAGGGCTTCCCGTTCCTCACGCAGGTCGCCGGCGGCTCCCTCGACGACGTCCAGGTCGGCATCGACACGTACGAGGCCGCCACCGGCAACGGTGCCCAGAAGATCCGTATCGACGACCTGCGCGCCGACATGAAGGGCGTCGAGTTCTCCGGCGACTACAGCTCCGCCACCGCCGCCAGCGCCACCGGCACCGCGTTCATCTCCTACGACGAGCTGCTCAAGACGGCCAAGTCCGACGCCACCCAGGTCGCCCCCGGCGTCAGCGCACACGTCGTCGGCCTCTCCGACGGCGGCAACGGCAAGATCAAGGTCGAGGTGGAGGCGACCGTGCTCGGCACCGAGCTGCCGAAGCCGGTGTCCGTGCTCAGCTCGGTCGCGGTCGAGGGCGACACCGTCCGGGTGCACGCCGACTCCCTGCCCAGCTTCGGCGGGGTCGACCTCGCGGAGAACCGGGTCCGGGCGATCACCGACTTCGAGCAGCGGATCGACGGACTGCCCGGCGGCATCCGGCTCGACAAGGTGGAGGCCGCGCAGAACGGCGTCGAGATCACGGTGAAGGGTTCCGACGTCCGGCTGGCCGGGTAGACCACGTCCGTCCGGGAGCGCTGGTGGCCCTATGCGGGCCACCGCGTTCGCCGACGGCCGGCTGGACCACGTCCGGTGGACGGCCGCCGTCCGATGGGCGAGACAGTGCCGTCCGAGGCGCGGGGCCGATGACGGACACGTCCGCCCGGGAGCCGGGCGACGGCTGCCCGATCCCGGCCTCGATCCCACATCACGGACGATCGCGTCTCACCATACGACACACCGGTGACACGGTCCCCCGACCGTCCCTACGATCGACCGCATGAAGCGACAGGCGGATCTCACGAAGCGGCGGGCAGTAGACCTGTGCCGCGTTGCCGCCATGCTCTGTCGCACCTTCTGAGCGGAAGTCCGGCTTCCGTATCCCTCATCGCCCTGTCCCAGGGCACCCGTGCGCCGCCCTCGACATGGGCGCGCGCCGTGAAGACCTCGCACGCCCCGCCGCAACTGCCCCGGAGGAGAAGAAGCATGAGCCGCAGCGACGTCCTGGTCGACGCCGACTGGCTTCAGGAGCACCTGGACGACCCGAACATCGCGATCGTCGAGGTGGACGAGGACACGTCCGCGTACGACAAGAACCACATCAAGAACGCGATCCGGATCGACTGGACGAAGGACCTTCAGGACCCGGTCCGCCGTGACTTCATCGACCAGGAGGGCTTCGAGCAGCTCCTGTCGGAGAAGGGCATCGCCAACGACCACACGGTGGTCCTCTACGGCGGCAACAACAACTGGTTCGCGTCCTACGCCTACTGGTACTTCAAGCTGTACGGCCACGAGAACGTCAAGCTCCTCGACGGCGGCCGCAAGAAGTGGGAGCTCGACGCCCGCGAGCTGGTCGCCGGCGACGAGGTGCCGGAGCGTCCGAAGACCGAGTACAAGGCCAAGCCGCAGGACACGTCGATCCGTGCCTTCCGAGACGACGTCGTGGCCGCGATCGGCACCCAGAACCTGGTCGACGTGCGCTCGCCCGACGAGTTCTCCGGCAAGCTGCTCGCCCCGGCGCACCTGCCGCAGGAGCAGTCCCAGCGTCCGGGTCACGTCCCCTCGGCCCGGAACATCCCCTGGTCGAAGAACGCCAACGACGACGGCACGTTCAAGTCGGACGAGGAGCTCAAGGCGCTCTACGCCGAGGAGAGCGTCGACCTGTCCAAGGACACCATCGCCTACTGCCGCATCGGTGAGCGCTCCGCGCTGACCTGGTTCGTCCTGCACGAGCTGCTCGGCGTGGAGAACGTCAAGAACTACGACGGCTCCTGGACCGAGTACGGCTCCCTGGTGGGCGTGCCGATCGAGCTCGGCGCCAACAAGTAACCCCTCCCGACCGACCCAATCCGACCTCTTCAGGAGAACGACATGTGTGGAGCGAAGGCCGGCGGGCCGGACGCCTCGACGATCAAGCCCGGTGAGACCACGATCCAGGGCCAGGTGACCAAGGACGGCGAGCCGGTGCAGGGCTACGTGCGCCTGCTCGACTCGACCGGCGAGTTCACCGCCGAGGTGCCGACCTCGGCGACCGGACAGTTCCGCTTCTATGCGGCCGAGGGCACCTGGACTGTTCGCGCCCTCGTGCCCGGCGCCACCGCCGACCGCACGGTCGTCGCCCAGAAGGGCGGCCTGGCGGAGGTCGCGATCGCCGTCTGACGGCGTCTGTTCGCTGAAGGGCCGCACCCCACGGGTTGGACGCCTGGGGTGCGGCCCTTCGCCGTGCCCCGGACCGGGCCCCACGGGCCTACGCTGGTGGTATGTACGCGCGGAGGCGGCGCATCTACTTCGCCCTCATGGGCACGTGTGTCGGGCTGTTCGTCATGGCCTGGGGCGTCGTGCGCCTGTGGTCGGTGCCGGTGGCCGTGGGCATGTGCGTGGTGGCGATGGTCATCCCGCCCGTCGCCGCGATGATCGCCAACCGGCGCGGCCCCGACGACCGCTGGTGGGACGACCCGTCCGGGGACCCCGTCTCCGACGAGTGGTGGGACGAGCTGGACGGCAAGCGGCGGTCCGGGTAGGCCCGGGGAGGTGGCCGCCCGGGCAGGCCCGTGAGATGGGCGCCCGGGTGTCTCAGTAGACGAGCGCCTGCGTCTCGTCGCCCAGCGCCTCCTGCACGAAGACTTGCGCCCCCGCGATCCGTACGCCCTCGATGACGTCCTTCTCCGTGATCTCGCGACGGGCCGCGCACTGCGTGCACAGGGTGATCCGGCCGCCCGCCAGGATCGACTCGATCAGGTCGGGCAGCGGGGCGGCGTGCGGCAGCTCGAACTCGGCGGCGCGGCCCGGCAGCGCGAACCAGGAGGACTCCCCGGTCAGCCACAGGGAGACGTCGACGCCGCTGGCCACGGCCACCGCCGCGACCGTGAACGCCTGGGAGCAGCGTTCGGGGGCATCGGCCCCCGCCGTCACCTTCACTACGAGCTTCTTCGCCATGGCCGAATCGTAATCAACGTCGCCACAACCAGGGGCCTTGGCCGACGGTCTCCTGTGCGCGCGCATACGGAATGCGTGCTTCACCTTCTGTGGGGGGACGTCTTGGAACAACCCGAAGAAGTGGTCGACGCCCCGGATGCGCCGAGACCGCCCGGTTCGGCGCAGGCGGGCGCGGGACCGGAGCGGGCAGCCGCCGACGGGTCCGGGTCGGTCTCCGGCGGGCGCCGGCGCGGACGTACCGCGGCGCTGATCGGTGTCGCCGCCGCACTGGGGCTGGTCGCGGGCACCTGCGCCGGATATCTCTTCCAGGCCGAGCGTGAGCCCACCGAGCTGCCGTCGCTGTCGCAGCCGGTGCTGCCGCAGGCGAAGGGCGAGGGACCCGAGCCACTGACGGCCGCACAGGACCGGCGTGTGAAGACCGACGGTGACCTGCGGAAGCTGCTGCTGAAGAAGCCGCGCGGGGCCAAGGACGCCGAGTACCTCATGGGCGACGACGGCTGGCTCGACCTGGACGGCTACGCGGAGTTCTACGAGCACCCGGACCACGCGTTCGGCGAGCTCATCAGCGACGAGTTCCGGCGCGCCGCCGTCACCGGCTGGGAGCTCGGCAGCACGACGGTGGTGGAGATCCGGCTGATCCAGTTCCGGCAGGAGGAGGGCCTGGGCGCCGCCGCGAACAGCGAGGGCAACCAGTACTGGACCGAGGACGAGGACGACACCGACAGCTGGGGCATCCCGGGCACGGAGAACGGCCGCGCGTACGTCCACAACCGCCCGGAGACCACCCCCGGTTACCTGCCGGAGTACACCGCCAAGGCCCTCGCCTGGCGCGGCGACATCGCCATGGAGATCTGGATCACGGACACCAGGCCGATCCCCAAGAAGAAGATCATGGACCTGGCCGAACGGCAGATGGAGCGACTGTGACCGACAACCAGTCCCACCAGCCCACCCCGCCGACGGCCCCGAGCCCCACGCCCGCGCCGACGGCGGAACCGGCACCTGCGCCGACCCCCCTCGCCGGCCCGCAGGCCGAGGGCGCGCCCGAGCCCGGGCTCGCAGTCGGTCCGGTGCCTGAGCCGGGGCCCGCACCGGAGCCGACAGCCACGTCCGCGCCCGCACCGGCGTCCGCGGCTGGGCCCGCGCCCGCCCCGATATCCGGCCCCACCCCGGCACCCGCACCTGCCCCGGCACCCGTAGCCGCCGCGCCGGCCGCACCCACCCCCCTCCCCGAACCAGTCACCACCCCCACCCCGACTCCCGTCCGCGAGCGCCTGCGCCTGCGCCGTGGCCGCGTCGGCGTTCTCGGTACGTCCGCGCTGCTGGCGGTCGCCGTCGTCGCGGGTGTCGGATACACCGTCGTGACGGTGAAGGGGGCCGATCGGGACGCCGGGGCGGCTGTCTGGGAGTTCCCGAAGGACGAGGCCCGCAGCAGGACCCGGGCCGGCGCAGAGGGCGGTGAGAAGGCCGGCGGCTCCCCGCTCGCCGGGATGCTCGTGCCGTATGACACCCGGTGGGGCCGTGGGCCGGATCTCGGTCGGTTCGGTGCGGACGCCGCGTTGAGCGGCGAGGAGGCCACCGCGCTGCGCAAGGAGGCGTTGAACGGGCTGCCCCGTACCCAGCGCAAGCGGCTGGAGAAGGCGATCGACCGGCAGCGCATCACGGGTCTGGCGATGCGCAGCTACGTCAGCACCACCGATCTCGCCCCGGCCTTCACGGCCGACGCCTTCACCATGCGCGTCGAGCTGGCCCGGATGGACAACAGGGCGGCCGTGCGCGACGTGGCGCGCTTCCAGAGCGAGTTCCTCGCCGCCCTGGACGTCCTGCGGAAGGGCCCGAAGATCGAGGGCCACGAGAACGCCCACTGCTTCCTGCCGCCGAAGGACTCCGAGCAGGACCTGGAGACGATGTTCTGCTCCGCGTACGTCGGCAACGTCCTGGTCACCGCGACCGCGGACGGCGCGAAGCCACTCGACACCAAGGGGGCCGCGGGGCTGTTCACCGAGCAGCTCGACCGTGTCTCCGAGCCGGGGAAGGCCGTATGACCGAGCAGCAGCAGCAACAACAGCAACAAGAACAGCAGCTGCAGCCGCAGCCCCCGGCCGAGGTCCGCAAGGACCGTCGCGTGCTGCGGGCCGTCCTGCGCTGGGCCGCCGCCGTGACCGTCTTCGCGGCGGTCGGCACCTCCGCCGCGTACGGCATCACGCGCCTGGAGCGCACCGAGGTACCGGGGCTGGCGACGGAGTCGGACGGGCGCTGGGCCTACCCGACGCTCACCAAGCCGCCACTGCCCTCCGGCCGCCCGGGGCCGTTCGCCGAGACCAACCTGGCCGGCACGCACCACGCCGACCTGCGCGCCCTGCTGCTGCCCGCGCCCGAGGGCGCGAAGGAGGACGCGGGCCTGCGCGGCACCGACGGCTGGCTGGCGACGAAGGACCTCCTTGCCGAGTACGCCGACAAGGAGGACGGCGAGGAGCTCCGGCAGAAGCTGACCGACCACGGCCTGCGGCACATCGCCGCCCGGGGCTGGACCACGCAGGACGGCACGCGGACGCGGATCTACCTGCTCCAGTTCGACACCGCGTCCGTCACGGACGAGTTCCTCGGGCCCTACCTGGCCCCCTACGCGCAGCCGAAGTACCAGCTGAGCGGCACCGAGCTGTCCGTGCACGACGAGAAGTTCCCCGACGACGCCAACGTCGACCACGTCCAGCGCGTGGCGTACGTCGAGCACAAGCCGTACGGCCCGGAGCACGTCCGGCACGCCTATCTCGCCGCCGGGGACACCCTCGCGCTGGTCGTGCAGTCCCGCAAGGGCGAGGCGCACCCCGTCCCCTTCCACCAGACGGTCACGCTGCAGAGCCAGCTGCTGAGCTGACGTACCGCACGCTGACGTACCTCACAAGGAGCACCGGGTCCCGGCCGCGTAAGCTGGGGCCCGGCCCTGTGTCCCGCACACCCCTCCGCTCACCGAGGAGCATCCCGTGGAACTCTTCTTCGAAATCCTGCTGGTCCTGGTCGCCGTCGGCGTCCTCGCCTTCGCCGGACTGACCGTGAAGAAGCTGTACCAGGGCCAGCGCTGACCCCTCTCTAGGAACTGCTGCTCATGATCGAGATCCCGTCCGACCTCCACAAGGACCTCGTGCCCCTCGCCTTCCTGCTCGGCAACTGGGCGGGCGCGGGCGTGCACGACTTCCCCGGCGCCGAGAAGTGCAACTTCGGTCAGGAGGTCACCTTCACGCACGACGGCCGGGACTTCCTGGAGTACCACTCGCACACCTGGGTCCTGGACAACGACGGCAACAAGGTCCGGCCCCTGGAGTCCGAGCACGGCTACTGGCGCGTCGACGCCGACCGCAAGGTCGAGGTGACGATGACCCGCGACGACGGCGTCGTCGAGATCTGGTACGGCGAGCTGGCCGACAGGAAGCCGCAGATCGACCTGGTCACGGACGCGGTGGCGCGCACGGGCGCCTCCCAGCCCTACAGCGGCGGCAAGCGGCTGTACGGCTACGTCAAGAGCGACCTGATGTGGGTCGGCGAGAAGCAGACCCCCGAGGTCGAGCTGCGCCCCTACATGTCGGCGCACCTGAAGAAGGTCGTCACCCCGGAGGAGGTCGAGCGCTGGGCCAAGGCCCTCCCGGACGACCTGCCGGACGACGGGATCGCCTTCTTCAAGTAGGCGCCATCGCCTTCTTCACGTGGGCGAGCAGGGGGCCCTCCGGGAAAGCGTCCTAGACTCTTGGTGTGGTGAGCACCGACTGGAAGAGCGACCTCAGGCAGCGTGGCTACCGGCTGACGCCGCAGCGGCAACTCGTGCTCGAAGCCGTGGACACCCTGGAGCACGCGACCCCCGACGACATCCTCAGCGAAGTGCGGAAGACGGCGTCGGGGGTCAACATTTCCACCGTCTACCGGACCCTGGAGCTCCTGGAGGAACTCGGGCTGGTCAGCCACGCCCACCTCGGGCACGGCGCCCCGACCTACCACCTCGCCGACCGGCACCACCACATCCACCTGGTCTGCCGCGACTGCGCCAACGTCATCGAGGCGGATCTGTCGGTGGCCGCCGAGTTCACCGCGAAGCTGCGCGAGCAGTTCGGCTTCGACACGGACATGAAGCACTTCGCGATCTTCGGCCAGTGCGGGGACTGTTCCCTGAAGGGTTCAAATACCGAGTCGTAGGCTAGGCATATGAAGAGCCCCCTGCTGTCCCTGCCCGGCGCCGTCCCCGCCGAGGGCGTGGACGAAGGCGTCGCCGCCCACTACGGCGACCTGTTCCGCGAGCAGCGTGCCCTCGCCGACGGCACCGGTTTCGTCGACCTGTCCCACCGCGGCGTCGTCACCGTCACCGGCGAGGACCGACTCGGCTGGCTGCACCTCCTGCTCACCCAGCACGTCAGCGAGCTCCCGCCGCACCGGGCCACCGAGGCGCTGATCCTGTCCGCGCACGGCCACATCGAGCACGCCCTGTACCTGGTGGACGACGGTGAGACGGTCTGGGCGCACGTGGAGCCCGGCACCCAGGGCGCGCTGATCGCGTACCTGGAGTCGATGAAGTTCTTCTACCGGGTCGAGGTCGCCGACCGGACCGCAGAGTTCGCGGTGGTGCACCTGCCGGCCGGTTCCATCGCCGACGTGCCCGAGGGCGTCGTCGTACGGGAGACCCCGCACGGCCGTGACCTCTTCCTGCCCCGCGCGGACCTGGAGTCCTACGCCGAGAAGGCCGGCCCGCCCGCCGGGCTCCTCGCCTACGAGGCGCTGCGCGTCGAGCACCACCGGCCGCGCCTCGGCTTCGAGACCGACCACCGCACGATCCCGCACGAGCTGGGCTGGATCGGCTCGGCGGTGCACCTGCAGAAGGGCTGCTACCGGGGCCAGGAGACCGTCGCCCGCGTCCAGAACCTGGGCAAGCCGCCGCGGCGGCTGGTCTTCCTGCACCTGGACGGCAGCGAGGTCCACCTGCCGCCGCCCGGTACGGAGATCCGCCTCGCGGACGACGGCCCGGACGGTCGCCGGATCGGCTTCATCACGACGTCCGTACGCCACCACGAGCTGGGGCCGGTCGCCCTGGCCCTGGTCAAGCGGAACGTCCCGGTGGACGCGCACCTGGTGGCGGGGGACACCGCGGCGGCCCAGGAGGTCGTGGTCGAGCCCTGACCGGGGGTTCTAGATCTCCAGCAGCACGGTGAACGGGCCGTCGTTCGTCAGGGACACCCGCATCCGCGCCCCGAAGCGGCCCGTCGCCACGGTCGCCCCCAGCGACCGCAGTTGCGCGACGACCTCGTCGACGAGCGGCTCGGCCACATCGCCGGGCGCCGCCGCGTTCCACGTGGGCCGACGGCCCTTGCGGGCATCGCCGTAAAGGGTGAACTGGCTGATCACCAGCAGCGGTGCGCCGACGTCGCTGCACGACTTCTCGTCGTGCAGCATGCGGATCGACCACAGCTTGCGGGCGAGCTGGGCCGCCTTCTCCTTGGTGTCCTCGTGGGTGACGCCGACGAGGACGCACAGCCCCTCGCCCTCGATCGACCCCACCGTCTCGCCGTCCACGACGACGCTCGCACCGTCCACCCTCTGCACCACTGCACGCATACCGACCATGATGCAGGGCGGCGGAACCCGGCCCGCGTGCGGTCCGCGCGGGGACCCGGTCGGCCCATTATTCCTCCTAACCGTCCATCCGGGGCGGATCGTGAGCACTCGGTCACACGGCGGCCGGTCAGGGTGGCACGATGCTTGCGCACACGCCGGTCGAGGGGACGGTAGAGACACATGAGCACATCGAGTACCGGGCAGCCGCCTGGGGCTGTCTCGTTGACCCACGCGGGGGTCGGGGACGTGGAGTACCACCGTCCGCCCATCCAGCGCACGGACAGCCCGCCCCTGCCCCAGGACCCGCCCGGGCCCGGCCTGGCCGTCCTGAGCCTGGCGGAGCTGCGCGCGCTGCGCCGCGAGGCCCAGCGCGACGAGGCCGACCTGAGCTACGTACGGCGGCTGCTGCAGGGGCGGATCGACATCCTGCGCGCCGAGCTGGCGCGGCGCGCCCCGGCCGGCGCGGCCTCCGTCGCCGCCCCGGCGGACGCGTCCGTCGTCGACCGGCTGCCGGAGATCCTGCGGGACGCCCCGGCGCGGCACCGCTCCTCGGCCCGCCATGTGACACTCGGCACCCCGCACGGCGAGGAGTACCGGCGGCTGGCCGCCGAGATGCTCGCCGAGGTGGAGCTGTCCGACCTGGACGCCCGCACCGACCTGGAGCTGAACGCCGCGATGGGGCGGCTGGGCCGGTACGAGCAGCAGGTCTCGCGGCGGCGGCAGCGGCTGCAGCGCACGGCCGACGACTGCAGTGCGGAGATCGCCCGCAGGTACCGTGAAGGAGAAGCACAAGTCGACGACCTGCTCATGTGACGCACACGGCCCGGCGATCCCGGGCCGTCGGCCGGGGCGGGTCGGCCCCGTCCGGAAGGCCACCGCCGATGTCCGTACCCGCGATACCCCCCGTTCTCGCCGAGGTCGTCCGCTCCGGGTTCGTCGAGGGGAGGCACCGGGGCGCCCTGGTGGTGCTGGACGCGGACGGTGCCGTGGAGCTGGCGCTGGGGGACGTGACGGCACCCGTCTTCCCGCGCTCCAGCAACAAGCCGATGCAGGCGGCGGGTGTGCTGCGGGCGGGCCTGGACCTGTCGGGGGAACGGCTGGCGCTCGCCGCGGCCAGCCACTCCGGCGAGTCCTTCCACCGCGACCTGGTCCAGAAGATGCTCGACGAGCACGGCCTGAGCGCGGAGCGGCTGCAGTGCCCGCCCGACCTGCCGCTGGACGCCGAGGAGAGGGAGACGTACCTGGTCTCCGGCGCGGCGCGCGACCGCGTGACGATGAACTGCTCCGGCAAGCACACCGCGATGCTCGCCGCCTGCCTGCTGCGGGACTGGCCGACGGAGACCTATCTGGACCCGGCCCACCCGCTCCAGAGGATCATCCACAGGGCGGTGGAGGACGCGGCGGGCGAGCCGGTCGCCGCCGTCGGCACGGACGGCTGCGGAGCGCCCCTGATGGCGATCAGCCTCACCGGCCTGGCCCGGGCGTACCGGTCCTTCGTGCTGGCGGAGCCGGGCTCGGCCGAACGCCGTGTCGCCGACGCCATGCGCGCCCACCCCGAGTACGTCGCCGGCACGCGCCGCCACGACACCTGGCTGATGCGCGAGGTGCCCGGCGCGCTGTCCAAGATGGGCGCGGAGGCGGTCCAGGCGGTGGCGCTGCCGGACGGCCGCGCACTGGCCTTCAAGGTGGAGGACGGGTCCGGCCGGGCGCTGGGTCCGGTGCTGGCACGTGCCCTGACCGTGATGGGGATCGACGCGCCGGTGGTGGACCGCATCGGCCGAGCGCCCCTGCTGGGCGGGGGGCGCGAGGTGGGGGAGACACGGGCGGTGTTCTGACGGGCGGGAGTGGTCTGCGCGGAGGGGGACATCGGTACCAGGCCACCAGCAGCCGTACGGAAGCAGCGAGGGGGTGCGCGGAAGCGACCAGGGGCGTACGGACGTCGCGAGGGGCCGTGCGGAGGCGAGGGGCCGTGCGGAAAAAAGGGTGCGACGCCCGCACCCCCGTCCACCTACCGTGGCCCCCATGACGCCCCGCACCGACGCCATCGACGTACGCCCCGTCACCGAGCCCGAGTTCGCCGACTGGACCCGTGCGCTGAACACCGGCTTCCTGCGCGAACCCACCGTCCCCGACGACGTCCTCGACGCCCGCCGCAGTCAGTTCGTCCCCGGCCGCCTGCTGGGCGCGTTCGACGGCGGACGCTGTGTCGCGACCTTCCGTTCCTTCGAGCAGGAGCTCACCGCGGTCGGTGGCGCACCCGTGCCCGCCGACGCCGTCTCCAACGTCACCGTCAGTCCCACGCACCGCCGCCGCGGCCTGCTGACCCGGATGATGACCCGGGACCTGGCGGCCGCGAAGGACCGCGGGGACGTCGTCGCCACGCTGATCGCCGCCGAGTACCCGATCTACGGGCGGTACGGCTTCGGCCCCGCGACCTGGGCCGCCGAGTGGACCATCGACGTACCGCGCACCGGCCTCGACCCCCGCTGGGCGGGCCCGGAGGACGGCGGCCGGGTCGATCTCGTGGACGGCGAGGACATCCGCAAGCTCGGCCCCGAGCTGCACGAGCGGCTGCGTCGCGTCCAGCCGGGCGCCGTCAGCCGCGACGAGCTGTGGTGGAAGCTCGCCACCGGAGCCGTCCGCTTCTGGGCGTCGTGGAACGAGCCCTTCTACGCCGTGTACCGGTCGGCGGCCGGCGAGGTCGAGGGCATGGTCGTCTACCAGGCCGACGACAACTGGGGCGATGGCAAGCAGCCGCTGAACACGGCGAGCGTCAAGTGGCTGACCGCGGTGACCCCGGCCGCCGAGCGCGCCCTGTGGCGCTACCTGTGCTCCATCGACTGGATCACCCGGGTGAAGACCGGCTGGCGCGCCCCCGACGACCTGCTCCCGTTCTTCCTGCCGGACCCGCGCGCGGCCGCCATCACCACGCAGGCGGACTGGCTGTGGGTACGGATCCTGGACGTCGTACGGGCCCTGGAGGCACGGACGTACGAGGCGCCGGGGTCGCTGGTGGTGGAGGTGTCCGACCGGGGCGGGCTGACCGGCGGACGGTACCTGCTGGAGGCATCCGAGGACGGAACGGGGTCCTGCACGCCGACCACGCGGAGCGCCGACCTCGCGCTGGAGGTGGGCGAGTTGGCGACGCTGTGGCTGGGCGACGAGTCGGCGGTGCGCCTCGCGGCGCTGGGCCGAATCCGGGAAGAACGAGCGGGCGCCGCCCGGAAGGCCGACGCCCTGCTGCGTACGTCCAGGCGACCGTGGTGCCCCGACGTGTTCTGAGACCGCTCCCTTCTGCCGACGACAGGGACGCTCATCCGTAGCGAACCGTTGCGATGCGGTTGTTGTTCGGTTGTGGCTGTGCGGTCGGTGTTCGGTTGTCGATGTGGAGTTGTGGCTGTGCCCACCGGTCGGGCTCCCGGCTCCCCTCCGGAAGGGAGCCCGGTCGGTCCCTCGTCAGCGTGGTGGCCAACCTTGTGCGAAGTGTGACCATGTTGCTCAAGTTGGCTACCAACTTCACAGTCCTTATCTCCGCTTGGAAGCGGCTCATAACCACCTTTCACCGAACTGCCCAAAGATGGCGGGAAGTTGTAGTGTTTGGGTGTGGACCCGGAACACGCCTCCGTCACTGAGCGGAAGAGGTCGCAGCGGCCACAGAGGACACACCGCGAGGTGGCCGACGAACTGCGCGCCCGGATCAGGTCCGGAGTGCTGCGGCCCGGGCAGCGCATGCCCACCCAGGCACAGCTGGCCCACGAGTTCGGCGTCGAGCGCGGAGCCGTGCGCCAGGCCCTGCGCATCCTGCAGTCGGAGCATCTGCTCACCAACGTCTCCAAGGGGAGCCCGGCGACCGTCGCCCCCGACCCCGTCCGTGCGCTGACCGGCCCTTCCGCCCCGCCGCTGCCCACCACGGTGGCCCTCGCCCCGCGTATCGGGTCCGCCTTCGCCGCCGAGCACGTGGAGATCGACGCGGTGTGCCTGACCGCGGTCTCCCTGACGCTCGCCATCGGCGAACCGCTGCGCCGGATCCACGCCGGACAGCTGAAACCGGCCAAGGTCGACGTCCGGGTCCTGGTGCCGAGCCGCACCATCGACCTCGCCTTCCCGGTGCCGGTCGGGGGCCGCCACGGCGACGGCGACCCGATCCACGAGCGGTGGCTCGCCATGCGCAACGCCCAGTTGCAGGTTCTTCAGCACAACCTGCTGGCCCTGCGCGGCTCGCACGGCATCGACGTGCACGTATCCTTCCGTGCCCTGCCCTTCACCCCGCCGGTGAAGCTGTACCTGCTCAACGGCGCGGAGGCACTGTTCGCGTACTACACGCTCTCGCGCCGCGAGGAGGAGATCGGCCACGAGCACCTGGTGATGTACGACGCGCAGGGCATCCGGCAGATGCTGTTCGCGTTCTCGCAGGGCGCCGGGCTGCGCGACACGACCTTCGTGGAGCAGTCCCATCTGTGGTTCAACGCACTGTGGGAGACGATCAGTTCGGAGCTGAAGCTCACGAGCTGACGCCTCCCACAGGGATGAGCCGGTGGCAGAGCGGGCACTCACAGGGCGGGTCCCGCCATCAGGAGCGCGAGCACGACCGCCCCGGCGGAGCTGACCGCCGGGCTCTTGGCCTTGATGCCCACGGTGAGCAGGAGCAGGCCGACGAGGCCGGTGGCGCCGTACTTCCACTGGACGAGCTGCTCGAAGCCGATGACGAAGACGGCGGAGAGGAGAGCGAGGACGGGCACGGTCTTTCCCCCTTCGGGCTTCCTGGACGGACGGGCGTGGGGGTGGTGCGGTGAGGCGGGGAGCTGATGGTGCGGCCGGCGGCGCCGGGGGGTCGAACTTCGGAAGCAGAACCTCCGCCAACTCGACCAAGTTGGCAACCAACTCTGACTAAGTTGTCCCCACTTGGCCCCTACTCATAAACAACTTTCAAACAACTCCCCGTAGATGGATCCGAGTTGTAGCGTTTGGTCGTGACTCAGGAGAACGTGGCAGTGAACGGCAGCAGAAGGCTCTCGCCCCAGGAAATCGCCGATGTCCTGCGGGAACGCATCCGCGTCGGCGAGCTCCGGGCGGGGCAGCGCCTGCCCACGCAGGCGGAACTCGCCGAGGAGTTCGGCGTGGAGCGCGGAGCCGTGCGCCAGGCCCTGCGGGCACTCCAGGAGGACGGCCTGCTGACCAACGTCAGCAAGGGCAGCCCGCCCCGGATCGCGGAGCCGGCTCCCGAGCGGGACGGGCCGCAGCCGACCATGGTGGGGCTGGCGCCGCGGCTGACGGAGGCGTTCAAGGTGCCGCGGGTCAGGGTCGACGCGGCGTGCCTGACCGCCGAGACGCTGATGCTGGCGCTGGGCGAACCGCTCCGGCTGATCCACGAGGGCCGCATACGCCCCGAGTCGATCGACGTCCGGGTCCTGCTGCCGTCCCGGGACATCAACCTGGCCTTCCCCATCTCCGTCGAGGGGCACGGCGACGACGACCCGGTCCACGAGCGCTGGCTGGCCCAGCGCAACGCCCAGGGCCACGTCCTGCGGCACAACCTGTACGCCCTGCGCTCCACCCACGGCATCGACGTCCACGTGACGTTCCGCGCGCTGCCGTTCACGCCGCCGGTGAAGCTCTACCTCCTCAACCAGCGGGAGGCGCTGATCGCGTACTACATGGTCACGCGGCGCGAGGAGTTCACGGACAGCGGCACGGTGGACATGTACGACGTGCTCGGCACGGAGTCCCTGCTCTTCTCCTTCGAGAAGCGGGCCGGCCGCCGGGACGCGGCGTTCGTGGAGGAGTCGCAGAAGTGGTTCGACGCCCTCTGGGAAACCATCACGTCGGACCTGACACTCTCCTAGTGACTTCTGATGCGACGCAGACCGCAGCGGCGACGGCCGGAACCCTGACGGACCCCGGGGAACTCGGGGAGCTGACCAGACGTGCCCGCGTCGTGCTCTGGGACTTCGACGGACCGATCTGCCGTCTGTTCGCCCGGCACTCCGCGGGCCGGATAGCGGGGGACCTGGTGGAGTGGCTGGAGAGCCGGGGCCTGCGCGGGCTGTTGACCGAGACCGAGCGCGAGACCCTGGACCCGCATGTCGTCCTGCGCGCCGTCGACCGCCGCCACCCGGGCAGCGATCTGGTCGCGGAGCTGGAGGAACGCCTCACCCAGGAGGAGCTGCGGGCCGCGTCCTCGGCCATGCCCACCGCGTACGCCGACCCGCTGATACGCACCTGGGCCGCGGTCGGCTCACGGCTGGCCATCACCACCAACAACTCGCCGCGAGTGGTCCGCACCTACCTGACCGGCCGGGGGCTGCACTCCTGCTTCGCCCCCCACATCTACGGCCGTACCCAGGACCTGCACCGGCTCAAGCCGAACCCCGACTGCCTCAACCGGGCCCTGCGGGCGATGGGCGCCGCTCCCTCCGCCGCCCTGATGATCGGCGACTCGCCCAGCGACTTCACGGCCGCGTGCGAGGCCGGTGTGCCGTTTCTCGGCTACGCGCGCAACGAGCGCAAGGCCAAGTGCCTGCGGAACGCCGGTGCGCGGCAGATGGTCCAGTCGCTGGAGCCGTTGCTGCGGTCCCTGCGGGTCCTCGGGAGGTAACGGCCGGGGTGCCCGTCAGCCCGGTCGCCGCCTCAGGCCTGGGTCATGAGGACGAAGAGGACCGCTCGGCGGACGCGCAGGGCGCGCTGCGCGCCCGACGGCAGGTCCAGCAGGGTCCCGACGTCGGGGGACCGCCGGTCCCGACCGCCGCCAGCTCCTGCTCGGTGACGATCTCCTCCGCCCGCCGGAGCGGACGCCGGCTGAGCGGCTTCGCCGACCGGTCGTACATGTCCCTGAGGTGCCGGAGGATGCCGTGCGAGTCGTCCGGCCTCGGGGTCCAGGGCGCCCCAGTCGGCCCGAGCCGCCTCCTTGATCCGCCGCGCCACACCCGCCGTGGACGAGCCGCCGAAGAGGGAGCGGACGGGCCCGTCGAAGTCACGCGCGGCGGCCGGAGCCGGGAACCCGTCAGGGGCGGCGCCGGGACGGGCCCTCCCCTCCTCGGCGGGCGCCGGGTCCCTCGAATGGCCGGATTTCGCTCCGGTCCCGGCCCGCGGGAGAGTAACGTGCTTCCCATTTCCCCCATCGGTTCCACCAGAACGGTCCGAACGCAGAGCATGGCAGCGCAACCGGTCTCCGTGGCCCGGCGACGAGCCGACGAGGTCAGCGGCGATGCGACAGCGGTCGTGGGCCCGCTGAAGGGGTACCACCACGAGACGTACGTGTTCCCGCTTCCGGGCCGGACGGTGACTGTCAAGTGCCGGGAACCACGTGACGCGATCCTGTGGTTCGACCGGAGATGTTTCCTGTCGGAGGAGGAACTGCTGCGCGCCCTCAAGGGGCACATCACACGCATCCCCGACATCGTCGACGTCGAGGACATGGGCCTCCAGAGCTTCATCGAGGGGGACACGCTCGGCGCCCTCCACCGGCCGGGCCGGCGCGTACCCGACGCGGTCTTCGACCAGATCGTGGGGCTCTTCCGGGAACTGGCGCTGATCAGGCCGGACATGCTCGACGTCGAGCGGCGCTGTGAACCCGAGGACCGGCCCGAGGACGGCGACAGCAGCGGCTTCCTGGACCGTCTGATCGTCTTCATCGAGGACCAGGTCTACGGCAGGAACCGCGCGGAGTTCGAGGGCCTGTTCCGGGACCTCGGAGTGACGGACGACTCCTTCCAGCAGCTCAGAAAGAGGACGTCAGGCCTGCATGAACGTCCCTTCTGTCTGCTCCACGCCGACCTGCACCGCGAGAACTTCATCATCGACCCGTGCGGCCGGCTCTGGACGATCGACTGGGAGTTGGCCATGTTCGGCGATCCGCTCTACGACGTGGCGACGCATCTCTACCTGATGCGCTTTCCCGCGGAACAGGAGCGCCGTATGGCGCGGGAGTGGTGCCGGGTCGTGGAGGGCGTCCGTCCCGGCAGCGCGTACGGCTGGGAGCGCGACCTCCCGCTGCTGCTGGAGTTCAAGCGGGCTCAATCGGTCCCGACCGACCTGATCCGTATCGCGCTGTCACTGTGCGACGGACCGGACTTCGACTGGCTGGCTCTTCCCCGGGCCGCCGGGAAACTGCACCGGGTCCTGGCCGCGGGTGCCGAGCCGCTCGGCCTGACGGACGTGCCGGGCCGTGCGCAGATCATGGCGGCGCTCGTCCACTGGCACCGCGGACGGGTGGGGGCATAGACCCCGGCTTCGCGTGGGAACTGCGTGCTGCCGCCCGAGCGCACCCGCGACTGGCGTGAGGACTGGCGGGTCTGCCGGCGGCTGGAGGTCGTGCGGTCCGCGTACGTCGACCTGGACCGCATGGTGAGCGGGGAGGGGCTGCACTCCCTGGACGTCAGGCTGGCGGTCGGCTCGTACGCGATGACCCTGCGGGAGGCGTTGACCTCGCTCGGGCTGCCCTACCGCCCCGGTGCCGACCCGACCCCCGGCCTGGCCTTCGCGTAACCGCGGCCCGGCCCGGCGGCCGGTCCGTGGTTCGTGCCGTGCTGCGTAGGCTCACCCCATGACCAACCCCGGGCTGCGCGAGCGCAAGAAACAGCGGATGTACCAGGTGCTGTCGGACACCGCCATCCGGCTCTTCGTGGCACGGGGCTTCGACGCGGTGTCCGTCGCCGAGGTGGCCGCAGCGGCCGAGATCTCCAAGCCGACGCTGTTCCGGTACTTCCCCGCCAAGGAGGATCTGGTGCTGTACCGGATCGCCGACCACGAGGGCGAGGCGGCCCGGGTGGCGGCGGAGGGGCCCTCGCCGATCGAGGCGCTGCGGCGGCACTTCCTGCGGGGGCTGGAGCGGTGCGACCCGGTGACAGGGCTGAACGACGACCCGGAGGTGCTCGCCTTTCACGGGCTGCTGTACGGCACGCCGTCGCTGGTGGCGCGGCTGTACGCCCATCTGGAACGGTCCGAGGCCGCGCTCGCGGAGGCGCTCGGCGGCGACCTGGAGGCCCGGCTCGCCGCCGGGCAGATCATCGCCGTCCAGCGGATCCTCGCGCAGGAGAACTGGCGGCGGATCGCGGCCGGGGAGCGGGTGGCCGACGTACGCGGGGACGCGGTGGCGGCGGCGGAGCGGGCGTTCGGACTGCTGGCGGGAGGGCTGTCCCGACTGGCGCGGTGAGACTCAGAAAAGAATTTAACTCAGTTGCGTTTTCTGGGTACGCTCGGTGGAATGACGTCACCCGACCCCGCCCTCCGGCAGGCCCTCGCCCACGAACGCGCCCACCACGACCGCTGCCGCGCCGCCCTGGCCGCGATGGCCGACGATGCCCGGGAACACGTCGTCACCGGCGAGGACGTCTCCGCGTCCGGGGCCGACGCGGAAGTGCTCGGGTACCGGCTGCGCAGCCGGGCCGAGGAGCTGCGCGAGCTGCCCGAGGGGCCGTTGTTCTTCGGGCGGCTGGACTTCGGCGGCGGGGACCACGCCGGGCAGCGCTACCACGTCGGGCGGCTGCGGATCACCGAGGACCCGGCCGCGCCGCCCCTCGTCGTCGACTGGCGCGCCCCCGTCTCCCGGGCCTTCTACCAGGCCTCCGCCCGTGATCCGCAGGGCGTGGCCGTGCGGCGGCGCTTCGGGTGGGCGCCCGGCAGCCGGGGCGACTCCGCCGACCTCACCGGCCTGGAGGACGAGCACCTGGCGCGGGGCGAGGCCCGGGCCAGCGCCATCGTCGCCCGGGAGATCGAACGGCCCCGCGTCGGCCCCATGCGGGACATCGCCGCGACCATCCGGCCCGAGCAGGACGACCTCGTACGCGAGGACCTCGCGGTGTCGGTGTGCGTGCAGGGCGCGCCCGGGACCGGCAAGACGGCCGTCGGGCTGCACCGGGCGGCGTACCTGCTCTACACCCATCCGCAGCGCATCCGGCGCGGTGGCCTGCTGATCCTCGGCCCGAACCGCACCTTCCTGTCGTACATCGCGCAGGTCCTCCCGGCCCTCGGCGAGAGCGGAGTACGCCAGTCGACCCTCGCCGACGAGATCGCCGGGCACCCGGTCACCGGGACCGACGACGAGCGGACCGCCGTCGTCAAGCACGACGCCCGGATGGCGGAGGTGCTGCGCCGGGCGCTGTACGCGCGCGTGCGCGCCGACGGCACCGACGACCTCGCCGTACCGGACGGCTCGTACCGCTGGCGGATCGGGGCGCGGGAGCTGGCGGGGATCGTGGCGGACGTACGGGCGGAGCGGCCGCTGTACGGCGTCGGCAGGGAGCGGGTGCGCAGCCGGATCGTGCGCTGTCTGCGGGATCAGGCCGAGCGGCGCGGCGGGCCGCGCACCACCGCGTGGCTGCGCCGGACGGAACGGGCTCGGCCGGTGGCCTCGTACCTGGACGCCGTCTGGCCCCGGGTGCGGCCCGAGGAGGTCGTTGCCGAACTCCTCTCCGAGCCCGCCGTGCTGGAGTCGGCCGCCGAGGGGCTGCTGGACGCCGACGAGCGGAAGGCGCTGCTGTGGGCGAGGCCGCCGCGTTCGTGGCGGTCGGCGCGCTGGTCGGCGGCCGACCTCGTGCTGCTCGACGAGGTAGCCGGGCTCATCGAACATCCGGACGGCTACGGCCATGTCGTCGTCGACGAGGCGCAGGACCTCTCCCCGATGGAGTGCCGGGCCATCGCCCGCCGGTCCTCCTTCGGCTCGCTCACGGTGCTCGGCGACCTGGCGCAGGGCACCACGCCGTGGGCGGCGCGGTCGTGGCGGACGCTCCTCACGCACCTGGGAAAGCCGGACGCGGCCGTGATCGCGCTGACCACCGGCTTCCGGGTGCCGAAGGCGGTCGTCGCCCTCGCCAACCGGCTGCTCGGACGGCTCGGCGTCGACGTGCCGCCGGCCACGTCCCTGCGCGGCGACGGGGAGTTGCGCATCCGCGAGACGGCCCCGGGCGAGGTGCTCGGCGCGGTCGTGGACGCCGTACGGGACGCGCTCGCCCAGGAGGGCTCCGTCGGGGTCGTCGCTGCGGACGCGGACGTGGCCCGGGTGCGCGACGCCCTCACCGTGGCCGGAGTGCCCACGGGAGGGCCGGAGGAACTGGACGCGCGGGTGGCCGTGGTGCCGGCGAGTGTCGTCAAGGGCCTGGAGTACGACCATGTGGTGGCCGTCGAGCCGGCGGCGATCGCGGAGGCGGAGGAGCGGGGGCCGCACCGGCTGTACGTGGTGCTCACGCGCGCGGTGTCGCGGCTGGACGTGGTGCGCAGCAGGGCCCTGCCGTTCTGACGGAGCGAGGGCATAGGGTCCACGTCATGGCCGACACCGACGAGTTCGCGGACATCCCCACGACCACCCTCGCCGACCTGCTCGGGCGTGCCCAGGTCATGGACATCGGCATCCGTGCGTTGTGGGGCCCGCCGCCGCGCGTGGCCGGGCCGGCGTTCACCGT
Source organism: Streptomyces bullii (assembly GCF_042657145.1). Classification (NCBI taxonomy): domain Bacteria; kingdom Bacillati; phylum Actinomycetota; class Actinomycetes; order Kitasatosporales; family Streptomycetaceae; genus Streptomyces; species Streptomyces bullii. The sequence continues at coordinate 70,399 of NZ_JBHSNY010000007.1, forward strand.
ACGGTGCCCGCCCGGCGACAACCTGATGCTGCACGCGGCCGTCCACCGGGCCGGGCCCGGTTCGGTCGTGGTCGTGCAGTCGGGCGACCTGGATTACGCGCTGGCCGGCGGCAACGTGTGCGCGGTCGCCCGGCGCCGGGGCGTCGCGGCCCTCGTCGCCGACGGGCTGATCCGGGACCTGGCCGAGGTGCGGGAGATGGGGTTCCCGGTGTTCGCGCGGGGCGTCATCCCGATCCCTGGCGAGAAGTCGGCCGTACGGCCGCTGGGTGAGCGGGTCCGGTGCGGCGGGGTGTCCGTCGACGCGGGGGACGTCGTCGTGGCCGACGAGGAGGGCGTGGTGATGGTCCCCGGCGCCCGCCGGAAGGAGATCCTCGCCGCCGCCCGGGCGAAACTGGCGCAGGAGGCGGAGGAGTCCCTCGACGTGTGGGAGGCGGCGCACCGGGCGCGGATCGACAGGATCCTCGCGGACGGCGGGTTCGAGGAGTGACCTCCCGGGGCTGCCGCGCAACGGGAGCCCCGGGGAGCGGCGCCACCGGCGGCCGAGGACCTCGGCGCCCCGGGCACCGGCTCGCCGACAACCGGTCGGAGCTGCGCCCGCAGGCGTCGGAGCCGGCGTCGACGTCCTGAGCCCGCTCCGCGCACCCACACGGTGGGTGTCGGGTGCGGTCCGGGTCGATCAGGCCCGAGCGGTACCACAGCCACGCCTCGCCGCCGGTCAGGAACTCGCCGGGGCGGGGTCGTCGGGAGCTTGGACGCCGGGACGGAGGTCAGGTCGTGCTGCCGGCGAAGGGCCCCTCCTCTCCAAAGGCCAGCGCTGCGAAGCGTTCGCCGATGCGGCGGTGGGTTGCCGCGTCGGGGTGGAGCTGGTCGGGCAGGGGGAGTTCGGCGTGGTCGGACTCGCCGTAGAGGTCGCGGCCGTCGAGGTGGTGCAGGTGCGGGTCGTCCGCCGACCGCTCCCGCACGATGCGGGACAGCTCCTCCCGGATCACGCCGAGGGTCAGCTTGCCGCTCGCGCGTTCCGCAGGATCGCCCATCGCCACGAACCGCAGCCGTCCGGCGCCGAGTCCGCCGAGGTCCGGGGCGCTGGGGCCGGGCGTGTCCTCGTGGATGGGGCACAGGATGGGCGAGACGACCAGCAGCGGCGTGTCCGGGTGGCCCTCGCGGACCGTGTCGAGGAAGCCGTGGACGGCCGGACCGAAGGCGCGCAGCCGCATCAGGTCCAGGTTGACCAGGTTGATACCGATCTTGAGGCTGATCAGGTCGGCAGGGGTGTCCCGTATGGCACGGGCGGTGAAGGGATCCAGCAGGGCGCTGCCGCTCAGACCGAGGTTGATCAGCTCCACGCCGCCGAGACGGGCGGCGAGCGCCGGCCAGACGGCCGTGGGGTTCGCCGCGTCGGAGCCGTGGCTGATCGAGCTGCCGTGGTGCAGCCACACCCTGCGGCCCCGGTCCGGCACGGGCTCGACGGGCGCGTCGGTGCGCAGGGCGAGGAGCTCGGTGGTCTCGTTGTGCGGCAGCCAGATCTCGACGTCCTTGGCCCGGTCGGGCAGCCCGGTGAAGCGGAGCGTGCCGGGCGGACCGGGCCGGTGCTCGGCGGTCCCGCGGGCCATGTCGATGGTCAGTGTGTTGCCGCCGGTCGCCGTCGCACGGCCGGCCGGGCGGCCGTCGACGAGCAGGTCGTACACGCCGTCCGGGCGGGGCGGGGCACCGACGTAGGTCCGCTTGGTGCGTAGCGTGTCCAGTTCCACGGCGGTCGCCGAGGTACGGAACACCAGCCGTACGCCCGACGGCTGTGACTCGGCCGTCGCGAGCTGCTCGTCGGCGCACTGCGCGCGGGCCCGGGCGGGCAGCCGGTGCGGCAGGACGCCGCGCTCGGTGCGCTCCAGGTCGAGGGCGCCGCGCACGAGGTCCGCGGTGAGGGGGGTGGTGGTCCACCGGGTGGGCACGGGTTCAGCCACGGGTTCGGCTTTCTGATGTCGGGGCGGGCCAGTTGCGCAGCAGGGCGTCGAGGGCGTCCAGCACCCGGGTCCAGGTCTGCTGGGTGTCGGGGGCGCTGTGGCTGAAGGCACCGCCCAGCTCCAGGCTGACGTAGCCGTGGAAGACGCTGCCCAACAGCCGGACGGCGTGGGTCTGCTCCGGTTCGGCGAGCTCGTAGCCGCGCAGGATCGCCCGCGTCATCCGCGCGTGCCGGACACCGGCGCCGGCGGCCGCCGTCTCCGGGTCGAGCCGGAGCTGGGCGGCGGCGTAACGGCCGGGGTGCTCACGGGCGTAGTCGCGGTAGACGTCGGCGAAGGCAGTCAGGGCGTCCTTGCCGGCCCGCCCGGCCACGGCGTCGGCGGCCCGGTCGGCGAGTTCCTCCAGGGCCAGCAGGGCGATCCGGGTCCTGAGGTCCTGGGAGTTGCGCACGTGCGAGTACAGGCTCGCGACCTTGACGTCGAACCGCCGGGCGAGCGCCGAGACGGTCACCTGGTCGAAGCCGACCTCGTCGGCCAGCTCCGCCCCGGCCCGCGTCAGCCGCTCCGCGGTCAGTCCTGCGCGTGTCATGGCCTCCCTCTCCGTTCCGAAGGCTATCTGCCTAAGGCCTTTAGGCAAATAGCCGTACAGCTTAGGTGCCGCTGTCCTGCCTGGGTGGCGCCGAAACGCCTAGGTGGCGCCGAACTGCCCAGAGGACTGCTGAGGGGGCGCGGACTTGCCGGGGCTGGCCGGGATCGGCCGTCCGAGGGGTTCCCCGCGTGGCGTGGCGCACTCTTGCAAGCGGGTGCTTGCAATAGTTAGCGGAGTTGGGCAAGGTGGAGACATGGCATCGCTCAACGTCGGCAATCTCGGTGAGTACCTGCGCGAGCAGCGGCGTACCGCGCAGCTGTCGCTGCGGCAGCTCGCCGACGCCGCCGGAGTGTCCAATCCGTATCTCAGTCAGATCGAGCGCGGGCTGCGCAAGCCGAGCGCGGAGGTGCTGCAGCAGGTCGCCAAGGCACTGCGGATCTCCGCGGAGACGCTGTACGTCCGTGCGGGCATCCTCGACGCCGAACGCGACCGCGACGAGGTGGAGACGCGCGCCGTCATCCTCGCCGATCCCACGCTGACCGAGCGGCAGAAGCAGGTGCTGCTCCAGATCTACGAGTCCTTCCGCAAGGAGAACGGCTTCGGAAGCGCCCCGGCGGGCGGGTCCGACGGCGAGGTCACCGGCCTCGCCGCAACGGCCGGCGCCGAGGGGAGGGCCGAGGCGGCGGGAGGGACCGTGGACGCCGAGGCGGTCCGGAGCACCGAGGGCGCCACGGGCGCGACCGAGGCCCCGGGCGCCGACGGGGGCGAGGACGCCGCGGACGCTCCGGACAGCGACACCGCCGTAGGACGTACCCGCACGGGCGACCGTGCCGGCACCGCCGCACGCCGTTCCCGCACCGGCGGCGGAAAGACCGCCGAACGCCGTCACCGCACGGCGGGCGGCAACGACAACGGTCCGCAGCAGACGGCCAGTTGAGCCGGACCAGGGCACCGGCCGCCGACTGCGGACACACAGACCCTCAGCCGAGAAAGAAATCCGGGAGGACCCTCACCATGGCCATCACCGACGACCTGCGCAAGACCCTGAGCAACCCGACCCCGCTCTACTTCGCCGCCGGCACCGCCGACCTCGCCCTGCAGCAGGCCAAGAAGGTGCCGGCCCTGGTGGAGCAGCTGCGCACCGAGGCCCCGGCCCGGATCGAGGCCGTGCGCAACACCGACCCGAAGGCCGTGCAGGAGAAGGCGACCGCCCGGGTCAAGGAGACGCAGGAGACCTTCCAGACCAAGGTCAGCGAGTTCCTCGGCTCCCTCGACGCCGACCTGAAGAAGTTCGGCAGCACCCTCGACAAGGACCTGAAGAAGTTCGGCGAGACCGCCCAGGACCTCGCGCTGCGCGGGGTCGGCGTGGCCGCCGAGTACGCCGTCAAGGCCAGGGAGACCTACGAGAAGGTCGCCGAGCACGGCGAGCAGGCCGTGCGCACCTGGCGCGGCGAGGCCGCCGAGGGCATCGAGGACATCGCCGAGGGCGTGGAGGAGCTGGCCGTGGCCGTCGAGCCGAAGGCCGAGCCGGTCGAGGTGAAGGACGAGGCCAAGCCCGCCGACGCCAAGGCCGCCCAGGCCGCCACGGCGAAGAAGGCCCCGGCCAGGAAGGCCCCGGCCCGCAAGACCCCCGCCAGGAAGACGACCCCGCCCGCCAAGTAAGCGGCGCAATCGGTGGCACGAGCCGGGCACCCTCGGGGTGTCCGGCCCGTTCTACGGGTACGGTGACCGCAGAGGGACGAGCCGATTCGGGTGGTGGACGTTGTGCTGATGCAGGGCTTCGCGGGGTTGATGTGGCTGCTGAGCATGGCCCTGATCGTTTTCAGCGGCTTCGCGTTGATCGATGCCGCCGTACGCCGTGAGGACGCCTACCGCGCGGCCGACAAGAAGACCAAGCCGTTCTGGCTGCTGATCCTCGGGCTCGCCTTCGTGGTGAACCTGCTCTTCCCGATCCTGTCGTTCCTGCCGATCATCGGCCTCATCGCGACGATCGTGTACATGGTCGACGTACGGCCCGCGATCCGCAGCCTCCCGGGCGGCGGCCGCACCGGCCGCGGCTCCAGCAGCGACGGCCCGTACGGCCCCTGGAACGGCGGCCGCTAGAAGCGTCCCTGCCGGCGCGGGGCCGTGCCGACATGCGGTTGCGGCGCCGCCGCCTGGGCGCGACCAGCCGCAGCGGATGCGCGCTCCGTCTGCGCCGACACGCGGAACGGGGGCAGGCCGTTCACCCCGCCCGATCCAGCAGCAACACGGCCACGTCGTCCGTCAGCTCGCCCCCGTTGAGGTCCCGCACCTCGTTCACCGCCGCCCGCAGCAACGCCTCCCCCCGCAGCCCCTCGGAGAGCTGGCGGCGGACCATCTCCACCATGCCGTCCTGGCCGAGCCGCTCCCGGCCCTCGCCGACACGGCCCTCGATCAGGCCGTCGGTGTAGAGCATCAGGCTCCACTCGGCGCCCAGCTCCACCTGCATACGCGGCCAGCGGGCACCTGGAAGCAGGCCGAGGGCCGGGCCGTTGTTGTCGTACGGCAGCAGCCGCGCGGGCCGGCCCGGGCGGACCAGCAGCGGCGACGGGTGCCCGGCCAGGCACAGGCCCGCGCGGCGGCCGTCCGGCGCGATGTCGACCGTGCACAGGGTCGCGAAGATCTCGTCGTCGGCGCGCTCGTGCTCCAGCACCTGCTGGAGTGTGCCCAGCAGCTGGTCCCCGCACAGGCCCGCCAGCGTCAGCGCGCGCCAGGCGATGCGCAGCTCCACGCCGAGCGCGGCCTCGTCCGGGCCGTGCCCGCAGACGTCGCCGATCATGGCGTGCACGGTGCCGTCCTGGGTGCGGACCACGTCGTAGAAGTCGCCGCCGAGCAGCGCGCGCGAGCGGCCCGGGCGGTAGCGTGCGGCGAACCGCAGGGAGGAGCCCTCCAGCAGCGGGGTCGGCAGCAGGCCGCGCTCCAGACGGCGGTTCTCCTGGGCGCGCATACGGCCCTCGGCGAGCCGCCGCTCGGCGGTGTCGGAACGCTTGCGCTCCACGGCGTACCGGATCGCCCGGCTGAGCAGCCGGCCGTCCAGCTCGTCGCGGAAGAGGTAGTCCTGGGCGCCCACGCGCACCGCCTCGGCGCCGCGCTCGGCGTCACCGGACGCGGTGAGCGCGAGGACGGCGTGCCGGGGCGCGAGCTTCAGCACGTGCTTGAGCACGGCCAGCTCGTCGTCGTCACCGTCGCCCGCCCGGCCCGGCGCCGGCAGCGCCAGGTCCAGCAGGATGCAGTGGACGTCGTCGGTGAGCAGCCGCTCGGCCTCGGTGAGGTTGCGCGCGGTACGGACGCGGATCGGCTTGCCGGCCTGGTCGAGCAGGTCGGGCACGATCGGCGAGCCGCCCGGGTCGTCCTCGATGAGCAGCAGCGTCAGGTTCGCGTGGGCGGTGTGGTTCTCGACCTGGTCCTTGGTGTTCCCGGCCTTGGCCTCCTCGCGCGGGGCAGCCCCCAAGGAGTCCTTGGAAGTGCCGCCGCCCAGGGGCGCGGCCTGCGCCTGACCACTCTCCACGGCCGGGATCGCTCTCTGCCGCGGTACGGGTACGGGCATCGTTTGAGTTCCTTCCCTCCCCCCGAGGGCACGGCGGGGGCGAGGGGTCTCGACCCACCGACGGGGACCATAGCGGGTGTCGGCGCCGCAGTGGAATGGTGTGAGGCACGCCGCTGCGCCCTCGGCCACTGTCATATGCCGCGATATGTACCGCAGTTGGACAGGGGAAGTGTGCCGCGGGGATGACGAACGTCACGTCCGCACCGGGTTTGCCGGGGCGTTGAGCGTGGGCTGGGTCACGTGGGACAAGTCACCGACACGTTTGCCGACCGGTTGGCCTGCGCTCCACGCCATCCGGTCTGCGCTCCACACGAGTCGGCCAGGCGCCCCACGCCAGCCGGCCACGCGCCCCACGCGAGCCGGCCATGCGCCCCACGCCAGCCGGCCAGGCCTCACGCCTCCGGACATGTCGCCCGGCGTCGCCTCCACGGCCGGTGCCGGCCTACGCGTCCGGCCGGACCACTCCGAGGATCGGCATCGTGCCCGCCCCCGCGATCGTCACCGTCCGCCCCGGCCGGGGGGCGTGCACGATGGAGCCGTCGCCGATGTACAGGGCGACGTGGCTGGCGTCGTCGAAGTAGATGACGAGGTCGCCGGGGCGCATGTCCTCGATGTCGACGTGCTTGAGCCGCTTCCACTGCTCCTGGGAGGTGCGCGGAATGCCCTGCCCGGCCGACGCCCAGGCCTGTGAGGTCAGCCCGGAGCAGTCGTAGGTCTTCGGGCCCTCGGCGCCCCACTGGTACGGCTTGCCGAGCTGGGCGGTGGCGTACTCGACGGCCTTCCTGCCCTGCTCGGAGGCCTCGCCGGTGATCTCGTCGAGGATGCCGGAGTCGAGCCAGGCGGTCTGCGCCTGCTGCGCGGCCTGCCGCTCCAGCTCGGCGAGGCGCTCCCTTTCGCCCTTCTCCAGCTCGGACTCGAGCTTCTCGGCCGCCGCGATCTGCTTCTCGATCTCGCGCTGCGCCGCGGCCTTGGCCTTGCGGCCCGCCTCCAGCTTCTTCAGCTGGGCGGTCGCGTCCTGCGCGTACTGCTCCAAGTCCTGCTGGGTACGGATCAGTTCGCCGAGCAGGCCCTTCGTGGCGTGCTCGCCCTGGCGGACCCGGCGCGTGCCGTCGAGGAACTCCTGCGGGTCGTCGCTGAGCATCAGGTGCGCCTCGGGCGGCAGCCCGCCGTTGCGGTACTGGGCGCGGGCCGCGGCGCCCGCGCGGTCCTTCAACTCGGCGAGTTTCTCCCGACCCTCGACGATCTTCTTCGCGAGCCGGGCGATGTCGGCGGACTGCTGCTTCGCCTTCTCCTCGGCGGCGTTGTACTCGTCGGTGGCGACGGCCGCCGCCCGGTACAGCTTGTCGAGCCTGTCGCGGACCGCCTCCAGGTCCCTGCCCGGCACCGGGGTCGGGCTCGCGCCGACAGAGGGTGGCGTGCTGGGGTTCGGTGCGGGGGCCGGGCTCGCGAACGCCGTGCCCGGTGCCGCCAGCACGGTGACCGCGCAGACCACGGTCACGGCCGCCGTGATCAGGCCGCGCTTACCCGTTCCCATACCCCATCCCCCAAACGTGGTTAACCACCAGTAACTTCGGCGTCCGGGGGATGCTGCCATGCCGACGTCCAAAGCGACAGAGGTCGTACGTGTGCTGGTACTTCCTCCCTCCCCGCCTCGTCATGACGATCCCCCCGCGAGTGTGACGAACGACTCACGGAGATCGTTCCCCGGGGAGCACGCCCGGGCGCGTCGCGGCCCGGCCGTCCGCGTCCGGGCGGGTCCCGCCCCGGCCGCGTCAGCCGCGCGGCGCCAACGCCTCCCAGCGCAGGGTGACTTCGCCCTGCCGCCACCGCACCGGCCCGTCCGTCACCGGCCAGTCGGCGCTCAGGTCCCGCACCGCCCGGATCCAGCGCTGCCGGGCGCCGTAGGAGGCATAGGGCGCGGCGGCCGCCCAGGCGCGGTCGAAGTCCCTCAGGAAGGCGTGCACCGGCTCGCCGGGGACGTTGCGGTGGATGAGCGCCTTCGGCAGGCGTTCCGCCAGGTCCGAGGGGCGCTCCAGGGAGCCCAGCCGGGTCGCGAAGGTCACCGTGCGCGGACCCTCGGGGCCGAGGGCCACCCACACGTGCCGGCGTCCGATCTCGTCGCAGGTCCCCTCCACCAGCAGCCCGCCACGGGAGTGTTCCGTCGCCGGTGCCAGACGGGCGCACAGCCCGGCCCAGACAGCGGCGACCTGTTCCTCGTCGTACTGCCGCAGGACGTTGGCTGCGCGGATGAGCAGGGGCCGCCCGGGGACCGGGACCTCGAACCCGCCGTGCCGGAAGACGAGCCCCTCGCGCTCGTACGGCCGGGCCGCCGCGACCCGCGCCGGTTCGATCTCGACGCCGACCACGCGCGCGCGTGGGGCGACCGTACGCAGGCGGCCGAGCAGTTCGACGGCCGTCCAGGGGGCTGCCCCGTACCCCAGGTCGACCGCGACCGGGTCGGTGCGGCGGCGCAGTTCGGCGCCGTGCGTGGCCGCGATCCAGCGGTCCATGCGGCGCAGCCGGTTGGGGTTGGTCGTCCCGCGCGTCACCGTTCCCACGATGGGGGCCCGCCCGCTCGGGCGAAACCGAGAGCGGGGGAGGGAGGCGGCGCGGGATGTCATGCGTACGAGGGTAGGGGGCCGGAACGGCCACGCAGCCCATAGTCGAACGGTTGAGCGAGCAGCGGTAATGATTGGGCAAAAACCGCCCGTGCGGAAATGGAGCGGCCCCGTCCGGTGTTGCACCTCCTCGGAGGGCCCGTGCGCCCTGCGAAGGCATGCCCTGAAGCGAGGAGGAACGCCACGTGAGCCACTACATCGGCAGGCTCGGGCGGCGCTCCCCGGCCGTACCGCCGCGCCTGAGGCTGCACCGCAGGCCCCGCCGCGTGGCCATGCTCTCCGTGCACACGTCCCCGCTGCACCAGCCCGGCACCGGCGACGCCGGCGGCATGAACGTCTACATCGTGGAGCTCGCGCAGCGCCTCGCCGCGCTGGGCATCGAGGTCGAGATCTTCACGCGCGCCACCGCCGCCGCCCTCCCGCCGACCGTGCAGCTCGCCCCGGGCGTCCTCGTCCGCCATGTCGACGCCGGCCCCTACGAGGGCCTCGCCAAGGAGGACCTCCCCGCCCAGCTGTGCGCTTTCACGCACGGCGTGATGCAGGCCTGGGCCGGCCACCGCCCTGGCCACTACGACCTGGTCCACTCCCACTACTGGCTCTCCGGCCACGTCGGCTGGCTCGCCGCCCAGCGCTGGGGCGTCCCGCTGGTGCACGCCATGCACACCATGGCCAAGGTCAAGAACGCCAACCTGGCCGACGGCGACACCCCCGAGCCCGCCGCCCGCGTCATCGGCGAGACCCAGATCGTCGACGCCGCCGACCGCCTCATCGCCAACACGGCCGAGGAGGCCGACGAACTCGTCCGGCACTACGCAGCCGATCCGGCCAAGGTCGCGGTCGTCCACCCCGGGGTGAACCTGGCCCGCTTCTCTCCGGCCGACGGCCGCGCCGCAGCCCGGGCCCGCCTCGGCCTGCCGCAGGACGCCCTGGTCCCGCTCTTCGCGGGCCGCATCCAGCCCCTCAAGGCCCCCGACGTGCTCCTGCGGGCCGTGGCCGCCCTCCTCGACGAGCGCCCCGAGCTGCGCTCCCGCGTCGTCGTCCCCGTCGTCGGCGGCCCCAGCGGCAGCGGCCTCGCGAGGCCCGAGGGGCTGCAGAAGCTCGCGGCCCGCCTCGGCATCGCGGACGTCGTACGGTTCCGCCCGCCCGTCGGCCAGGAGCAGCTCGCGGACTGGTTCCGCGCCGCCTCCCTGCTCGTCATGCCCTCCTACAGCGAGTCCTTCGGCCTGGTCGCCATAGAGGCCCAGGCGGCGGGCACGCCCGTGCTCGCGGCCGCGGTCGGCGGGCTCCCGGTCGCCGTGCGCGACGGACACACCGGCTTCCTGGTGCGCGGCCACGACCCCGCCGACTACGCGCGCGTGCTGCGCGACTTCGCCGACGACCCGGCACTGACGGACCGCATGGGCGCCGCCGCGGCCCGGCACGCCCAGTCCTTCGGCTGGGACACCGCGGCCGCCGCCACCGCGGACGTGTACACGGCCGCGCTGCAGGCGCACCGGCGTCGCGTACGCTCCCACCATGGCTGAAGCGGAGCGGCAGGCGGCACAGGTCATCGAGGGCGCCCTGAAGGACGCCGGTGTGGAGTGGGAGAGCCCCGAACCGGGCACGTACGTCGCGAAACTCCCGGGCACCCGCAAGCTGTCGACGACGGTGTCGCTCATCGTCGGCCGCCACTCGCTGTCGCTGAACGCCTTCGTCATCCGCCACCCCGACGAGAACGAGGCGGCCGTCCACCGCTGGCTGCTGGAACGCAACCTCAAGCTGTACGGGGTGAGTTACGCCGTCGACCAGCACGGCGACGTCTACGTCACCGCCCGGCTCCCGCTGTCGGCCGTCACCGCGGACGAGGTCGACCGGCTGCTCGGACAGGTCCTGGAGGCCGCCGACGGCAGTTTCAACACCCTCCTGGAACTCGGCTTCGCGAGCGCCATCCGCAAGGAGTACGCCTGGCGCGTCTCACGCGGCGAGTCGACCCGGAACCTGGAGGCCTTCACGCACCTGCTCGAACGGCCCGCCGGAGACTGACGGCCGGCGGTTCAGGTCCTCCACAGCACGTCGTACCCGACGAACTCGAACATCCGCTCTCCCGGCACGAGGGGGCGGTGTTCGCCGGTGAACCGGTGGGCGCCGACGGCCTGGGCGAGCGACGGATCCGACACCCACAGGCGGGCGAACCCGCGCTGCTCCAGCCAGGCACAGACCTGCGGAACGAGGTCGGGGGCCTTGCGGTTGCGGGTCCAGATCAGGGTGCCCCCGGTCCGGCACAGCCGGGTGCAGTGGTCCAGGATGCGTTCGACGTCGGCGTCGGTGACGTTGCCGAGCGTGCCGCAGACCAGGACGAGATCGGCGGGCGCCAGGTCGACGTAGTGGTCGGTCAGCGAGGCGTCGGCGGCGACGACCTCGACACCGGCGAGCCCCGCGGCCCGCGCCGCACCCCGCGCGACCTCGACGTTCCGCTCGTCCAGCTCGACCAGACGGGCCCGCACGTCGTCCCGGCGTGGGTGATCGGCGAGCACGCCGATCAGGTCACGCCCCTGCCCCGCGCACAGACTGATCGCCGTCAGCGGCCCCGGCGGGGCCTCGTCGAGGGCGCGCCGCACACGGTCCTGGACGAGCGTCAGCCGTCGCGCCAGGAACGAGCCGGAGGAGTCGTACGCGTCGTGCCACCTGTGCCAGTCCACGCTCGGACACTACGACCGCGAACGCCCGGACGACGAGGCCTTTTTCACCGCCGTCGCCGCATACCGCCCCGGCGGCACACCCACCAGCCGCCGGAAGTGGCGCGTGAGATGGGACTGGTCGAAGAACCCGGTCGCCGAGGCCACCTCCCCCGGCGGGAGGCCGTCGAGGAGCAGCCGGCGGGCGCGGCCCACACGGCGCGACATCAGGTACTGGTGCGGGGCTATGCCGTACGCGCCGCTGAACGCCCGGACGAGATGGGCCGGATGGGCGTGCAGGAGCCCGGTGGCCTCCTCCAGGCTCAGCCCCTCAACGACCCGCTCGTCGAGCAGCTCGCGCAGTCGGCGCGCGAGCACCGGATCACGCCGCGGGGCCGGCGCCTGGGCTCTGGGCCGCAGATGGGCCCGCAACCGCTCGCCGACGAACGCCAGCCGGCTCTCGGCCTCCAGCTCGTCCCCGGGCCGCACCAGTGCCGCGTGCACCTGCCCGACGCGCCGCCGCAGCAGCGGATCACGCAGGTCGGGCCCGTCCACGGCGGCCCCGATGAGGTCGTCGGGCAGATGCGTGCCGTCCAGATAGAGCACCCGTTTGCGGAAGCCGTCCGGTGTCGCGGCCGAGCCGTTGTGCGGCACGTGCGGCGGCAGCAGCGACACGGTGTCGAGCGGGGTGCCGTGCTCGTGCCGGTCCAGGTCGTACCGTACGGCCCCGTCGTCGACGATCAGCAGCGTCCACGCCTCGTGCACGTGCATCGGATACGCGTACCGCGTGAACCGGGCGTGGAAGACCTCGACGACGCCCGGGACGCGGGGCCGCCACGCGGAGACGTTCTGCTGGGGGGCGTTGCCCTGCGGGCCCATGCAAAGAACGTACAAGACCGCGCCCTGCGGCTCCCGGCAGTCTCGCTCCATGAGCACTGAACCCCTCCGCTTCGACACGAAGATCGCCGTCCTGCTGCGCGAGGACCTGGAACCCTGGCAGCGCCTGAACGTCACCGCCTTCCTGGTCAGCGGCCTCGGCACCGAGGTCCCCGAGGTGATCGGCGCACCGTACGAGGACGCGGACGGCGTGCCCTACCTGCCGATGTTCCGCCAGCCGGTGCTGGTCTTCGAGGGCACCAAGGAGACCCTGACGACGGCCCACGCGCGCGTGCTGTCCCGCGCCCTGCCGCGCGCGGTCTTCACGTCCGACCTCTTCACGACGGGCAACGACCGCGACAACCGCGCGGCCGTACGGGCGGTCCGGACGGGGGAGCTGGACCTGGTCGGGCTGGCGGTGTACGGGCCGAGGAACGCCGTGGACAAGGTGGTGAAGGGGGCGCGGATGCATCCGTGAGCCCGGTCGCCGCGCGCCCGCAACGCGATAATGGATGGCCCCGAAGGCGGGACCCCCGGGACAGTGGGGGCATGACGGTGTCCGGTGGCGGCAGGTTCATGCCCGGTGTCGAACTGTCCCGCGTCCTCTACGACGAGGCCGTACGGCCGGTCCTCCGCGACGCCTTCCCCAGGCTGCGGTACGCGGCCGCCCGGGTCGGCAGCGGTTCGGAGGTGCTCGGCCTCGACACCCCGCGGTCCGCGGACCACGAGTGGGGTCCGCGGCTGCAGCTCTTCCTGACGGCCGAGGACCGCGCCCGGTACGGCGCCGACATCCGTCGCGTCCTGGCGGAGCGGCTGCCGAAGCGGGTGCGCGGCTGGCCCACCCACTTCCGGGACAGCGACGATCCGCTGGACTCCTCCGGGCTCATGACGCCGACCGAGGGCCCGGTCGACCACCGCGTGGACGTGCACGACCTCGACACCTGGCTCTCCCGCCGGCTCGGCCTGAGCTCGGCCGACGCCGAGCCGGGGGTGCGCGAGTGGCTGGCGATGCCGCAGCAGCGGCTGGCCGAGACCACCGGCGGCGCCGTGTTCCACGACGGCCTCGGCGCCCTCACCGCCGTCCGGCGCAGGCTGGAGTGGTACCCGGACCAGGTGTGGCGCCACCTGCTGGCCTGCCAGTGGCAGCGCCTGTCGCAGGAGGAGGCGTTCGTGGGGCGCTGCGCGGAGGTCGGCGACGACCTCGGCTCGGCCGTCGTGGCCGCCCGGCTGGTGCGGGACCTGATGCGGCTGTGCCTGCTGCTGGAGCGCCGGTACGCCCCGTACAGCAAGTGGCTCGGCAGCGCGTTCGGCCGCCTGCCGGCGGCGGCGTCCCTCACGCCCTCGCTGCGCGGAGCACTCGCGGCGACGGACCACCCCACCAGGGAGGCGCACCTGTGCGACGCCTACGAGACGGTCGCCGCCCTGCAGAACGCCTCCGGACTCGCCGCCCCGGTCGACCCCCGGCGCCGCCCCTACCACTCGCGCCCCTTCCTGGTCCTGCGCGCCGACCGCTTCGCCCAGGCACTGGCCCGCACCGTCACCGACCCCACTCTGCGCACGCTGCCGCCGGTGGGAGCCGTGGACCAGTGGGCGGACAACACCGATCTGCTCTGCCGGCCGCGGATCCTCCGGGCGGCGACGGATGCCGTGGAATGAACGGCTCCGCACCCGCACCGAGAAGCCGCTCCGCACCCGCACCGAGAAGCCGCTCGTCGCCCGCACCCGAAGAGCCGCTCGTCGGACGTCCGGACGAACCACTCCTCGGAGGAGCTGCTCGTCGGACGCGCGGAGGACCACTCCTCGGAGGCGCCGAGGAACCACCCGTCGGAGGCCCCGAGGCACTGCTCCTCGTACGGGCCCGGCCCTCACCCCGCAGCGGCCTCCGCCTTCGCCCCGGTGGCTCCCGGCACCACACCCGGCTCCGGCTCCGGCAGCCGCCGCATCAGCAGCCCGTACCCGAGCCCGGCGACCGTACCGACCACCGCGCACAGCCCCCACAGCCACTCCGCCCCCAACCGGTCGATCACGAAGCCGGCCATCAGCGGGGCGACGAGGGAGGCGACGGACCAGGACAGGGTGTACATGCCCTGGTAGCGCCCGCGGCCGTGCAGCGGGGAGAGGCGTACGACGAGACCGGTCTGCGTCGGCGCGTTGACGATCTCGGCCAGTGTCCACACGCAGACGGTGAGCGCGAAGACGCCGATCGACCCGGCGAAGGCGGTGAGCCCGAAGCCGTACCCGGCGAGCAGCGACGACACCACGAGCAGCCGCCGGGCGTCCCGGTGCTGGATGAACCGGGTCACGGGAATCTGCAACGCCACGATCAGGACGCCGTTGACGGCGATCACCATGCCGTAGTCGGCCGGACTGAATCCGGCCCGGCCCATCGCCACCGGCAGGCCGACGGCGCCCTGCTGGAAGACGAGGGCGATCAGGAAGGACAGCCCGACGACCCCCATGAAGCGCCCGTCGCGCAGCACGGCACCGAGCCCGACACCGTCACCCGGGGCCTCCTCGCTCCCCGCCCCGCCCGCCGGACGCGACTCGGGCAGCTTCAGGAAGACGACCACGGCACACACCATCGTCATCCCCGCCTCGATCAGGAACCCGGCGAGATAGCTGACCTCAGCGATGAACCCCGCCGCCACGGACGAGACGGCGAAACCCAGGTTGATCGCCCAGTAGTTGAGGGAGAAGGCACGGATACGGTCCTCGGGCCGCACGATGTCGGCCATCATCGCCTGCACCGCCGGCCGGGAGGCGTTGGACGCCATGCCGACGAAGAACGCCACGACGGCGATGGAGACCGGATCCCGCACGAACCCGAGAACCGCGATGGACACGGCCGTGGACGCCTGCGCCACCAGCAGGGTCGGCCGCCGCCCGAGCCGGTCGGTCATCACCCCGGCCCCCAGCGAGGAGACCACCCCGCCGAGGCCGTGCAGGGCGGCGACCAGACCGGCGTACGAGGCGGAGTAGCCGCGGTCGAGCGTGAGGTACAGCGCCATGAAGGTGGCGACGAAACCGCCGAGCCGGTTCACCAGCGTGCTGGTCCACAGCCACCAGAAGGCCCGCGGCAGCCCCGAGACGGTCTCCCGGACGGCACGTCCGGCACGAACGAACGGCATGGATCCCCCACCAAGATCAGCACACCACCCGATGTAAGCGGCTCGGGCGGCAGGCACAACTTACGACCCGGGTGTCTGTGGGGGCCACTCAATTAACGGAACCCGTCGACCGTCCGCCCTGCGGGCGGGGCGCGCGAGCGATCAGGGGGTTCGATTACGCTCGGGGCCATGGCCGACGCACCGTACAAGCTGATCCTCCTCCGCCACGGCGAGAGCGAGTGGAACGCGAAGAACCTGTTCACCGGCTGGGTGGACGTGAACCTCAACGAGAAGGGCGAGAAGGAGGCGCTGCGCGGCGGAGAGCTGCTCAAGGACGCCGGCCTGCTGCCCGACGTGGTCCACACGTCCCTCCAGAAGCGCGCGATCCGCACCGCGCAGATCGCCCTGGAGGCCGCCGACCGGCACTGGATCCCGGTCCACCGCAGCTGGCGCCTGAACGAGCGCCACTACGGCGCCCTGCAGGGCAAGGACAAGGCGCAGACCCTCGCCGAGTTCGGCGAGGAGCAGTTCATGCTGTGGCGCCGCTCCTACGACACCCCGCCGCCCCCGCTGGAGGACGGCGCCGAGTTCTCCCAGTCGGACGACGCGCGCTACGCGACGATCCCCCCGGAGCTCCGCCCCCGCACGGAGTGCCTGAAGGACGTCGTCATCCGCATGCTCCCGTACTGGTACGACGGCATCGTCCCCGACCTCCTGTCCGGCCGCACGGTCCTGGTCGCAGCCCACGGCAACAGCCTCCGCGCCCTGGTCAAGCACCTGGACGGGATCTCGGACGCCGACATCGCGGGCCTGAACATCCCGACGGGCATCCCGCTGTACTACGAACTCGACGCCGACTTCAAGCCGGTCACCCCCGGCGGCAAGTACCTGGACCCGGAGGCCGCGGCGGCAGCCATCGAGGCGGTCAAGAACCAGGGCAAGAAGAAGTAACGCAACGCCATTGCGCCCCCGACCTGCGATTTCCTCGCGGGTCGGGGGCTTGTTGGTGGGGCTGGGCCGTCAGGTGCCAGGCCGGGCCGTCAGACGTTGGTGGCGCGCCGCCACTCGTAGGAGCCGGGTGAAGTCTCGACGACCTCGCGGGGATAGACCTCCCGCACCCGGGCGAGCAGGTCGCGCTGCTCGCTGGCCCACGCCTCTGGTGGTGCGAACAGCGGGAGGCTGACACTGACGCCCGACGACGGCCCGTCGTGAACGGACACCCAGAGCCCTCGGCTCTCGTCAGGCTTGAACTTCATCGAGGGAGTCCGGCCGGATTCGAGCCACATGGCGAACCGACCGGACTCCAGCGTTGCCAAAGCGTCTTCCCACTCCTCCAGGTCCTCAGGGAGGAGGGTCACCGAGAAGTGGGCGCTGACGGACTCCGCCACGACGACGATCTCAGCTCTTGGCCGTGGAAGACACGGATCACGTCCTCGCTCAGGTGGGCGGTGACGACCTGGTGGGCATAGCCGCGGCCGAGCTGTATGCGTTGTCCGGCGACCATGAAGCCGCCAACGCCGCTGACCGTCCGCTCGGCGATCTGCTCGGCGGGCGGAGGCAGCAGCGGTGGCGGTCCGGCCGAACGGCCTCCTTGCGGGCGCCCGCAGGCAGAGGGCGGCAAAAGGGCTGGGCAAGGTGGCCTGCAGAACACGCTGCTCGTCCAGGACCTGCAGCACTTTGCCGTCGAGCCGGAGGGTGACCGGCTGTCCGGCGAACGGCCAGCCGACCGGGACCTTGTCACCTCCAAGACCGACGTAGCCGACCGCGTTGACGGTCCGGTCCACCTCCACCGCCCCCTTCGTGTCCTGGCCTGGGCCTGGGTCGTTCGCCCAGGGGCCAGCAGGTCGGGCGCGTCCACCGGCCAGCAGAGCCTTGAGGTCCCGGCCGGACAGCTTCGAGGGCAGCGTCTTGTGCCGGCCACCGCCGATGAGGACGCGCCGGACGCTTACGGGGCCATGATCACTCGCCCTAAAGCAGCTCCCGGCCAAATTCGTTCCGCCGACCTTTCGCGTCAGCGACCCACCGCCACTGGGCGAAGCACAGCTTTAGGTGAATGACCTCTAGCTAGACGCGGTCCTGGAAGACGGTGTACCAGGGGTACGTCCCCACCACGGCGCCGTCGGCCGTCACGGCCTCCAGCGTGTAGAAGTATGTGTTCCCCTTCGTCGCCGTGGCGTCCTCCCACGTCCGGGCGTCCGCCGGGAGCAGTCCGTCGTGCTGGGGCTCGTACGCCTTGGTCACCGGGTTCCACCGGCTCACGCGGTAGCCGATGACCGTGGCGCAGCGGGCCGTGTCGGTGCACTGCCAGTCGACGGACGGACGAGTGGTCGTCCGGTTGTGGCTCAGGCTGCCGAGGCTCCAGTCCCGGGTGACGGTCACGGACGGCCGGACGTCGAGCTCGGTGGCCTCGACCACGGTGACCTTCGGGTCGCTCGGGTGCAGCGTGTTGCCCCAGTGGTCCTTGGCCATCACCGCGTACACGTGCGCCTCGCCGTCCGGCAGGTTGCCGCAGAGGATCGCGAGCCAGTTGCTCGTGCCATCCGAGCAGGTGTCGGGGCCGAGCCACTTGACCGTGCCGTCGGCCTGCCGGACGCCCTTCCACACCACGTACTCGTCGATGTCGTCCTCGGGCGAGGCGGCCCAGCTCACCAGCATGCCGTCGTTGCGCGGGGTGACCTTCACGCCGGTGACCGGGCCGGGCGCCACGGTGTCGCCGGTGCGGACGACGACCGGCGCGGAGTACGCCGACTCGTTGCCGTACGGGTCCACCGCCGTGACGGCGTACGTCACGTACGTGTTCGCGGGCATGTCCACGTCGTAGCAGTTGCCGCCGTTGCTCGCCTCGTGGCTCTCCTCCGCGACGCAGGTCACCTGGGTGCGCGCGGTCGGGTCGAACGTCTTGCCGGGCGAGCGGTACACGCGGTAGAGCCCGCCGTTGTCCCAGTCCTCGTAGAAACCGTCGGGCTGGCTCCAGTGCACGTTGGTGTAGCCGGGGCGGGCGCTGGCGGTGACGCCGGTCGGGGATTTCGGTGGCATCCGGTCGACGCCGTCGCTGGTGACCGTCGCGTACGCCCCCGGGTTGCCGGCTGCGTCGAGGGCCCGGACCCGGTAGTACGTGTTCGTGTTCACGGCGCCGCTGGTCCGGTACGACGTCGTGGTCGTCGTACCGCGCAGCTCGAACGGTCCGGCAGCCGCGGACGAGGCGTACACCTCGTACTTCGCCGTGTCGGCGACTCCCTGCCAGTTCAGGGTGTCCCACCACCCTTCGCCGGTGGCGACCGTGAGTCCGGTGGGGGCGGCCGGCCCGGTGCGGTCGACGGTCGTCGCCGTCACGTCCGGGCTGCCGGTGGACTCGCGGCCTGCCTTGTCGACGGCGCGGACCTCGTACAGGAAGGTCTGGCCGGTGGCGGGCGGGGCGTCGACGAAGGACCGGGTGGTCAGCAGGGACGTCCCGCTGACCTTGGCCCAGCTGGTGGCGCTCAGCCGGCGGTACACGCGGTACCCGGCGAGGTCCATCTCCTTGTTGGCGGTCCAGCGCAGGGTGGTCTTGGCCGTCGTCCAGTCGTACGCGGCGGTGAGGCCGGTCGGGGCGAGCGGCTTGACCGTGTCGACGGCGGCCTCGGTGCGCGGGGTGTACGTGAAGGCGGCGTTGGCGACGCCGGTCCATGCGACGTAGTCCACGCGGATCGTGTGCTTGCCGGCCGGGATGGTCAGGTCGACGGTCTTGCGGGCGGTGGTGGAGACGTTCTTCCACAGGTCGATCTTCCGCACACCGTCGACGTAGACGCGCATGCCGTCCTGCGTGGCGGCGGAGAGCCGGAAGGGGCCGCCGGAGCCGAAGTCACGGGTGAGGGACCAACGGACGGAGAAGTTGTCCTTGGGCAGCGTGACGCCGGCCGGGTCGCCGTACCCGTAGTTCTCGCTGATGGCGGTGTCGCAGGCGGTGAGCTTCGGCGTGCCGCTGAAGGTGGAGTTGCCGAAGTACTGCGCCCTCCAGACGGGAGAGGTGCAGGTGACCGCCGCGGAGGCGGGGGCGGCGGTGATCAGGCCGCCGGTGGTGGCGAGCGCCGCCGTCGCGGCCAGCGCGGACAGCCGGGTACGAGTCATCACAGAGAGTGGGCCCCTTCTGGACCAAGGGAAAGCATGTGAAACGGCGACGCCTGTGTGACTCATGAGGCGGGGGCAGGGTTGCCCTTCCCCGCTGGCCGAGCCCCTCCGGCTCCGGACACCCGCCGGGCTCCGGACAGTCCTTCGCTCCAGGCCCAGGCCGCGCGACCATGCCCCGGGGCCCCGGGGTCCCGGGACGGGCAGGCCGGCGTTGTCGTCGAAGCCGCCCGCGACCGACGAGTCGATGATCTTCCGGATGGCGGGGACCGCCCGCGAAGCCGAGTGGTCCAGCCCGTCCCCGCGCGCACCCTGACCGATCGGAGAAGGTCCCGCCAGAAGGGGACCGTCGTTTTCGGGTTCCAGCTGTCGTCGACGGCGCCCCGCGCCTCACCGAACTCGCGGTGGATGTAGTCGTCCAGGTCGAGCCCGTAGTAGATGATGTCGGTCTGGCACACCGAGAGCACCGGGTGCCCGAAGTTTCCCCGGCCGGTGGGCAGGTACCGGTGGGCATACACGGGTACCAGCACCGGCACCTCCGCCAGGTGACGCCGTGCCGTCTCCACAGACGCCGTCTGGTCGGCCGGGCGCTCGCCCCAGCCCGCGTACCAGAACCCGTTGCGCTCCACATCGAACAGAACACCCTCGACCGGCCCGGCGAGTTGTCGACGCAGGCTGTCCACGTCACCGGCGCGCCACTCCGGCCAGGGCCTGTCCCAGGTCTGTCCGTCCTCGGGAGGGACGTTGACCGGAAGGCCTGCCGCGAGGAACGCTCGGTGGTCGTCGGCGAACTCGAAGCCGAACTCACGCTCGATGCGCGCGAATTCGACGTCCGTCAGCCCCGGCTCGAACTCGTACCGGCCCGTCTCCGTCAGGCGGCGCGCGGCCGCCGCACCCAGACTTGCTTGCTCCCTCGCTCCTGACCACCGCCGCACGCTAGCGCCACCCGAGCCCCACAGTCATGGGCATGTGTGCGCGGGCTCATCTCACGGAGCCGTGGTGTCGGCGGCTCCACCATGAGGCCGGGCGAGGCCGGGCGTTCGCGAGCCGGGGGCTTTCAGCCGAGTTCCTCCGCCAGTGCCACGATGATGCCCTCGGGGCCGCGGACGTAGCAGAGCCGGTACTTGTCCTCGTACCGCTCCACCTCGCCGATCAGTTCGGCGCCGTGGGCGCGCAGGCGGGCGAGGACGTCCTCGATGTCCTCGACGGCGAACATGATGCGACGGATGCCCAGCGTGTTCACCGGTGCGTAGCCCGGCTCGGCGCTGATCGCTGCCGGCGTGTGGAACTTCGTCAGCTCGATCCCGCCATGGCCGTCCGGCGTCCGCATCATCGCGATGTCGCCCCGGACGCCGTCGAGCCCGACGACACGGTCCACCCAACGTCCCTCGACCAGCATCTCGCCTTCCAGCTCCATACCCAGCGCGGCGAAGAACGCAATAGCGGCCTCGAGGTCGTCGACGACGATGCCGACGTTATCCATGCGCTGAATCGTCATCTTCCGATCCTAAAGGGGCGGTCGATTTCTCGGACGGAATTTCCTTGGCCCTTTACTTCCCGCGAAGGGAATCCCCGGAAAGGGCGTCTCCCGCCCGGTCCGATGTCGGCCAGACATACGGCAGGTCATCAGGAACGTCACTGAAGTGCGGTGCGTACGCGGTCGGGTCCTTGCGCAGCAGCGCCGAGCGGTGGCTGCGGTGAAAGGCCTCGTCGCCGAGCCAAGGAGGCAGTTCGCCGGCGGCAGCCAGGGCCGCCTGGTCGCGCAGCGGGCCGCCGGGGCGGACGGCGCGGAGGTCGGCGACCAGCGTGGCCGCGCAGCTGTCCTGATGACCTTGTTCACGCCACACCCTGCACACTTCGAGTCCGTACCGGACCAGCGCCTCCTCGTACCCGGCCCACATCCGGACCGCTGGATGGTGACGCCACCCGTAACCCGGCACGACGAGTCCCCGAAGGACCTGCAGTGCCTCGACCCGCTGCTTGCCCAGCCGGCGACGGTCCAGGACCACGGCCGACGCGGCGAAGTCGGGATACGGCAGGAAAGTCTGCATGCCATCGTCCTTCGACGAGTCACGAGTCACGAGTCACGAGTCACGAGTCACGAGTCACGAGCCACGAGTCACAGTCCACCAGTCACTGAAGCGACAGCCCGCGCGAGGGAGAGCTCATGCGGTCTGTGCACGCGAGTACCACGTCCGGCGCTCATGCCATCACGCCACCTGGGCGGCGGCGCACCTGCCCGGCAGGTTGAAAAGGAAAATAAAAAGGCGCCGCCAATTTCCCGGATCGCGGGTGTTGTTGAGGAAAAGGGGCACTCTGAGCTATGGCCAGCGCGGGACGCTGCCGCCACCTTCCCCCCACTACCGGCCAGTGACCGGGAGAGCACCATGATCGTCAAGAAAATGCACGAAATGGGCGTCCGTAGCGAGCACGCCTACATGGCCGCCTTCACGTCCATCGGACTCACCGTCGCCGCCTGGATGGTCAGCCTCAAGGCCGAACCGGGCACCGGGCTCGCCCGCGCCGACCGGTGGGGCCTCTTCGTGGGCGAGTGGGCTCCCACCTTCTTCGGCCTCGGCATCGCCCTGTCCCACTACGAACAGCACGACGGAACCCTCACCGCCAGCGTCCACGACCTGCGGCAGCACCGCGCGGCCGGCTGAGCGGCCCCGGCAGCGGGGAGCTGCGGTGGTGTCCGCCCGGGCGGACACCACCGTCCTCACCGTGAGGGGCGCGCTTCCGGCAGGAAACGCGCCCCATAAGCGTCTGTACGCCTCGTAGTGTCTCTACGCCTCGTTCTCATGCGGCTTGGTACGGGGGACCGAGTCCCGCCCAGGGCACCCGGCCCGGGCCCGCGACGGCCGCAGGCGATGGCGGGGAATGGGCCGGTGAGGCGGGCGGGTCAGCGTGATCTGGCGTACGAGCTGCTGAAAGCAGGCCAGGGACGCGAGTCCGGGCAGGGCCGTCGCCGAGATGTCGACGGCGGTCCTGGGGGCCTGGGCCACCGAGAGAAGGATGGCGATCGACGAGAAGATCAGGACGACGCACCACGAGTGAACGGCGCGGCGCTGGTGCAGTGCGGCCCGCAGGACCGAGAGGGACGCGGCGAGCCAGGGGCCGTACACCAGCAGGGGCCACCACGAGGCGACACCGCTCTGCGCCCCGGACTCGGCGGCGTCGCGCAGCGGGTTGTAGGAGGCCAGCCCGCTGATGAAACTCACCGCGGAGGCGATGAGGGCCACCGCGGCGGCGATGACGCAGCTGACGGTCCGGGCCAGACCCGGGCGTTGCCGCACCTTGCGGTGGCCTCGTGGCGCCGCCTTCAGCGGTGGCAGTTCCGCCGTGATGTCCTGGAGGTTCCTCAGGTGGGAGCCGGTACCGGCACCCGCAGCCGGGTCACCGGCCAGGGCCTCGGCCCCGGGGCCTCGGACACCGAGACCTCCGGCAGCGGGCATGTCGCCGCCGGGACCTTCGCCACCGTGCCTTGCGCCGCCGGCGCCACGTCCGTGGCCCGGGATTCCGTCACCGGGCCCGCCGTCCGCCGGTCGGTCGTCGCGCGGAGTGGGAAACCTCCGAGCACTCTGCTCCTGGCTCTCGCGGAGCAGGCCCTCCTGGAGCATGAAGGCGAGTTCCTCGGCCGGGTCCCAGGTCGCGTCCGGTGGCACCAGCGGATGAGGGGCGGCGCTGGTGGGGGCGCGGTGTCGGCCGGTGCCCGTTTCGCTGAAGTCGTACATGGCGAGGGCTGATCATTCCGCTCGGGCGAACGTGGGCCGGCCCGTCGCGCTCATCCACCGCCGGTCGAGCTCGTCCTCCAGCGCTCGCATGGCGTCGATGAAATCTCGTAGGAGGGGCTCCGTCGCTCTCAGTGCGATGAGGCGTCCGTCCCTGGTGAGAGTTCCGTCGACGGTCGTGGATGAGCGTCCCGGTGCGGGAATGTAGGTGTAGGAGCCCATCTTTACCGCCCGTTCCACAGTCGAGTCCTCTCACTCACGGCTCACGACCAGGCCGAATGTTCCCTTTTGCGGTCGCCTCGCTCGTATCCCGACTAACGTCTGTCCGCTGCGGCGGATGCGCGGCAAACGGGTGAAGGGTTTTGTGACGAGTTTCTTTTGTTAATACTGTCCCGGCGCTGTATCGCGCTTCCAGCCCTACATATCCCTTTATGACAAGCACAGGGCGGGGAGCGGCTTCCCGTGAAGATGGCCCGGGACCGCCGGGCCACCCCCGTCCCGTCGCTCAGCAGGTCGAGTTGGTCTGCGTCAGCAGTCCCAGCCGCCAGGGCAGCAGGTTGTACGGGTCCGTAGCCGCCGGGTCCATGCCCTGGTACAGGAAGCGCAGGTTGCACGGGCTGATGGTCAGGGTCTGGTCCACGCCGTTGCGGATCAGTTCTCCGTGGCTGATGTCCCGGGTCCAGGGTGTGCCGTCGAACGTGACGTTGTTGGCCCGGGCGAACGGGTTGGCCTCGGTGTCCGCGAGGGGCTGCCAGGGGCCGGTGATGGCCGGGGCGGTCCACGACCGGAACATGCGTTTGCCGTCACCGCCGATCGCCTCGACCATCAGCAGGAACGTGTCGGTGCCCGCGACCTTGTACACGTTGGGCGCCTCGAACAGGCGGAACTTGTTGGCGTCCTGCATCGCGATGACGGTGTTGCCCATGCCGTTCGGGAAGTCGGCCACCGTCGTCTCCGAGCGGTACAGGTGGCCGTTGTCGTCCGAGGAGAACAGGTAGCACTTGGCGCTGTCGCAGATCACCCAGAAGTCGACCCAGTAGCCGTTGCCGATGTTGTCCCTGATGATCTGCGGCATGCCGCCGGCGTAGAACTTTTTCGGGGCGCTCCAGGACCTCGGGTCGGCGATGTTCGCCGTCGTCGAGTACGCGGCGTTGTCACCGGTCTGGAACACGAGGTACCAGAGCTTCTGCGGCGCGAAGTAGAAGACCTGCGGGGCCGCCTTGTACCCCGTGCCGATCGCGGTCTGGTCCAGGTAGTGGTGCTGGGCCGCGTTCGCCTGCGACCAGTCGGTGAAGTTGAGGTACACCATGCTGTACGCGCCGCTGTTGTTCGTGGTCGTGGCGAACACGTGGTAGCGGCCGTCGTGGTACACGACCGACGGGTCCTTCACGGCCCGGATGCTGTGCGTGGCGTCCGACTTGGGCCCGATCAGCGGGCCGCTGGAGCGCCACCGGAAACTCGACGGCAGGCCGGCCGCGGGACCGGCGACCTCGACGTCGAGGTAGTCGACGTTGGGCAGGCCGGCCGCGGTGGTCGGGTTCAGCCGGACGGTGTTGCCGCCCGCGTTCAGCTGGACGGTCAGCGTCTTGGTGGCCCAGGTCGACCAGGCGCCCGTGGCCTCGTACGACGGTGTCTGGACCGTCGATCCGTTGACGAGGAGCGCGGCCGGGCGGGCGGTGGCCGTCCCGTTGGCGAAGCGGACTCGCAGCGTCGCCGTGCCGGCGGCCGGCGCGTTCACGGTGAACTGGGCGTACGCTCCCGCCGCGTTGACGCCGTTGCAGAAGCCGCTGCCGGAGAAGCCGGGGTAGTTGGAGTCGAGGGAGCCGGTGCAGACCGACGGCGAGGTCTCCGCCTCGTGGCGCGTCGTGGCGGCGTGTGCCGCGGTGCCGGGTAACGCGACGAGCAGGAGGCTCAGCAGCCCTAACAGGCCGGTGAACGCGGACAGGGTCTTCAGGCGCATGGCGGACTCCACGGGGTCGGCTCGGTGGTCCACAGGCACAGGCGAGAACGTGAAGAACTGGCAAGAGCCGGCGACAGCTGGCGACCAGCGGGGGAAGCGCTTTCCCCCGGCGGACGCTAAAGACTTGCCTTGAACACGTCAATAGCCGTGTACGTGATCGGTGTACCGGTGTGTGAACCGACCCCCGTGTGCCCGTGGGAGCTACTGCACCGTCAGAGGCACCGGGTGGATCTCGTCCGCCTTGTGCCCGGCGCGTTCGTGGATGCGCTGGACCGCCTCGGCGGAGGGGGCCTCGGACAGGCAGTAGACCGTGCCGGAGTCCGGGTCCGCCCAGGCCGTCTCGAAGTGGACCTTCTCCTCCTTCTCTATGGCCAGGTCGGCGTTGTGGGCCTCACGCAGCTGGTCTTCGGTGATGCCCTTCATGTTGTGGTGGACGTCCATGAACTTGGCCATGGCCCCGCACCTCCTCGTCGCGTGTGCGCTCGCCCCCTCTTTCATGCTGCGCCCCTGACGCCTGCGCGGCGACCGGTGCCCGGACCGCCCCGGGCCCGCACGCCGAAGGCCAGCGCACGCCGAAGGGCCCCGGCGGCAGCGCCGGGGCCCTTCACCGTCGTACGGGATCAGCCGTACGCCACTTCTCGTCTCAACCGCACTGGCAGGGGCTGCCCGACTGGCAGCCGCAGCCGCAGCCCGAGCCGCAGCCGCACGCGGCGATCAGCATCAGGTTCTTGATCTCGGCGGGCTGCTCGGTCTCGCGTTCCTGCGTGGGGTCGGGGGTCGGGATGGGGGATTCGGCCATGGTCCCTCCTCAAGGCTGGAGCCTGTGCCCATTGGACGCCCGCGGGGCTGGGCGCATCAACGGCGCACTGTGGCTCGGACGCGCCTCGGCGAAGCCCCGGCCGACCCCTTTCGCGCCTGCTCAGGCGCTCTCGGCGCCCGCCACCGGCTGGATCTCCGGCTGGATGTCCGCGGCCTGGATCTCGTCCGCGTGCTCGCCGGTCACCAGGTACACCACCCGCTTGGCGACCGAGACGGCGTGGTCGGCGAACCGCTCGTAGTAGCGGCCGAGCAGCGTGACGTCGACGGCCGTCTCGATGCCGTGCTTCCAGCGGTCGTCCATCAGGTGCTGGAAGAGGGTGCGGTGCAGCAGGTCCATCGCGTCGTCGTCCTGCTCCAACTGGAGCGCCAGGTCGACGTCCTTGGTGACGATCACCTCGGCCGCCTTGGCCATCAGACGCTGGGCGAGCTGGCCCATCTCCAGGATGGTGGCGTGCAGGTCCTGCGGGACCGCCCGGTTCGGGTAGCGCAGCCGGGCCAGCTTCGCCACGTGCTGGGCGAGGTCGCCGGAGCGCTCCAGGTCGGCCGACATGCGCAGCGACGTGACGACGATACGCAGGTCCGTCGCGACCGGCTGCTGCCGCGCCAGCAGGGCTATGGCCCGGGCCTCCAGGCCGTGCTGGAGCTCGTCGACCTTGGCGTCGGCCTCGATCACGCTCTCGGCCAGCTTCAGGTCGGAGTCGAGGATGGCGGTCGTGGCGCGCCCGATCGCCGACCCGACCAGCCGGGCCATCTCCACCAGACCGTCGCCGATCGAGTCCAGTTCCTCGTGGTACGCGTCCCGCATCAGGGTTCCCTCTCGTACGTCATTTCCGGGGGTTCGCACCCCACGCTCCCACGTTGCGGCCCGTACGCGTCCGTTTCCGGCACCCCAAATGAACCATTACTGGCTCCAAGGTGAACTCTGGGCGACGACTGTTCGAGCTCGCCCTCCGACGGCTGTGGGGATGTCGCACCCCATGCCTAACCTGGATGCATGGACGTGAACGCGGCGGTCGCCGCAGCGGCAGCGATCGCCGGGGTGCTCACCGGCGTCATCGCCATGCTGGCGTTCCGCTGGAGCGAGCGCGAGCAGAAGCGCCCGACTCGTACCTCCCTGCACACCGACCCGGTGCTTCCGCCGGGCGTGGACACCGTCCTGTCCGTCCTGCGCTCCTCCGCCGTCGTCCTCGACGAGGCGGACGCCGTGGTCAAGGCCAGCTCCGCCGCCTACGCCCTCGGGCTGGTGCGCGGCGGCAAGCTCGCCGTCGAGCCCATGCTCCAGATGGCCCGGGACACCCGACGGGACGGGGAGATACGCCAGGTCGAGCTGGACCTGCCGCGGCGCGGGACCGGGCGGGGCGAGGCCCTCGCCGTCTCCGCGCGCGTGGCCCCCCTCGGCTCCCGGCTGGTGCTGCTGCTCGTCGAGGACCTCACCGAGGCCCGCCGTATCGAGGCGGTCCGGCGCGACTTCGTCGCGAACGTCAGCCACGAGCTCAAGACGCCCGTCGGCGCGCTCTCCCTCCTGTCGGAGGCCGTCATGGACGCCTCCGACGACCCGGAGGCCGTGGAGCGCTTCGCCGGACGGATGCAGATCGAGGCGACCCGGCTGACCAACCTGGTGCAGGAGCTCATCGACCTCTCCCGGGTGCAGAACGACGACCCGCTGGAGGACGCCGAGCCGGTCCGCGTCGACGAACTGGTCGCGGAGGCCATCGACCGCTGCCGGCACCAGGCCGGCACCAAGCAGATCACCATGGCCTCGAACGTAGGGGTGCCCGAAGGGCTCGGTCAGGGGGGAGGCGGCCGGCAGGAGGGCGGTACCGCCGACCTGGCCGTGTGGGGCAACCGCGGCCAGCTCGCCGCCGCCCTCGGCAACCTCGTCGAGAACGCCGTCAACTACTCCCCGGCCCGCACCCGCGTCGGCATCGCCGCCCGCAGGGTGAGCCAGCCCGGCGGGGACCTGATCGAGATCGCCGTGACCGACCAGGGCATCGGCATCTCCGACAAGGACAAGGAGCGCATCTTCGAGCGCTTCTACCGCGTCGACCCGGCCCGCTCCCGTGCCACCGGCGGCACGGGGCTGGGCCTCGCGATCGTGAAGCACGTGGTCGCCTCGCACGGCGGGGAGGTCACGGTGTGGAGCGCCGAAGGCCAGGGCTCCACCTTCACGCTGCGGCTGCCGGAGGCCGGTGCGGCCCGTGACCGCGCAGCACAGCAGTCCGCCCGGGACGCGCGCGCCGCAGGCGCGGGCCTCGACGCAGAGACCGGGCGGTCCACCCCCGCATCCCACGACTCATCCCCGAACACCACCGCGTACGAAACGCTTTCCGCCCCGGAGGTCCTTCCGTGACCCGTGTGCTCGTCGTCGAGGACGAGGAGTCCTTCTCCGACGCCCTGTCGTACATGCTCCGCAAGGAGGGCTTCGAGGTCGCCGTCGCGACCACGGGGCCCGACGGACTCGACGAGTTCGAGCGCAACGGCGCCGATCTCGTCCTCCTCGACCTGATGCTGCCCGGCCTGCCGGGCACGGAGGTGTGCCGCCAGCTGCGCGGCCGCTCCAACGTCCCCGTCATCATGGTGACCGCGAAGGACAGTGAGATCGACAAGGTCGTCGGCCTGGAGATAGGGGCCGACGACTACGTCACCAAGCCGTTCTCCTCCCGGGAACTGGTCGCGCGCATCCGCGCCGTGCTGCGCCGCCGCGGCGAGCCGGAGGAGGTGGCGCCGGCCGCGCTGGAGGCCGGCCCGGTGCGTATGGACGTCGACCGGCACGTCGTCACCGTGGGCGGCACCAAGATCGACCTGCCGCTGAAGGAGTTCGACCTGCTGGAGATGCTGCTGCG
The DNA here is from genome assembly GCF_042657145.1 of Streptomyces bullii. Lineage (NCBI taxonomy): Bacteria > Bacillati > Actinomycetota > Actinomycetes > Kitasatosporales > Streptomycetaceae > Streptomyces > Streptomyces bullii. The sequence goes on from NZ_JBHSNY010000007.1 coordinate 99,223, forward strand.
CAACGCCGGCCGCGTGCTGACCCGCATGCAGCTCATCGACCGGGTCTGGGGCGCCGACTACGTCGGCGACACCAAGACCCTCGACGTGCACGTCAAGCGTCTGCGCGCCAAGATCGAGCCGGATCCGGGCGCCCCGCGCTACCTGGTGACGGTCCGCGGCCTCGGCTACAAGTTCGAGCCGTAGACCGGACCCGGACGACGGAGACGCTTGCGTCGCCGACGGCCCGTACGCACGACGAGAAGGGCGGGGCCTCCACGGAGGCCCCGCCCTTCTCGTACGAACCGGTCGCGGTACGGCCGCTCAGTGGCCGGCCGCCGACCCGCCCTCGGCCGCCGCCGACTCGGTCGGGGAGGCCGACGTGCCGGGGGTGTGGCCCGGCGAGGCCGACGCGCCCTCGGACGGCTCGCCCGACGGGCTCGCCGAGGCACCCGGCGCGGCCGGGACCTCGGTCGGCCCCCAGGAGGAGAAGTAGCCCTCGGCCGGGACGACGAACGCCTCGAGGCTCACGTCGCCGGTCTCGCTGAAGGTGAAGGTGACCTTCTGCGCGTTGCCGTCCTGGACGGCCTCGCGGCTGCTGGGCAGGACGGCGGAGGCGTTGTCCTTGCCGCCGAGGATCAGCGACCCGCCTGCCGGGACGGTAAGGCTGCGGCTGCCCTTGGCGGGCTTCAGCTCGGCGGTCTTTCCGGTGCCGGGCAGGGTGATCGACTCCAGCTCCTGGGCGGTGTCGCCGGAGTTGAAGAGGGTGGCGGACACCACGGCCGGGCCCGTCGACTCGCGGTCGGGCTGGGTGATGACGATGGCGTTCTGGATCTTGATGTCGCCGACGGTCGTCGCCGCGTTGTCCGGCTTGATCTGCAGGGTCTGGGCGTTGTTGCCGGCACCGCACGCGGCGAGCGAGGCGATCGAGAACGCGATGGCGGCGGCGGCGAGGGCGCCGCGTCGAAGGCTGCTGCTCACGGCGGCGGCAACTCCTTGACTCGAGCGAGGCGGCGGCGAGGTGTAAAGCCGCCCTAAGTGTCTGTCAGCGGGCTTAGGTTACCGAGCCGCCCGCGCGCGCCCGCACCCGACCCCCCGACACCCTCGTCCCACTGCGGCACAAGCGACTCGGTGGTCCCATTGGCCCCGCCGTCGTCCGACATTCACATAAGTAGCGCCCGGGAGTGCCGCTAACCATCCCCGGGGGCTCGCGGCATTTCTCGTGAAGGAATGCGCGGGCGCCCCCGGAATTGATCACCGGCCGCGCCGTCCGGCCCTCCGTGATCAATTCCCGATTCGGCCGGAACCCGGCTCGGGCCGCCGAACGGAGTAGCGGAAGTCGCACGCCTGGAACCGGACATACCGGGATGTTCGGTCGCCCGGATGGGCCTCCGGATGCGTGTACCGTACGCGTTTCACCTGCCCCGGACAGCCGCTCCGACCTGCGAATATCTTGTTCCGCTCGCCCGGCGAAGCACGTTCGTGTCGCTGTTGTCAAGCCCCGAGATATGCCCTGACCTGCGAAAACGCCATTCAGAAGACGCCGTATCCGTGTTACCCTGGATAGCCACGGAAGGGGTACCTGTCACATGACGTTCAAGGTTGGCGACACCGTGGTCTATCCCCATCACGGGGCCGCGCTGATCGAGGCCATCGAAACTCGCCAGATCAAAGGCGTGGACAAGACCTACTTGGTGCTGAAGGTCGCCCAGGGTGACCTGACGGTACGTGTGCCAGCGGACAATGCGGAGTTCGTCGGCGTGCGTGATGTGGTCGGTCAGGACGGGCTGGACCGGGTCTTCGAGGTGCTGCGCGCGCCGTACGCCGAGGAGCCCACGAACTGGTCCCGTCGCTACAAGGCAAACCTGGAGAAGCTCGCCTCGGGCGATGTCATCAAGGTCGCGGAAGTCGTGCGTGACCTGTGGCGTCGCGAGCGCGAGCGCGGACTCTCCGCCGGTGAGAAGCGCATGCTCGCCAAGGCTCGCCAGATCCTGGTGAGCGAGCTCGCCCTCGCGGAGAACACCAACGAGGACAAGGCCGAGGCCCTGCTCGACGAGGTTCTCGCCTCCTGACCCGAGGCGAAGCCCGTTCGTTCAGCACTTCGCACAGCACAATGCCGCGGTGCCCGATGACGCAACTTCTGTCGCCGGGCGCTGCGGCATGTTCGTACTCGCTCGCCGTACGCCGCGGGGCGTGCCGTGATGTGTCGTCACTCACGTCCCCGCGCTCCGGTGTGCCGGGCCCGGGCGGCTGGCTCGACCAGTGTCACGGAAGGGGCCGGTCAAGGCGTCGCGCCCGGCACTCCCCCACGCTCCGCGAGCAGGGGGTACCTCCCAGGCCATACCCACCTGGGCCGAGCACACAAACCTGACAGGAACTATGTCTGACGATTCGCGCCCCACGCCGTCGGCGGCCCGCACGGCGGCCGTGATCCCGGCCGCCGGCCGAGGTGTACGCCTCGGTCCGGGCGCCCCCAAGGCGCTCCGTGCGCTGGGCGGCACCCCCATGCTCATCCACGCGGTGCGCGCGATGGCCGCGTCGCGCCATGTCTCGCTGGTGATCGTCGTGGCCCCGCCCGACGGCGCAGGCGAGGTCAAGTCCCTGCTCGACGCGCACGCGCTGCCCGAGCGGACGGACTTCCTCGTCGTACCGGGCGGGCAGTCGCGCCAGGAGTCCGTCAGGCTCGGCCTGGACGCGCTGCCCTCCGACTACGACATCGTGCTCGTGCACGACGCGGCCCGGCCGCTGGTGCCGGTGGACACGGTGGACGCCGTCATCGAGGCCGTACGGGAAGGCGCGCCCGCCGTCGTCCCGGCGCTGCCGCTCGCCGACACCGTCAAGCAGGTCGAGCCCGCGGCCGTCCCGGGCGATCCCGAGCCGGTCGTCGCCACGCCGGAGCGGGCGCGGCTGCGCGCGGTGCAGACGCCGCAGGGCTTCGACCGGGCGACGCTCGTACGGGCGCACACGGAGGTCACCGGTGACGTCACCGACGACGCCGGGATGGTCGAGCAGCTGGGGCTGACGGTCGTGGCGGTGCCCGGGCACGAGGAGGCGTTCAAGGTCACGCGCCCCCTGGACCTGGTGCTCGCCGAGGCGGTGCTGGCGCGCAGGAGGCTCAACGATGGCTTCTGACGGCTTCGCGGGGACGCCCCTGCCGCAGGTCGGCATCGGCACCGACATCCACGCCTTCGAGGAGGGCCGCGAGCTGTGGTGCGCGGGCCTGAAGTGGGAGGGCGAGGGGCCCGGGCTGGCCGGGCACTCCGACGCGGACGTCGTCGCGCACGCGGCCTGCAACGCGCTGTTCTCCGCCGCCGGCCTCGGCGACCTGGGGCAGCACTTCGGCACCGGCCGGCCCGAGTGGTCGGGGGCGTCCGGAGTGGTGCTGCTGACGGAGGCCGCCCGGATCGTGCGGGAGGCCGGCTTCCGGATCGGCAACATCGCGGTGCAGGTCGTCGGCCCCCGGCCGAAGATCGGCAAGCGCCGCGAGGAGGCCCAGAAGATCCTCTCGGAGGCGGCCGGGGCTCCGGTGTCCGTGTCGGGCGCGACCACGGACGGTCTCGGCTTCCCCGGGCGCGGCGAGGGCCTGATGGCGGTGGCCACGGCGCTGGTGGTCAGGGCCGGCTCCTGAGGCAGTCGCGTGAAGGGGGCGAACGTCACGAATCCGTCCCCCTTGCGCGGAAGGTCGCAAGGCACTGCGCGCGGCCCACTACCCTGGGACACGTGACTATTCGCCTGTACGACACCAGCGCCCGGCAGATCCGTGACTTCACCCCGCTCAAGCCGGGTCGCGTCTCGATCTACCTGTGTGGCGCCACCGTGCAGGCGGCCCCGCACATCGGGCACATCCGGTCGGGACTGAACTTCGACATCATGCGCCGCTGGTTCGAGTACCGCGGCTACCAGGTGACGTTCGTCCGCAACGTCACCGACATCGACGACAAGATCATCGCCAAGTCGGCGGACCAGGGCCGCCCCTGGTGGGCCATCGGCTACGAGAACGAGCGCGCCTTCAACGACGGCTACCAGGCGCTCGGCTGCCTGCCGCCCACCTACGAGCCCCGCGCCACCGGCCATGTCACCGAGATGGTCGAGATGATGCGCACCCTCATCGAGCGCGGGCACGCCTACGAGGCCGACGGCAGCGTCTACTTCGACGTGCGGTCCTGGCCCTCGTACCTGGAGCTGTCCGGGCAGGACCTGGAGGAGATGCGCCAGCCCGCCGAGGAGGGCATCACCGGCAAGCGCGACCCGCGCGACTTCGCGATGTGGAAGGCGACCAAGCCGGGCGAGCCCGACTGGGAGACGCCGTGGGGACGGGGCCGGCCGGGCTGGCACCTGGAGTGCTCGGCCATGGCGCACAAGTACCTCGGCTCGGCCTTCGACATCCACGGCGGCGGCCTGGACCTGGTCTTCCCGCACCACGAGAACGAGATCGCGCAGGCCAAGGCGTACGGCGACGACTTCGCCCAGTACTGGGTGCACAACGCCTGGGTCACCATGAGCGGCGAGAAGATGTCCAAGTCGCTCGGCAACTCGGTGCTGGTCGGCGAGATGGTCAAGCAGTGGCGTCCCATCGTGCTGCGCTACTACCTGGGCACCCCGCACTACCGGTCGACGATCGAGTACAGCGAGGAGGCCCTGCGCGAGGCCGAGTCGGCGTTCGCGCGGATCGAGGGCTTCGTGCAGCGGGTGGTGGAGAAGGCGGGGGTCGTCGAGCCCGCTCCCGACGTGCCTCCCGCCTTCGCCGAGGCCATGGACGACGACCTGTCGGTGCCGCAGGCGCTCGCGGTCGTCCACACCACGGTCCGGCAGGGCAACAGCGCGCTGGCCGCCGACGACAAGGAGGCCGCCGTCGCCCGCCTCGCCGAGGTGCGCGCCATGCTCGGCGTGCTCGGCCTGGACCCGCTGGACCCGCACTGGGCCGGGGAGACCGACCGGGGCGAGGACCTGCACGGTGTCGTCGACACCCTGGTCCGCATGGTCCTCGACCAGCGAGAGGCCGCCCGGGCCCGCAAGGACTGGCCCACCGCGGACGCCATCCGCGACCAGCTCAACCAGTCCGGTCTGGTCATCGAGGACAGCCCGCAGGGGCCGCGCTGGAGCCTCGGCCCGCGCTAGCGCCCCGCTTGATCGACTGTGCCGCCCGGGCCTCCGGGCGGCACACTGCACAGACGTACGTACGCACGCGACAGAGACAGGTAGATCATGGCCGCGAACAACCGCCGCATGTCCGGCAAGAAGGGCGCGCAGGTCGGCAGTGGCGGCAAGCGGCGCCGGGGCCTGGAGGGCAAGGGGCCGACCCCGCCCGCCGAGATGCGCAAGGGCCACGCCAAGCAGCGCGCCGCCCAGGCCAAGGCCCGGCGCGCCCAGAGCCGCGCCAAGGGGCCCCGCTCCAAGGGCACCTCCGAACTCGTCGTCGGCCGCAACCCCGTCGTCGAGGCACTGCGCGAGGGAGTGCCCGCCAACACGCTGTACGTCCAGCAGTTCATCGACAACGACGAGCGGGTCCGCGAGGCGCTGCAACTGGCCGCCGAGCGCGGGGGCATCAACCTCATGGAGGCGCCCCGGCCCGAGCTCGACCGCATGACCAACGGGCTCAACCACCAGGGGCTGGTGCTCCAGGTCCCGCCGTACGAGTACGCCCACCCGCAGGACCTCGCCGACAACGCCGCCGACGAGGGTGAGGACCCGCTGATCGTCGCCCTGGACGGGGTGACCGACCCGCGCAACCTCGGTGCCGTCGTACGGTCCGTCGCCGCCTTCGGCGGACACGGCGTCGTCGTGCCCGAGCGGCGCGCCGCCGGCATGACCGCCGGCGCGTGGAAGACGTCCGCCGGTACGGCCGCCCGTACGCCCGTCGCCCGCGCCACGAACCTGACACGGGCTCTGGAGGCGTACAAGAAGGCCGGGATCATGGTGGTCGGGCTCGCCGCCGACGGGGACGTCGAACTCGGCGAGCTGGACGCGCTGGAGGGACCCGTCGTCATCGTCGTCGGCAGCGAGGGCAAGGGGCTGTCGCGGCTGGTCGGCGAGACGTGCGACTTCCGGGTGCGGATTCCGATGCCCGGCGGCGCCGAATCGCTCAACGCCGGTGTGGCGGCGGGGATCGTGCTGTACGAGGCGGCGCGCCGCAGGGCCTGAACGGGCGTTCGGCACCTTCATCCAGACGGGGTGTTCCGGTCGGTTCGGGCAAGCTTGACGCGGTCCGGACAGATCCGGCGAGTCAAAGCAGTGTCCTAACACCACGTCACTCGGTTAGATGAGTGTGGACACCAGAACACCCCGCACACCCACGGGGGACCGCTCGTCGGGACACGACGACGCTCCCGCGCTGAGCATGGTGAAGGTGCCGAGCGATCCGGCGCAGGTCATCGTCAACCACGCGAGCTTCCGCGTGCAGCTGGGCGCCTCGACGCGGCGCATCCAATCCCCTCGGATCGCACGGCATCTGAGCGCCGCCGAGGACACCGCCCGCATCCCCGCCATGGGCACCGCCGGCCATGCCGGCGCGACCCAGCCCCGCCGCCGGCCCGTCGTCTGGAGCGGCAGGTCCGCCCCGGACGACACCGGCGCCCACCGGCTCCTGCAGGCCGTGCGGAGCGAAAGCGTCCGGTACGCCGACGAGCCGCTCTCCGACGCCGGGGCCACGCAGGTCATCCCCCGCGTCGACACCGGCTACGGCGACGAGGCCCCGCAGGACGACTACGCCCAGACCGTCGAGACCCCGGTGGTCGGTGCCCAGCGCACCCCCGCCTCCGGTGAGACCCGCCTGCTGCCGCCCATGCGCACCGCCGGCAGCTCCTACGACGAACCCGGCTACCAGGACGACGACTTCGCGGACTACGGCGACCACGGCGCCTGTCCCGCGGCGGACTGCGAGCAGACCGGGCGGTCCGCCAGGCGGCACGGCGACGACCCGGCACGGCACGCCTACTACCCGGGCCGCCGTATGCACCTCGGCGTCGTGCTGCTGCCGCTGCGCGTCTTCCTCGGCTTCATCTCCATCTACGCCGGCATGGGCAAGCTGTGCGACCCCGTCTACTTCGACGGCGGCGAGCGCGGCTCCCTGGTGAAGTGGCTGAACACCCTGCACCCCTGGGAAGTCGCCGAGCCCCTGCGCCAGTTCGCCCTCCAGCACCCGGTCGGCGCCGGGCTCGTCATCGCCTTCGCCCAGGTCATCGTGGGCGTCCTGACGGTCCTCGGCTGCTGGCAGCGCGTCGCAGCCGTGGGCGGCGCGACGCTGTCGGCCGCGCTGCTGGTCACCGTCAGCTGGACGAGCGTCCCCGCCTACGAGACCCCCGACATCATCTACCTCGCCGCCTGGTCCCCGCTGATCATCGCCGGCGCCCCGGTCTACTCCGTGGACGGCCGGCTCGCGGGCAGCGCCTGGCGCCGCCTCGGACCCCGCGCCGCCCTGTGGGACCTGCGCCGCTACGTGCTGCGCCGCGGCGCCCTCGTCACCGCCGTCGTCGCCGGGATCACGCTCCTCGTCGGCTCGCTGCTCGGCGGGGCCGTCCGCGACGTCGACCGCGTGGTCGTACCCGGCCCGGGGGAGGCCCCGCGCAACGAGCTGCCCGGCTCCCCGCTCCCGCAGGAGCCCGGCCAGCGGCAGAAGCGCACGCCGTCGGCGTCCACCTCGCCCACCCAGGGCGCCACGTCGGGCGCGGCCTCCCCGTCCGCCAGCGCCGCGACCACCCCGGGCGCGGCCCGCGAGAGCGGCACCGCCACCACGGGCGCTCCCAGCCAGACCCAGGGCAGCGTCGGCCAGGTCCCGCCCCAGCGGTCCTCCCCGGCCGGACAGGCGCCGAGCACCAGCTCCGGCCCGACCTCCGGCGGCAGTGCGACCAGCGGCAGCGGCTCGGCCGGCGGCTCCGACGGCGGCTCCTCCACCGGGGAGCCGGGACTCGTGGGCGGCCTGCTGGGCTGAGGCTCCCACCCGGGCCGGCCCCTTGGGGCCGGCCGCGGCGCCGGTACGTACGACGACGGGGTCCCGCACGGACGACGTGCGGGACCCCGTCGGCGTGCCTGGTCGGCGGTGTTCCTGCGGAACGGTTCCTGGGAACGGCGGGTGGCTGCTGTGGCTGCCGGCGGTGTGCCCGAGGAGGTCAGCGGCCCAGGGCCGCCAGTTCCCTCGCCGCCTCCGTCAGGTCCTTGGCGGTGTCGATGGCGCGCCAGTAGGAGCCCTGCGGGATGGGGAAACCGGCCAGGCGACGCACGCGGGCCAGGTGCGGGAACGTGGTGCGCTCGTGGTCGCCGCGCTCCGGGAGCATGCCGGCGAACTCGGGGGAGAAGACGTACACACCCGCGTTGATCTCGAAGGTGGACGGCGGGGACTCGATGAAGTCGGTGATGTGGCCGAAGCCGTCGGTCTTCACCGCGCCCCACGGAATGCGCGGGCGGGCCAGGGCGACGGTCGCGACGGCGTCCCGCTCGGTGTGGAAGTCCGCCATGTCGCGCAGCGAGAAACGGGTCCAGATGTCGCCGTTCGTGGCGTACCAGGGCCGGTCCGGGTGCGGGAGGTGCGCGGCGGCGTACTTCAGCCCGCCGCCGCGGCCGAGGGGTTCCGTCTCCACGACCGTGGTGACGGAGAGCGGCAGATCGGCCGTGTCCAGCCACTTCTGCAGCACCTCGGCCAGGTGGCCGCAGGACACGACGACGTCGGTCACGCCCTCTTCGGCGAGCCAGGACAGCTGATGGCCGATGATCGGCGTCCCCGTACCGGGGATCTCGACCATCGGCTTGGGCCGGTCGTCGGTGTAGGGACGCAGCCGGGAACCTTGGCCGCCGGCCAGGACGACGGCTTGGACGGGGCGGGACGCGGCACTCGGATCGGTCATGACCGAACTGTACGTGGCGTCCCGCTCGCGCATCCCGTGGACAGCCGTCTCTTACATCAGCCGTTACCCACTTCCCACCTGGCGGATCGGTCGTTCGGTGCGCTCAGCGGTGCGCGGCGGTGACGCCCGAGGCGAAGGACGTGTCGCAGACCGGACGCGCGAAGGACTGGGCGCGGGTGGGGCCGTACACCCGGACCGCGGCACGGCCGAGGGCACGGGCGATCGACGTGCAGTGCCTGGCCAGTGAGGGCCGGTCGTCGACGGCCTGCTGGAGGTGGGTGAGGGCGACACCCGGGTCCTCCTCCTGCAGCTCGGTCAGCAGCTGGTCGCGCAGGACGTCCTGAGGGGCGCGCGCGTCGGCCTTCGAGGCGCTGTCCGACAGGGCGGTGTCCGCGGCGGTCAGCACCGGACCGGAGGGGTTCCCCGACCAGTTGACGTGGGTGACCGCGAGGGTCCCGGAAAGTACCAGGACGACGGGCAGGACGAGGGCGAGGGAGCGGCCGATCCGGCGGGCGGGGCCCCGGCCGCGTCGCGTCTGTGGGGTAGTGGTGTGCTTCACGCGTGTGAGGGTAGCGCCCCGTAATGGTTTGTAGACATTTAGTCACCGGTTCGGGGGATGAGAGACCGTCCGAAATTGGGTACGGGGTTGACGCACGCGGCTCGAAATGACCGGTGTGCCGGGGTATTTGTCGACAGCGGAAAAGGGCCCCGCAGCGGTCTGCGGGGCCCTCCTCGTCAACCTGGGTGAATCACCCCAGGTCGGGTGTTTGTCCGGTGCCGTGGACCGGGCGGCGCTCAGTCGGACAGGCGCTCGCCGGTCGAGGTCGAGAACACGTGGGTCTCGCCGGAGCGCGGCACGACGTGCAGCTGGCTGCCCTTCTCCGGCACGTCACGGCCGTTGACGCGGACGACCAGGTCCTTGGAGGTGTCGCCCATCTTCGCGGTGCCGTAGACGTAGGCGTCGGCGCCGAGCTCCTCGACGACGTTCACCGTCACGGCGAGGCCCTGGTCCGACTCGGCGCCGGCCACGTCGAAGTGCTCCGGGCGGACACCGACGGTGACGGTCTTGTCGGTGGTGGCGGAGATCGCGTCGCGCTGCACCGGCACCACCGAGTTGCCGAACTTCACACCGCCGTCGGTGATCGGCACCTCGACCAGGTTCATCGCCGGGGAGCCGATGAAGCCGGCCACGAAGAGGTTGGCGGGCTTGTCGTACATGTTGCGCGGGGTGTCGATCTGCTGGAGCAGACCGTCCTTGAGGACCGCCACGCGGTCGCCCATCGTCATGGCCTCGACCTGGTCGTGGGTGACGTAGACGGTGGTGATGCCGAGGCGGCGCTGCAGTGACGCGATCTGCGTACGCGTCGAGACGCGGAGCTTGGCGTCCAGGTTGGACAGCGGCTCGTCCATGAGGAACACCTGCGGCTCACGCACGATGGCGCGGCCCATCGCGACACGCTGGCGCTGACCGCCCGACAGGGCCTTCGGCTTGCGGTCCAGGTACTCGGTCAGGTCGAGGATCTTCGCGGCCTCCTCGACCTTCTGCCGGATCTCCGCCTTGTTGACGCCGGCGATCTTGAGCGCGAAGCCCATGTTGTCGGCGACCGTCATGTGCGGGTAGAGCGCGTAGTTCTGGAACACCATGGCGATGTCCCGGTCCTTCGGCGGCAGGTGCGTGACGTCACGGTCGCCGATGCGGATGGCGCCGGAGTTCACGTCCTCGAGCCCCGCCAGCATGCGGAGCGAGGTGGACTTTCCGCAGCCGGACGGGCCGACCAGAACGAGGAACTCGCCGTCCTCGATCTCGATGTCGAGCGCGTCCACGGCGGGCTTGTCGGAACCCGGGTAGATCCGGGTCGCCTTGTCGAACGAGACAGTGGCCATGGTGAATGGGCCCCCTTCTACCGGCAGGAACGTGCCGGACGATCCGTTGTAGGAAGGTGGTGCCACGACGGGTGGATCCGTGTGGTGTCGTTGTGGTGTAGTCCACGGGGTGAACTGGCTCAGGACGGTACCCGGCGTTCACCTGGTCTGTCAGTACCCGGAGCCCTGTGAATTTCGCGGAAACTTTCGAAGCGGCCGTTCACGGGACGGTCTCCCGGACCTGGGCGTCCTGGCCGTAACGGTCCGCCAGCACCGCCACCGCCCGGGCCACGGCCCGCCGCAGAGCGGGCGGGCCGAGCACCTCCGCCTCCGTGCCCAGCCGGAGCAGATCGCTCACCGCGACCGCCTCCGCCTCCACCGGCATCTCCACCTCCACCCAGCCCGCGTCGTCCGGCGGCCCCGCGCTCTGCAGGGCCCGCACGCCCGCCGCACCGAACTGAGCCGGCAGCAGACGCCGCGCACGCGGCGAGATCCGCAACCGGGCCGTCCCCTGCCACACCGCGGCCTCCAGTCGTCGGGAGGACTCCTCCCAGAAGGCCCCCAGATCGAACCCGGCGGGACGCTCGAAGACCTCCCCGGTCTCCGCCGCCTCCAGCACCCGCGACACCCGGTACGTCCGTACGGCCGTTCCCTCCGCCTGCGCCACCAGGTACCAGACGCCCCCCTTCAGCACGAGCCCCAGCGGGCGCACCTCCCGCCGCACCTCACCGCGCCACCGCCGGTAGCGCACGCGCAGCATCCGCCGCTCCCACACCGCCCGCGCCACCGCCTCCAGGAACGGTACCGGGTCGGCCTCCCGGAACCACGCCGGCGCGTCCAGATGGAACCGCTCCTGGACCCGCCGCGCCTGCTCGGCCAGGTCGGCCGGTAGCGCCGCCTGCACCTTCAGTTGCGCGCTCGCCAGCACCGCCCCCAGCCCCAGCTCCCGCGCCGGACCGGGCATCCCGGCCAGGAACAGCGAACCGGCCTCCGCGTCCGTGAGCCCCGTCAGCCGGGTCCGGTAGCCGTCGACCAGGCGGTATCCGCCGTCCGGCCCCCGATCGGCACACACCGGCACGCCCGCGGCGCTCAGCGCCTCGACGTCCCGGTAGACCGTCCGCACCGACACCTCCAGCTCCGCGGCGAGCTCCGGGGCGGTCATCCGGCCGCGGTTCTGCAGAAGCAGCAGGAGGGAGAGGAGGCGGTCGGCTCGCATGGCGGCCATTGTCCCGGGCCCGTCTGCCGTACCTGACAGGAGATGTCAGGTACGGCTGTCAGGGTCGTCCCGTACGGCGGACCGAGCCGTACGACCGACGGAGAGGACATCCATGCCCACCACCCGGACCACGGGCCACTTCACCTTCGCCGACTGGAAGGAGCACCCGGTCGGCCCGGCCGACACGGCCCCGCGCCTGGCCCACGCCGCCGTGACCAACACCTTCCACGGCGGCATCGAGGCCGCCGCCACCCACTGCGAGTACTCCATCGTCTACGTGACGGAGAAGACCGGCACCTACACCGGCATGGAACTGATCACCGGCCGCCTGGACGGCCGCGAGGGAGGCTTCGCCCTGGAGGAACGGGGCCACTTCGACGCCGACGGCACGGTGCACTGCACGTTCGAGGTCGTGGCGGGATCGGGCAGCGGGGAGCTGGCGGGGCTGCGGGGGAGCGGGGGGTTCACCGCTCGGCACGGGGAGGATGCGGTGGCGTACGGCTTCGACTACGAGCTGGACTGACCCGGCGACGTCGGTGATCGCCGCCGGGGCGCAAACAGCGTGGCTCGGGGAAACGAGGTCTGTGTACAGTGGAGCCGCCCATGCGTACGGCGTGGTAGTACGCGGCGCCTCCTTAGCTCAGCTGGCCAGAGCAACGCACTTGTAATGCGTAGGTCGTCGGTTCGAATCCGACAGGGGGCTCCGAAAAAGCCCGGGTCGGATCCTTCCGGCCTGGGCTTTTCCCTGCCGCGGAGGTGTCCGCCGGGGGTCACCCCTCCACCCGGATCCCCATCGCCCCCGCCAACACCGGTGCCAGGTCCAGCAGTTGGGTCGGGCTGATCACCGCGCCCGCCAGTCGGTCCACGCCGCGTGCGATGTCCAGGGACGCGGCTTCGCGCAGGTCGACGTCCTTGAGGGTGGCCGCGGTGAGGTCGGCGCCTTTCAGGGTGCAGTCCACGAACCGCACCCGGTCCAGGCGGGCGCCGCCGAAGTCGGGTTCGACGAGGAGGCAGGACTCGAAGACGACGTCCCGGAGGCGGGCCGTGCGCAGGTTGAGGTAGTCGATCTTGCCGCCGCGGACCAGGACGCGTTCCAGTACGGCGCCGTGCAGCTGGGTGCCGCCGAGGCGGGCGTCGGTCAGTTCGACGTCGCGCAGGGTGGCCTCGGCGAGGTCGGTGCCGACGCCGCGGGGGCCGGTGAGGGCCGAGTCGAGGATGCGGGCGTGGCGCAGCCGGGTCTCGTCCAGGACGCAGTCGGTCAGGGCGCAGTCCATGAAGCGGGCTCCCGCCCCGTCCTGACGGCTGAGGTCCGTCTCGCGGAACTCCAGGCCGTCGTAGTCGCCGTCGGGGTCGAGTTCCTGTGCCGTGTACGGCTCCAGTGGGGGCAGTCGCAGGTCCGGCCGGCGTGCGCTCTTCAGGGGTGTGGGCTTCGGGCCGCGGGTCGGTCCGGTCGCCTTGGCGTTCATGGTCTTCATGGTGGGCCCTGCCACTGACAGTCGGTCTGAGCTGCGGCGACGTCGGTGATGTCACATTCCGCAGGGCTCGGGGGCTCGTAGTCGGAGAGCGGATCGCACCCGATGCGACCTCCGAGCCCGATCCCGACCCCGAGGGAGATCCCAGTCATGCACCGCATCACCGTCGTCGGCGGCGGCTTCGCCGGACTGACCGCGGCCATCACCGCTGCCGAGGCGGGCGCCAAGGTCACCGTGTACGAGGCCCATCACACCTTGGGGGGCCGGGCGCGGACCGCCGAGGGCCCGTACCGGACGAACGAGGGCCCGCACGCCCTGTACAGCGGCGGTCCGCACTGGACGTGGCTCAGGCAGCGCGATCTGATCGGGCCGCCGGCGCCGATTCCTCCCCTGGAGGCGGCCCGGCTCCGGCTGCGCCATCGCGGCGCGCTGCGCCGTACCCCGCCCTTTTCGATGCTGAAGCTGCTGCGGCGTACCGCGCAACAGGCGCCGGTGGACGTGGACTTCCTGAGCTGGGCGTCGGGGGTGGCGGGTGAGGAGGGGGCCCGGGCCGCCGCTCACTACTCGGCCGTGGCGCTGTTCCACCACGATCCGGGTGGGCTGTCGGCCGCCTTCGTGCAGGAGCGGTTGCGGCGGGCGACCAAGGTGCCGCCCGAGGCGCACTGTCCGCGTGGGGGATGGGGCGGTGTCGTCGACCGGATGGCGGCCCGGGCATGGAACATGGGTGTCCGGATGGAGACGCTGTCGCGTGTGGACACGCTGCCCACCGGCACGCCGGTCGTGGTCGCCACTTCGCTGGACGCCGCGCGCCGTCTGCTGAGGGACGACTCCCTGACGTGGCCGAGCGGCCGTACGGTGCTCGTTGACCTGGCGGTGCGGGCCCGGCGCGGGGACGCGTTCGCCGTGTCGGATCTGGACGCGCCCGGGTGGCTGGAGCGGTTCACCGCTCGGGACCGTTCCCTCGCCCCGGCCGGCGAGCAGCTGATCCAGGGCCAGATCCCGATCGGCCCGCGGGAGTCCAAGGCGGACGGTGTCGCTCGTGCGGAGGAGTTGCTGGACCTGGCCTTCGAGGGGTGGCGTGAGCGGGTCACCTGGCGGCGGGAGGCGGTGGCGAACGGGCGTACGGGCGCCGTCGATCTGCCGGGTACGAGCTGGCGTGACCGGCCCGCCGTGGATCGCGGTGACGGTGTGTATCTCGCCGGGGACCAGGTCGCGGCTCCGGGGGTGCTGTCGGAAGTGTCCTTCAACAGTGCCCTGACGGCGGTGTCGTTGGCGCTCGGCCGGAAGGAGCTTGACCTCAAGCATGCTTGAGGTCGAAGAGTGGGGTCCCGAGACAGCCGTGAAGGCCGCGGTCATGAAGAGCGGTCGTGAAGAACCGGGGGATCCCATGCGCGCCATCCGTCTGCACGCTTTCGGTCCGGCCGAGAACCTCACCTACGCGGAGGTGGAGGACCCCCGGCCGGGACCGGGGCAGGTGCGGGTCGCCGTCCGGGCGGCGGGTGTCCATCTGCTGGACACGGCGCTGCGTGAGGGCATGCGGGGTCCGCTGCCCGAGCTGCCGGTCCTGCCCACCGTCCCGGGCCGCGAGGTCGCCGGTGTCGTCGAGGCGCTGGGGGACGGCGTCCCGGAGGGCTGGCTCGGCAGGCGTGTCGTCGCCCATCTCGGGTTCGCGCCGGGCGGTTACGCCGAGCTCGCCGTGACGGACGTCGACCGTCTGCACGAGGTTCCGAAGCGTCTGGACTTCGCCCAAGCGGTCGCGATGATCGGTACGGGCCGTACGGCGATGGGCATCGTGCAGTTCGCGGAGCTCGGTCCCGGCTCCGTGGTGGTCGTACCGGCCGCCGCCGGCGGTATCGGCACGCTGCTGGTGCAGTTCGCCGGGAACGCCGGTGCCACGGTGATCGGGCTCGCGGGCGGGCCGGAGAAGGCCGCGCGGGTGCGGGCCAACGGGGCCGATCTCGCCGTGGACTACGAGGACCCCTCCTGGCCGGGGAAGGTGCGTGCCTTCCTGGGCGGACGGAGCGCCACGGTCGTCTTCGACGGTGTCGGTGGCACCGCGGCCCGGGAGGCCGTCGCCCTGCTGGGGCCGGGCGGGCGGCACATCGTGTTCGGCTGGTCCGGCGAGGGCCTGCACGACGGGCGGCCGTACCTCGTCGAGGGGGTCTCGCAGGAGGTGCTCGGTCCGGTGATGCTGGGGAAGGCCGGCGGGCCCGACCCCGTGCGGACCCTGGAGCTGCGTGCCCTCGCCGAGGCCGGCGCGGGGCGGCTCGTCCCGGCCGTGCAGCGGTTCCCGCTGGCGCAGGCCGCCGCTGCGCACCGGGCGCTGGAGACGCGGAGGACCATCGGGAAGGTCGTGCTGGAGCCATGACCCGGAAGGGCGAACCGCGCATGCGATACGCCCGGGCTCATGGTCTTCTGGCGAAATGAGTGTCTGGGCAGGTGAGGCCGCGGATCCCGTGCCCGCCGACCCCCGCCGCTGGTGGGGTCTGGTGGTGATCGCACTCGCCCAGCTGATGGTCGTGCTGGACTCGACCATCGTGAACATCGCGCTGCCGTCCGCGCAGCGCGATCTGGGGATGACGGACGGCAACCGGCAGTGGGTGATCACCGCCTATACGCTGGCCTTCGGCGGTCTGCTCCTGCTGGGCGGCCGGATCGCGGACCTGGTGGGCCGCAAGCGGACGTTCGTCACCGGGCTCGTCGGCTTCGCCGCCGCCTCGGCCCTCGGTGGCGCCGCGACCACCCCGGGCCTGCTCTTCGGCGCCCGCGCCCTGCAAGGCGTCTTCGCCGCCGTGCTGGCGCCGTCCGCCCTGTCCCTGCTCACCACGGCCTTCACCGATCCGAGGGAACGCGGCCGGGCCTTCGGCATCTACGGGGTGCTGGCCGCCAGCGGGTCGGCGACGGGGTTCATCGTCGGCGGGCTGCTCACCGAGTACCTCGACTGGCGCTGGTGCCTGTTCGTCAACGTGCCCATCGCGGTCATCGCCGTGGCCGGTGCCCTCGCCCTGCTGCGCGACCCGCCCCGCCATGCCGGTGCCCGTCTCGACGTGCCCGGTGTGGTGCTGGGCTGCGGTGGTCTGGTCGCACTGGTCTACGGGTTCAGCGAGGCCGAGTCGCGGGGCTGGTCCGACGGGCTGGTGCTGGCGCTGTTCGCGGTGGGCGTCGCCCTGCTGACGGTGTTCGTGTGGTGGCAGTCGCGGGCGGCCGTGCCGCTGCTGCCGCTGCACATCCTGCGGGACCGCGACCGCGCCGGCTGCTTCCTGACCATGATGCTCGCGGTCCTCGCCATGTTCGGCCTGTTCCTGTTCATGACGTACTACCTGCAGGCCGTCCTCGGGTACTCGCCGGTGCGGACCGGGCTGGCCTTCCTGCCGCTGACCGCGTCGATCCTCATCGGCTCCACGCAGGTCTCGGCGCGGCTGCTGCCCCGCCTGCCGCCGCGCATGCTGCTGGCCCCGGGCATGGTGCTGGCGGCGAGCGGCATGCTGATCCTGACGCGGATGACCGTGCGCTCCTCGTACGCCACCGAGATCCTGCCCGCGCTGATCCTGATCGGCCTCGGCATGGGGCTGACGTTCATGCCGGTGTTCTCCACCGCGACCGCCGGGGTCGCTCCGCAGGACTCGGGCGTGACCTCGGCGACCGTCAACACCTCCCAGCAGGTGGGCGGCTCCATCGGCACGGCCCTGCTGAACACGATCGCGACCGCGAGCGGTGCGGCCTACGTCGCCGCCCGTCCGTCCGGTCCGGGCCTGCGGTCCGACATCGTGCGGGAGGGCGTCGTCCACGGCTACACGGTCGCCCTCTGGTGGGCCGCCTGCATCATGCTGCTGGCCGCCCTGGTCGCTGGCCTGATGGTGACGGCCAAGGCCCCGAGACACGGCACTGTGGCGGATGCGCCGGTACCCGAGTCGGTGGCCTGAGGGCAGGGACCTCGGCGGGCTCGGCGTCTGCTCCGCGACGGGCGATGCGGAGGGACGGGGCCGCCTTCTTCAGGCAGCAGACGGTCCCAGGCGGTCCACAGCCCCACCCGGTGAGCGTCCGCCGGTAGCGTGCGGGACGTGATCGACATACCCCGGGAACTGGTGGCGGCACAGCGGAAGTACAACGGGGCGGCGGGGAGCGCCTTCGTCGAGCGACTGCCCGCTCTGGCGGCCGGGTTCCTGGACCGCTGGAAACTGCGGCTCGACGGCCCGTCGATGTCCGGCGTGGCCGCCCTGGTCCTGCCGGTCGTCCGCCGCGCGGACGGCACCCGGGCGGTTCTCAAACTGCACCTCCCCGACGAGGAGAGCGCGGGCGAGCCCGTCGCGCTGCGCGTCTGGGACGGCGACGGTGCCGTACGTCTCCTCGGCCACGACGAGGCCACCGGCACGATGCTGCTGGAGCGCCTCGACGCCTCCCGCATGCTCAGCCGTCTCCCGGACTCCCGCGCGGCGGTCCTGGTCATCGCCGAGCTGCTGGCCCACCTCACGTCCTTTCCCGCTCCCGAGGGCCTGCGCCACCTCGGTGACATCGCCGGGGCCATGCTGGAGCGGACGCCCCGGGCCCTGGAGCGCGTGCCCGACGCGGAGGCCCGGGGGCTGCTCGCCGACTGCGCGGCCGCCGTACGCGAGGTCGTCGACACCCCCGGCGACCGCCTCCTGCACTGGGACCTGCACTACGACAACGTCCTCGCCGCCGACCGCGCGCCCTGGCTCGCCATCGACCCCAAGCCCCTGGCGGGCGACCCCGGGTTCGAGCTGCTTCCGGCCCTGGCCAACCGGTTCGACGCCGACGAGGTCCGTCGGCGCTTCGACGCGATGACCGATGTCCTCAGCGTGGACCGCGCCCGGGCCCGCGCCTGGACTCTCGGCCGGGTCCTGCAGAACTGCCTGTGGGAGATCGAGGACGGCAGGCCGCTGCAGGAGGAACAGCTGGAGATCGCGCGCCGGCTGCGGGACGGGACCACCTGGCGTCGGCCGTCCGCGCCGGTCGCCTGCCAGTGCGGGCCGCACGATTCGCGCGCCCACCCCACCAACCGGCCGTGGCGGTCGTGGGGTACGGGCCCCGCGACCGGCTCGACGGTCCAGCCACCGGGGTGACGGGAGCGGTCAGGGCACCCTGGGGAAGCGGGCCTGGAGCGTCCAGATCGCCGGGTTCTCCGCCAGGTCCTCGTGCAGGTCGCACAGGTCGGCGACCAGGTCGTGCAGGAAGTCCCGGGCCTCGCGGCGCAGTTCGGCGTGGGAGAAGGCCAGCGGGGGCTCCTCCGCGGGCATCCAGTCGGACGCGATGTCGACCCAGCCGAAGCGACGCTCGAAGAGCAGCCGGTCCGTCGATTCGGTGAAGTCGAGTTCGGCCCGCTGGGGGCGGGAGGCGCGGGAGCCGGCCGGGTCCCGGTCCAGGCGTTCCACGATGTCGCACAGCGCCCACGCGAAGTCGAGCACCGGCACCCATCCCCAGGCTGTGGAGATCTCCCGGTCCGACTCGGTGTCGGCGAGGTACACGTCACCGCAGAACAGGTCGTGGCGCAGGGCGCGGACGTCCGCGCGGCGGTAGTCCGTCTGCGGCGGGTCGGGGAAGCGGTTGGAGAGGGCGTAACCGATGTCGAGCACGGGTGTGATGGTGTCATGGCGCCGGGAGCCGGTCCCGCCAGGTCCGACCGCCCCCGTTCCCGTGGCCGGGGCGGCGGCGCCGGCCCGCCTGCGGGCTGCGAGTTCGTAGGATCACGGGGTGCGTCCTCACCGTCCGCTCGTCACCGCCGCCGCCCTCGTCGTGCTGGCCGCGTGCGGCGGCGGTGTCCACGGCACCCCCGGCGGCTCCGGCGTGCGCGATCCGTACTTCCCGAAGGCGGGCAACGGCGGCTACGACGTCACCCACTACGGCCTGAAGCTGGCCTACGACCCGGGCGGGCACCACCTCACCGGCACCACCACGATCAGGGCACGCGCGGCCCAGGACCTGTCCGCGTTCAACCTCGACCTCAGGGGCCTGCGCGTCGAGCGGGTCACCGTCGACGGGAGGACCGCCCGCTGGCACCGGGCCGGCCAGGAGCTCACCGTCCGGCCGCCCCACGAGCTCGCCGCCGACCGGGCGTTCGGCGTGACCGTCCACTACTCCGGAGCCCCGGAGACGATCACCGACCCGGACGGGTCGGTGGAGGGCTGGCTGCGCACGGCGGACGGCGCGGTCGCGCTCGGCGAACCGACGGGGTCGATGGCGTGGTTCCCCGGCAACCACCACCCACGCGACAAGGCGACGTACGACATCGCCGTCACCGTGCCCGCCGGCCTCCAGGCCGTCTCCAACGGGGAGCCGACCGGCGAGACCACCGAGCGGGGCCGGACGACCTTCACCTGGCGCGCCGCCGAGCCGATGGCGAGCTACCTCGCCACCGTCGCGATCGGCCACTACCGGATCACCCGCTCCACCGGCGGCGACGGCACCGTGGTGTACACGGCCGTCGACCCGGACCAGGCGGAGGCGAGCCGGGCGGTGCTCGCGCGGTTCCCCGAGATCATGCGGTGGGCCGAGGACACCTTCGGCCCCTACCCCTTCTCCGCCGCCGGCGCCGTCGTCGACCGCCCGTACGACGCCGGATACGCCCTGGAGACCCAGACCCGGCCCTTCTTCCCCGGTGCCCCGGAGCTGGACACGCTCGTCCACGAACTGGCCCACCAGTGGTTCGGCGACTCGGTCACGCCGAGGACCTGGCGGGACATGTGGCTCAACGAGGGATTCGCCACGTACGCCGAGTGGCTGTGGCAGGAGGACCACGGCGGCGACACCGCGCAGGAGACCTTCGACGCCGTGTACTCCGGCGACCACTTCGACACCGACGAGGACGCCGAGGCCGTCTGGGCGTTCCCGCCCGCGCGGCCGCCCGGCGCCGCGCACCTCTCCGACGCGCCCGTCTACTGGCGTGGCGCGATGGTCCTCCACAAGATCCGCCAGACGGTCGGCGACGCCGTCTTCCGCGCCATCGTCCGGGGCTGGGCGGACGCTCACCGGCACGGCACCGCGGACACCGACGACTTCACGGCGTACGTGGAGAAGCAGGCGCCCGACAAGGACTTCGCGCGTGTCTGGGCCGACTGGCTGTACGGGGAGGGCCGGCCGGAGCGGCCGTAGCCACCCGCCGGCGCGCCGGACGCCGAAGCCCCCGGGCTTCGCAGCACCGGGGGCGTCAGGGACGGATGACGGCGTGGCCGCGTCCGTCAGACGTTCACGCCGAAGTCCTGGGCGATGCCCACCAGACCCGAGGCGTAGCCCTGGCCGACCGCGCGGAACTTCCACTCGGCGCCGTTGCGGTACAGCTCGCCGAAGACCATCGCGGTCTCGGTGGCCGCGTCCTCCGACAGGTCGTAGCGGGCGATCTCGGTGCCGCCGGCCTGGTTGATGATGCGGATGTAGGCGTTGCGGACCTGGCCGAAGTTCTGGCCGCGGTTCTCGGCGTCGTAGATGGAGACCGGGAAGACGACCTTGTCGATGTCGGCCGGGAGGGCGGCGAGGTTGACGTTGATCGCCTCGTCGTCGCCGGCGCCCTCACCGGTGCGGTTGTCGCCGGTGTGGACGATCGTGTTGTCCGGGGTCTGCTTGTTGTTGAAGAAGACGAAGTGGGCGTCCGAGTAGACCTTGCCCTGCGGGTTGACCGCGATCGCGGAGGCGTCGAGGTCGAAGTCCGTGCCGGTGGTGGTGCGGACGTCCCAGCCGAGGCCCACGGTGACAGCGGTCAGGCCCGGAGCCTCCTTGGTGAGCGAGACGTTGCCACCCTTGGACAGGCTTACAGCCATTGTTGGGAGTCCCTTCCCTCGTGATGTACGGGCACGAAGCTACAGCTACCCCAAGGAACGCGGCGCGGGGTGGACAAGGTTCCCGTGTCTTTACTTTCTTTACCGAGCCGGAGCCGCGCGGAGGGCATTCGGGGAAGGCAGGGGGATATTCGGATGACGTGGACCGGTCACGGGCGGGAACATGTACGGCATGTCCGGTCCCTATGTCATCCGCGGCTCCGTCTCCCTTCCCGAGGCCGAGCTCCTGTGGCGGTTCTCGCGGTCGTCGGGGCCCGGAGGGCAGCACGTCAACACCACCGACTCGCAGGTCGAGCTGCGCTTCGACCTCGCGCGGACCGAGGCGCTGCCCGAGGTGTGGAAGCAACGGGCGCTGGAACGGCTGGCCGGACGCCTGGCCGACGGGGTGGTCACGGTCCGCGCCTCCGAGCACCGCTCCCAGTGGCGCAACCGCGAGACCGCAGCCGTACGTCTGGCCGCGCTGCTCGCGGAGGCGACCGCGCCCCCGCCCAGGCCGCGCAGGCCGACCCGCGTCCCCCGCGGCATCGACGAACGCCGGCTGCGGGAGAAGAAGCAGCGCGCGGAGACCAAGCGCGGGCGCTCCGGGCGGAACTGGACCTAGCTCACCGTCCCCGGTCACCGGCACGCCCCCGTCGCATGCCCGCCCCGCCCTCCGTCAGGCAACCGACGGCGGACCGCGCCGAGGGGTGTGGAAGATGACCGGCGACCCGATGGCCGACCCGCAGTTCCTCGCCCGGAGCTTCGAGGCGCAGCGGCCCCGCCGCAGTCCGGAGCGGACGGGCCGCTGCCGTCGCCCTGCCGGTCGATGTCGGAGAAGGCCATGAGGAAGCCGACCGGGCGGTCGCCGTCGACGATCAGGCCGGGCCAGGCGACGCCGGGACGGACGTACGCCTCGGCGAGGGACCTCACGACCGGCTCGACCGCGTGTTCCTGGCCGGGCGGACCCGGACGGCGAGGGCGGCGTCGAGATTCGCGGATGTGATCTCTTCGAGGCGGGATGCCCTGGCCGTCACCCGGGCAGCGTAGGCGGGGTGATCGGCGGGGAGCGAAGGGGTGTGCGGCGCGCAGGTCAGCCCAGTTGCCGGTAGCGGCCCCTGAAGTACGTCAGCGGCCCGCCGTCCGCACTCGGCACGCGGGCCGTCAGCACCCGGCCGATCACCAGTGTGTGGTCCCCGGCCGTCACCCGCTGCTCGGTGCGGCACTCCAGGGTCGCCAGGGCGCCGCGCACCAGCGGGGCGCCGGTGTACTCGCCGCGCGCGTACGGGATGTCCTGGAACAGCAGCCGGTCACTGACCCGGCCCTTCATGGCGAAGCGGCCGGCGATGTGCCGCTGGCTCTCGGAGAGGACGGAGACCGCCCACAGGGGCTGCTCGTCGAGCAGCTCGTCCATGCGGGAGCCCTCGCGCAGGCTGACCAGCACCAGCGGCGGGTCCAGGGACACCGACATGAACGCGGTGGCCGTCATGCCGACGTCCTCGCCGCCCGGTGCCTCGGGGTCGTCCGGGTCGAGCGGCGGCTCCTGCGCGGTCACCAGGACCACGCCGGCGGCCAGCCGGGACATGGCGGCGCGGAACTCGTCGTTGCTCACCCCCTCAGCATGCCCGGCGGCGGGCGAAGGGATCATCGGGGACGGGGCAGCGGGAGTGTTCGGCACGCCCGAAACGCTAGTCTCCGGTGTGTGCGCACCGCATCGGACCTCGGTCCGAGCGGAGACCTAGGACTCACGTCGGAGCAGGCGGAACTCCCGACGTACACCGTCACAAATTTGCGCTCAGTAAACGCATCGGGAAATCGCAGAAACACCACTCAATTGTTCATGTTTGCCTGTGACTTGAGTCACAAGGGGCAGGAATTGTTGACCCTGTGTACCGAGTGAGCAGCGCGCTGTGATTCAGTGGCGGGGAAGGTGCGACGGCATCAGACCGAAAGAAGCGCCGAAGAGAACCCTTGGATTCACTGCGAGGTCTCGGGGGGAGGGCGAGCATGGAGACCGAGTCGGAACCCTACGTCCGTCTTGCGTCCCTGCGACAACTGCACCAGGTCATGGCCGACATGAACACGGCCCGCAGCCTGGCGGACACCCTGCAGACGGTCGCCGACGGCGCGGTCAACGCCCTCGGGTACGAGCTGGCGTGCGTGAACCTCGTACGTCCCGACGGTGACCTCGTCGTCGCCGCACTCGCCGGCAACCCCGCCGCCGAGGCCCTCATCACCGGCCGCGTCGGCTCCCGCGACTCCTGGGAGCGCCGCCTGAGCATGGGCGAGCAGTGGGGCGACCTGGTGTTCATACCGCACACCGAGGGCTGGGTCCTCGACGACGACGACGTCCCGCAGTGGTACACCGACGGGCCGGCGCCCCGCTTCGAGGACGAGTGGCACCCCGCCGACCGCCTCTTCGCGCCGATGTACGCGCCGGGCCCGCAGGGCGGCGGCTCCTCCGGCGAGCTGGTCGGCGTGCTGTCCGTGGACCGGCCGCGCAACGGGCGGCGCCCCGGCGCGTGGGGCCGCGAGGCGCTGCAGATGTACGCCTTCCAGGCCGCGATAGCCATCAGCAACGCCCGGCTGCGCGCCAACATGCAGCGCGCCCTGGTCCGCCTGGAACGCGAGCAGCAGGCGCTGCGCGCCAGCGAGGAAAGCTTCAGGCAGGCCTTCGAGTACGCCCCCTCCGGCATGGCCATCGCCGAGATGGGCGGCGAGCAGCACGGCCGGATCCTGCGCACCAACGACGCCCTGTGCCGCCTGCTGGGCCGTCCCGCCTCCGCGATGCGCCGCTACTCCTTCTCCGACCTCGTCCACCCCGAGGACATCGGCACGCTGCTGCGCACCTCCGCCGAGGGCGGACGGGCCGAGCTCCGGCTCGCCCGCCGCGACGGCAGCTACGTGTGGGTGTCCCTGCGCAACTCCGTCGTCGCCGACGCCGCCGACGGGCCCCGCTTCCTGCTCACCCACGTCGAGGACATCGAGGAGCGCAAGCGCCGCGAGCTCCAGCTCGCCCACCGCGCCTCCCACGACTCCCTCACCGGCCTGCCGAACTCCGCCGAGCTGCGCGCCCGGCTCTCTGCCCGGCTGTGCCGGCGCCCCGCGTCGCCGCACCCCGCCGAGGCCGACTCGCAGGACGCGGCCTACGGCCACGCCGCCTTCGACTCGTTCGACTCGATCGGCCACGCCTTCGACTTCCCGCCGGGCGCCGAGGCGTACGACGCCTACGACCACCATGTGCACACCGTCGCCCCCGCCGGTGACCGCGACGACGGCACCAAGGGGCTCGCCGTCCTCTTCTGCGACCTCGACGGCTTCAAGTCGATCAACGACCGGTTCGGGCACAACGCGGGCGACGCCGTCCTCATCGAGGTCGCCCGCCGGCTCAGCAACGGCGTGCGCGACGGCGACACCGTGGCCCGGCTCGGCGGCGACGAGTTCGTGATCCTCGCCGACGGGCTCGGCCGGGCCGACGCCCAGGACCTCGCCGTGCGGCTGCGCAACGAGATCATCCAGCCCATCCGGGCCGAGGGACGGGCCGTCCGCGTGGGCGCCAGCTTCGGCATCGGATGGGCACACTGTGGCATGACTGCGGACGAAGTGTTGAAGTCTGCCGACGAACGGATGTACGTCGAGAAACGATCTCGTCCCAAACAGCACAGACGCGCGGGATGAAACCCAGGTCAGCGAGTTGATGCGGTCTGTGTCACCCGTTTGGGTCACCTGGAGCGGGTAGGCTCGCCCTCTCACACCCCTACCGCATCCACACGCACCTGCCTAAGGAGACCAAGGGATGACGCCCGGCAACAACGGCGCGAGCACGCCCGAGGACGACGACCCGTTCGGCTATCTCTACGCCGACGGGCAGGCCAACGGAGCCCAGCCGCCGTCCGGTGGCTACGGCTACCCGAACGCGGTCAACCGCGTGCGGACGGTCGGGCAGCGCCAGTACGGCCAGCAGCAGACGGCTCCGTACGGGCAGATGCCGCAGCAGCAGGGGGCGTACGGCCAGCCCAGCGCCCACTACGCCGCCCCGGAGACCTTCCCCGGCGGCGCGCCCACCGTGCAGCAGCAGGCGCCCGCGGGCGGCCGGGGCCGCGGCCCGAACACCAAGGGCCTGCTGATCGGCGCGATCGCGGTGGTCGCCGCGGTCGTGATCGGCATCGGCGTGGCGATGCTGGGCGGCGAGAAGGACAAGGGCGACACCACCGACCAGGCCGGCGGCGCGACGCCGGGGCAGTCCCAGAGCGCCGAGCCGAGCCCGTCGGCGAGCGAGAGCGACGCGAGCGAGGCAGACCTGCCGAAGATCGACGCCAAGGCGATGCGGCTGGACGGCGGCGCCACTCTCGCGTCGGACATCAAGGGCGCCAAGGCCGACGGCGGCGTCTACGTGGCCGGTTTCAACCAGGTGGGTGCCAAGGTCACCTGGAGCGTGGACGGTATCCAGAAGGACGGCACCTACCGTCTCTACGTGCGTTACGGCATCCCCGGCGTGGATGCCGACGCGACGCTGACCGTCAACGGGAAGCCCAACGCCCAGCCGCTGAACATGAAGAACTTCGGCAACACTCCCAAGGGCGACTGGGAACAGGGCTGGAAGACGACCTGGGCGAACGTCAACCTGACCAAGGGCACCAACACGATCGAGCTCTCCTGCCAGCAGGGCAACAAGTGCGACGCCGTGCTGGACCAGATGTACCTCACGAAGTAACCGGCGGGTGACGTCAGGCCGCGCTGACCTCCCCCGTCACCGCCACCCGCCCCAGCAGCTCCTCGTAGATCCCGCGGTCGAACTCGCCCGCTGTCGGCGCCTGCACCGTCGCCGCCGACAGCGCTGCCGCGCGGGCCAGGCGGTCCGGCCACGGGAGGCGTTCCACCAGGGCCGACAGCAGGCCCGCGACCGCCGAGTCGCCGGCGCCGGTCGGGTTGCCGCGGACGGGGGCGGGCGGGGTGGCGCGCCAGCGGCCCTCCGGGGTCGCCGCCAGCAGGCCCTCGGCGCCCAGGGAGGCGACCACGGCACGGGCGCCGCGCCGGCGGGCGTCCAGCGTGGCCCGCAGCGGCTCGTGGGAGCCGGTCAGCTCGGCCAGTTCGTCGGCGTTCGGCTTGATGACGTCCGGGCGGGCCGCCACCCCCCGGCGCAGCGGTTCCCCGCTGGTGTCCAGCAGGACCGGAACCCCGGCCGCCCGGGCCGTGCGGACCAGGCCCGCGTACGCGCCCACCGGCACGCCCGGCGGCAGGCTGCCGCACAGGGCCACCGCCGACGCCGGGGCGAGCAGGTCCCCGTACGCCTCCTGGAAGGCGGCCCACTCGGCGGGCGTGACGGCCGGGCCGGATTCGTTGAGCTGGGTGGTGTCGCCGGTCCGCTCGTCGACCACGGCGATGGTGCGGCGGGTGGCGCCGCCGATCGGGACCAGGGCGTCCACCAGGCCGGGCGTCGCGGTGAGCCGGTCCCGCACGACCCGTCCCGTGGCGCCCCCGGCGAAGCCGGTGACCGTCACCTCGTGCCCGAGGGCGGCGAGGACCCGGGCCACGTTGACGCCCTTGCCGCCGGGGCGCTCCGTCACCTCGGACACTCGGTGGGAGGCGTGCGGCCGCAGGGCCGCCACGCGGTAGGTGATGTCGAGAGCGGTGTTCAGCGTGACCGTCAGGATCACCTGGGCCGACCTCCCCCGATTGATGCGCTTGCCATACGTTCCGGAAGGCCGATCATGCCAAAGAGACGGCGGCCGGCCCAGTCCTGGCGTCGGCCACCGTCTCCTGACTGGGGGACGGACTAGGCCAGTTGGGGATCGACCACCCATTCACCCCGGCGCATCACGCCTGTGACCTCGAAGTTGTGGTTCAGGACCACCAGGTCGGCGAACTTCCCCGGCTCCAGTGAGCCGATCGTGTCGGTCATGCCCAGCAGGCGGGCCGGGTTGGCGGACAGGGCCGCGACCGCGTCCTCGACCGTGAGGCCGTCGACCGTGACGGCCCGCTGGAAGGCGCGGTCCAGGGTGAGGGTGGAGCCCGCGATCGAACCGCCCTCGACCAGACGGGCGACCCCGTCGGCGACCTCGACCTCCAGCGGGCCGAGCATGTAGCGGCCGTCGCCGAAACCGGCCGCGTCCATCGCGTCGGTGATGAAGGCGACCCGGTCCGCGCCCGCGTGGTGGAACGCCAGCTGGAGGGCCGCCGGGTGCAGATGGGTGCCGTCGTTGATCAGCTCGACCGTGACCCGCTCGTCCTCCAGGAGGGCGGCGATCGGGCCGGGGGAGCGGTGGCCGAGCGGCGGCATCGCGTTGAACAGGTGCGTGGCGACGGTCGCGCCGGCGTCGATCGCCGCCACGGTCTGCTCGTAGGTGGCGTCCGTGTGCCCGATCGCCGCGATCACGCCGTGCTCCGCGAGCAGCCGTACGGAGTCCACGCCGCCCGGCAGTTCGGTGGCCAGCGTCATCATCGTGGCCCGGCCGCGGGCCGCGTCGATCAGTTTGCGGACCTCCGCCGGGTCCGGGTCGCGCAGCAGCTCCTCGGAGTGCGCGCCCTTGCGGCACGGTGAGATGAACGGCCCCTCGAAGTGGATGCCGGCGATGTCGCCCTGCTCGGCCAGCTCGCTCAGCAGGCCCGCGCGGTGGGCGAGGAAGTCCATGTCGCCGGTGACGGTGGAGGCGACCAGGGTGGTGGTGCCGTGCAGCCGATGGGTGTGGATGCCGTGCAGCACGTCCTCGACGGTCCCGGAGGTGAAAGAGGCTCCGCCGCCGCCGTGGTTGTGCAGGTCGATGAAGCCGGGGACCAGCCAGTGGCCGCTCACGTCGACGACAGGGGCGTGGTCCGGGGGGGCTGTGCGGGCGATGCGGGCGCCCTCGACGACCACCCGGCCGTTGTCGACGGTTCCGGTGGGCAGGACCACGCGGGCGCCGGACAGGACCAGGGGTGTTCCGTCCGTCGCGGGCAGGGCGTCGGGCATCAGGGGGTTACCTCCGTACGGTCGGTGGTGTCCAGGAGATCCCAGGCCAGCAGGCCCGCGCCCAGGCATCCCGCCGTGTCGCCCAGCGCCGCCGGGACGATGGAGGGCAGCTTCTGGAAGGTGACACGCCGCCGGACGGCGTGCCGCAGTGGCGTGAACAAGGTTTCCCCCGCTTCGGCGAGCCCGCCACCGATGATCAGGGTGCTCGGGTCCAGCAGGGTGAGCGCGGTGACCAGTCCGTCGGCGAGGGCGTCCACGGCCGTCTGCCACACGGCCCGGGCCCGGGGGTCGCCGGACTCGACGGCCTTCGCGCAGTCGGCGGCGTCCGCGTGGGCGTCGCCGCAGGCCGAAACCCATGCCTCGCTCACCGCCGCCGCGGACGCGAACCGCTCCAGACAGCCGCGCTGCCCGCACGGGCAGGGCGTCCCGCCGGGCCGTACGACGATGTGGCCGATCTCGCCCGCGAAGCCGTGCGCGCCCGCCTCCACCCGGCCGTCGACGCCGATGGCGCCCGCGATGCCGGTGCCCAGCGCGACGAACAGGTACCGGTCGGCGCCCCGGCCCGCGCCGAGGCGGCCCTCGGCGAGCCCGCCGGTGCGCACGTCGTGCCCCAGGGCGACCGGCACGCCGAGCCGCCGCGCCAGCAGGTCGCGCAGGGGGACGTCGCGCCAGCCGAGGTTGGCCGCGTAGGCGGCGACGCCGCCGGCCTCGTCGACGATGCCGGGGACGGCGACGCCGGCGGCGGACGCGGGTTCCCCGAAGTGTTCCATGCCGTACGCCCGCAGTTCGCCGGCGAAGTCGAGGATGCCCGCGACGACGGCCTCCGGTCCGCGCTCGCGGCCGGTGGCCCGGCGCGCCTGGTGCAGCAGGCCGCCGTCCGCCCCTGCCAGGGCGGCCTTCATCCCGGTGCCGCCCACGTCCAGGGCGATGACATGTCTCACGGGAACAGTGTGGCCCGGGGACCCGTGAGAGGTCTAGTCCACTCACGTGGTGTAGACCTAAAGTCTGATGAATCGAAAACTTTCGCACAGCGAGATATGGGGCAACGGTGCAACGTCGGCGTAGGACAGGAATGATCGCGGTGGTGTCCGCCCTGGGCATGACGGCGGTCCTGAGCGGCTGCGGCCTCACCGGCGCCTCGGGCGACGTGACCTTGAAGCTGGTCGCCGCCGACTACGGCAACAGCGCGGCCAACAGCTCCGAGAAGTACTGGGGCGCACTCGTCAAGGAGTACGAGGCCGACCATCCCGGAGTGAAGATCGACGTCAGCGTCTACTCCTGGAACGACGTCGACCGCGAGGTCAAGAAGATGGTCGACGCCGGGAACCCGCCGGACCTGGCCCAGATCGGCGCGTACGCCGACTACGCGGCCAAGGACCTGCTGTACAAGGCCGGCGACGTGCTCTCCATCCCCGTCCAGGCCGACTTCGTCTCGCAGCTGTCCGCCGCGGGCGAGGTCAACGGGGTGCAGTACGGCATGCCGTTCGCCTCCTCCACCCGCCTGCTCTTCTACAACAAGAGCCTCTTCGCCGAGGCCGGCATCACCCCGCCGAGGACCTGGGCCGAGCTCGCCGCCGACGCCCAGGCGCTCAAGGCCGAGGGTGTGACGTACCCGTACGCCCTGCCCCTCGGCCCCGAGGAGGCGCAGGCGGAGACCCTGCAGTGGCTGCTCGGCGGCGGAGGCGGCTACACCGACGACGTCGGCACCTACGGCATCGACTCCCCGCAGAACGTCGAGACCTTCACCTGGCTGAAGAACGAGCTGGTCGGCAAGGGCCTGACCGGCCCGGTCGCGCCCGGCGAACTCAACCGGGCCGACGCCTTCGCGGCCTTCGCCGACGGTGAGGTCGGCATGCTCAATGGCCATCCCTCGCTGATGAAGATCGCCGCCAAGAAGGGCGTGAAGTTCGGCATGGTGCCGATGCCGGGGGCCGACGGGGAGAGCAAGCGGACCCTAGGTGTCGCCGACTGGATGCTGGCCTTCAAGAAGAACGGCCACCATGAGCAGATCGGTGACTTCCTCGACTTCGTCTACAGCGAGAAGAACGTCGTCGACTTCTCCCGCGAGTACGACCTGCTGCCCGTCACCACCTCCGCGTCCCGGGCCATGGCCGGCGCCGAGCAGGACCGTCACCTCAAGCCGTTCCTCCAGGAACTGGCCTCCTCCGAGCTGTACCCGGTCGGCAAGACCTCCTGGGCCGAGGTCAGCGCCCAGATCAAGGCGCGGATCGGCAAGGCGGTCGCGCCGGGCGGCAGCCCCTCGGCCGTCCTGACGCAGATCCAGGCGACGGCCACGCGGGCGGAGAGCGCCCACCAGTAGCCCGGCTGTCGGTGGCGGGGGCTACGGTTCCTGGCATGGACCAGGAGCAGCTCGGACGGCGCGAACAGGACATCCTCGCCCTCGAACGCCGTGGCTTTCCCGGCCCCGGCGCCAAGGAACGGGCGATACGGGAGGAGCTGGGGCTGGCGCCCGTGCGCTACTACCAGCTCCTCAACGCCCTGCTGGACGATCCCCGCGCCCTGGCCTTCGACCCGGTGACGGTCAACCGCCTGCGCCGGGTCCGGGAGGCCCGGCGCGCCGAACGCTGAGAGCCGCTCCTCAGCACCCTCGGACGCGGCGTCGGGGGATGCGGGGGCGGCTCTCAGCCGATCCGTTCCGCCAGCGACCGCAGCAGCCGGACGACGCCCTGCGGGCCGCCCACCACCAGGTCCGCCCGCTTCCGCAGCTCGGTCACCTCGTCGCTGCCGCTGCACACCAGCAGGCCGGGCGTTCCGTCGGAGCGGAGGGTGTCGACCGCGCCGAAGGCCGGCAGGTCGCCGAGGTCGTCACCGGCGTACAGGACGGATCCGGCGCCGATCTCGCGCGCGAAGTCCAGCAGGGCGACGCCCTTGTCCATGCCCGGCGGGCGCAGTTCGAGGACCATGCGGCCGGGCTCGACGATCAGGCCGTGTCGGTGGGCCAGCTCGGTCAGCGGGTCGCGCAGGGCCTCGAAGGCGGCCTGCGGGTCGGCGGCCCGGCGGGTGTGGACGGCCACCGCCCGGCCCTTCTCCTCGATCCAGGTGCCCTGCCAGGCGCCGATCTGGTCGAGGAACCCCGGCAGCTCGGCGCGGACGGCGGCGACGCCCGGGTGCGGGGGCGGGGCGGTGACGTCGCCGGTGGCGGCGTCCCAGCGTTCCGCGCCGTAGTGGCCGAGGACGACGAGGTGTTCCAGGCCGGGCACGCCGGCGAAGCCGCCGTGCCGCACGGCGACACCGGCCGGCCGTCCCGTGATCACCGCGACGGCGGCCACCTTCGGGGCGAGGGCGGCGAGCGCGGGCACCGCGTCGGGATGCGCCCGGGCCTGCTCGGGATCGGCGACGATCGGCGCGAGTGTGCCGTCGAAGTCGAGTCCGACCAACGCCTTGCCCGGCTGCGCCAGGAGGGCGTCGAGGCCGTCCCGACCACCGCGGGTGGCAGGCGTCGGCCAAGGGTGCTGCGGGTCCGTGGAGTCCGTGTGGCTGCCCATACGGCGACCCTATCCAGGGACCGCCGACCCACGCATGACCCACCACCACGGGTCGGCCGGCGCCGCCTGCGCGGGTCAGCTTCTCAGTGCCTCCAGTTGGTCCAGGAACCACTGCGCCGGAGGCAGTGCGGTCGCTGCCGCGGACAGTCGCTTGGAGCGTGCCGCCCGTTCCTCCGGTGCCATCGACAGCGCCTCGTGCAGCGCCTTCGCCGTGCCGACGACGTCGTACGGGTTGACGGTGATCGCGTCCTCGCCCAGCTCCTCGTGCGCCCCCGCCTCCCTCGACAGCACCAGCGCGCAGCCCGTGTCGGAGACGACCGGTACCTCCTTGGCGACCAGGTTCATGCCGTCCCGGATGGGGTTGACCAGGGCCACGTCGGCCAGCCGGTAGGCCGCCAGGGACCGGGCGAAGTCGTCCTTGACGTGCAGGACGACCGGGGTCCAGCCCGGCGACCCGTACCGCTCGTTGATCTCCTCCGCGACGCGCTGGACCTCGGCCGTGTAGTCGCGGTACACGGCGAGGTCCTGGCGGGAGGGATAGGCGAAGGCGACGTGCACGACCCGCTCGCGCCACTCGGGGTGGTCGTCGAGCAGCTGCCGGTAGGCCAGCAGGCCGCGCACGATGTTCTTCGACAGTTCCGTGCGGTCGACCCGGACGATCGTCCTGCGACCCTCGCCGATCTCCTGCCGCAGCGCCCCGATCCGTTCCTCGACGTCCGGCTCGTGGGAGCGGGCGCGCAGGAAGTCGGCGTCCGCGCCCAGCCCGTGCACCCCGACGCGCGTGTCGCCCGGCCCGCCGGCGAACTGCTCGCAGCACGCGGTGAACGCGTCCGCCCAGCGCCGGGTGAGGAAGCCCAGCCGGTCCGCGCCCAGCATGCCGCGCAACACCTGGCCGGCGACGTCCTCCGGGAGCATCCGGAAGTACTCCGGCGGCGCCCACGGTGTGTGCGAGAAGTGCCCGATGCGCAGGTCCGGGCGCAGTGCGCGCAGCATGCCCGGCACCAGCGTCAGGTGGTAGTCCTGCACCAGCACGGCCGCACCCTCGGCCGCCTCCTCGGCCAGCGCCTCGGCGAACGCCCGGTTGTACGTCTCGTACGACGCCCACTGCCGCCGGAACTCCGCGTCGAAGACCGGCTCCAGGGGCGTCTGGTAGAGCATGTGGTGCACGAACCACAGGACCGAGTTGGAGATGCCGTTGTAGGCGTCGGCGTGCACGTCGGCCGGGATGTCCAGCATCCGCACGCCGTCCTCGCCGACCCTGCGCCGGACCGCCTCGCGGTCGCCGTCGGACAGCGCCGAGCACACCCACAGCGCGCCCGCGTCCGGCCCGATCGCCGACAGCCCGGAGACCAGCCCGCCGCCGCCCCGTTTGGCGTGCAGCGAGCCGTCGTCGCCGACCGAGTAGGAGACCGGGCCACGGTTGGAGGCCACCAGTACCTGCGCAGCACCGTACGTTGAAGCCATACGCCTCAACCTAGCCCGGCCCGGAAACGCTCAAACGTACGATCCCGCCGTATACGGCCGGACGCGTGCACCTCACGCCACCTTGCGTTTCTGGTACTCGGCGATCTCCACCATCGGCGGCCGCTCCTCGGTGTCCACCGAGTACGTGCGCGGTTCGAAGCCGTCCTCGCCCCGCTCGAACTGGGTGAGCGCCGGCCGGATCAGATGGCCGCGGGCCAGCCGCAGCTGGGCCGTGCGGTAGATCGCGGCGGACATCCGGCCGAGCGCCTGGCCGTCCTGGTGCCGGTGCTTGCGCACCCCGACGTCGACCTGGGCGAGGGCGTCCAGGCCCACCAGGTGCAGGGCGTCGACCAGCATGCCGAGCTCCACGCCGTACCCGACCGGGAACGGCAGCTGTTCCAGCAGCGAGCGGCGGGCCGCGTACTCGCCGCCGAGCGGCTGCACGAAACCGGCCAGCTGCGGCCAGTGCATGTTGAGCAGCGGGCGGGCCATCAGCTCGGTGACCCGGCCGCCCTGCCCGGCCGCCGTCGTGCCGGAGGCGGGCCCGTCGGACACGGTGAGCGGACGGTCGTACATGGCTTTCACCAGGTGCACGTCCGGGTCGGTGAGCAGCGGGCCGACGATCCCGGAGACGAAGTCGGAGGAGAACTCCCTCAGGTCGGCGTCGACGAAGCAGACGATGTCCCCGCGGGTGGCCAGCAGGGAGCGCCACAGCACCTCCCCCTTGCCGGGCAGGGCCGGGAGACGCGGGAGTATCTCGTCCCGGTGCACCACCGTCGCGCCCGCGGCGGCGGCCACCTCCGACGTGCGGTCGGCCGACCCCGAGTCGACGACGACGATCTCGTCGACCAGGGGCACCTGCCGCATGAGGTCGTGGCGGACGACCGCGACGATGTCGCCGACGGTCTCCTCCTCGTTGAGCGCGGGCAGGACGACGGAGACCGACTGGCCCGTGCGGTGCTTGGCGGCCAGGATGCGGTGGAGGGGGCGATCGGTCACGGACCAGGAGCGGGTGCTCAGCCAGCGCTCGACTTCTTCCAGCACGGTCTGCGGGCTCCTCACTGTTGTCTCGCGGTTCGGACGACTATCTCAACTGTCCTGGCCTTCGGTTACAGTCTTGACCAACGCGGGTGACCATCGCATGTCCGGGGTCGCCCGCCGCTGACAACCGCATACAGCTCATCCAGAGGGGCAGAGGGACACGGCCCGATGAAGCCCCGGCAACCCTCCAGCCGGTTCTC
This sequence comes from Streptomyces bullii, assembly GCF_042657145.1. Taxonomy (NCBI): domain Bacteria; kingdom Bacillati; phylum Actinomycetota; class Actinomycetes; order Kitasatosporales; family Streptomycetaceae; genus Streptomyces; species Streptomyces bullii. The sequence continues at coordinate 133,511 of NZ_JBHSNY010000007.1, forward strand.
GTAGGTCACTGGCGACCGCTTCGCGCGAGGCTCCCGGCTAGGGAAGGTGCCAAATCCGTCTCACGGCGAGATGCGTCGTGAGGAAGATGAGGAGAAAGGGCCTCGCCTCACATGGCTGTGCAGACTGCTGCAAGCACCACCCATTCCGTCGACCTCGGTCCCGCGGCCGCGCTGAGCTGCCGCGAGTGCGGTCACCGGGTACCCCTGGGACCGGTCTTCGCATGCGAGGAGTGTTTCGGCCCGCTGGAGATCGCCTACGACTTCTCCGCCTACGACGCCGAGGAGCTCCGCAAGCGGATCGAGGCGGGCCCCGCGAACATCTGGCGTTACGCGCCGCTGCTGCCCGTCCCCGCGGACGTGGCCGGCAAGCCGAACCTGAACCCGGGCTGGACCAAGCTGGTCCAGGCCGACAACCTGGCGCGCGAGCTCGGCGTGACCGGCGGACTGTATGTGAAGGACGACTCCGGCAACCCGACGCACTCCTTCAAGGACCGCGTCGTCGCCCAGGCCCTGGAGGCCGCCCGCGCCTTCGGCTTCACCACGCTCTCCTGCTCCTCCACCGGCAACCTGGCCGGCGCCGTCGGCGCGGCCGCCGCCCGGGCCGGTTTCCGCTCCTGCGTGTTCATCCCGCACGACCTGGAGCAGGGCAAGGTCGTCATGGCCGCCGTCTACGGCGGTGAGCTCGTCGGCATCGACGGCAACTACGACGACGTGAACCGCTTCTGTTCCGAGCTGATCGGCGACCCGGCGGGCGAGGGCTGGGGCTTCGTCAACGTCAACCTGCGGCCGTACTACGCGGAGGGCTCCAAGACCCTGGCGTACGAGATCTGCGAGCAGCTCGGCTGGCGGCTGCCGGACCAGATCGTCGTCCCGATCGCCTCCGGTTCGCAGCTCACCAAGATCGACAAGGGTCTGCAGGAGCTGATCAAGCTGGGGCTGGTCGAGGACAGGCCGTACAAGATCTTCGGTGCTCAGGCCGAGGGCTGCTCGCCGGTGTCGACGGCCTTCAAGGCCGGGCACGACGTCGTACGTCCCCAGAAGCCGAACACGATCGCCAAGTCCCTCGCCATCGGCAACCCGGCCGACGGCCCCTACGTCCTGGACATCGCGCGCCGCACGGGCGGTGCCGTGGAGGACGTCACGGACGAGCAGGTGGTCGACGCGATCAAGCTGCTGGCCCGCACCGAGGGCATCTTCGCCGAGACGGCGGGTGGCGTGACGGTGGGCGTCACGCGCAAGCTGATCGACAACGGCGCACTGGACCCGTCCAAGACCACCGTCGTGCTGAACACCGGCGACGGCCTCAAGACCCTCGACGCGGTGGCCGGCACCGGTCTGACCGCCACCATCCGCCCGACCCTGGACTCCTTCCGAGAGGCTGGCCTCGCATGAGCGTGACCGTCCGCATCCCCACCATCCTGCGCACCTACACCGGCGGCCAGGCCGAGGTTCCGGCCGAGGGCGCGACCCTCGCCGAGGTCATCGCCGACCTGGAGAAGAACCACACCGGCATCGCCGCCCGCGTCCTGGACGACCAGGGCAAGCTGCGCCGGTTCGTCAACGTGTACGTCAACGACGACGACGTGCGGTTCGAGCAGGGCCTGCAGACGCCGACCCCCGAGGGCGCCGGCGTGTCCATCATTCCGGCGGTCGCCGGCGGCTGAATCGGGTCGGCCGCCCCGATTCCGGGTGTGGTCGTTACCATCGGTAACGAAGGTCACCGAGAGTTCATCGAATTGCCCCCTCCGTAAGAGAAGCGGAAGGGGCAATTCAGTGTGATTGAGCGCGGTACAGTTGGGGAACGCGATGTCGATCCGCTGATCGCGCACCCTGAATTCCTGCCGCGCACCCGTCGAGATGTAGCCAAAGTGTGGGTGTCATTCGCGCCTTTTGTGGCTTTCGCGTGGTCCGACTTGCCCTGAAGTGGGACGAATTGTCGCCACATTCCGGACCGGTCGCGTCCAGAATTCTCGTCCGATTGACCTGTTGCAGACGGCAGTTGGACAGATACATTCGGCCGCGGTCGACGCGTTCCGGCGCACGCCCCCAACCGTTGGGGGGTGAGGTCTGACCCGGATCCGCGAAGTGTGGATCTGTGCAAGGGCCAGTAATAGGGGAGTTAGGCATGGCTCAGGGCACCGTCAAGTGGTTCAACGCGGAGAAGGGGTACGGCTTCATCGCGGTCGACGGTGGTGCGGATGTTTTCGTCCACTACAGCGCGATCCAGATGGACGGCTACCGCACCCTGGAAGAGGGCCAGCGGGTCGAGTTCGAGATCTCGCAGGGCCAGAAGGGCCCGCAGGCCGACATGGTTCGCGTCACCGCCTGAACGCGCGACCAACGACCAACCGCAACCAAAGGGTCTTCTCCGAAGGGCCCGTACCTCCCGGGGTACGGGCCCTTCGGCTTGTCCCGGGGGCCGAGTTGAGGCGCGCGGGCGTCCTGACCCCCGGGTCGCCCGGCTCGCCGACCCGCCGGTGGTGCGGCCCAGGCGGCCTGCTGGTCTCTCCGGGGCCCACTGGCCTCCGTGCGCGGCGCACCGGGCTGTTCGGCGGGCCGCTCGCGCCCGTGTCCCTGCTCGTCGTGGTCCCGCCGCGACCGCGGGTGCGGCGCCTCCGGGGCCGTCCGGTGGCGCGGGCGCCGATGCGGCGGGGTGGTGGCCGCGACCGCGTTCGGCTCGTCGTGCTGAGCGTGTCGCGGGGCGCCGGGTTCCCGGTTTCGTCGCGGGTGCCAGGCGCCGGTTCCCGGCTTCGTGATCCGGCCGTCGTGCCGCCTTGCGGCTTGTCGGGGCGCTGACGCGCCTGAGGCGCCGCCGGCGCGTGGCGCGTCGGAGTGGTGGTGTCGCGCGCGTGCTCGCGGTCGCGTGCCTGGTCGGTGCCCCTTCGTAACACCGCCGCCGGGGTGTCGAGTGCTGCGACGGTCTGTTCGCCCGGGGCTGAGTAGGGGGACCGTAGGGCGGGAGCCGCTTGCACTCGACTAGGGCGAGTGCTAATCATTGGCGTTAGCACTCTGAAGGTGAGAGTGACAACTGGAAGGACCGGGTCGGTGAGGCCACGGGCCAGGTGGGGCAAGGAACCACCGGTCGGGGCCGTCCGTCGCGGGCGCGGGCGCGGTCCGAAGTAATCACCCCCAGTCCTGGAGGGACCACTTCACATGGCCAAGATCATCGCGTTCGACGAGGAGGCGCGGCGCGGCCTCGAGCGCGGCATGAACCAGCTCGCGGACGCCGTCAAGGTGACCCTCGGCCCCAAGGGCCGCAACGTCGTCCTCGAGAAGAAGTGGGGCGCCCCCACGATCACCAACGACGGTGTCTCCATCGCCAAGGAGATCGAGCTCGAGGACCCGTACGAGAAGATCGGCGCCGAGCTGGTCAAGGAAGTCGCCAAGAAGACGGACGACGTCGCCGGTGACGGTACGACCACCGCGACCGTTCTCGCCCAGGCCCTGGTCAAGGAGGGTCTGCGCAACGTAGCCGCCGGCGCCAACCCGATGGCCCTGAAGCGCGGTATCGAGAAGGCCGTCGAGGCCGTCTCCGCCGCCCTGCTGGAGCAGGCGAAGGACGTCGAGACCAAGGAGCAGATCGCCTCCACGGCCTCCATCTCCGCCGCCGACACCCAGATCGGTGAGCTCATCGCCGAGGCGATGGACAAGGTCGGCAAGGAAGGCGTCATCACCGTCGAGGAGTCCCAGACCTTCGGTCTGGAGCTGGAGCTCACCGAGGGTATGCGCTTCGACAAGGGCTACATCTCGGCGTACTTCGCCACCGACATGGAGCGTATGGAGGCCGTCCTCGACGACCCGTACATCCTGATCGCCAACCAGAAGATCTCCGCGGTCAAGGACCTGCTCCCGCTCCTGGAGAAGGTCATGCAGTCGGGCAAGCCGCTGCTGATCATCGCCGAGGACGTCGAGGGCGAGGCCCTGTCGACCCTGGTCGTCAACAAGATCCGCGGCACCTTCAAGTCCGTCGCCGTCAAGGCCCCGGGCTTCGGCGACCGCCGCAAGGCGATGCTGAACGACATCGCCATCCTCACCGGCGGTGAGGTCATCTCCGAGGAGGTCGGCCTCAAGCTGGAGAACACCTCCCTGGACCTCCTGGGCCGCGCCCGCAAGGTCGTCATCACCAAGGACGAGACCACGATCGTCGACGGTGCCGGTTCCGCCGAGCAGGTCGCGGGCCGCGTGAACCAGATCCGCGCCGAGATCGAGCAGTCCGACTCCGACTACGACCGCGAAAAGCTCCAGGAGCGCCTGGCCAAGCTCGCGGGCGGCGTCGCGGTCATCAAGGCCGGTGCCGCCACCGAGGTGGAGCTCAAGGAGCGCAAGCACCGCATCGAGGACGCCGTCCGCAACGCCAAGGCGGCCGTCGAGGAGGGCATCGTCGCCGGTGGTGGCGTGGCCCTGCTCCAGGCCTCCCAGGTCTTCGAGAAGCTGGAGCTCGAGGGTGACGAGGCGACCGGCGCCAACGCCGTGCGCATCGCGCTCGAGGCCCCGCTGAAGCAGATCGCCGTCAACGCCGGCCTCGAGGGCGGCGTCGTGGTGGAGAAGGTGCGCAACCTGACCCCGGGCCACGGCCTGAACGCCGCGACCGGCGAGTACGTCGACCTGGTCAAGGAAGGCATCATCGACCCGGCGAAGGTGACCCGTTCCGCGCTGCAGAACGCCGCCTCCATCGCCGCGCTCTTCCTCACCACCGAGGCCGTCATCGCCGACAAGCCGGAGAAGGCCGCTGCCCCGGCCGGCGGCGGCATGCCGGGCGGTGACATGGACTTCTGATCCTCCGAAGATTCTTCGAGGATCGGACACGTCCCTTTCCGTGCCGAGGGCGGCACTCCCTGGAAGCAGGGGGTGCCGCCCTCGGGCGTGTGCGGGATCACAGGGCGGCGCGCCCGCCGGGCGGAATGCCCTCCCGCGCCGGACCGGTTGACCGTGAGACGCGATCATTGCGCGTGCACCTACCGACCGGTCCACCCGGCGGTTGGTGCCCGCCCACAGGAGCTGGTCGAGGAGGTAGCCGTGGGCGCCGTGGATCTCCACGCCGTCGAAGCCGATGCGCTCGGCGGCGGCCGCGGCCTCGGCGAACGCGCAGGCGTCCTGCTTCCACTGCGAGTGGCGGAAGATCACCGGGAACTCGGGCGAGACGGTCTCGCGTACGGCGGCTCTCCAGCCGGTCGAGCAGCCCTCGAACTCCGGCAGTCAGTAGCGGCGCGTCGACGCGTGGAAGGCGTCCACACCGGCCGCCGCCAGCGGGGCGAGGATCGCCTCCAGCTCCTCGGGCGACTCGGCGAGGCGCGTCCGGGGGGCCTTTGCCGGCACGGTCGGCCGGGCCTCCACTTGATTGCCTCAGTCAATTATCGTGGGCGGTCGCATGTCACGAACGACACGGCGCGTCCACGCACGTCCACCTCCCGCAGCGAGGAGCCCGCGATGACGACACCCGCCCCCCGCCCGTCGAAGGCCGGCGACGCCGCCGAGCCCGTCGTCCACACCGCCGCCGGAGCGGTGCGCGGGCGGTGGGAGGACGGGCTCGCGGTGTTCCGCGGCATCCCCTTCGCCGAACCGCCGGTGGGCGAGGCGAGGTTCGCGGCGCCCCGGCCGGCCCGCGGCTGGGACGGCACACGGGACGCCTCCGCCTTCGGGCCGCCGCCCCCGCAGGACCTGGGCATAGCGGGCCGCCCCGGTGTCCTCGACACCCCGGAGGGCGACGACTGGCTGACCGTCAACGTCTGGACACCGGACCCGGACCCGGTGGCCCGCCGCCCCGTGATGGTGTGGATCTACGGCGGCGCCTACAAGCTCGGCCACTCCGGCAGCCCCGGCTACGACGCCCGCCTGATCGCCCGCGACGGCGACCTGGTCGTCGTCACGCTCAACTACCGCGTCGGCATGGAGGGTTTCGCCCGGATCGACGGTGCGCCCGCCAACCGGGGCCTGCTCGACCAGGTCGCCGCGCTGGAGTGGGTACGGGACAACATCACGGTGTTCGGCGGCGACCCGGACCAGGTCACGGTGTTCGGCGAGTCGGCGGGCGCCGGTTCGGTCGCCTCGCTGCTGGCCATGCCGAGCGCGGCCGGACTGTTCCGGCGGGCGATCGCCCAGAGCGTGCCGGGGACCTTCTTCTCCGACGAACTGGCCCGGGACATCGCGACGGCCCTCGCCGCGGAGGCGGGCCTGCGCCCGACGGCCGCCGACCTGTCCACCGTGGACCCGCGCCGGCTGACCTCCGCCGGTGAGGCGCTGAGCGCGAAGATGCTCCAGTACGTGGACCGCTGGGGTCAGGTGGCCCCCACGGTGACCCCGTTCTCTCCTGTCGTCGACGGTGAGATCCTGCCGACGACTCCCTGGCAGGCACTGGCGTCCGGCGCGGCCGGGGACGTCGACCTCGTCGTCGGCCACAACCGCGACGAGTTCCGCCTCTTCGTCGCCCTTTCCGGCCGCCTCGGTCAGATCAGCGACGAGCAGGCCACCTCGGCGCTGCGCCTGTTCGCACCGACCGGGGAACGGGCGTACCGCGCCGCTTACCCGCGGGCCACGCCGGGCGAACTGTTCGAACGCGTGCAGACGGACTGGCTGTTCGCCATGCCCTCGCTGCGTCTGGCCGAGGCGCGGCTCGCGGGCGGCGGACGCGCGTACGTCTACGAACTGACCTGGCCGGCCCCCGTCAACGGCGGCGCCTTCGGCGCCTGCCACGGCCTGGACATCCCCCTGTTGTTCGGCACGTACCAGGCCGACCTGGGTGCCCTGCTGTTCGCCGGGGTGGAGCCGTCGCCGGAGGCGGAGGCGCTGTCGTCCCGGTTCCGGGCGTCCTGGACGGCGTTCGCCAGGAGCGGCGACCCGGGCTGGCCGGCGTACGACACTGAGCGGCGGCTGACGCAGGTGCTGGACGCGCAGCCGGAGGTCAGGCCCTACCCGCAGGAGGCGTCGCGCCGCCTGTGGGAGGGGTACGCGTTCGCGCCTCTGCCGCTTCTGTAGGCGCTACAGGTTGCCCATCGGCTCGATGTCGACCCGCACCGGGTGCCCCCACACGCGCAGCACCTCGTAGTCGGTGAACTCGTGCACCACCCGGTACGCCATGGCCGGCCGGGGCCCGCGCAGCTGGGCGGCGACGTACAGCTCGGCCTCGCGGCGGTCCCGGCGCGGGGTGCCGCACAGCTGCCACGCCTGGCCGTTCCAGGCTTCCGGGAGCCAGCGCTGCTGGGGCTGGGGGCGGTCGCCGCGCACTCCGTAGCGGGACTGGACGGGCTCGGTGGGCCGGGGCTGTGGGGAGCCGCCGCCTGCGTACTCGGCGCGGCGGGCGGCCCTGCGGCGCGTCTCGCACAGCAGGCACAGGTCGGGGGCGGAGGCGTCGACGGGCCCGTTCGGATGCTCCGGGCACCGCGTGCTCGGCGCGGCCGTCGTGACGCTCTCCTCCAGCAGGTCCAGGGCTCGCCGCAGATCGGCCCGCACCTCGTGCAGTTTGGCGTCCGGGGTGTCGGCGGTGAGGGCTTCGCCGTGCTCGCCGAGGAGGCGCAGGGCACGGCCCAGGGCGGTGAGCTGGGCGTGGTTCATGGGGTCAATTGTGGGTCAGTCGGCGTGGTCCTTGAGCTTCTCGGTGTTCAGGGCGATGGCCAGGGGGAGGGCAGTTCGACGGGGGCGCCAGGAATACGAGGAGACCTGCTGGTAGCGGCCGTCCTTCGGCGCGCTGAAGACCCGGACTCTCGGCGACCAGCGGGGCGAGGGCGGCGCAGTCGGCCTGGGAGAGGGACAGGACGGGCGCCGTACGGCCGAGGGCAGCCAGGAGGACGTGGGCGCGGGACCGGTGGGGGGGCGGAGCTTCTCGGCGCTCGGGTACGTCCCCGCGCGTGAAATCAGCATGGAGGCGTACTCCCTGATCGCTGTCGTCTGCGCCTCCGCCTCTGCGGCCTCCGCGAAATGCTCCCGGTATCTCGACTTCGCCGCCGCCCCACAGTTCCTCGCGAAGAACTTCCCCGTCCCCAGCACCTCGTCCAACAGCCGCGCGCAATCCGGCTGCATCCGCCGCGTTCCCGCCTCCAGCTGGCCGACATCGTGGAGTCGCTGCGGGACCCTCTCAAGGGGGTCGGTGTCGTGCTGCCGTCGCTCGGCGTCGACCCGGTGACCGGGGCGAGCGACGAGCCGTTCGCCCTGGTCGAGCTGGGGCGGTGCAACGTACGGACGGCGGAGCACCTGGCCGAGGTGCTGCGCTCCCTGCCCGTGGGCGAGACGCTGCGGGCCAGGGTGCGGCAGGTCAACCGGGAGGTCGGACGAGGGTGAATGAGGGGTGATCGTCAGCTGTACAACCCTTCGCCCCACCGTCGCGGAAGCCTGTCCATGATGAGGGCGAGTGCAGCCGGCTCCCCGCGGATCAGGGGCGCAGTGAGCCGATGATCACGCCGTCCTTCTCGCGCCGCCAGGCCGTCCAGCCGTTGGCCTGCGAGCCGCCGGTCGCGGCCACGGCCGCACCGGACGGTGACCGGTAGGCCTTGCCCTCGAACCGGATCCATCCATTGGGGAGAACGGTCGCCGTGTGCCGCACTCCGAGCTTGGGGCGCGACCAGTACAGGGTCTCGCCGGCCTTCAGGGCGTTCGCCTGGATCAACGGGGCGAGGTCGCCGGGCTGCGTCTCCGTCGACTGCTCCTCACGGGCGATCGGCCGGATGTCGATGTGCACGTCGTTGCCGACGGTCCGGGTCTGGACCTCCGCGTCGGGCAGCGACACGTGAATGTGGACAGCCATGGGGAGTCACTCTCAATCTCTCGGGACTGGCAAATCTGAGACTAGCGGCCACGGGGGACACCGTCAACGCGCTCTGGCGTTCCGGCACAGGCCAAGTGCCGGAACGCCAGAGCGCGTTGGAGGAGGAGGGGCGGCTCAGCCCGTCGCCGCCGCCAGTGCCGCCCGCAGGTGGCCGTCGGACTCCTGCAGGAGGCGGGCGGCCGTGGGGCCGTCCACCTCGGCGAGGATGGTGAGGATCGCGTTCTTGACCTCGCCGTCCGTGGCCGCCAGGGCCCGTTCGATCTCGTCCTCGCCGGCGCCTGTGGCCAGGGCGACGATCCGGCGGGAGCGGGCGCGCAGCTTGTCGTTGGAGGCCCGGACGTCGACCATCAGGTTCCCGTACGTCTTGCCCAGCCGGATCATCGTGATCGTCGAGAGCATGTTGAGGACGAGTTTCTGGGCCGTGCCGGCCTTCAGGCGGGTGGAGCCGGTGAGCAGTTCCGGGCCGACGACGGTCTCGATGCCGTGGTCGGCGGCGGCCGCCAGCGCGCTGCCGGAGTTGCAGGCCAGGCCGATGGTCAGGGCCCCGCGCGCCCGGGCGTGCTCCACCGCGCCGATCGCGTAGGGGGTGCGGCCGGAGGCGGAGATGCCGACGACCGTGTCGTCGGGCCCCACCCGCAGCGCGTCGAGGTCCGCCCCGGCCAGCTCCCCGGAGTCCTCCGCGCCCTCGACGGAGGTGACCAGGGCCTGCGGGCCGCCCGCGATGAGACCCACGACCTGCGCGGGGTCGGTGTTGAACGTCGGCGGGCACTCGGAGGCGTCCAGGACGCCGAGCCGGCCCGCGGTGCCCGCGCCCGCGTAGACCAGCCGCCCGCCGCGCGCCATCCGCGCGGCCAGGGCGTCGATGGCGGCGGCGATCTCCGGCAGCCGCCGCGCGACCGCGCCGGCCACGGTCGCGTCCTCGTCGTTCATGAGCCGGGCGATGTCGAGGGTGGGCAGGCGGTCGATGCCGGCCAATTCGGGGCGGAACGCCTCGGTGGTGAGGGACTCCAGTTGCACGCGGAGGTCTCGGGGGTCGGACGGGGAAATCATGGACGGCTCTTTCCGGTGGTTCCGAGGAGGTGCGGTGTTACCGGGAGGCACTGCGGTGCCGATGGGCCAACGCCTCGTACGACGCCGACAGCGCCGGCGCCTCCGTCTCGTAGGTCCGCTGCGCCACTCCCACGAACAGGCAGTCCACGACCAGGAGTTGACTCGTCCGGGAGGACATGGCGGCCGGCCGCAGCTCGCTCTCCCTCGCCGTGGACGTGGTCAGCACGTGGTCGGCGTACTGGGTGACCGCGCTGCCGGGCCGCCCGGTGATCGCCACGGTCGTCGCCCCGCGCTCGAAGGCGACGCGCAGCGGCTCGATCACGTCGCCCGTCGACCCGGAGTGCGTGATGGCAAGGGCCACGTCGCCCGCGCGCAGTTGCACGGCGTTGGTGACGGCGAGGTGCGGGTCGCCGGGCGCGTGGGCTATCAGCCCTATCCGCAGCAGTTTCTGCGTGAGGTCCTGGGCGACCAGGCCGGAGGCGCCGATGCCGTACACGTCGGTGCGACGGGCGGTGGCCAGCGCCGCGACCGCCGCGCCGAGCTGGGCGGTGTCGAGTCCCGCGGCGGTGTCGGCGAGGGTCTGCTGCTCGTCGTAGGCCAGCTTCGCCACTACGTCCGCGATCGGGTCGTCCACCGCGATGTCCGTTGTGATCGCGGGCGCCCGGCCCGACTGCTGCTGGGCGGCCAGGCCGGCGAGCGCGAGGCGCAGGTCGCGGTAGCCCGGATAGCCGAGCAGGCGGGCGGTGCGTACGACGGTCGCCTCGCTGGTGCCGGTGCGTTCGGCGAGGCCGGTGACCGTGAGGGCCGCGCAGCCGGCCGGATCGCTCGCGACGGCCTCGGCGACCCGCTGCATGGAACGGGTCATCGACGGGGCCAGCGTGCGTACTTTGGCCGCGAGGGCGGCGGGCGCGGGAGGCGTCAGGCCTGTGCGGGAGGAGCCGCCGCGCTCGCTTGCGAAACTTTCCTTCACATGCTCGGTCACATGTGAAAGATATTTTCGGCTCGGCGTGGTGGTCAAGCGTGCGCACAATGGGTGCATGGAACCCATCGGCAACCCCGTCAGCCCCCTGGAACAGGCGTTGCACGCGGCACGTGCCCTGGTGCTCGCCGACCTGGTCGCGCGCGAGGTCGCCGAGGCGGACGTGGTCTCCCTGGTCGAGAAGTCCGTCGCCGAGCGGCGGTGGTGGGTCGAACAGTGGCCGGAGGGCGCCGCCTACCTGGCCGGGCTGGTCGCGCAGGACGTGCAGGACGCCCTGCTGGAGCGGTACGGCCGCTGGCCGCTGTGCTCGGTGTGCGGCTCGGGCGACCCGCACGCGCTGGACGTCGAGCCCGAACTCGGGCCCGACCCCCACTGGGTGTGCCACAAGGCGGGCGTGAAGGTCGCGGCGGTCGGGGCGCTGGGAGAGGCCACCGGCCGGGCGCCCTCCTCGTGAGGATGCGGTGACCGTCTACATCGACCCGCCCACCTGGCCCGGACACGGCCGGATGTGGTCCCACGTGATCAGCGACGTCTCCTTCGACGAACTCCACGCGTTCGCCGAGGGACTGGGCGTGCCCCGGCGCGCCTTCGAACGCGACCACTACGACCTTCCCGCCCAGCGCTACGCGGACGCGGTGCGCGCCGGAGCCGTCCAGGTCAGCAGCCGCGAGGTGGTGCGGCTGCTGCACGCGGCGGGGCTGCGCCGGCCCAAGGGGCGCGCTCAGTCCCCGGACGCGCGCAGCTCGTAGACGAACTGCTCGTCCTCCGCGGCGTCCTGGGCGACCAGGGCGAAGCCGGCGCGGGCGACGACGTTCTGCGAGGGGACGTTGGCCCGGTCGACCACCGCGGTGACGGCCCGTACGCCGTCCCGCGCCAGAGCCCACGCCGACAGCGCGCGCAGCGCCTCGGTGGCGTAGCCGTGGCCGCGGGCGTCCTCGACGAGGTCGTAGCCGACCTCGACCCGGCCGTCCTCGTCCGGCGCGCCGTGGAAGCCCATCGCGCCGACCGCGCGCCCGTCCTCGCGGCGCACCAGCGCGTACATGCCCCACTCCGGGCGCAGCACCCCGGTCTCGTACTGCTTGACCATCATTCCGGCGCCCTCCCGGGTGCCGTCGATCGGCCCGCCGGTGAGCCACTCGAAGCCGCCGTCGCCGCCCGTCGACAGGTCGATGGCGGCCGCCGGGGCGACGCCTTCGAGCGTGAGCCGGTCGGTGCGGAGCAACGGGCTGTTGTACCAGCGCCACTCGGTGACCGGCGCGCGGCCGGGCAGGTCGCCGCGGCCGGTGGCCCACAGCAGGGTCTGCCACGGGGAGGGGCCGGGCTGCACATGCGGGAAGATCCGGGTCAGGACGAACGTGCACAGCCCGGCGGGCGGTTCGTACGCCACCCCCAGGCCCTCGGCGATGTCGTGCGTGTGCAGCAGGACCTCGGCCGCGCCCATCGCGGCGAAGCCCACGCGGTCGGCGCTGCGGAAGGGGTACGGGTGGAAGGCGCGGACCCCGCGGGGGGTGGTGCGCACAGCGGCGGCGAGCAGGGCGCCGGTCGTCTCGATCACGTCCAGGATCCCGGCGTTGCCGGTGCCCTCGTCGAGGGAGATCTCGAACGGGACGTAGGCGTCCTGGGCCCGGCCCGCCAGCTGTCCCGCGTACGCGATGAGGTCGCTCGCGATGTGCGCCGCCGTCGCCCGGCAGTCCCACTCCAGCCGCCCGGCCCGCACCGTCTCCCAGTCCCGGTCCGTGACCGTCCTGAGCAGCGCCACGCAGTCCGCGACGGCCTCTTCCACCTGTGCCCCGCCCAAGTCGTGCATACGGCGAGGCTAGGCGGGCGCCGCCCTCAGGTCGACAGCATTTCCAGCTCGGCCCGCAGGTTGTAGCGGGCCGTCGCCTCCCATTGCTCCCGGCCGTGCGGGGTGTGGAAGAGCCGTGGCAGGTCCAGGAGTTGGCGCAGGACGGCGGAGCGGCCCGCGCGGAATGCGTCGGGCGGGACGAAGTGGTACTCCTCGCGGACGGCGGCGGTGTAGGCGGCGTACGAGGACGGGGGCGAGGCGAGGACCGCGAGGTCGGCGTCGCACAGGACCTGGCCGTCGGGGTCGTCTCCGGCCGGGTCGTGGCCGACGGTCAGCCGGACCAGGCGGGCCACCTCCGCCGTCTTCTCGCCGCCCAGTCCGGCCTCGGGCAGGGCGCGTTCGGCGAGGCGGGCCGAACGCTCCTCGTTCTCGGAACGGTCGGGCAGGTACACGGCGTCGTGGAACCAGGCGGCCAGACGCACCACGTCGGGGTCCGCCGCGTACCGCTCCAGGACGTCGACGTGGTCCAGCACCGCCGTGAGGTGGGCGAGCGTGTGGTACCGCCGCTGCGGCTCCTGCCAGCGGGCCAGCAGGTTGTCGGCGTACGGCACGGGGTCCGGACCGCCGGCGGCGCCCCGGGCTGCCTCCAGGGTGCGGACGAAGCGGACGCGCAGGGCTTCGGGATCGGGCATGGGGTCATTCTCCCGCCAGGTGCGTCCGGGCCCCTAGCGTGGAGTCCATGACGACTCCAGCGGATGTGTACGAGGTACGAGACCCCGAGCTGCCCGGGCGGTTGCTGACCGCCGAGCGGGACGCGTTGATCCCGTTGCTGCGTGCCAGGGCCGAGGAGGACTTCGCGCGGCCGGCCGCCGCGTGCCCGGGCTGGACGGTGCGGGATGTGCTGGCGCACTGCTCGGCCGCGCTGACGCGGGTGGTGGAGAGCCGGTTGGAGAAGGGCGTGTTCTCGCCCGAGGCGAACGACCGGGACATCGCCGAACGGGCCGGCTGGACCCACGCGCAGATCGTCGACGAGCTCGAACGCGGGATGACCGAGGCCGGACCGGTGATCGCCGAGGCGGGCGGAGTGCTGGACGCGGTCGCGCTGGGCGAGTGGGTGCACGCCGGTGACGTGCGGGAGGCGTTCGGGGAGCCCGGGGCGTACGCGGGCGACTCGCTGCCGTACGCGCTGACGCTGCTCGCCCAGGTCACCCGTGAGAAGGGCCACCTGCCGCTGCACGCCGACCTCGACGACCTGGACGAGCCGCTCCGGCTGGGCGACGCGGCGGGGGACCGGCCGCCCGCGCGGTACATCGGGGACGCGCCCACGCTGGTACGGCTGTACGCGGGGCGGCCGGTGGGCGGGGCGTCGTACGAGCTGGCGGGGGTGGAGGAGGGGGAGCTGAACATCTTCGGGTGAGGGATCCCGCGGTGGCTTCGGGGGTACGGGTGGACTAGACCTGTAGATTGGACTAGACCTGTACCGGCAACCGAAGGGGGTCCCATGAGCAAGCGTGCAGTCCTGGAGGTGATCGCCCTCGACGTCGAGGACGCGGTCGCCGCCCAGGCCGGAGGCGCGGACCGCCTCGAACTGGTCACCGACATGGCGGCCGACGGGCTCACCCCGTCGGCCGGGACCGTCGCCGGGATCCGTGCCGCGGTCGACATCCGGGCGCGCATCATGCTGCGGCGCGCGGACGGTTTCGCCGCCGGGGACGCCGGGGACGTCGACCGGCTGGTCCGCACCGTCGGTGAGCTGCGCGAGGCCGGGGCGGAGGAGTTCGTGCTCGGCTTCCTCGACTCCGACGGGCGGGTCGACCTGGACACCGTCGAGCGGGTCGTGGGCGTGCTGGACGGCTGCGCGTGGACCTTCCACCGGGCGATCGACCGGGCCGCCGACCGGGACGCGCTGCGCAAGCAGCTAGACGGGCTGCCGGGGCTGGACACGTACCTGACGGCCGGGTCGGCGGGCGGGGTGGACGACGGGCTCCCCACGCTGCTCGCCGAGGCGGAGCGGCGTGGGCAGCCGGGGTACGAGCAGCAGTTGTTGGTGGGCGGCGGGCTGCGGCTCGACCATGTGCCGGTGCTGCGTGCCGCCGGGGTCGACGGCTTCCACATCGGCGGGGCGGCCCGGCCCGGGGGCTGGCAGGCACCGGTGTCGGCGGAGGCCGTGGCGGAGTGGCGGGCTGTGCTGGACGCGTGCTGAGGCCCGGCCGAGCGGTGTCCGGCGTCGGCGCCGAGGCCGGAGGGTGCGCGACCCGGCGTCGCGGGGTGCCGCTGCGCCCACCCGTGACGCCCTGGCGGCACGCATGTCCGCAGCCGGTATCTCGGCGTTGCGGGGTTGCCGCCGCGCCCGTGCCTCCCCAGCGGCAGGCATGCCCGCAGCCGGGCCACCGCGTGCGCGACCGCGCGCAGCTAGACGGCGCGACCGTCCGCAGGCGGCTGGGTCAGCTGCGGCGGCAGAGGGGCCGCGTGGGTCACCGTCAGGCCGGAGACGGCTCGGGTCAGGGTCACGTACAGGCGGCGTAGGCCGGTGCGTTCGTCCGGTTCGCCGTCGACGATCGCGCGGGGCTCGTCCAGCACCACGTAGTCGTACTCCAGACCCTTGGCGAGGGACGCCGGGACCAGGGTCAGCCGGGTGTCGGGCGTCGTCTCCTCGCCCGGGCCGAGGTAGCCGATGCCGGCCGCCGTGAGGGCCTCGGCGAGCTCCGGGATCCGGGCGTCGGCGGCGATCAGGCCGGTGGAGCCCTCGTGGCGCAGCGACTCCCGGCAGGCGTCGACGACTTCGGCGGTGCCCGTGATCGCGCGGACCTCGAAGAAGCCCGGGTTCTCACGGATCGACGCGACCGGGGTCAGGTCCGGGGCGATGTGCGGGAGCAGCCGCGAGGCGTAGGCGATGACGTCGGTCGGGACGCGGAAACCGGCCGTCAGCTCCTCGACCACCGCCTCCGGCTTGCCCAGGTGGGCCAGCGCCTCCGGCCAGCTCCGCGTCGCCCACGGCGTGGTGCCCTGCGCGAGGTCGCCGAGGACCGTCGCCGACCCCGTGGTGCAGCGGCGGCCCACCGCCCGGTACTGCATGGGGGAGAGGTCCTGCGCCTCGTCGAGGACCACGTGCCCCAGGGAGGGGGTGCGCTGGACGAGGTCCGTGGCCTCGTCGATCAGCACCGCGTCCGCGGGCGACCACTTCGCGGACTTCACCGACCGGGCCGGTTTGGTCCACAGGATCGCTTTCCGCTCCTCCTCGGTCAGGAGGCCGTCGGCGTGTTCCGCGAGGAAGTCCGGGTCCGACAGCAGGCGCAGCACGAGCTTCGCCGGGTCGACGGCCGGCCAGATCGCCTTCACGGCCGCCTTCACCGCGCTGTTGCGGGCCACCGCGTCCTGCACCCGGTCGTCCGGCGCCTCGCCCGACCGCTCCATCTGCACCAGCACGGCGTGCGCGATGCGTTGCGGCAGGGCCTCGCGGGCGGCGCCGTACCGGATGCCGCGGTCCAGCAACTCGCGGACGATGTCCTGCAGTTCGTACGCCGGGACGCGCCAGCGGCGGGAGCCGCGCACGACCACGACCGGTTCGGTGGGCACCGTCACGTGCGCGTACAGGGCCCGGCGCAGCACCTCGGCCATCCGCGCGTCGCCCTTGACGAGCGCGGCCGCCGCGTCGTCCGTGCCGCGCACCTCCACGTGACCCACCAGATCGGCCACCGTGGCCTGTTCGACCGTCAGTTCGCCCAGCGCGGGCAGCACCTGCTCGATGTAGTGCAGGAAGGACCGGTTCGGGCCGATGACCAGCGTGCCGGTACGGGCGAGCCGCTCGCGGTGGGCGTACAGCAGGTAGGCGACCCGGTGCAGGCCGACGGCGGTCTTCCCGGTGCCCGGGCCGCCCTGGACGCACAGCGACCCGGCCAGGCCGCTGCGGACGATCTCGTCCTGCTCCGGCTGGATGGTCGCGACGATGTCGCGCATCGGGCCGACGCGCGGCCGCTCGATCTCGTGCTGGAGCAGCTTGCTGGCTGTGGCCGCCTCGGCCGGGTCGGACAGGTGCTCGTCCTCGTAGGCCGTGAGCTCGCCGCCCGTGTAGCCGAAGCGGCGGCGCAGCGCGATGTCCATCGGGTCCTTCTTGGAGGCCCGGTAGAACGGCTGTGAGACCGGCGCACGCCAGTCGATCACCATCGGGTCGCCGTCCGCGTCGTGCACATGCCTGCGCCCGATGTAGAACGACTCCCCTTCCGCACCCTCGGCCTGCTCGGCTCCGGGCGCGTGCAGGTAGTCGAGCCGGCCGAAGAACAGCGGGGTGTCGCTGAGGTCGGCCAGGGCCTTGACGCGCTCCTCGATCTGGTGGGCCAGCACCTGGGCGTTGACCCAGTTCGCGGTGACGTCGCTGATGTCGAGGGACTCGACGTCCTCCCGCATGGCGCGCAGGGCGGCCCGGGACGCGGCGAGGTGGGAGCGTTCACGGGACAGAGGATCGTCGACGGGCGTGGACACGGGGGTGCCTCCGAGGGCCGGCTGCGTGGATGGCTGCGGTTGCCGGCCGGTTTCCGAGCGGTCGGCGGCACTCCGTGAGGGAGGCGGGGAGAAGCGGGGATTCTAGGACGGCCGGCAGTGCGAGGGCCAACCGTTTTCTCCGTCCCCTAGGGGACGGAGCCGTCCTACCTGAGGGGGGTGGATCGGCCCACAGGCGTACGAGCGGGGTACGCGGGTTCGCCCCGCAGGCCGATGCTCTCCTTATGTCCGGGAATCCACCATGGGGACATGAGCGCAGCAACCATCTCCCCCGCCCCGGCACCGGCCCGGCCGTCCGGCGCGACCGGCAGCCACCGTCACCCGTTCGGCGAAGCCCTGCGAGCCGTCCGGGTGTTCGTCGGCGCCGCCTTCGACGTGATCGTCCTCGGTGAGTACGGCACGGAGGCCGGCGTCCGCCGCACGTGACCCGGCACCTTTGCCCGGACGGCGTCCGGTACGACGGCAGGACCGGCAGGACCTGCAAGCAGAGCGGGCCTCACCTGCCCGGTTCGCCCTCCGCCAGCAGCTCGTCCGCGTCCATGATCCGGTAGGCGTACCCCTGTTCCGCCAGGAAGCGCTGGCGGTGGGCCGCGAAGTCCTGGTCGATGGTGTCCCGGGCCACCACCGAGTAGAAGTGCGCCTGGTGCCCGTCCGCCTTGGGACGCAGCACCCGGCCGAGCCGCTGGGCCTCCTCCTGCCGCGACCCGAACGTGCCCGACACCTGGACGGCGACCGTCGCCTCCGGCAGGTCGATCGAGAAGTTCGCGACCTTGGACACCACCAGCACGCTGATCTCGCCCTCCCGGAAGGCGTCGAACAGCTTCTCCCGCTGCGCGTTGGACGTCTCGCCCTTGATCACCGGCGCGCCCAGGTGCTCGCCCAGTTCGTCGAGCTGGTCGATGTACTGCCCGATCACCAGGATCTGCTGGCCCGCGAAGCGGCGGACGATCGCCTCCGTGACCTTCCGCTTGGTGTCGGTCGTCGCGCAGAAGCGGTACTTCTCCTCGGTCTCGGCGGTGGCGTACGCGAGCCGCTCGGAGTCCGTGAGGTTCACCCGGACCTCCACGCAGTCGGCGGGCGCGATGTAGCCCTGCGCCTCGATCTCCTTCCAGGGCGCGTCGAACCGCTTGGGGCCGATCAGCGAGAACACGTCCGACTCGCGGCCGTCCTCCCGCACCAGCGTCGCGGTCAGGCCGAGCCGCCGCCGCGCCTGGAGGTCCGCGGTGAACTTGAACACCGGCGCGGGCAGCAGGTGCACCTCGTCGTAGACGATCAGCCCCCAGTCCCGGGAGTCGAACAGCTCCAGGTGGGGGTAGACGCCCTTCCGCTTGGTCGTCAGCACCTGGTAGGTGGCGATGGTGACGGGCCGGATCTCCTTCTTGGTCCCGCTGTACTCGCCGATCTCGTCCTCGGTCAGGCTCGTGCGCTTGACCAGTTCGTGCTTCCACTGCCGCGCCGAGACGGTGTTCGTGACGAGGATCAGCGTCGTGGACTTCGCCTGCGCCATCGCCCCGGCGCCGACCAGCGTCTTCCCGGCACCACAGGGCAGGACGACCACGCCCGACCCGCCGTGCCAGAAGTTCTCCACGGCCTGCTTCTGGTAGGGCCGCAGGGCCCAGCCGTCCTCGCGCAGCTCGATCGGGTGCGCCTCGCCGTCCACGTACCCGGCGAGGTCCTCGGCGGGCCAGCCCAGCTTCAGCAGCACCTGCTTGATCTGCCCCCGCTCGGAGGGGTGCACGGCGACGCTGTCCGGGTCGATGCGGGCGCCGACCAGGGGCGCGATCCGCTTCGAGCGCAGGACCTCCTCCAGCACCGGCCGGTCGGTGCTGGTCAGCACCAGCCCGTGCGCCGGGTGCTTGACCAGGGACAGCCGGCCGTAGCGGTCCATCGTCTCGGCGATGTCGACGAGCAGCGCGTGCGGCACCGGGTAGCGGCTGTACTCCACCAGCGCGTCCACGACCTGCTCGGCGTCATGGCCCGCGGCCCGGGCGTTCCACAGGCCCAGCGGGGTCACCCGGTAGGTGTGGATGTGCTCCGGAGCCCGCTCCAGCTCCGCGAACGGCGCGATCGCCCGACGGCAGTCGTCGGCCTGCTCGTGGTCGACTTCCAGGAGCAGGGTCTTGTCGGACTGGACGATGAGCGGACCATTCACGCGCGGCACCCTTTCGTAGGCCAGACGGCGCGGCCAAACGTCCAGTGTGCCTGATCCTTCCGTGGGCCGGGGTGGCGTGCGCCACCCGTCGTGGAGGATGTCTCTTCACCCCGGTGGGTGGCCCGGAGCGATGCGCACCGCTGCGAGCGGTCCGCTCCGCTCGTCACCGGCGAGCGCCGGCTCGGCCGCCGGGCCGAGGTCTTCCGCGGCCCGTCCGCCGCCCTGGTGGGCCGGCTGGTCCGCCACGCCGAGTCGTCCGGATCGACGGGGACAGCCACCGGACGCGCCCCGCTCCCTCAGGATCTCGGCCCCGGCGAACGCGAGCGTCAGCGCGGCCGGGGGCCGCCGAGACCTCGGGCGTGAGCGCCGCGAGGAGGGCGGCGGTGGTCACCAGCGCGGCGGCCGACACGGCGACGGCATGGGCGGGGAGCTGGGAGGGCCTGGGGAGCCGGCCCTTTCTGACCCGGCCCCGCGGGGCGTCCGGGTCCGGTCAGGACACCCGGTGGCTGCCCCCTGGCCCACGCGGAATGCGACACGCCGAGCAGGATCGCCCGCGGGTGCGAAGTCTCCGGCGCGGCCGGCAGGGCGCCCGGCGCACACCCGGACGAGTGATCCTTCCGGGCCTCAGCGGTCGCCGTCGGCGAGCTCCGCGACCCCCGTGATCCGGTGCAGCGGATACGTGCGGACCTCGTCCGCGGTGTGGTCGTACGCCGTCACGAAGCCGCCCTCGACGCGGATCGGGGCGACGACGCGCTGGCTGGCGGCGCCTTCGGCGTTGACGTAGCCGATCCACAGGGAATCGCCGGTCAGGACGGCCGCCTGCATGGTGGCCAGGGTCTCGGCGGAGGACGTGCGCGGCAGCTCGCCGCCCGCGACGGCGGAGGTCCCGGACTGCTTGCGCGGCGCGGTGGAGGCGAGGTCGCCGGCCCGGATGGCGCGGACGGCGGCGGCGAGGAGGGTGTCGTCGGGGACCGGCGGCCCGTCCGGCACCGGCTCGGGAGGCGTACGGGGCGGCGTGCGGTGGGCGTGCGCACGGGTGATCAGCACGTCGCCCTCCGCCGACTCGGCGGCCGGAGCGAAGCCCATCGCCCGCAGGCCCTCCAGCAGCCCGGCCGGGTCGGCCCGCGCGGCCAGCACGGTCGGGGCGAGGCGGCGCAGCCCGAGACCGGCGGCGCGTTTGTCGGCGAGGATCTCGTTCAGCACGGCGTCGTCGTCGCAGCGCACATAGGCCGAGGCCGCGCCCACCCGCAGATGCCCGTGGCGGCGGGCGACGTCGTCGATCAGGTACGTCAACGGCTGCGGCACCGGCGTACGGGAGTGCGCGGCGAGGAAGGCGTGCAGGTCGGCGGCGGTCTGCCCGGCGTCCAGGGCGCGCCGCACCGAGCCGGGCGTGAACCGGTAGACGGTGGCCCCGCCCTTGGACTCGACGTCGGCGAGGACGCCGAGCATGTCCGCGAGGGGCCGTCGCAGCGGGCCGGGCGCCACCGCCGTCAGGTCCGCCTGGAGCAGGACGTGGTCGAGCGGCTCGGGCAGCAGCGGCGCGAGCAGCCGGGCGGCGGTCGCGGAGGCCGTGGCCTGTTCGGCGGGGGCGAGGGGCGCGAGGGCGGGGACGGGCCGGTGGTGGACGGGCAGCTTGTCGCCGGGCCCCTCGGGCTGCTCCGGCGGTGCCTCGGGCTGCTCTGGCGGTGCCGTGGGCGCGGGCGCGCCGAGCAGGGCCCGCCCGTGCGCCGACAGCGCTCCGCGCCCCGTGACGCCCAGCAGTTCCGCCTCCGACAGCGTCCAGCGGGCGAGCCGGGCGCGCAGATCGTCGTCCTGCTGCGGCCCGCGCAGCGGCCGCTCCCACCGCAGCCGGGCCAGCACGGACTCGGCGGCCGGCGCGGCACCCTCCGGCAGCCCGGCCAGCAGCGTCAGCACCCGGTAGCGCACCTCGGGCGCCGCCGACCGGTCCAGTCCCGGCCCCAGCGCCGAGAGCGTACGGTCCTTCGCGTCCCGTCCGCCGACCAGCCCGGCCGTCCGGGTGCCGGCCAGCCAGGCCGTGGCCAGCCGCGCCCAGCGCTCGGCTGCGGGCAGTTCGCGCCAGTCGTCGCACGCCGGGGTCGCGGCGTACCGTTCGTCGGCCTCCCCGTCGGGGGCGATCAGTCCCGCCGCGTACGCCAGTTCCACCCAGAACGCGGCGACCGGCTCGGACACGTCGAGGGCGACGGCGGTCCGCTTCAGGTCCCGCACGCTCAGCCCGCCGGCCCGCAGCACGGCCGGGCCGCCCTCGTCCCAGTCCTTCAGCAGTTCCTCGACGGTCGCCAGCGCGGTGTAGGCCTGCCCGGCCGCCGTCGCGTCCACCATCTGCGGACGGTGGGTGGCGGTGGCCTCCACGGGCGGCGGCACCGGCTCGGGCGTGCGGTGCGCGCGGCCCCGCCGCAGGTGCAGCGCCACCTCGCGCGGCAGGACGACCGTCCCGGGCGCGGTCGGCAGCAGCAGCCCCCGGTCCAGCAGCCAGCGCAGCCGGGGCGCCGGATCGGCCGTGACCTGCCCGTACGGCGGCCCCCACACCAGGCGCTCCAGCACGTCGACCGAGTCGGCGGGGGCCCCCGCGAGCAGCGCCGCCATCCGCTCGCGGTCCGTGAACAGGGCGGTCAGGGCGGCCACGGCGGAGACCGAGTCGTGCGTGGAGGGCAGCCCGGCGGCGGTGACGATCTCCTGGATGCGGCCCGGGGACATCCCGGCGGTGGCCTCCTGGACGGTGGGCCCCAGCCCGGTCGGAGAGGGGTGCTGCGGGGACGGCGCGAGCAGCTCCCGTGCCGTGCGGACCAGCCGCAGCCGGTCGCCCCATACCAGGGCCTGCTCGCGCAGGGTGCCGAGAGCGCGCGGCAGGGCGGCGGCGACGGCGGGGTCGTGGTCGTCCCCCGCCATGAGACCGAGCAGGTCCCCGTACGTCGCCGGGTCCCCCGCCACGGCCAGCGCCTCCGCCGTCTGCAGCGCGAACCGGTCCAGCCGCTCCAGGGCGCGCACGACCGAGGCGCGGGTCCCGGCGCGGGTGGCGAGCTGCGTCAGGTCGGTGGGGACGGGCGTGATGAGGTCGGGGCGGCTGCGCAGGAGGGCGGCCAGGGCGTCGTCGCCCCGCGCGCGGAGTGCTTCCGCGAGGGAACGGGGGGCCGCGGGGGTCTCCTCGGTGCTCATCCGGTCCACGGTAGCGGGTGGGTACGGCGGTGGGGCCGGCTCCGTTCGCCAGGCGCGGGGCGTTCCCCGCTCCCGGCGCGCCCGGCCCTTGGTCGGCGGCCCCACGGACCCCGGGCACCCGCTCACACGCGATACCGTCATCCCACGGGTTCGAACGCGCCAACCCCCGGAGGGACTTCGTGGGGATCGAGAGCGACCAGGTCGTCTACGAGTATCTGAGCCGCGTCGGTGACGTGGCGCAGCAGCGGCAGCTGCCGTCGGCCGCCCGCATGCGCCTGGTCGCGCACCTGCGCGACGAGATCGACCGGCGCCGGGCGAAGGCACCCGTGGACAGTCCCGCCGCCGTCCGCCGCATCCTGAACCGGCTCGGCAGCCCCCACGAGGTCGTGGCCGCCGCCGAGGACTCCGCAACCGGCGGCGCGGCCCCCTCCCCGGCCGCCGCCGTCCCCGTCCAGCGCACCCAGGCCGACCGTGAGCCGAAGGAGCCCGCCGAACGCTCCAGGGGTGTGCTGCGGCGTGTCGTACCGCGTCCCCGTCCGGCCCGCGCGGAGCGGCCCGAGGAGCCGTCGCCCGCCGACGCCCCGTCCCCGCCGCACCTGGCGGCGGCGCACGAGCTCGGGGACGGCGCCGCCCAGCCGGACTGGTGGCGGGTGGACAACGGCCCCCTCGCGCTCGGCGACGACGTCCCCGGGTTCGTGGGCGGCGTGGAGGTCCCGGAGCTGCTCAAGCCTCCGCCGCGCAAGCAGGCGCCGGCGGAGGCGGTGGAG
Organism: Streptomyces bullii; assembly: GCF_042657145.1. Classification (NCBI taxonomy): domain Bacteria; kingdom Bacillati; phylum Actinomycetota; class Actinomycetes; order Kitasatosporales; family Streptomycetaceae; genus Streptomyces; species Streptomyces bullii. The sequence continues at coordinate 156,671 of NZ_JBHSNY010000007.1, forward strand.
AAGGAGGCCGCCGGGGAGCCGGCGCAGGCCGTGCAGGAGCCCGTCGAGGCCCCGGCCGCGCGCCGCAGGATGCCGAGGCTGCCCGCCGGAGGCTGGAGCAATCCGCTGCTGCTGCTCGCCGCCCTGCTGCTCGTCGCGGGCGCCGTGCTCGGGAACTGGTTCGGCCTGCTGGTGGGCTGGGCCATCGCCTACACCTCGCGCCGGCTCACCCAGCCGGAGCGCAAGTGGGCGGTCATGGGCCTGCCCGGGCTCGCGGTCACGGCCGGCCTGGTGTGGCTGTGGGGCCGCACCGAGGGCCGCTGGGGAGACCCCATCCCCGAGGGGCACATGAACGACGCGGTCGCCGGGACCTGGCCGTGGGTGGTGCGGGGCGCGGCCGTGGCGTCGGCGCTGTTCCTGGTGTGGCGCTCGCAGCGGCACAGGTAGCTCACACGGGGGACAGGCCTGGTTGTCGTACCGCCTGGGCACAATGGCCCATATGGCCTTCTCGACCTTGCCCGCGCCCTCGTCCGCGCCGACCGTCGGGTTCGACCTCGACATGACGCTCATCGACTCCCGGCCCGGCATCCGCGCCTGCTACCAGGCGCTGTCCGAGCGGACGGGGACGTACATCGACGCCGATCTGGCGGTCACCCGGCTCGGTCCGCCGCTCGCGCAGGAGCTGATCCATTGGTTCCCGGCCGACGAGGTCGAAGCCGTCGCCGACCTCTACCGCGCGATGTACCCGGCGATCGCCGTCACCGCGACCCCCGCGATGCCCGGCGCCCGCGAGGCCGTCGACGCGGTACGGAACGCCGGTGGGCGGGCGATCGTCGTGACCGCGAAGTACGAGCCCAACGCCAAACTGCACCTGGCCCACCTCGGGATCGAGCCGGACGCCGTGATCGGCGACCTGTGGGCGGAGCAGAAGGCGGAGGCGCTGCGCGAACACGAAGCGGCCGTCTACGTCGGCGACCACGTGGGGGACGTGCGCGGCGCCCGGGTCGCCGACGCCCTGTCGGTCGCGGTGGCCACGGGCCCCTGCCCGGCCGAGGAACTGCGCGCGGCCGGCGCCGACGTCGTCCTCACCGACCTGACCGCATTCCCCGGCTGGTTCTCCGACCACCTCGGCGGGCCGGACTACCGCCCGGAGCGCGCCTGACGCCGTCCGGCCGCGACCGAACGCAGCACACCCGCACCGGCGATCAGGAATCCGACCGCCATGAGCATGCTCAATCCGAACATGTAGGTGGGAAAGGGCGTCGTCCCGAGGAACAGCGGGGCCACCGTGACCAGGGTGGCCACGGCACCGATGAAGAAGACGACGGCACCGGCGCGGACCAGACGGTCACCGGGCGCGGCGGAATTCGTTTGGGTTTTGTCACGCACCCGACCAGGGTAGTTCCCAGCGCGAAGGAACAACCGGGTGACGTCTTGTCACCGGCCTGAAGAGCATTAGCCTTGGAACCGGCGGGTCCCGACGGCCCGCCCGAGTGCTATCAAGAGCCGTTTCCGTAGCAGTTTTCCGACGAGTACGAGGACGAGGACAGACGTGCCTACCGGCAAGGTCAAGTGGTTCAACAGCGAGAAGGGCTTCGGCTTTCTCTCCCGCGACGACGGCGGTGACGTCTTCGTTCATTCCTCGGTCCTCCCCGCCGGAGTCGAGACGCTCAAGCCGGGTCAGCGCGTGGAGTTCGGTGTGGTCGCCGGGCAGCGCGGCGACCAGGCGCTCTCCCTGACCCTGCTCGACCCGACCCCGTCGGTCGCCGCCGCGCAGCGCAAGAAGCCCGACGAGCTGGCCTCCATCGTCCAGGACCTGACGACCCTCCTGGAGAACATCACCCCGATGCTCGAGAAGGGCCGCTACCCCGAAAGGGCCTCCGGCAAGAAGATCGCCGGCCTGCTGCGGGCGGTCGCCGACCAGCTCGACGTCTAGATCCGGTCTGTAGATCCGGTCTACGGGAAACGCAGCGCGCCCGGGCCGAGGGGCGGTACCAGCCCCTCGGCCGCCGCGCGTGTCAGCAGCCCGCGCACGGCCGCGTAGCCGTCCTCGCCGAGGCCGGCGGTGAACTCGTTGACGTACAGCCCGATGTGCTGGTCGGCGACGGCCGGGTCCATCTCCTGGGCGTGCTCCATGACGTACGGACGGGACGCCTCCGGGTCGTCCCAGGCCGCCCGTACGGACGCACGGATGGAGTCGGCGAGCAGCCGCAGCGTCGGCGCGCCCAGGGACCGCTTGGCGATGATCGCACCGAGCGGGATCGGCAGCCCGGTGGTGTGCTCCCAGTGCTCGCCCATGTCGGCCAGCTTGTGCAGGCCGTACGTCCGGTACGTGAACCGCGCCTCGTGGATGACGAGGCCCGCGTCGACCTTCCCGTCCCGCACGGCCGGCATGATCTCGTGGAACGGCATCACGACGATCTCCCCGACCCCGCCGGCCCGCCTCCCGCGACCACCCTCGACCGAGGGTTCCTCGGGCCCGCCCCTCGTGACTCCGAGCGTGTCCGCCGCCCACAGCCGGAACAGCAGATAGGCCGTCGACCGCTCGCTCGGCACGGCGACCGTTCGTCCGGTGAGGTCGACACCCGGCTCCCGCGTGAGCACCAGCGGCCCGCAGCCCCGGCCCAGCGCGCCCCCGCAGGGCAGCAGCGCGTAGTCGTCCAGGACGTACGGCAGCACGGCGTACGACACCTTCAGCACGTCGAGCTCGCCGCGCTCGGCCATGCCGTTGGTGACGTCGATGTCCGCGAACGTCACGTCCAGGGCGGGGGCGCCGGGGACGCGGCCGTGGGCCAGCGCGTCGAAGACGAAGGTGTCGTTGGGGCAGGGGGAGTAGGCGATCCGAAGCCGGTCAGCGGTCATGCGATGTCCAACCCTCCAGGACGGGCGCGAGCTTCCCGAAGGCCTCCGTCAGGGCGGCCAGGGCGTCAGCGATGCGCCAGGCGGCGCGGTCTCGGGGGCCGACGGGATTGGACACCGCCCGCACCTCCAGCACGGGCACCCCGTGCGCGGCGGCCGCCTCGGCGACACCGAAGCCCTCCATCGCCTCGGCGAGGGCGCCGGGGTGCCGCGCGCGGAGCTCGGCGGCTCGGGCGGCCGTGCCGGTCACGGTCGACCCGGTGAGCACGGCCCCGGTGCGCGCCCCGGTGGCGGCGGCGGCCTGCCGGACGAGTGCCTCGGGCGGGCGGTGGGTGACGGTCCCGAAGCCGAGGTCCGTCACCGGGAGGAACCCGTCGGCCGTCTCGGCGCCCAGGTCGGCCGCGGTGATCTCGTCGGCGACGACGAGGGAGCCGACCGGGGCGTGCGGCGGGAAACCGCCGGCGATACCGGCGGAGACGACCAGGCCGTAGGGGCGGCCGTCCAGGGCGGCCGCGGTCAGCGCGGTGGCCGTGCCGGCGGCGGCCAGGGCGGGGCCGACACCGGCGGCCAGCAGGTCGTGCCCGCTGCCCGCGTCCGTCCCGTCGTACCGGTACAGCGTCACCGCGGGGAGCCGGACCTCCCGGCCCGCGCGCGCGAAGGCCCGGGCCACCGCGTCCCGTTCGGCGGGGACGGCGGTGGCGACGAGGACGCGCATCGGCACGGGCGGATCAGGCGTCGGCGTTCTCGAGCTTGAAGTTCCACACGCCCTTGAACTCCGAGCCGGCCTTGTTCTGCTCGACGATGCTGATGTACAGGTGCTTCTGCGGGGCCTGGCCCTGCTGGCTGGCGAAGAGGTCCGCGCCCTGGAACGAGTAGTACGTCTTGTTGAACGTGTCGGTCGCCTGCTGGCCGTTGATCCACAGGGCCCAGCCCTCGTCCGCGATCTCCGGGTCGACCCCGACGCGCAGGGTCTCGCCCTGCTCCACCTTGATGGTGTCCGAGGCCTTCCGCATGGCGCACTTGGTCGCCTGCTCGCGGCTGAGGTCGTCCTCGTAGCACTTGGCCTCGGCACTCACCGAGGTCTTGCCGAACGTGACGGTGGCGATCGGCGTCGGCTTGTCACAGGCGGACAGGACGAGGAGTCCGGCGGAAACGGCGCCGAGAGCGGCTGCGGCGCGACGGGAACGCTGGGAGGTCATGCCCGAAGGCTATCGGGCGCTCCGCACGGTCCTCCCACGTGGGGTACGGCGTGCCCGTACCGTTACTCCGCCGGTTACGCCAGGTGCGGTGGTGCGGCGCCTTGGTGGGGCCGGGCCGGCCGGCCCGGGACGGTGGTCGGGCGGGTGCGGGAGGCCGTGGCGCGTTTCTGTCGCGGCGCCCGCAGGTCTCGTCGCGGCGCCCGTCGGGGCAGGGGCGGCAGGTCTTGTCGCGGCGCCTGTCGGGGCAGGCGGGGGCGGGGCCATTCCGGCAGGTCCCTCTGGGCCCGCCCTTCGGGTCGCGCCCGGCCATGCGGCGCCCCTGCGGTGGGCTGAGCCGGCGGGTGCGGAGGCCGTGCGGCAGGTCTTGTCGCGGCGCCTGTCGGGGCAGGCGGGGGCGGGGCCATTCCGGCAGGTCCCTCTGGGCCCGCCCTTCGGGTCGCGCCCGGCCATGCGGCGCCCCTGCGGTGGGCTGAGCCGGCGGGTGCGGAGGCCGTGCGGCAGGTCTTGTCGCGGCGCCTGTCGGGGCAGGCGGGGGCGTGTGGTGCCCTGGTCGCGGGCTGGGTCGGCCGGCCTGCGTGCGGTGGTCGGGCGGGCGGGGGCGGGCCGTCCCGGTGGATCCCGCTGAGCCGTGCGGATCCCGCTCCCCTGCGCATTCCGCTGTGCCCTGCGGATTCCTCCTGCCCTGCGGACTGCGCCGTCCCCCTCAGGCCACGCGCGGTCGTGTCGCGCCCCCTCGGCGGGCCGAGCCGATCAGGCCGCGGACCGTGGTCAGCCAGCCCGTGCCGACGATGGCGGCGCCGACCGCCAGGCCGAGCGTGCCGTTCAGCGGCATGGCGATGCCGATCGCACCGCCCAGCACCCACGCCATCTGCAGCAGCGTCTCGGAGCGCGCGAACGCCGACGTGCGGACCAGTTCGGGCACGTCCCGCTGGATCAGCGCGTCCAGGGACAGCTTGGCGAGGGCCTGCGCGAAACCGGCGACCGCCGCCAGGCACGCCACCAGCACCGCCCCGAAGAAGACCGCGGCGGTGATCGCCGCGCCCAGCACACAGGCCACCACCGTCACGATGATGAACTCCGGCGCCCGGGACCGCAGCCATGCCCCGACCGCCGTACCGAGCGCGTTGCCCGCGCCCGCCGAGACCGCCACCATGCCCAGCGACACCGCCGCGCTCTGCCCGGTCATCGGGTGCTCGCGCAGCAGGAACGCCAGGAAGAAGATCAGGAACCCGGACAGGCAGCGGATGGCGGCGTTGACGCCCAGGGCGTGGGTGACGGCCGGGCCGACCGTGCGCAGCCCGGGGCGCTTGACCGGCTTGCGGTGCGGTCCGTGCAGATGCTGTTCGTCCGCCGCGAGCAACGCGGTGTCCTCGCCCTTGGCCGAGTCGACCTTCGGCGGCAGGGAGAAGGACAGGAACGTTCCGGCGAGGAAGATGACGCACGCGCCGTACAGGGGCCAGCGCGGACCGATCTGCTGCAGGCCCGCGCCGATCGGCGCCGCGACCCCGGTCGCCAGCAGCCCGCCCAGCGTGACCCGCGAGTTGGCCTTCACCAGGGAGAACCGGGGCGGCAGCAGCCGCGGCACGACGGCGCTTCTGACCACCCCGTACGCCTTCGAGGCGACGAGCACGCCCAGCGCCGCCGGATACAGCTGGATGCTGCCGGTGACGACCGCGCCGGACAGCACCAGCGCGAGCAGCGCCCGGGCGAACATCGCCGCGGCCATCGCCGCCCGGCGGCCGTGCGGAACGCGGTCCAGGAGCGGGCCGACCACCGGCGCGAGGATCGTGAACGGCGCCATGGTGATCGCCAGGTACAACGCGACCCGGCCGCGCGCCTCGTCGGTCGGCACGGAGAAGAACACGGTGGACGCGAGCGCGACGGTGATCATGACGTCGCCGGCGCCGTTCACGCAGTGCAGCTCGATCAGCTTGCCCAGGCCGGACTCGCCGGCCCCGTGCGCGTGGGTCGCCCTGCGGATTCCGCGGGCCGTCCCGGTCACCGGGAAGTGCAGGGCACGGCCGACCACACGGAGCGGGCCGCCGTTGCGGCCCGGCCCGCTGCGTCGCCTGTTCCCCTTGACCCCTTTCGGCCCACCGGTCCCGGTGGCGGCGCCCTGGGGCGTCCTCGCGGCTGCCACGACGTTCATAGTGCCCCGATAAGGCGGGGGGTAGTGCGGTTACCGCGCGTATGGCGGTGCACTTTCCGGTCGGCCGAGCCGGGCGGGTCCGCGGGAAACGCCCGCCGCGAAGCGGCGAACGGAACGGCCGGTGTACGCATGGTGCGGCGGAAGGGTAGCGTGCGTATCTCAGCCATCCAGCAGAATGGATGGAGCAGGCGCGCCCGAGCACGTTTCGGCGCGGACGTCGACGCGGTCCCCCGGTCCGCTCCGTCCGCCCCCCGCGCTGGGAGTGGCGCACTCGTGAGACGGCGTATGGAGAGAAGCGATACCTGTGAGCGCAGCGACAACGCGAAGCCGCACCCCTGACCGCCTGTGCGCCGAGGCCGTCGACCTCGCTCGCGCCGCAGCCGAGGAGGCCGCCGCGCCGGGGGTCGTCGGCGAGCACGTGGGTCTGGTCTCCGAGGGCGACCGCGTCGTCACGCACCTCTTCGAGTGCAAGGAGCTCGGGTACCGCGGCTGGCGCTGGGCCGTGACGGTGGCCCGCGCCTCCCGCGCCAAGATCGTCACAGTGGACGAGGCGGTCCTGCTGCCCGGCCCCGACGCGCTGCTCGCCCCCGAGTGGGTGCCGTGGAGCGAGCGCCTGCGCCCCGGCGACATGGGCCCCGGCGACCTGCTCCCCACCGACGCCGAGGATCTGCGCCTGGAGCCGGGCTGGACCGGCGAGGACGAGCCGCCGCCGAACTCCGCCATCTCCGCGGAGATGGCCGCCATGGCGGAGGCCGAGGACGCCGAGGTCACCGCCGCCGCTCCGGCCGACCTCCCGGCCGCCCCGCCGCGCGGCTCGATCGCGGCGGTCGCCGACGAACTCGGGCTGCGCCGCGCCCGCGTTCTCTCCCGCTACGGCCTGCACATCGCCGCCGACCGCTGGGAGGAGGCGTTCGGCCCGAAGACCCCGATGGCCCAGGCGGCCCCTGCCTCCTGTGTGAGCTGCGGTTTCCTCGTCCGTATCGGCGGCTCGCTCGGCCAGGCCTTCGGCGTGTGCGCCAACGAGTTCTCCCCGGCCGACGGGCGGGTCGTGTCGCTGGCGTACGGCTGCGGCGGCCACTCCGAGGCCGCGGTCATGCCGAAGCCGCCGCAGCCGGCCCCGCCGGTGATCGACGAGACCCGGGTCGACCCGTTCCCACTGCGGCCCGCGGCGGACTCGGGCTCGGTCCCGGTCACGGAGGACGAGTCGTCGGCGGAGCTGGGGCACTCGTAGGACGAGTCGTCCGGCGGGGTCGGGCACTTGTGGGATGAGTGGTCGGCCGGGCTCGGGCACTCGTGGGGTGAGTCGTCGGCGGGGCGGCGCGGCTCGGTCACTCTCGTGGGACGGGCTTCGGCGCAGCTGGGACACTCGTAGCACGCGCGTCCGCAGGGGCACCGGTGACGCCCGGGTGCCGGAGACACGGGGGCTGCCGCTCGCGATACCTTCATCGTCACGCCGATGAGGAGAGTGAACGTGAGCAAGTTCGTGCGGCCTGCCGCCGAGGGCGCGGACCCGTTCGGTACGGCACGCCTGCGTCGCGGGGTGCTGGACGCGTGGGCCACCAGTCCCGCCCGGTTCCGTGAGGACGCCAACGCCGAGGAGGACCTGGTCCTCGGCGGCTACCGGGACCGGCTCGTCGTCGAACTCGCCCAGAACGCCGCCGACGCCGCCGCCCGCGCCGGCGTGCCCGGCCGGCTGCGGCTGACCCTGCGCGACGGCGTCCTCGTCGCCGCCAACACCGGCGCCCCGCTGGACGCGGCCGGTGTCGAGTCGCTGTCCACGCTGCGCGCCTCCGCCAAACGGGACACCCCCTCCGTGGGCCGGTTCGGCGTCGGCTTCGCCGCCGTCCTCGCCGTCACCGACGAGCCCGCCGTCGTCGGCCGGCACGGCGGGGTGCGCTGGTCCCTGGCCGAGGCCCGCGAACTCGCGGGCGACGTCGCCCGGCACAGCCCCGGACTGGGCGACGAGATCCGCCGCCGCGACGGGCACGTGCCGCTGCTGCGGCTGCCGTTCGCCGCCGAGGGCACCGCGCCCGACCCGTACGACACGGCCGTCATCCTGCCGCTGCGCGACGCGGCCGCCGCCGACCTCGCCGAGCGGCTGCTGCGTGCGGTCGACGACGCCCTGCTCCTCACCCTGCCCGGTTTGTCCGAGGTCGTCGTGGAGATCGGCGACGACAGCCCCCGCACGGTCGGCCGCCGCACCGACGGACCCTTCACCGTCGTCGACGACTCCGCCAACGGCGTCACCCACTGGCGCACCGCCGCCGCCCACGGCCCCCTCACCCCCGGCCTCCTCGCCGACCGGCCGGTGGAGGAGCGGCTGCGGCCCCACTGGTCCGTCACCTGGGCCGTGCCCGTCGAAGCCGACGGCGCCCCGGCCCGCCCCCGCACGAGCCCCGTCGTCCACGCCCCCACCCCCAGCGACGAGCCGCTCGGCGTCCCGGCCCTGCTCGTCGCGTCCTTCCCGCTGGACTCCACCCGCCGGCACGCGGCGCCCGGCCCGCTGACCGACTTCCTCGTCCAGCGCGCGGCGGACGTCTACGCCGAACTGCTCGCCGACTGGCGGCCGGTGACCGCCGGGATCATCGACCTCGTGCCCGGCCCGCTCGGCAAGGGCGAACTGGACGGCGCCCTGCGCCAGGCGATCCTCGACCGGCTGCCGCGGATTTCCTTCCTGCCGCCCGCCGCCGAGCCCCGCGACCACGGCGCCGACGACCTCCCCGAATCCCTGCGGCCCCGGGACGCCGAGGTGGTCGAGGGCGCGGGCGCGGAGACGGTACGCGTCCTCGCCGAGGTGCTGCCCACCCTGCTGCCCGCCGGGCTGGAGCGGCGCGCGGAGCTGCGCACGCTGGGCGTCGCCCGCGTCCCGCTCACCGACGCGATCGACCGGCTGGCCGGGCTGGAGAAGGAACCCGGCTGGTGGCGGCGGCTGTACGACAGTCTCGCCGGGGTCGACCCCGACCGGCTCTCCGGCCTCCCGGTCCCGCTCGCCGACGGCCGTACGACGATCGGCCCCCGGCAGGTCCTCCTCCCCGCGCCCGACGCCGCCCGCATCGACCCGGAGGTGCTGGCCCGGCTCGGTCTGAAGGTCACCCACCCGGACGCCGCCCACCCCATCCTGGAGAAGCTCGGCGCGCTGCCGGCCGGCCCCCGCGCGGTGCTCACCACCCCGCAGGTACGCGCCGCCGTGGCCGCCTCCCTCGACGACGAGGGCGGGGTGACCTGGGAGGAGGACGCCCTCGACGCCGAGGAGCTGGCCGACACCGTGCTCGGCCTGGTCCGCGACGCGGGCCTGGAGCCCGGCGACGAGCCCTGGCTCGGTGCGCTGGCCCTCCCCGACGAAGAGGGCGAACTGTCCCCCGCCTGCGAACTCGTCCTCCCCGCCGGCCCCTTCGCCCAGGTCATGCGCGAGGGTGAACTCGCCGCCGTGGACGCCGAACTGGCCGACAAGTGGGGCGAACAGCCGCTGGCCGCCTGCGGTGTCCTGGTGAACTTCGCGCTCGTCCGCGCCACCGACGTCGTCCTCGACCCGGACGAACTGGAGCCCCGCGACGGGGACTTCCCCGAGCCCGACGACGCGGGCCTGCTGGACGCCGTCGACGTGTGGTGCGAGGACGTCCTCGACCGCTTCCCGGACTCCCCGGTGCCACCGGTGGCGACCGAGATCATCGCCGTACGCGATCTGGAGCTGGTGGACGACGACAAGTGGCCCCAGGCGCTCGCCCTGCTGTCGCGGCCGCCCCTGCGCGACGCGATCGTCCAGCCGGTGCGCGTCCTGCTGCCGGACGGCACCCACGAGGTCGTACGGCCGTACACGGCGTGGTGGCTGCGCGGCCACCCGGTCCTCGGCGGCCGCCGCCCGGCCGGCCTGCGCGCGGCGGGCGGCGACCCGCTGCTGGAGGGGCTGTACGACGAGGCCGACGCCACCGGCTTCCACGACGAGCAGGTGCTGCGGGCGCTGGGCGTACGGACGTCCGTGGCCGCGTTGCTCGACGAGCCGGGCGGCGCGGCCGAGCTGCTGGACCGGCTCGCCGACCCGGACCGGCCGGTGACAGCGGCCCAACTGCACGCCCTGTACGGCGCGCTGGCGGACCTGGACCCCGAGCAGGTGACCCTGCCGGACGAGCTGCGCGCGGTCGTCGACGGGCGCGTGGAGGTCGTGGACGCCGCCGAGGCCGTGGTGGTGGACTCCCCGGACCTGCTGCCCTTCACCGAAGGCGTCCCCCTGCTGCCGGTCCGCCCGACCCGGGCCGCCGACCTCGCCGAACTCTTCCAGGTACGGAGGCTGAGCGAGTCCGTCACCGGGGAGGTGGACTCCGAGGGCACGGAGCACGAGGTGCCGGAGCCCGTGCGGGTCCTGCTCGGCCCGCGCACCCCGTCCTCATACGTCGAACACGAGGAACTCGTCGTGGACGGCGTGGAGATCGACTGGCGCCTGACCGACGACGGCGTCCTGCACGCCGCCACCCTGGAGGGCGTGGCCGCGGGCCTGGCCTGGGCATCCGCCCAGTGGCCACGCCGCTTCGAGGTGGCGGCGCTGCTGGAGGATCCGTCACGCACGCAGGAGTTGGCCCGGGACCGCTGGTTCGACTGAGCCCGCGCCGCCGGCTTCTGCCGGTGGCCCCGGTGATCGCGCGGCCGCGTGAAGATTTCCGGCACGAGTTTTTCACCGGCCGTACAACCATTCACCCCTGTCGCGAATCTGATCACGTGAGTCAACAGACTCCACGATCACTTGGGCCCCGGCAGGACGACGAGCCGTGGGGAACGACGAGCGTCGGGGCCCCTCTCCACCTTGGGGAACGCATGCGTATTCGTGCCACCGTGGCCGCCGTCTCCGGCGCCCTGGCCCTCTCCGCCTTCGCCGTGCCGGCCGCGCAGGCGGACTCTCACGGCGACGTGAACCTGAACCACCCGAGCGCCGCCGAGCGCTTCGGCGCCTCCTCCGCCAAGTCGGCCTTCAGCACCGCGGCCGCCGCCGAGGACGCGCCCGTCGTGTCGAACGTGAAGGTCAACTCCGGCAAGGCCGTCGTCGTCGGCACCACGTACGCCAAGACCTTCACCGTGTCGCTGACCGCCAGCCACGCCTCGGGCATCGAGGACGCGTACATCGACCTGTGGCACGGCACCGACGTCGAGGAGGACATCGACGGCTTCCTCCCGCCGAACGAGGAAGCGGCCACCTGCACGGCCACCAGCGCCACGACGTCGACGTGCAAGCTCACCATCACGGCCACCCCCGGCCTCACCGAGGACCCGGTCGGCGACCTGTACGCCAACGCGCTGGCCGGTACGTGGCACGTCACCGCCGGCGCCCTGGCCAAGAGCGGCGACGTGTACTGGAACGACTACTACGGGACCCACAAGGTCCAGCGGGCGTCGAAGCTGACGGTCAACGCCTCGCCCGAGCCGGTCAAGAAGGGCAAGACCATCACGGTCACGGGCAAGCTGTCCCGCGCCAACTGGGAGACCCTCAAGTACGCGGGCTACACCAGCCAGTCCGTGAAGCTGCAGTTCCGCAAGAAGGACAGCAGCACCTACACCACCCTCAAGACGATCAAGTCGAACTCCACGGGCAACCTGAGCACGACCGTCACCGCCTCCACCGACGGCTACTTCCGCTACTCCTTCGCGGGCACCTCGACCACCCCGGCGGTCAACGCCACGGGTGACTTCGTCGACGTGCAGTAAGACGTCCAGCACCACGTGCAGTAGGACGTGTCGCAAGGAGCCCGCTGAGCGGGTGCGCGCCGCCGGTCCCGGGTCGTCCCGGGGCCGGCGGCGTTCTTCGTCATGCGGGTGCCAAACCTCGCGTACGCCACGGCAAAATCACCAATGCGCCCCACAACCCGCCCCAGGGGCCGCGGATCTGATCGCGTGAGTCAGTCAGACTCCCCGAACCACTTCTCCACCTGGGGAACACATGCGCACACGAGCCACCGCCGCCGCGACCGTCATCAGCGGCGCCCTGGCCCTCTCCGCCTTCGTCATGCCGACGGCGCAGGCGGCCGACTCCAGCGGTACCCCGTACACCCTGGACGTCAGCTTCTCCAACCTCAAGATCGCCCCGGCGATCAAGGTCGGCACCACCAACGAGGTCAGCACCACCTACACCTACACGCTGACCCACGGCTCCGACGTCGACACCACCGCCGGCGACTTCTACTCCGACGCCTACCTCTACCGCGGCACCCTCGACGACCCCACCAAGACGCTGGAGGGCGACGACTTCGCCACCTGCACGGCCACCTCGACGACCACCGCCACCTGCAAGGGCATCATCGACATCTACCCGGCGGACGGCGATCTGAGGAACGCCGACGCCGGCGGCTGGAGCGTCGCCGCCGAGGCCTACGCCTTCAACGGCCAGGACCCGAACAACCCCGACATGAGCAAGGTCGGCTTCAAGGACCAGGGCGGCCTCGCCACCACCCTCGTGCAGCGCTACTCCAAGCTGACCGCCAACGCCGGGCCCGAGCCGGTCGTCAAGGGCAGGACCCTCACCACCACCGGCAAGCTCTCCCGCGCCAACTGGGAGGACAACCAGTACCACGGCTACACCGGCCAGCCGGTCAAGCTGCAGTTCCGCAAGGCGGGCACCAGCACGTACACCACCGTCAAGACCGTGTACTCCGACTCGTACGGCAATGTGAAGGCCACCGCCACCGCCCAGTACGACGGCTACTGGCGCTTCAGCTTCGCGGGCACCTCGACGACTCCGGCGGTCAACGCTACGGGCGACTACGTGGACGTGCAGTGACACGCCCCGAGCGGCGCGGCGGTCGCGGAGCGACAGCACCTGCCGTGCGCTAGGCGGGCACGCGGCGGTCCACCCACCTCCACAGCAACTCCAGGGTGGCCGCCGCCACCGCCGCGATGCCGACCGCGATCCACGGCATCGTGACCCCGACCAGCTTCAGCGCGAAGAAATCCTGCAGCCAGGGCACGACCAGCACCACCAGGAACGCCGCGCCCATCGCCGCCACCAGCGTGAGCCGCCACCAGGTGTAGGGGCGGGCGATGATCGCCAGTACCCAGATGGAGATCAGGAAGAGCGTGAGCGTCGCGGCACTGGTCTCCGCGTCCAGCGCGCCCGCGCCCGTGTAGTGCTCGCGCGCGATCAGGTACGTCGCGAAGGTCGCCAGCGCCGCCAGCGCCCCGCCCGGGATCGCGTACCGCATGACCCGCCGTACGAAGTTCGGCCTGGCCCGTTCCTTGTTCGGCGCGAGGGCGAGGAAGAACGCCGGGACGCCGATGGTGAGGGTGGACAGGAGCGTCAGGTGGCGGGGCAGGAAGGGATATTCGACCTGCGAGCACACCACCAGGATCGCCAGCAGCACCGAGTAGACGGTCTTGACGAGGAACAGCGTGGCGACGCGGGTGATGTTGCCGATGACCCGGCGGCCCTCCGCGACGACCGAGGGCAGCGTGGCGAAGCTGTTGTTCAGCAGCACGATCTGGGCGACCGCCCGGGTGGCCTCCGAGCCCGAGCCCATCGCCACCCCGATGTCGGCGTCCTTCAGGGCCAGGACGTCGTTCACGCCGTCGCCGGTCATCGCGACCGTGTGCCCGTGCGACTGCAGCGCGCCCACCATGTCCCGCTTCTGCTGCGGGGCGACCCGCCCGAACACCGTGCCCTCGTCCAGGGCCGTCGCCATCTCGGCCCGGTCGGCGGGAAGCCGGCGGGCGTCGACGGCCGTGCCGGTCAGCCCGAGCTTGGCCGCGACCGCCCCGACCGACACGGCGTTGTCGCCGGAGATCACCTTCGCGCGGACGTTCTGCTCGGCGAAGTAGCGCAGGGTGTCGGCGGCGTCCGGCCGCAGGCGCTGCTCCAGCACGACGAGGGCGGTGGGGCGGGCGCCCTCGGCCACCTCGGGATCGTCGAGGTCGCGGGCGGCGCGGGCCAGCAGCAGCACCCGCAGGCCCTGCTCGTTGAGCCGCTCGGTCTCGGCGAGCGCCGGGTCGTCGTCGGGCAGCAGCACGTCCGGCGCGCCGAGCAGCCACGTACTGGTCTCGCCGTCGGCCTCGCTGAAGGAGGCGCCGCTGTACTTGCGGGCGGAGGAGAAGGGCAGGGCCTCGGTGCAGCGCCAGTCGTCGACGTCCGGGTAGGCGTCGATGATCGCCTGGAGCGAGCCGTTCGGGCGGGGGTCGGACTCGCCGAGGGCGCCGAGCACCTTGCGTACGTACGTCTCGTCGCCGGCGCCGATCAGGCGCAGCTCGGTGACGTCCATGCCGCCTTCCGTCAGGGTGCCGGTCTTGTCGAGGCAGACGGTGTCGACGCGGGCGAGTCCCTCGATGGCGGGAAGCTCCTGCACGAGGCACTGTTTGCGGCCGAGCCGGATCACGCCGATGGCGAAGGCGACGGAGGTGAGCAGGACGAGGCCCTCCGGGACCATCGGGACGATGCCGCCGACGGTGCGGGCGACGGAGTCCTTGAGGTCGGTGTCCTTGACGACAAGCTGGCTGATGATCAGGCCGATCGCGGTCGGGACCATCATCCACGTCACGTACTTGAGGATCGTGGAGATGCCGGAGCGCAGCTCGGAGTGGACGAGGGTGAAGCGGGAGGCCTCCTCGGCGAGCTGGGCGGCGTAGGCCTCGCGGCCGACCCTGGTGGCCTGGAAGGCGCCACCGCCGGCGACGACGAAGCTGCCCGACATGACCTGGTCGCCGGGGCGTTTGAGGACGGGGTCGGCCTCTCCGGTGAGCAGTGACTCGTCGATCTCCAGGTTGTCGGTCTCGACGCACACGCCGTCGACGACGACCTTGTCGCCCGGGCCGATCTCCATGAGGTCGTCGAGGACGATCTCGGAGGTGCCGACCTCCACGGCGACGCCGTCCCGGCGGACGGTGGGACGCACCTCGCCGATGAGCGCGAGGGAGTCGAGGGTCTTCTTCGCCCGCCACTCCTGGACGATGCCGATGCCGGTGTTCGCGAGGATCACGAAGCCGAAGAGGCTGTCCTGGATGGGGGCGACGACCAGCATGATCAGCCAGAGGACGCCGATGATGGCGTTGAACCGGGTGAAGACGTTCGCGCGGACGATGTCGACGACGGAGCGGCTGCTGCGCACCGGAACGTCGTTGACCTGCCCGCGCGCGACCCGCTCGGCGACCTCGGCGGAGGTCAGCCCGGTCACCCTGGAGGTGATGGCCGCACCGGCAGCACCGGCAGGGTGGGCAGAGCCGTCGACCTGAGCGCCGGCGTCGAGATGCGTCATGCATTCGACGGTACGTGCGGATTTGGGCCTTCACCCGCTGAATGCGCGGAAGATCCGACCTGGGTAGGACGGTTGTCGTGCCGTGGTCGTACGGCGGTGCGGGGTGCCTCCGGCGGTGGAGCGGGGAGTGCGGTGGTCACTTGCGGTGGGGCCAGGGGCCTGCGTTCCCCGCGGCGGTGCGGTCGGGGTGCGGGGTGCCTCCGGCGGTGGGGCGGTCGGGCGGTGGAACCGCGGTGGTGTCTGGTGGTGGGGCGGGGAGTGCGGTGGTCACTTGGGGTCCGACGCCGCCTTCTCCCGTTCCCCCGGCTTCTGCGTCGCCGTCCTCTTGAGCGCGGCATCGCGCTTGCGTACGTACCAGATGCCGATGAATCCCAGCCCGCCGCCCGCCAGGCAGGTCCACAGCCACCACGTGTGCCCGTGGTCGTCGAACCAGCCGTAGAACGGCAGCTGCACGAGGAAGAGGACGAACCAGACGATCGTGCCGCCGGTGATGGTGGCGACCACGGGGCCCTCCAGGGGCTCCGGCGCCTCGTGCTTGGGGGTCCACTTCGCCATGCGCACAGCTTACGAGCCCGCCGTGTCTACGCGCGGAGATGGCGCCCACGTCGTCATATGTTCATACTGAAACCGTTTGTCTCTGACCGCTTCTGTTCGTAGGAAACGCCAACGGCGCCCGGGGGAGCCCGCTGGTGATGAGGTCCCGCATGTCCGCCTCGGCCCCCGCCAAGATCCCCGCCCCTGAGCAGCCAGGGGCGGGTTCCGCGTACGGCCCCCTCGACCGCTTCTTCCGCATCTCCGAGCGGGGCAGCACCCTGTCCCGGGAGATCCGGGGCGGTTTCGCCACCTTCTTCGCGATGGCCTACATCATCGTGCTGAACCCGATCATCCTGGGCAGCGCGAAGGACATGTACGGGCATCAGCTGGACAACGGCCAGCTGGTCACCGCGACGGCCCTGACGGCGGCGCTGACCACGCTGCTCATGGGCGTCATCGGCAACGTGCCCATCGCGCTCGCCGCCGGTCTCGGTGTGAACTCCGTCGTCGCCCTCCAGCTCGCGCCCCGCATGTCCTGGCCGGACGCCATGGGCATGGTCGTCCTGGCCGGCGTCGTCGTGATGCTGCTGGTGGCCACCGGGCTGCGCGAGCGGGTCATGAACGCCGTCCCCTACGGCCTGCGCAAGGCCATCTCCATCGGTATCGGCCTGTTCATCATGCTGATCGGGCTCGTCGACGCCGGGTTCGTCAGCCGGATCCCCGACGCCGCCCAGACCACCGTCCCGCTCCAGCTGGGCGGCGACGGTCACCTCGACGGCTGGCCGGTGCTCGTCTTCGTCCTGGGCGCCCTGCTCACCCTCGCCCTCATCGTGCGCAAGGTGTCCGGCGCGATCCTCATCTCGATCGTCGCCATGACCGTCGTCGCCGTCGTCATCAACGCGGTGGCGAAGGTGCCGAGCTGGGGGCTCACGACGCCCAAGTGGCCGGGCAACCCCCTCGCCACCCCGGACTTCGGGCTCATCGGGCAGGTCAGCCTCTTCGGCGGCTTCGAGAAGGTCGGTCTCCTGACCGGTGCGCTCTTCGTCTTCACCGTGCTGCTGTCGTGCTTCTTCGACGCGATGGGCACGATCATGGGCGTCTCCGACGAGGCGAAGCTGACCGACGCACAGGGGCAGATGCCCGGCATCAACAAGGTGCTCTTCGTCGACGGCGTCGCCGTCGCCGCCGGTGGCGCCAGCTCCTCCTCGGCCACCACCTGCTTCGTCGAGTCGACGGCCGGTGTCGGGGAGGGCGCGCGGACCGGCTTCGCGAACGTCGTGACCGGCGCGCTGTTCGCCGTGGCGCTGTTCCTGACGCCGATCGCCACGATGGTGCCCTCCCAGGCGGCCACCCCGGCGCTGCTCGCGGTCGGCTTCCTGATCCTGGCCGGGTCGGTGAAGGAGATCGACTGGGCCGACCACACCATCGCCATCCCGGCCTTCGTGACGATGGTGATGATGCCGTTCACCTACTCGATCACGAACGGCATCGGCATGGGCTTCATCACCTTCGTGGTGCTGCGCCTGGCGGCCGGGCGCGGCCGGGAGGTGCCGGCGGCGATGTACGTGGTGGCCGCGGTGTTCGGCTTCTACTACCTGATGCCGGCCCTCGGCCTGACGTGAGCCCGGCCTGACGTGAGCGGGGTGCGTGATCCGCTCGATCGCGTGTTCCCGGTCAGGTGACCCCGTAGAACTTCTCCGTCTCCTCGACGGCGGTCTGGAACCGCTCGTCGAAGTCATCCCGAATGAGCGTCCGGACGACATAGTCCTGGACGCTCATTCCCCTTTTCGCGGCGCGGTGCCGGAGCCGTTCGAGCAGGTCGTGGTCTATGCGCAGGCTGAGCACGCTGGTCCCCATGACCACGAGGGTCGCGAGACCGGGCCGTGCGGCGTGTCGCGTTCCGCCGCTGGTTCACCCGTATGAGTGATGTGGGGGTTTCCGTGGCCGGAGTCACGGGTGCCCGTGCGTGTCATCGCTGGTATTTAGCGAGAGTAATGAGTTACGCTAAAGACATGCCGGACCTCAGCCATGGCGACGACGCTGCCGCCGTGAACGCCCTCCGCTCCGCCGTGATGCGGCTGTCCCGTCGTCTCAAGCACCAGCGGGTCGACGAGTCGCTCAGCCCCACTGAGATGTCGGTGCTCGGCACCCTGGCCCGCTGCGGCCGGGCCACCCCGGGCGAGCTCGCCCGCAAGGAGCACGTCCAGCCGCCCTCGATGACCCGCATCGTGGCCCTGCTGGAGGCCAAGGGACTGGTCCGTCTGGAGCCGCACCCCGAGGACCGGCGCCAGAAGGTCGTGACGCAGACCGAGCAGGCCGAGGCCATGCTCGAGGAGAGCCGCCGCAAGCGGAACGCGTTCCTGGCCTCCCTGGCCGAGAACCTCGACGAGGACGAGTGGGCGAGACTCCGCGCCGCCGCCCCCGTGCTGGAGAAGCTCGCACATCTGTAAGCAGGCAAAGCAAGGAGGCGAACCCTTTTGAGTACGGGACCCGGAGCAGCTTCCGCCCCCGCACCTACTCCCCACGACTCCCCGACCGACCCTCTCCGCAAGCCCGCCCGCACGTCCTCCATGTTCTCCTCGCTGAGGGTCAGGAACTACCGCCTGTTCTTCCTCGGCCAGGTCGTCTCCAACATCGGCACCTGGATGCAGCGCATCGCCCAGGACTGGCTGGTGCTCAGCCTCACCGGCTCCTCGGCCGCCGTCGGCATCACGACCGCGCTGCAGTTCCTGCCGATGCTGCTGTTCGGCCTCTACGGCGGCGTCCTCGTGGACCGTCTGCGCAAGCGGCCCACGCTGCTCGTGACCCAGACGTCGATGGCGCTCACCGCGCTGGCCCTGGCCGTGCTGACCCTGACCGGCCACGTCCAGGTCTGGCACGTCTACGTCGCCGCCTTCGCCGTCGGCCTGGCCACGGTCGTCGACAACCCGGCCCGCCAGTCCTTCGTCTCCGAACTGGTCGGGAAGGAGCAGTTGCAGAACGCGGTCAGCCTGAACTCGGCCAACTTCCAGTCCGCCCGGCTGGTCGGCCCCGCCGTCGCGGGCCTGCTGATCACCGGCGTCGGCACCGGCTGGGCGTTCCTGTTCAACGGCCTGTCCTTCATCGCTCCCCTGACCGGCCTGCTGCTGATGCGCGGCCGTGAGCTGCACACCGTGGAGCGCGCCCCGCGCGGCAAGGGACAGCTGCGTGAAGGCGTGCGCTATGTCACCGGACGGCCCGAGCTGATCTGGCCGATCGTCCTGGTCGGCTTCGTGGGCACGTTCGCGTTCAACTTCCCGGTCTACCTGTCGGCCTTCGCGGACGACGTGTTCCACGCGGGCGCGGGCGCCTACAGCATGTTCAACACGCTGATGGCGGTCGGCTCGGTGGCCGGCGCCCTGCTGGCCGCGCGGCGCGGCACCGCCCGGCTGCGGGTGCTGATCGGGGCGGCGATGGCCTTCGGCGCGCTGGAGATCCTGGCGGCCACGACGCCGACGCTGTGGATGTTCGCCCTGCTGATGGTGCCGCTGGGCCTGTTCGGCATGACGGTGAACGTCACCACGAACACCAGCATCCAGATGTCCACCGACCCGGCCATGCGCGGCCGTGTGATGGCGCTGTACATGATGGTGTTCCTCGGCGGCTCGCCGGTCGGCGCCCCGATCGTCGGCTGGATCACCGACACGTACGGCGCCCGCGTGGGCCTCGCGGTGGGCGGCGCGATCGCGGCCGCCGCCGCTGCGGTGATCGGCCTGATCCTGGCCCGTGTGGGCGGCCTGCGCCTGTCGATCGGCTGGCACCGCGGACACCCGCACCTACGGTTCGTGCCGCGCGAGCGGCGGAAGGAGCTGACGGCGGCGGCGTGAGACGAGCCGGGCGCCGATCGGCGTGCTCAGTCCCGGGGGAACTCGTCCGTCTTGAGCACGAGACCGACCACCGTGCCGGTCAGATCGATCTCCTCGCCGAAGTCCAGGCTCAGCTCGCCCCGGTGGACGCCGTCCTTCGGCAGGGTGTGCAGATGCCAGGTGCCGGTGTACGGATCCACGATCAGGTACACCGGCACCCCGGCGGCGGCGTAGGCCTTCTTCTTCGGTCCGTAGTCGTTCCTGGCCGTGTCCTTGGAGATCACTCGGCGACGAACTCGACGTCCGCGGGTCGCCAGTGCCCCTTCTCGTCCTTCCGGGCCCCTCGGCCATCTCGATCCTGTCTTCCAGAACAGTCACTGTGGCGCTCCTCCACGCTGCTGCCTGGTCGCATGCAGCAGCGCAGGACATCGATACGCACGGTCAAACGGACACGCCTGGGCACGTGGCGGGGAGACTGACCCTCATGAGACTCTTCGCCGCCGTACTGCCCCCCGAGGACGTCACCCATCAACTCGCCGCTGAGGTCGCCCAGTTGAAGAAACTGCCCGGTGCGGACGCGCTGCGCTGGACCGGCCGGCCCGGGTGGCACTTCACCCTCGCGTTCTACGGGGAGGTCGACGACGAGCTCGTACCCGATCTGTCGGCCCGGCTGGAGCGGGCCGCCCACCGCACCGAGCCGTTCCCGCTGGCGCTGCGTGGCGGCGGCCAGTTCGGGCACGGGCGGGCCCTGTGGGCCGGGGCCGAGGGGGACCTCCACACCATGCGCCTGCTGGCGGACCGCTCCGAGGCGGCGGCCCGCAAGGCCGGGCTCGACATGGGCGAGCACCGCCGCTACAAGGCCCACCTGACGGTGGCGCGCAGCCGGGAGGCGGTCGACGTGCGCGCGTACGTCGACGCCCTGGACGCGTTCGTGAGCCGTACCTGGACGGTGGAGGAGCTGGTGCTGGTGCGCAGCAACCTGCCGAAGTCGGGAGTGGCCGGCGAGCAGCCCCGGTACGAGGCGGTCGCCCGCTGGCCGCTCGGCGCGGCCGGTTAGGCTCGACCCGTGGACCCGAAGACCCGGAACCGGATCATGGCCGGTGCGCTCGTGATGATGTTCGTGGTGGTGGCGGTCGCGGCGGCGCTCGGGAAGTAGAGCACCGCCGCGACCGCCACCCCCGGCGTGCCCGGACTACCAGGCGAAGGCCTCCGGAGAGGGCCCGGGGCCCGGGAAGATGTCCTCCAGCCCGGACAGCAGTTCCTCCGACAGCTCCAGCTCGACCGCGCGCAGGGCGGAGTCGAGCTGCCCGGCCGTGCGCGGACCGACGATCGGGCCGGTGACGCCGGGGCGGGTGAGCAGCCAGGCCAGGGCCACCTCGCCCGGGGCGTGGCCGTGCTTGTCGACCAGATCCTCGTACGACTGGATCCGGGCGCGGACGGCCGGGTCAGCGAGGCTCTCGGCCGCCCGTCCCGAGGTGCGCCGGGCGCCCTCGGCCTCCTTCCTCAGCACGCCGCCGAGCAGGCCGCCGTGCAGTGGCGACCAGGGGATGACCCCGAGCCCGTAGTCCTGCGCGGCCGGTACGACCTCCATCTCCGCGCGGCGCTCGACGAGGTTGTACAGGCACTGCTCGCTGACGAGGCCGATGGTCCCGCCGCGCCGGGCGGCGATCTCGTTGGCCTGGGCGATCTTGTAGCCGGGGAAGTTGCTGGACCCGACGTAGAGGATCTTGCCCTGCTGGACGAGGACGTCGATGGCCTGCCAGATCTCCTCGAACGGGGTGTTCCGGTCGATGTGGTGGAACTGGTAGAGGTCGATGTAGTCGGTCCGCAGCCGCTGGAGCGACGCGTCGACGGCGCGCCGGATGTTGAGGGCGGACAGCTTGTCGTGGTTGGGCCAGACGGTCGCGCCGTCCGGCCCCATGTTGCCGTAGACCTTGGTGGCGAGGACCGTCTTCTCGCGCCGCCCGCCGCCCTGGGCGAACCAGTTCCCGATGATCGTCTCGGTACGGCCCTTGTTCTCGCCCCAGCCGTACACGTTGGCGGTGTCGAAGAAGTTGATGCCCGCGTCCAGCGCCGCGTCCATGATGGCGTGGCTGTCGGCCTCTTCGGTCTGCGGACCGAAGTTCATCGTGCCGAGGACGAGGCGGCTGACCTTGAGTCCGGTGCGTCCGAGCTGCGTGTACTTCATGGTCCACAAGCCAACGTCCTGGAGTGAACTCCAGGCAAGCACCACCGTCGCACGCTCGAGGAGGTGGCTCAGGACTCGTAGGGATCGCCCAGCCCCCAGCCCTGGTGCATCGCCTCCGCGAAGGCCGCCGCGATCTTGTGTTCGCCGCTGGTGTTGGGGTGTGTGCCGTCGTAGGTGTCGGCGTGGATGTCGTACGACGGCGGCGGCGAGGCCAGCAGCAGCGGAGAGCCCGGCTCGTCCAGGTCCGCCGCCGCCTTGGCCAGCAGTTCGTTGAAGCGGGCGACCTCCGCGCCGAAGGCGGGCTCCGTCCGTGCGCGCACGTTCGGGACGACCGGCAGCCACACCATCCGGATCCGGCGGTTCGCCGCCCTCGCCCGGGCGGTGAAGCTCCGTACGTTCTCCGCCGTCTGTTCCGCGTTCGTGTAGAAGCCGAGGTCGATCAGGCCCAGGGAGACCAGGAGGACGTCCGCGCGGCACGACCGCACCGCCTCGCCGATCAGCGGCGCCATGTGCAGCCAGCCCTCGCCCCAGCCGGCCAGGTGGGCGCGCGGGAAGCTGGGGTCGGCGTACGCGTACGAGGTCGGGGCGTCGGCCTGCTTGTCGTAGAGCGTCTCGCGCGGACCGACGAGGGTGAAGGGGCCGCCGTACGAGGCGCACAGGTGCTGCCACAGCCGGTAGCGCCATGTGTGTTCGCCCGCGCTCCCGATCGTCATGGAGTCACCTACGGGCATGAACCTGAGCATCCGCTCATCATCGTGGATCACCGCGGCCGGTGCGATGTGAGACCGGCCACCCCGGTGAAACGCCGGACAGGATGGCAGGCTTGGGGCATGCGCCGACCGCTCGCCTTCCTCGCCGCGGCCCTCCTCGTGGGCGCGTCCGGCGTGCCCGCCGCCTCCGCCGCCGACGGTGACGAGGACTTCACCCTCAAGGATCCGCGCATCACCGAGTCCAGCGGACTGGCCGCCTCGCACCTCCACCGCGGCGTCTACTGGACGCACAACGACCAGGACGACGGCGCCTACCTCTACGCCGTCGACAGCCGCACCGGCGAGACCGTGGCGAGGATCACCCTGACCGGCGTGGGCACCCCGCGCGACGTCGAGGCCGTCGCCATCGGCCCGGACCACCAGATCTACGTCGGCGACATCGGCGACAACGACGGCGTGGTCTGGGATTACGTCTGGGTCTACCGGCTGCCCGAGCCCGAGCAGCTGAAGGACCAGACGATCCGGGCCACGCAGTACGTCGTCAAGTACTCCGACGGGCCGCGCGACGCCGAGTCGCTCGTCGTGCACCCGAAGACCGGGCGCGTCTACATCATCGACAAGAACGAGGAGGGCGGGCACCTGTACGAGGGGCCCGCCCGGCTCTCCCCGTCCGGGACCAACCTCTTCCGGCCCGTCGCCCCGGTCGACCTGTGGGCCACCGACGCCGCCCTCTCGCCCGACGGGCGACAGCTCGCCGTACGCGGCTACTTCGGCGGTGTCTGGTACGCCTGGAACGACGGGAGGATCCAGCGCAAGGGGCGGCTCAGCGTGCCGTTGCAGGCGCAGGGGGAGTCCGTCAGCTACTCCGCCGACGGGACGAGGCTCATGTACGGCAGTGAGGGCACGGGCAGCCCCGTCGAGGCGGAGGACGTGCCCGGAGGCGGCGGCACGTCACCGTCCCGGGGCGGGACCGCGCAGCGCGGTGACGGCACGGGCGAGGACTCCGGTGACCGCCTCAAGGCCGGCGCCCTCGCCGTGGCCGTCGCCTGCGCCGTGCTGCTCGGGCTGCGGAGGATGCGCCGCCGGCACTAGGGAGCCTTGTCTCCTGTCGTCCTGTCTCCCGAGGTCCTGCCGCGCTGTGCGACCAGGACCTCCAGCCCGTCGAGCAGCCGCTGGAGCCCGAACTCGAAGTGGTCGAAGTCGGTGGAGAAGGCGTCCCCGGACAGTGCGGCCAGGGCCGGGAACTTTCCGCTCTCCATGGCCTTCTCCAGGAACGGCGTCTGCTGCTCCCAGAACTCCTGGTGGCTCAGGCCCGTCTCCTTTGCGGCCTCGACGGCGTCGATCTCCATCCGCGCGATGCCGCCGGTGAAACTCTCCACCGTGATGATCACCGAGATCAGCTCGGGGTCGCGCAGCCCCATGTTCTTCAGGGGCACCAGGGCGGCCTCCAGTGAGCGCAGGGAGCTCGGGCCGAGGACCGTGCGGGCCTGGTTGACGCGGAGCAGCCACGGGTGGCGGCGGTAGAGGCCGAGGTAGCCGCGGGCCAGGGAGGTGACCGCGGCCCGCCAGTCGGCCGTCTCCAGCCGGCTCGCCTCCAGGGCCTCGCCCTGCACCCGGTCGAGCATCAGGTCGAGCAGTTCGGCCTTGCCCGGCACGTACCGGTACAGCGACATCGTCCCGGCATCCAGCGCCGTGGACAGGCGCCGCATCGACACCGCCTCCAGGCCGTCGGTGTCGGCGATCGCGACGGCCGCCTCGACGATCCGGTCGAGGCTCAGGCCCGGTTTGGGACCCCGGCTGGGGCGCTCGCCGGCGCCCCACAGCAACTCCAGGCTGACCTTGACGTTGCTGCTGCCGCCGGTCTCCATCCTCGTCATGAACATCAGCGTATCCCTGCTGACGTGGACCTTCGCCCGTCGTCGCACACCACTGGACAAAAACTGAGTACGGCGTACTCTCTTGTGGGTACACCGTACTCAGTTTTTTGGGGGTCGGCATGACCGGATACGCCGTACAGGCCGAAGGTCTGGAGAAGCGCTACGGCGAGAAGCGCGCCCTGGACGGATTCGACCTGGCCGTCCGCACGGGCAGCGTGCACGGGCTGCTCGGACCGAACGGGGCCGGCAAGACCACCGCCGTGCGCATCCTGTCCACGCTCGTACGGCTGGACGGGGGTCGGGCGACGGTGGCCGGGCTCGACGTGGCCCGGCAGCCGCGCGAGGTACGCGCCCGGATCGGGCTGACCGGGCAGTACGCGGCCGTGGACGAGGTGCTCACCGGGCGGCAGAACCTGGAGATGTTCGGCCGGCTGTTCCACCTGGGCGGCAAGCGGGCCAAGCTGCGGGCGGCCGAGCTGCTGGGGCAGTTCGACCTGACGGACGCCGGCGACAAGGGCGTCGCGGGCTACAGCGGTGGTATGCGACGGCGCCTCGACCTGGCCGCCTCGATGATCCTCGCCCCGGCCGTCCTCTTCCTCGACGAGCCGACGACGGGGCTGGATCCGCGCAGCCGGGGCGAAGTGTGGGACTCCGTACGGGCGTTGGTGGCGGGCGGTACGACCGTGCTGCTGACCACGCAGTATCTGGAGGAGGCCGACAAGCTGGCCTCGCGGATCACCGTCATCGACCGGGGGAGGGCCATCGCCGACGACAGCCCCGACGGGCTGAAGAACCGGGTCGGGGGCGACCACATCGAGGTCGTCGTCGCCGAACGGGCCGAGATCCCCCGAGTGGTGAAGGCCGTCGCCCGCGTCGCGGACGGTGAACCCGAGACGGACGAGGGCCGGTTGCGGGTGCACGCCCCGGTGAGCGACCGGGTCGCGGCGCTGACGGACGTGGCCCGGACGCTCCGGGACGAGGGCGTACGGGTGGAGGACATCGGACTGCGCAGGCCGAGCCTCGACGACGTGTTCCTGCGTCTGACCGGACACCGTACGAAGGAGGAGGCCGCCGCATGACCGCCCTGGCTCCCGTGGCCCGCAGTCGCGCGTACTGGCTGCTCGCCGACTGCTGGAACATCGTCCGCCGCGGCCTGACCCACTACCAGCGCCAGCCCGTCAACATCGCCTGGCAGCTGGGCTTCCCGATCCTGTCGGTGCTGCTGTACGGCTATGTCTTCGGCAGCGCGATGCAGGTACCGGGTGGCGGGGACTACCAGGACTTCCTGATGCCGGGCATGTTCGTGATGACGATGGCGTTCGGCTTCATCAACACCGCGACCGTCGTCGTCTACGACTCCACCAAGGGCGTCATCGACCGGTTCCGCTCCATGCCGATGGCGTCGTCGGCCGTGGTCGCCGGGCGCGGGGTCACCGATCTGGTCGTCGCCTGCGCCGAGCTCGCGATCATGATGCTCACCGCGTTCGCCATGGGCTGGCGCCCGGACGGGGGCTGGGGCTTCCTGGCCGCCTTCGGTCTGCTGCTGTGGCTGCGGTTCGCGCTGATCTGGATCGGGATCTGGCTCGGGCTGCTGGTGCCCAATCCGGAGGCCGCGGGCGGCCTGTTCGCGGTCGCCTTCCCGCTGACGATGATCTCCAGCATCTTCGTCGCCCCGCAGCTCATGCCCGACTGGCTGGGCTGGGTGGCGGCCTGGAACCCCATCTCCTCCACGGCGGCGGCCACCCGCGAGCTGTTCGGGACGCCGGTCGGCGGCGGTGACTCGTGGGTCGAGGAGCACGCGATGCTGATGGCCGGGGTGTGGCCGGTCGTCCTGACGGTGCTCTTCCTGCCGCTCGCGGTGCGCAGGTTCCACAGGCTGAGCCGGTGATGCCGTAGTCCTTGACGTGTTCATGTGGCGTGCCTTCCATGGGAGGTGCGGGAGTGGGAGCGCTCCCACTGGTTCCGGCCCGCGCCTCCCGAGAGGAAGCAGCGACATGTTCCGCAGCATGCGAAGAGCGCTGTGCGCGGTGGCCGCCGCGCTCCTGATACCGCTGGCAGGGGTGCAGGCCGCCGACGCGGCGGAGCCGAAGGCCGGCGGCGCCGGCTACTGGCACACCAGCGGCCGCCAGATCCTGGACGCGGCCGGCCAGCCCGTCCGGATCGCCGGCGTCAACTGGTTCGGCTTCGAGACCGCCAACCACGTGGTCCACGGCCTGTGGGCCCGCGACTACAAGAGCATGATCGACCAGATGAAGTCGCTCGGCTACAACACCATCCGGATGCCCTACAGCGACGACATCCTCAAGCCCGGCACCATGCCCGACAGCATCAGCTACGCCAACGGCAGGAACGCCGACCTGCAGGGGCTGACGTCCTTGCAGGTGCTGGACAGGATCGTCGGGTACGCCGGCCAGGCCGGCCTCAAGATCGTCCTGGACCGGCACCGCCCGGACGCGGCGGGCCAGTCGGCGCTCTGGTACACCTCCTCGGTCCCCGAGTCGACGTGGATCACCAACCTGAAGTCGCTGGCCGCCCGCTACCAGGGCAACCCCACCGTCATCGGCATCGACCTGCACAACGAGCCGCACGATCCGGCCTGCTGGGGGTGCGGCGACACGGCACGCGACTGGCGGCTGGCCGCCCAGCGGGCCGGCAACGCCGTGCTGTCCGTCAACCCCGAACTGCTGATCATGGTCGAGGGCGTGCAGTCGTACAACGGCGCCAACGGCTGGTGGGGCGGCAACCTGATGGGCGTCGCCCAGCACCCGGTCCGGCTGGACGTCCCCAACCGGCTCGTCTACTCCGCCCACGACTACGCGACCAGCGTGGCCCAGCAGCCGTGGTTCAGCGACCCGTCCTTCCCGGACAACATGCCCGGGATCTGGGACAAGTACTGGGGCTACGTCTTCAAGCAGAACATCGCGCCGGTCTGGCTGGGCGAGTTCGGTACGACGCTGCAGTCCCCGGTGGACCAGAAGTGGCTGGCGGCCCTGGTGTCCTACCTCCGGTCGACCTCGACGCACGGCGCGGACAGCTTCCACTGGACCTTCTGGTCCTGGAACCCCAACTCCGGTGACACCGGCGGCGTTCTGAAGGACGACTGGCAGACCGTGGACACCGTGAAGGACGGGTACCTGGCGAGCATCAAGGCGCCGGGCTTCCCCGCCGGCGGGGGCGGCGGCACCCCCGACCCGGGCGGTGGCCCGGTTGCGTGCAGTGCCGTCTACACGGTCAGCAGCGACTGGGGCGGCGGCTTCAACGCCGAGGTCAAGGTGACCAACACGGGCGGCACACCGCTGAAGTCCTGGAAGGTCACATGGACCTGGAGCGGGTCGCAGAAGGTCACCAGCATGTGGAACGCGTCCTACACCCAGAGCGGTGCGACCGTCACCGCGGTGAACGCCGCGCACAACGGCAGCCTGCCCGCGGGCGGTTCGGCGACCTTCGGGTTCGGGGGCGCGCCCGGGGGCGGGGGTGTGCCCGGCGTGACCTGTACGGCGGCGTGACGCGCGAGGGGCGCCCGGTGAGCACCGGGCGCCCCTCGACGAGCTCGGGAAGCCGTCACAGCTTCTCGATCACGTAGTCCACGCACTTCGTCAGCGCCTCGATGTCCGCCGGGTCGATCGCCGGGAACATCGCGACGCGCAGCTGGTTGCGGCCGAGCTTGCGGTAGGGCTCGGTGTCGACGATGCCGTTGGCGCGCAGCACCTTGGCGACGGCGGCGGCGTCCACCTCGTCCGTGAAGTCGATCGTGCCGATGACCTGGGAACGCTTGGCCGGGTCGGCGACGAAGGGGGTGGCGAACTTCACGTCCTCGGCCCAGCCGTACAGCGTGCGGGCGGAGGTGGCCGTACGACGGACCGCCCAGTCCAGACCGCCCTGGCCGTTGATCCACTCCAGCTGCTGGTTGAGCAGGAACAGCGTGGCGAGGGCCGGGGTGTTGTACGTCTGGTTCTTGCGGGAGTTGTCGATCGCCGTCGGCAGGGAGAAGAACTCCGGAACGTGGCGGCCGGAGGCGTGGATCCGCTCGGCGCGCTCGATCGCCGCCGGGGAGAACACGCCGATCCACAGGCCGCCGTCGGAGGCGAACGACTTCTGCGGCGCGAAGTAGTAGACGTCGGTCTCCGCGATGTCGACCGGCAGGCCGCCGGCGCCGGAGGTGGCGTCGACCAGGACGAGGGCGCCCTCGTCGGCACCGGCCACCCGCTTGATGGGCATGGCGACACCGGTCGAGGTCTCGTTGTGGGTGAAGGCGTAGACGTCCACGCCCGCCTCGGCCTCGGGCTCCGGGTGCGTGCCCGGGTCGGAGGAGACGACCGTGGGCTCGGCCAGCCAGGGGGCGAGCTTGGCGGCCTTGGCGAACTTGGAGGAGAACTCACCGAAACTGAGGTGCTGCGACCTGTTCTCGATCAGACCGTGGGTCGCGATGTCCCAGAACGCGGTGGAGCCGCCGTTGCCGAGGATCACCTCGTAGCCGTCGGGGAGCTGGAACAGCTCGCGGATGCCCTCGCGCACCTGGCCGACCAGGTTCTTGACGGGGGCCTGACGGTGGGAGGTGCCCATGAGGGACGTACCGGTGGCGGCGAGCGCCTCCAGCGCCTCCGTCCGCACCTTGGAGGGACCCGCGCCGAAACGACCGTCCGCGGGCTTGATGTCAGAGGGAATCTGGATCTCAGCCACGGTGGGAGCGTAGCCGTTCGGGGAAACCCGGGCGAAACGTCGTCCGTCGGGTGAGACGGGGTTCTGGGCGGGGCCGGGGACTGTGCGGCCGGGCCGGCGTCTCGGGCGGGTCGAGGAGAGGGGGCGGCCGGGGGCGTGGCGGGCGGGCTGGCGTCTCGGGCGGGTCGAAGAGAGGGGCGTGGCCGGGGGCGCGGCGGCGGGAGGCGTCGCGGCTGGGAGGCGTGGCGGGCGGGCTGGCGTCTCGGGCGGGCTGGCGTCTCGGGCGGGTCGAAGAGAGGTCGTGGCCGGGGGCTTGGGGGGTGTGCGGCTGGGAGGCGTCGCGGGCGGGCTGGCGTCTCGGGCGGGTCGAAGAGAGGGGCGGTGGGAGGCGTCGCGGCCGGGCCGTGTACGCCGACGCCAGTACGCCGGGTTACTCCCGGCGGCAGACGTCCGGGCCGTCCGTGCCCGGCACGGTGGTGCGTGTGAAACTGAGCCGTACCGCACGCCGGGCCTTCGTCGTCGTCCACGTCGCCGCCTCCGCGAGCTGGCTCGGGCTCACGCTCGGGCTGCTCGCCCTCGGGATCACCGCCACCACCACCGGGGCCGCGGTGACCGTGGAGGCCTCCGTCCGGAACATGAAGCTGTTCGCCGACTGGCTCCTGCTCCCCGTCGCGTTCCTCACCCTCCTCAGCGGCCTGGTGCTGTCCCTGGGCACCCCGTGGGGCCTGGCCAGACACCGCTGGGTGTGCACCAAGTTCTGGCTGACCCTGGCCACGACCACCGCCACGGTGTTCGCGCTGCGCCCCGGGGTGAACACCGCGGTCGCCTCCGTCGCCGCGGGCCGTCCGCTTCCCGACCCCGGCGACGTGCTGTTCGGCCCGGTCGTCTCCCTGTCCGCGTACGTCTTCATGACGGCGATCTCGGTACTGAAGCCCTGGGGGCCGACCTGTCGGGGCCGCCGCTTGCGCGCGTCCGTCCGGGCGGTGGAACGCTGAGCGGGGCGCGGAACCGTACGCAAGGTCAGGTCCAGGTGCAGGTCCGGTTCCGTGGCCCGGGGCGTCACTGTCGGTGGCCGAGTGCATCCTGGACGCATGACGGATCTCTCGGGTCTCCAGGCCGAGCTGCGCGGGGCCGTCCGGGGCGAGGTGGGCTTCGACGTCATGTCCCGGGCGCTGGTCACCATGGACGCGTCCAACTACCGGCGTGTGCCGCTGGGGGTCGTGGCGCCCCGGGACGCCGACGACGTGGCGGCGGTGCTGGAGGTGTGCCGGGAGCGCGGGGTGCCGGTCGTGGCGCGCGGCGGTGGGACCTCGATCGCGGGGCAGGCCACCGGCACGGGCGTGGTGCTGGACTTCACCCGGCACATGAACCGCCTCGTCGCGCTGGACCCGCGGGAGCGGACGGCCGTCGTCCAGCCGGGCCTCGTCCTCGACCGCCTCCAGGAGGCCGCCGCCCCGCACGGGCTGCGCTTCGGCCCGGACCCCTCCACCCACAGCAGGTGCACGCTCGGCGGGATGATCGGCAACAACTCCTGCGGCTCGCACTCGGTGGCGTGGGGGACGACCGCGGACAGCGTCCGGGAGCTGTCGGTGCTCACCGCGCGCGGGCGGCGGCTGCGGCTCGGCCCGGACTGGGCCGGGGCGCCGGAGGGGCTGCGGGAGCTGGTCGAGGGGGAGTTGGCGCTGCTGCGCACCGGTTTCCCGGAGCTGCCCCGCCGTATCTCGGGGTACGCCGTGGACGCCCTGCTGCCCGAGAGGGGCGCCGACGTGGCCCGCTCCTTCTGCGGCTCGGAGGGCACGCTGGGCGTGCTGACGGAGGCGGTCGTACGGCTGGTGGAGGCCCCACGCGCGCGTGCGCTGGCCGTGCTGGCGTACGCCGACGAGAGCGCCGCCGCCGAGGCCGCGGCCGGGCTGCTGCCGTACCGGCCGTTGACGGTGGAGGGCATGGCGGCGGACCTGGTGCCGTCGGCGGCCGGGCTGCCGGGGGGCGGTGCCTGGCTGTTCGTGGAGACCGGCGGGGAGTCGGCCGCCGGGGCACGCGCGCGTGCGGAGGCGATCGTCCGGGCGGCGGACGTCGTGGACGCGCTGGTGATCACCGATCCGGCCGGGCAGCGTGCGCTGTGGCGGATCCGGGAGGACGCGAGCGGTACGGCGACCCGGATGCCGGACGGGTCCGAGGCGTGGCCCGGCTGGGAGGACTGCGCGGTGCCGCCCGCCCGGCTCGGCGCGTACCTGCGGGACTTCCGCGCGCTGCTGGCCGCTCACGGGCTGCGCGGCACGCCGTACGGGCACTTCGGGGACGGCTGCATCCACGTCCGCATCGACTTCGACCTGCTGACCGAGCGGGGCGTCGCCCGCTTCCGGCGCTTCTCCGAGGAGCTGGCCGAGCTGGTGGTGGCGCACGGCGGCTCGCTGTCCGGGGAGCACGGGGACGGGCAGGCGCGGGCCGAGCTGCTGCCGAAGATGTACGGGGCGGAGACGGTCGCCCTGTTCGAGCGCGTCAAGGGCGTCTGGGACCCCGACGACCTGCTCAACCCCGGCATGCTGGTCCGCCCCGCCCCGCTGGACGCCGGCCTGCGCTTCTCGGTCCTGCCCCGCGAGCCGGTCGACGTGGCCTTCGGCTACCCGTCCGACGGCGGAGACTTCGCGGCGGCCGTGCGGCGCTGCGTGGGGGTCGCCAAGTGCCGTACGACGTCGGCGGCGGGCTCGGCCGTGATGTGCCCGTCGTTCCGGGCGACCGGCGCGGAGCAGCACTCCACGCGCGGGCGTGCCCGTCTGCTGCACGAGATGCTGGCGGGCGAACTGGTGACCGACGGCTGGCGCTCGGAGGAGGTGCGGGACGCCCTCGACCTGTGCCTGTCCTGCAAGGGCTGCCGGTCGGACTGCCCGGTCGAGGTCGATATGGCCACGTACAAGGCGGAGTTCCTCCACCACCACTACGCCGGGCGCCGCCGCCCCGCGGCCCACTACACGATGGGGTGGCTGCCGCTCTGGCTCCGCGCGGTGGCCCGTACGCGCACGGCCCGGCTGGTCAACGCCCTCGTTCGGGTCCGGCCGCTGGCGTGGGCGGCGAAACGGCTCGGCGGGATCGCGCCCGAGCGGGAGATCCCGCGGCTGGCGCCGCGGACGTTCAGCCGGTGGTGGGAGGGGCAGCGCGAGGAGACGACCGCCGGGGGCGGCACGCTGGTCGTCCTGTGGCCCGACACGTTCACCGAGCACCTGTCACCGTCCGTGGGGCAGGCGGCCGTACGGGTGCTCAGGGCCGCCGGGCTGCGCGTCGCGCTCCCGCCGACCGTGCACCTGGCGAAACCGCCGGTGGGCGACGGCAGAACGGTCGCCCTCGACCCCCTGTCCCTGCTGCGCGGCCGGGGCCGCGTCTGCTGCGGGCTGACCTACGTCTCGACGGGCCAGCTGGACCGCGCCCGCACGGTCATGCGCCGCACCCTCGACCTCATGGAGCCGGTGCTCGACACGGACACCCCGGTCGTCGTCCTGGAGCCGAGCTGCGCCGCCGCCCTGCGCACCGACGTTCCCGAGCTGCTCCACGACGACCCGCGCGCCGCCCGCCTCGCCGCCCGGGTCCTGACCTTCGCGGAGGCACTGGAACGCCACGCCCCCACCTGGACACCGCCCCGCGTGGACCGCCCGGTGGCCGGCCAGACCCACTGCCACCAGCACGCGGTCCTCGGCGACACCCCCGACCGACGGCTGCGCGCCGCCGCGGGCCTCACCGGTGAGCTGAGCGGCGGCTGCTGCGGCCTCGCGGGCGACTTCGGCTTCGAAAGGGGCCACTTCGAGGTGTCGACGGCCTGCGCGGAGGACCGGCTGCTCCCGTCGATACGCGGCGCGGCGGAGGGAACGATCGTCCTCGCGGACGGCTTCTCCTGCCGGACACAGCTGGAACAGCTGGCCGGGGTGCGGGGGAGACATCTGGCAGAGGTGCTGGCGGAGGCGCTGCCCACGGGGCCGGCCGACGACGGACGCGGACGCCTTTGAGTCGTTCGGGCCACGGGGCGGACGGCGGCGAGTGTCAGAGCCGGGAGACGGCCTGGCGGCTCCTACGCTGACCGGATCAGCCACCCGAAGGAGCCCGCGCATGGCTTTCCGCGTCCAGCCCATCACCCGTGAAGAGCACCTCGCGTTCGTCGCGGACCGCCCCTCCGCCAGCCACATGCAGGTCCCGTCCTGGGGCGAGGTGAAGCCGGACTGGCGGGCGCAGAGCCTGGGATGGTTCGACGCAGGCGCAGGCGCAGGCGCAGGCGCAGGCGCGGGAGAGGACGCAGGCGCGGGTGAGGGTGCGGGCGGGCACGGGCGGCTCGTCGGTGTCGGGCTGGTGCTGTTGCGGCCGCTGCCCGGGCTGAGGCGGTACCTGGCGTATCTGCCCGAGGGGCCGCTGATCGACTGGTTCGCCGACGATATCGACCGCTGGCTGGAGCCGATGCTCGCGCACCTGAAGCGGCAGGGTGCGTTCTCGGTGCGGATGGGTCCGCCCGTCGTGGTGCGCCGGTGGAGCGCCGAGGCGGTGAAGACGGCGATCGCCGACCCGTCCGCGCGGCGACTGGGTGACGTGGAGGCGACGGCGTACGACGAGCGGGCCGCCGGTCTCGCGGACCGCCTGCGGCGGATGGGCTGGCGGCGGACCGAACCCGGCGGGGAGGAGGGCTTCGCCGCCGGACAGCCCCGGTACGTCTTCCAGGTGCCGTTCGCCGGGCGGTCGCTGGAGGACATCCACGCCGGGCTCAACCAGCAGTGGCGGCGCAACATCAAGAAGGCGGAGAACGCCGGGGTGAAGGTGGTCCGCGGCGGCTACGAGGACCTGCCCGCGTTCCACGAGCTGTACACCGAGACGGCCGAACGGGACCGTTTCCTGCCGCGCCCCCTGTCGTACTTCCAGCGCATGTGGACCGCGCTCACCGCCGAGCACCCCGACCGCATGCGGCTCTATCTCGCCCACCACGACGGCGAGGTCCTCGCCGCGGCCACGATGCTGACCGTCGGCGAGCACGTCTGGTACTCGTACGGCGCCTCCACCAGCCGCCGGCGCGAGGTGCAGCCGAGCAACGCGGTGCAGTGGCGCATGATGACCGACGCCCACGAACTCGGTGCCGCCGTCTACGACCTGCGGGGCATCACCGACACGCTGGAGGACTCCAACCACCTGCTCGGACTGCTCCGCTTCAAGGTCGGCACGGGCGGCGAAGCCGTCGAGTACCTCGGCGAGTGGGACTTCCCGCTCAACCGGCTGCTGCACAAGGCGCTGGGGTGGTACATGTCGCGGCGGTGAGTCGGTGACCGGGTGGCAAGGACAGGCCTGTAAAGGGTTCACGCCCCTGTCGAAGTCCATTACTCTGGACCACGCAGTACATGGCGATGAACGAACGTGTACAGAGCACGAGCTCCTTGGAAGGCCCCGTGACCACCCCCAGCTCCGCCACGCCCTCCAGCCCCGCACCGACCCCGGCCGGTCATGCGACCGGGCACCCGCCCGCTCCGGCCGGCGCCCCGCCCCGGCGGGGTTCCCTCGGGCCCGTCGGCCTGGTGCTCGCCGGAGGAGTCTCGGTGCAGTTCGGCGGCGCGCTGGCCGTGAGCCTGATGCCGCGCGCCGGAGCCCTGGGCGTGGTGACGCTGCGGCTGCTGGTGGCCGCGGTCGTGCTGCTCGTGATCTGCCGGCCCCGCCTGCGCGGGCACTCGCGCACCGACTGGGGCACGGTGATCGTCTTCGGTATCACCATGGCCGCGATGAACGGCCTGTTCTACCAGGCCGTCGCCCGCATCCCGCTGGGCCCGGCCGTCACCCTGGAGGTCCTCGGCCCCCTGGCGCTGTCGGTGCTGGCCTCCCGCCGTGCCGTCAACCTCCTGTGGGCCGCGCTCGCCCTCGCCGGCGTGTTCCTCCTCGGCGGCGGAGGCTTCGACCGTCTTGACCCCGCAGGTGCCGCCTTCGCTCTGGGGGCCGGCGCCATGTGGGCGGCCTACATAGTGTTCAGCGCCCGTACGGGCCGCCGCTTCCCGCAGGCCGACGGCCTCGCCCTCGCCATGGCCGCCGCGGCCCTGCTGTTCCTGCCGCTGGGGATCGCGGAGTCGGGGGCGAAGCTCACCGACCCGACGACCCTCGCGCTCGGCGCCGCCGTCGCGCTCCTCTCCTCCGTCCTGCCCTACACCCTGGAACTCCTCGCGCTGCGCCGACTGCCCGCCTCCACCTTCGCCATCCTGATGAGCCTCGAACCGGCCATCGCGGCGACCGCGGGCTTCCTCGTCCTCGCCCAGGCCCTCTCCGCCTCCCAGGCCGCCGCGATCGCCCTGGTCGTCGCGGCGAGCATGGGCGCGGTGCGCACCCAGGTGGGCCGCGGCAAGCCGAAGGGGACGGAAGGCCGGTAACGGCCTGAGGCGGGTGACGGGCGGAGGTGGGTGACGGCGCGGAGGCGGGCGACCGCTCGGACGCCGGTGACGGCCCGGAGGGTGACCGCACCGAGGCGGGGGACCGCCCGAGGCCGTGACTGCCGGGCAGCCGGTTCCGCCCGAAGGCCGGTGACCGCCCGGAGGCCGTTTCCGCCTGCCAGGATCCGGACCGGGCGGACCGGTGAACTTCACCGCAGCCCCACAGTCGACAGCCCCGCCGCACAAATTCATGCAAGCACGCTTGATTGTTTCAGGCGCCGCTGCCATGCTCCTCACCACGCCGCACCACCCCGCACCACCCGCACACCGCCGTGCCCCGAGGGGAGCGCCCGTGTCCGATCCGACGCCCGTGATCGACGATCTGCGCGACGAGAGCGGGGAGCTCGACCGGCTCGTGGCCGGGCTCGACCCGGATCGGTGGACGCTGGCGACGCCCGCGCCCCGCTGGTCCGTGGCCCACCAGATCGCCCACCTCGCCTGGACCGACCGCTCGGCCCTGCTGGCCGTGACCGACGGCGAGGCGTTCCGCGAACTGGTCGAGAAGGCGCTGGCCGCGCCGGAGTCGTTCGTCGACGAGGGCGCGGAGGAGGGGGCCCGGCTGCCACCGGCCGAGCTGCTGGCGCGGTGGCGGGAAGGGCGCCTGGCGCTCGAGAATGCTCTACGGGCCGCCCGACCCGGTGCGCGCTTTCCCTGGTACGGCCCACCCATGTCGGCCGCGTCCATGGCGACGGCCCGCCTCATGGAGACCTGGGCGCACGGTCTGGACGTCGCGGACGCGCTGGGTGTGGTGCGCGCACCCTCCGACCGGCTGCGGCATGTGGCCCGGCTCGGGGTGCGGACCCGGGACTTCGCCTACAGCGCGCACGGGCTCACGCCGCCCGCCGACGCCTTCCGCGTCGAACTCCTCGCGCCCGGCGGCGACCTGTGGACGTACGGCCCTGAGGACGCCCCGCAGCGCGTCACCGGCCCCGCCCTCGACTTCTGCCTCCTGGTCACCCAGCGGATCCACCGGTCGGACACCGCTCTGCGCGCGCACGGCCCCGACGCCGACCGCTGGCTCGATCTCGCCCAGGCCTTCGCGGGGCCGGCCGGTCCCGGACGACCGCCGCAGGGAGCGGCACGGTGACGGCGGCGACCACGACACCCCTGCGCGTCGGCAACGCCTCCGGCTTCTACGGCGACCGCTTCGACGCGATGCGCGAGATGCTCACCGGCGGCGAACTCGACGTCCTCACCGGCGACTACCTCGCCGAACTCACCATGCTCATCCTCGGCCGGGACCGTCTGAAGGACCCCTCCGCCGGGTACGCCCGCACCTTCCTGCGGCAACTGGAGGAGTGCCTGGGGATCGCGCACGAGCGGGGCGTCCGGATCGTCACCAACGCCGGAGGGCTCCACCCCGCCGGACTCGCCGACGCCGTCCGCGCGTTGGCCGGCCGGCTCGGTCTGCCCGTACGGGTCGCGCACGTCGAGGGCGACGACCTCACCGCCCGGTATCCCGGGGCACTGGCCGCCCACGCCTACCTCGGCGGCTTCGGCATCGCGGCCTGTCTGCGGGAGGGCGCCGACGTGGTGGTCACCGGGCGGGTCACCGACGCGGCCCTGGTCACCGGGCCCGCCGCCGCCCACTTCGGGTGGGGGCCGACGGACCACGACCGGCTCGCGGGCGCGGTCGTCGCCGGGCACGTCCTGGAGTGCGGGACGCAGGCCACCGGCGGCAACTACGCCTTCTTCGACGACGGCGACGTACGGCACCCCGGTTTCCCGCTCGCCGAGCTCCACGAGGACGGCGGCAGCGTCATCACCAAGCACCCCGGCACCGGCGGTTTCGCCGACACCGGCACGGTCACCGCCCAGCTGCTGTACGAGACGGCCGGCGCCCGGTACGCCGGACCCGACGTCACCGCCCGGCTGGACACCGTACGGATCCGCCGGGAGGGGCCCGACCGGGTGCGGGTGGAAGGGGTACGGGGAGAGGCCCCGCCCCCGGCGCTGAAGGTCGGGCTCAACCGGCTCGGCGGCTTCCGCAACGAGGTCGTCTTCGTCCTCACCGGGCTCGACGTGGAGCGCAAGGCCGCCCTCGTGCGCGAGCAGATGCGGGACGCGCTGGCCAAGTCGCCGCCCGCCGAGGTGCGGTGGGACCTGGTGCGCACCGACCGGCCCGACGCCGGCACCGAGGAGACCGCGAGCGCGCTGCTGCGGCTCGTCGTACGGGACCCGGACCAGCAGGTCGTCGGCCGGGCGCTGAGCGGGGCCGCCGTGGAGCTGGCGCTGGGCTCCTACCCCGGATTCCATGTGCTGGCGCCCCCGGGAAAGGGCACACCCTATGGGGTCTTCGAGGATGTATACGTCCCCCATGGTGCCGTCGACCATGTGGCCGTTCTCCACGACGGGCGCCGTGTCCCTGTGGAACCGGCCCGGCAGACCGCCGTACTGAAGGACGTCCCCGAGCCGCCGCTGCCCGAGCCGCTGCCGCCCGGGCCGGTCAGACGCGCCCCGCTCGGGCTGGTCGCCGGCGCCCGCAGCGGGGACAAGGGCTCCCACGCCAACGTCGGAGTGTGGGCCCGGACCGACGACGCCTGGCGGTGGCTCGCGCACGAGCTCACGGCCGAGCGGTTCCGGCAGTTGATCCCCGAGAGCCGCGAACTGCCCGTCGTCCGGCACGTGCTGCCGAACCTGCGCGCCCTGAACTTCGTCGTCGAGGGGATCCTCGGCCAGGGAGTCGCCGCCCAGCACCGCTTCGACCCGCAGGCCAAGGCCCTCGGCGAATGGCTGCGCTCCCGCCACCTGGACATCCCGGAGGCCCTGCTGTGACCGTCCTGACCTCGGCCCTGGACACGAGCGGCCCCGAGTACCGGGCCAACCGCGAGGCCATGCTCGTCAAGCTGGAGGAGCTGGCCGCCGAGCACGCCAAGGCCCTCGCGGGCGGCGGCGAGAAGTACGTCGCACGGCACCGGGCCCGCGGCAAACTCCTCGCCCGGGAGCGCATCGAGCTGCTCCTCGACCCCGACACCCCGTTCCTGGAGCTGTCCCCGCTGGCGGCCTGGGGCAGCGACCACACCGTCGGCGCCTCCCTGGTCACCGGCATCGGCGTCGTGGAGGGCGTCGAGTGCCTCATCACCGCCAACGACCCGACCGTGCGCGGCGGAGCGAGCAACCCCTGGAGCCTGCGGAAGGCTTTGCGCGCGAACGACATCGCCCTCGCCAACCGGCTGCCCTGCGTCAGCCTGGTGGAGTCGGGTGGCGCCGACCTGCCGTCGCAGAAGGAGATCTTCATCCCCGGGGGCGCCATCTTCCGCGACCTCACCCGGCTCTCCGCGGCCGGCATCCCGACGATCGCCGTCGTCTTCGGCAACTCCACCGCCGGGGGCGCGTACGTCCCCGGCATGTCCGACCACGTGATCATGGTCAAGGAGCGGGCGAAGGTGTTCCTCGGCGGGCCACCGCTGGTGAAGATGGCCACCGGGGAGGAGAGCGACGACGAGTCCCTAGGCGGAGCCGAGATGCACGCGCGCGTGTCGGGCCTCGCGGACCACTTCGCCGTCGACGAGCACGACGCGCTCAGGCAGGCGCGGCGCGTCGTGGCCCGGCTCAACCACCGCAAGGCGTCCGGCGATCCGGGCCCCGCCGAGCCGCCCAAGTACGACGAGGACGAGCTCCTCGGCATCGTCCCCGGCGACCTGAAAACCCCCTTCGACCCGCGGGAGGTCATCGCCCGGATCGTCGACGCCTCCGACTTCGACGAGTTCAAGCCGCTGTACGGCACCAGCCTGGTGACCGGCTGGGCGGCGCTGCACGGCTATCCCGTCGGGGTGCTGGCGAACGCCCGGGGGGTGCTGTTCAGCGCGGAGGCGCAGAAGGCCGCCCAGTTCATCCAGCTCGCCAACCAGCGCGACATCCCGCTGCTGTTCCTGCACAACACCACCGGCTACATGGTCGGCAAGGAGTACGAGCAGGGCGGCATCATCAAGCACGGCGCGATGATGATCAACGCGGTCAGCAACTCGACGGTGCCCCACCTGTCCGTCCTCATGGGGGCGTCGTACGGCGCCGGGCACTACGGCATGTGCGGCCGGGCCTACGGCCCGCGGTTCCTGTTCGCCTGGCCCAGCGCGAAGTCGGCCGTCATGGGTCCGCAGCAGCTCGCCGGTGTGCTGTCGATCGTCGCCCGGCAGTCGGCCGCCGCGAAGGGGCAGCCCTACGACGAGGAGGCGGACGCGGCGCTGCGCGCCATGGTGGAGCAGCAGATCGAGTCCGAGTCGCTGCCGATGTTCCTGTCCGGGCGGCTGTACGACGACGGCGTCATCGACCCGCGCGACACCCGCACCGTCCTCGGCCTGTGCCTGTCCGCCATCCACACCGCGCCCTACGAGGGCGCGCGCGGCGGCTTCGGCGTCTTCCGGATGTGAGGGACCCCCAGTGATCACTTCTGTGCTCGTCGCCAACCGGGGCGAGATCGCCTGCCGCGTCTTCCGCACCTGCCGGGAACTGGGCATCCGCACGGTCGCGGTGTACTCCGACCCCGACGAAAGCGCCCTGCACGCGCGCGTGGCCGACACGGCGGTACGGCTGCCGGGAGCGGCGCCCGCCGAGACGTACCTGCGCGGCGAGGCGATCGTGAAGGCCGCCGTCGCGGCCGGCGCGGACGCCGTGCACCCCGGGTACGGCTTCCTCTCCGAGAACGCCGGCTTCGCGCGGGCCGTCCGCGACGCGGGACTGGTCTGGATCGGGCCGCCCCCGGAGGCGATCGAGGCGATGGCGTCCAAGACGCGCGCCAAGGAGCTCATGGGCATCGAGCCCCTGCGCGAGGTCACCGAGGCCGACCTGCCGGTGCTGGTGAAGGCGGCCGCGGGCGGCGGCGGACGCGGCATGCGGGTCGTCCGGCGGCTGGAGGAGCTGGAGGCGGCCCTGGACGGGGCACGCGCCGAGGCCGCGAGCGCCTTCGGCGACGGCGAGGTCTTCGTCGAGCCCTATGTGGAGGGCGGCCGGCACGTCGAGGTGCAGGTCCTCGCCGACACCCACGGGACCGTGTGGGCGCTCGGCACCCGCGACTGCTCCCTCCAAAGGCGCCACCAGAAGGTGATCGAGGAGGCGCCGGCGCCCGGGCTGTCCGAGCGGCTCACCCGCGAGGTGCACGCGCTGGCCGTGCGCGCGGCCCGCGCCGTGTCGTACGTCGGCGCCGGCACCGTCGAGTTCCTCGTCGCCGACGACAGGGCGCACTTCCTGGAGATGAACACCCGCCTCCAGGTCGAACACCCCGTCACCGAGGCCGTGTTCGGCGTCGACCTGGTCGCGGAGCAGATCCGGATCGCCGAGGGCCACGCCCTCGACGACGAACCGCCACGCGCGCGTGGCCACGCCGTGGAGGCACGCCTCTACGCGGAGGACCCCGCCCGCCACTGGGCCCCGCAGACCGGCCGTCTGCACCGCCTCGCCGTGCCCGACGGCATCCGCCTGGACACCGGCTACGAGGACGGCGACGAGATCACCGTCCACTACGACCCGTTGGTGGCCAAGGCCGTCGCTCACGCCCCCACGCGCGCGGAGGCGGTCCGCAAGCTCGCGACGGCCCTGGAGCGGACGGTGCTCCACGGCCCCGTCACCAATCGGGACCTGCTCGTGCGCTCCCTGCGCCACGAGGAGTTCACCACGGGCTGCATGGACACGGCCTTCTACGACCGCCACCTGCCCGACCTCACAGAACCGGCGCCGGACCCGTACGCGCCGCTGGCCGCCGCCCTCGCCGACGCGCACGGCCGCTCCCGCTTCGGCGGCTGGCGCAACCTGCCCTCCCAGCCGCAGCTCAAGCGGTACGCCGTGGCCGGGCAGGAGCACGAGGTGCGCTACCGGCACACCCGTACCGGCCCGGCCGCCGACGGCGTGCGGGTGGTGCGCGCCGACCCCGCGCTCGTGGTCCTGGAGGTGGACGGCGTACAACGGCGGTTCGACGTGGCCCGCTACGGCGACCAGGTCGACGTCGGCACCACACACCTCACCGCCCTGCCCCGTTTCCCCGACCCCACCGCCCAGCACGCCCCCGGCTCCCTCCTGGCCCCCATGCCGGGCACGGTCGTCCGTGTCGCCGACGGCCTGGCCGCAGGAGCCGCCGTACGGGCCGGAGAGCCCCTGCTGTGGCTGGAGGCGATGAAGATGCAGCACCAGATCACAGCGCCCGTCACAGGCACCCTGACGGCCCTGCACGCCGTACCCGGACAGCAGGTGGAGCCGGGCATGGTGCTGGCGGTCGTGCTCTAGGGGCGCGGGGCCGCACCGCGAGCGCGGCTCCACCGCGTCACCCCCGCCCGCCATGACGAACCCGCACCCGGGAAGGAGCCCCATGCCCCAAACGACGGAATCCGACGAACACAAGGCCCTGCGATCCGCGGTCGCAGCACTCGGCAACCGCCACGGCCGCCCATGCAACGCCCAGGAACTTTGGTCGGAGGCAGGAAAACTCGGCTACCTGGGCGTCAACCTGCCAAAGGAGTACGGCGGCGGAGGCGGCGGCATCACCGAACTCTCCCTCGTCCTGGAGGAACTCGGCACCGCCGGCTGCCCCCTGCTGATGATGATCGTCTCCCCGGCCATCTGCGGCACGGTGATAGCCCGCTTCGGCACGGACGCCCAGAAGCGGCGGTGGCTCCCGGGCCTGGCGGACGGCAGCCGCCTCATGGCCTTCGGCATCACGGAGCCCGACGCCGGGTCCAACAGCCACCGCATCACCACCACGGCCCGCCGCGACGGCGCCGACTGGCTCCTGACCGGCCGCAAGGTGTTCGTCTCCGGCGTCGACATCGCCGACGCGACCCTCGTCGTCGGCCGCACCGAGGACGCCCGCACCGGGCGCCTCAAGCCCTGCCTGTTCATCGTCCCGCGCGACGCGCCCGGCTTCCACCGGCGCCCCATCGACATGGAACTGCACGCCGTGGAGAAGCAGTTCGAGCTGGTCCTGGACGACGTACGGCTGCCCGCCGACGCCCTCGTCGGCGACGAGGACGCCGGCCTGCTGCAGCTCTTCGCCGGCCTCAACCCGGAGCGCGTCATGACGGCCGCCTTCGCGATCGGCATGGGCCGGTACGCGATCTCCCGGGCCGTCGCGTACGCGCGCGAGCGCACCGTCTGGAACGCCCCCATCGGCGCCCACCAGGCCATCGCCCACCCCCTGGCCCAGGCGCACATCGACCTCGAACTGGCCCGGCTGATGACCCAGAAGGCGGCCCGTCTGTACGACGCCGGGGACGACGCGGGCGCCGGCGAGGCCGCCAACATGGCCAAGTACGCG
The DNA here is from genome assembly GCF_042657145.1 of Streptomyces bullii. Taxonomy (NCBI): domain Bacteria; kingdom Bacillati; phylum Actinomycetota; class Actinomycetes; order Kitasatosporales; family Streptomycetaceae; genus Streptomyces; species Streptomyces bullii. The sequence continues at coordinate 199,547 of NZ_JBHSNY010000007.1, forward strand.
GCCGGGGAGGCCTGTGTGAAGGCGGTCGACCAGGCCGTGCACACCCTCGGCGGGAACGGCCTCACGCGCGAGTTCGGGCTCGCCTCGCTCATCACGGCCGCGCGGGTGTCTCGTATCGCACCGGTGAGCCGGGAGATGATTCTCAACTACGTCTCCCACCAGACGCTGGGCCTGCCCAAGTCGTACTGATCCGGCACAGCGGTGCCGCGAGGAGGAACCGTGTTCCGCAGCGAGTACGCAGACGTCCCGCCCGTCGAACTCCCCATCCACGAGGCGGTGCTGGGCCGGGCCGCCGCGTTCGGTGAGGCACCCGCCCTGATCGACGGCACCGACGGCACGACCCTCACGTACGAGCAGGTGGACCGGTTCCACCGGCGCATCGCCGCCGCCCTCGCCGAGGCCGGTGTCCGCAAGGGCGACGTCCTCGCCCTGCACAGCCCCAACACGATCTCCTTCCCCGTGGCGTTCTACGCCGCCACGCGCGCGGGCGCCACCGTCACCACCGTCCACCCGCTCGCCACCGCCGAGGAGTTCGGCAAGCAGCTGCGGGACTCGGCGGCCCGCTGGATCGTCACCGTGTCACCCATGCTGGACATCGCGCGCCGGGCCGCCGAGATCTCCGGCGGAGTACGGGAGATCTTCGTGTGCGACAGCGCGCCCGGACACCGCTCACTGATCGACATGCTGGCCTCCACGGCCCCCGCGCCCGAGGTGGACATCGACGCGGCCGAGGACGTGGCCGCCCTGCCGTACTCGTCCGGGACCACCGGCGTCCCCAAGGGCGTGATGCTCACGCACCGCCAGATCGCCACCAACCTCGCCCAGCTCCAGCCGGCCATCTCGGCCGGACCGGGCGACCGCATCCTCGCCGTCCTGCCGTTCTTCCACATCTACGGCCTCACGGCCCTGATGAACGCGCCGCTCAGGCAGGGCGCCACCGTCGTGGTGCTGCCGCGCTTCGACCTGACGACGTTCCTCGCGGCCGTACAGAACCACCGCATCACCGGCCTGTACGTCGCCCCGCCGATCGTCCTGGCCCTCGCCAAGCACCCCTTGGTCGCCGACTACGACCTGTCGTCCCTGAAGTACCTCGTCAGCGCCGCAGCCCCCCTGGACGCCCAACTCGCCGCCGCCTGCTCGAAGCGGCTGGGCCTGCCGCCCGTCGGCCAGGCCTACGGCATGACCGAACTCTCGCCCGGCACCCACGTCGTCCCGCTGGACGCCGTGCACGACGCGCCCCCCGGAACGGTCGGCAGGCTCATCGCCGGCACCCAGATGCGCATCGTCTCCCTCGACGACCCCGGCAAGGACCTCGCCGTCGGCGAGTCCGGCGAGATCCTCATCCGCGGCCCCCAGGTCATGAAGGGCTACCTGGGCCGCCCCGACGCCACCGCCGCGATGATCGACGGCGACGGCTGGCTGCACACCGGGGACGTCGGCCACGTCGACCAGGACGGCTGGCTCTTCGTCGTCGACCGCGTCAAGGAACTCATCAAGTACAAGGGCTTCCAGGTCGCCCCCGCCGAACTGGAGGCGCTGCTGCTGACCCACCCCGGCATCGCCGACGCCGCCGTCGTCGGCGTCCACGACGACGACGGCAACGAGATCCCGCACGCCCACGTCGTCCGCCGGCCGACCGCCCCCGACCTGTCCGAAGGAGAGGTCATGATGTACGTCGCCGAACGCGTCGCCCCGTACAAGCGGGTCCGCCGCGTCACCTTCATCGACGGCGTCCCCCGCGCCGCCTCCGGCAAGATCCTGCGCCGCCGCCTCCGGGAGCGCCCATGACCCTCGTCGGCCGCACGCGCGCGCGTGGCGTCGAGACCCTCAGCCTCGACTGTCCGCACAACCGCAACGCCCTGTCGGCCGCGCTCGTCGGGGAGCTCGGCGACGCGCTGACCGCCTGCGCCGAGGACGACGGCGTCCGCGCGGTCGTCCTCACCCACACCGGCAACACCTTCAGCGCGGGCGCCGACCTGCGCGACCCGCCGCCCCCGGACGCGCTGGTCGGCCTGCTCCGGCAGATCGTCCGCGTCGACAAGCCGGTCATCGCCCGGGTCACCGGCCATGTCCGGGCGGGCGGCCTGGGTCTGCTGGCCGCCTGCGACATCGGCGTCTCGTCCCTGGACGCCACGTTCGCCTTCACCGAGGTCCGCGTCGGCGTGGCCCCGGCGGTCATCTCACTGACCCTGCTGCCCCGTACCGACCCCCGCGCCCTGGCCCGGTACTACCTCACCGGCGAACGCTTCGACGCCCCCGAGGCCGCCCGCATCGGCCTGCTCACGGCGGCGGGCGACGACGTGGACGCCGTCCTGGCTCCCGTCCTCGACGGGGTGCGCCGCGCCTCCCCCCAGGCCCTGGCCGAGACGAAACGACTGCTCGCGGCTAGGGTGCTGGAGACCTTCGACCGGGACGCGGCCGACCTGACCGCGCTCTCGGCGCGGCTGTTCTCCTCCGCGCAGGCCCGCGAGGGGATGACGGCCTTCCTGGAACGACGGGATCCCGCATGGGTGCTGTGAACGCGGTCGACGCTCGGGCCGACCGACTCCCCAAGCAGGACCGCAGCCGGGCCACCCGGCAGCGGCTCCTGGAAGCCGCCGTGGCCTGCCTCGCCGAGCACGGCTGGGCAGGCTCCACGGTCCTGGTCGTCGCCGAACGCGCCGGGGTCTCCCGCGGCGCCGCCCAGCACCACTTCCCGACCCGTGAGGACCTGTTCACGGCGGCCGTCGAGTACGTCGCCGAGGAACGCTCGGTGGCCCTGCGCTCCCTCTTCCCGCAGGGCGCCGCGGGCGACCGCCGGGCCGTGGTCGCGGCCCTCGTGGACCTCTACACCGGCCCGCTGTTCCGCGCCGCGCTGCACCTGTGGGTCGCCGCCTCCAACGAGGACCAGCTGCGCCCGCGCGTCACGGAGCTGGAGGCCCGGGTGGGCCGCGACACCCACCGCATCGCGGTGGAACTGCTCGGCGCCGACGAGTCCCGGCCGGGTGTCCGGGAAACCGTCCAGGGCCTCCTCGACATGGCCCGGGGCCTGGGACTGGCCAACCTCCTCACCGACGACGCCGCGCGGCGCGACCGGGTGGTGACGCAGTGGGCGAAGTTGCTGGACGAGGCGCTGGGCTGAGGCTGCCCGGGAGTGAGAAGGGCGGCGGCGAGCAGGAGAAGGGCGCGAAGGACCGGGGCGAGGCCGTCGCCCGGCGTCGTTCCCGGCCGTTGTCAGTGGCGGGCCGTACGGTGGGAAGCCGGTGACAGCAGGTGACACCACGGGGGACGGGGGACAGCCATGGGGGACTACTTCCAGACGATCGTCGACCTGGACGCGGGCGAGGACGAGGCACCACGACTCGCGCAGCGCGTGGTCGACTGGCTCGTGGCCGAGGGCATCGTCCTCGCCGAGCGCGAGGACTGCGTCCTGGGGCAGCCGCTCGGGCACCCGCCGGGCCCGCACTGGGAGCGGGCGGCGGCGGAGGACGACGCCGACTGGGAACCGACCGACGGCCTGGCCGTGCACACCGGGCGCACGGTCTTCGACGGCGGCCAGGACGCCCCGGAGGCGGTGACCTGCCCACGCTGCGCCACGACGACCCCGCTCGACGCCGATCCGCACGACCTCGTGCCGGACGACGCGGACGGCAGCGACCAGGAGCACCCGGGCACGGCAGGCGACGGCGTCTGGCCGCGCTTCGTCGCGGCGATCACCGACTGGCGGAGGACCGGCGCCGCCGCCGTCGACTGCCCGGCCTGCGCCCAGCCCGTCCCGCTGCCCGAATGGGTCTGGGCCGACGACTGCTTCGCCGTGGGCCACCTGGGCTTCGAGTTCTGGAACTGGCCCGAGTTCACCCCGCGGTTCCGCACCCGGATAGCCGAGCTCCTCGACGGCCATCGCACGGCGTACGTCTGGGGCAAGCTCTGACGAGCCCGGCGGTGCGGGGCAGCAATCCGCTCCTCACGGACTGAGCCGCTCCACCCGCCAGCTCCCGTCCGCCTGCTCCACGTACCGCAACCGGTCGTGCAGCCGGTTCTCCCGGCCCTGCCAGAACTCCACCGTCTGCGGAGCCACCCGGAAACCGCCCCAGTGCGGGGGGACCGGCACCTGCTCGCCCTCCGGGTAGCGGGCCGCCAGCTCGGCGTACGCGCCGTCGAGATCGGCGCGCGTGGAGATCACCGAGGACTGGGCGCTGGCCCAGGCCCCGAGCTGGGACCCGTGCGGCCGGGTACGGAAGTACGCCGCCGTCTCGTCGCGTCCGGTCCGGCGCGCGACCCCGCTGACGATCACCTGCCGGGCCATCGGGTGCCAGGGGAACAGCAGGGAGACGTACGGGTTCTCGGCCAGGTCACGCGCCTTGCGGGAGTCGTAGTTGGTGTAGAACACGAACCCCTGCTCGTCGAAGTGCTTCAGCAGCACCGTGCGGGAGCTCGGCCGGCCCTCGGCGTCCGCCGTGGAGACCACCATGGCGTTCGGCTCGAACATGCCGCCCTCCGTCGCGGCCTGTTTGAACCAGCGCGCGAACTGTTCCACGGGCGTGGCGGCCAGGTCGGACTCGGAGAGACCCTCGGCCCGGTACTGCTTGCGCATCGAGGCGAGATCGAAGGGGACGGCGTCGCGGTCGGTCACCCGGTCATCTTGCCGTATGCACGGTGGCCTTCGTCACTGAGTGGCACTGAGTGCCGCGAACCCTCCCCAAGGTTGACACCCGGGGATATCGTGCTGGTGCCGTCCCGGTTGGATGACCGCCGACCGCACGGGGCATCACAGGGGGGATCGGACCGTCCAGGACCGCGAGTCGCCGGAAACGACCGTGGAACCGGCGGACGGCCACCGCTTCCGCCCGCACACCGGCACATGGTCGTCCCCCGGCCGTGCCCCCGGACGTCCACCAGGGGGCCGTCCCACCCCACAACACCATCTGTCGTCCACATCTCGAGGAGCCGCCTGATGTCCGACTTCGTACCCGGGCTCGAGGGAGTCGTCGCGTTCGAGACGGAGATCGCCGAACCGGACAAGGAGGGCGGCGCCCTGCGGTACCGGGGCGTCGACATCGAGGACCTCGTCGGGCACGTCTCGTTCGGCAACGTCTGGGGCCTGCTCGTCGACGGCGCCTTCAACCCCGGCCTGCCGCCCGCCGAGCCGTTCCCGATCCCCGTGCACTCCGGCGACATACGCGTCGACGTCCAGTCGGCACTCGCCATGCTGGCCCCCGTCTGGGGCCTCAAACCGCTCCTCGACATCGACGCCGAGCAGGCCCGCGAGGATCTCGCCCGGGCCGCCGTCATGGCCCTGTCGTACGTCGCCCAGTCCGCCCGCGGCCAGGGCCTGCCCATGGTTCCGCAGCGCGAGATCGACAAGGCCCGGTCCGTCGTCGAGCGCTTCATGATCCGCTGGCGCGGCGAGCCCGACCCCAAGCACGTCGCGGCGGTCGACGCCTACTGGACCTCGGCGGCCGAGCACGGCATGAACGCCTCCACCTTCACGGCGCGGGTCATCGCCTCCACCGGCGCCGACGTGGCGGCCGCGCTGTCCGGCGCCGTCGGCGCCATGTCCGGCCCGCTGCACGGCGGTGCACCCTCCCGGGTCCTCCACATGATCGAGGAGATCGAACGCACCGGGGACGCCGAGGCCTACGTCAAGAGGACCCTCGACAAGGGCGAACGCCTCATGGGCTTCGGCCATCGTGTCTACCGCGCCGAGGACCCCCGCGCCCGCGTCCTGCGCCGTACGGCCCGCGACCTCGGCGCCCCCCGCTTCGAGGTCGCCGAGGCCCTGGAGAAGGCGGCCCTGGCCGAACTGCACGCCCGCCGCCCCGACCGGGTCCTGGCCACGAACGTCGAGTTCTGGGCGGCGATCGTCCTGGACTTCGCCGAGGTGCCGGCCCACATGTTCACGTCGATGTTCACCTGCGCCCGCACGGCCGGCTGGTCCGCCCACATCCTGGAACAGAAGCGCACCGGCCGCCTGGTCCGCCCCTCGGCCCGCTACATGGGCCCCGGCCCCCGCGACCCGCGCGAGATCGAGGGGTACGCGGACATAGCCCGCTGACCCATCCCACACCGAGCGGCTCGCGTCCTGACCCCGGCCGGGCATCAGGACGCGAGCCGGTCCAGCTCCTCAGCGATCCGCGGCCCGCAGCTCGTCGTGCCGCGGCACGGGCGCACACCGCTCCGCGCTCCTCGATCCACCGCTCCGGTGGATACAGCCGCACGGGCCGCCCCACCAGCTCAGCCGGCTCTCAGCCGTAGCGGGTCCGCACATGCGCGTGCGGGAACGAGGGCCAGAACGCAGACGACCCGCGAGTCTGGTTCCTCCAGTGGAGGAGCCGGCCGGACGTACCGGCGACTCGCGGGTCGGGTGACTGCTTGGGATTGGGCCGGCTGCACGCGTCTCTCACGTGCTGGTCCGGCACCGCACTGGATGTGGTGACGGGCCGCTAGCCCGCAGCCACCTCACGCGTCCGGTTTTCATACATCTGCCGAACCACCTCCCTTCTCGTGTACCAGGCACCTTAGGAACCGCTCGGCCACCGATCAACCGGTTTTTCGAGACGTTGACCGAGCAGCCCCGGCAGGTGCGCGCCCGCGGCAGGCCAGAGCCCCGCACTCGGCTGTGTCGACGGCGACGACGTCGTCCGGGACGCGCTCGCGGTCGGCGCGGCAGCAGGCGCAGGAGTCGTCCCAGCTCGTATCACTCGATCAGCGGTGACTCGGCAATACGTGCAGGATCGAAAATGGGGGCGACCCAGGCGAGGAGAATATCTGTGATCGAGATCAAGTACGCGGGTAAAATCTGCCGTTTCGACGACGAGGGCGTCGACCCGGAATGCCCCGGCACCATGTACGGGCCGCTGCTCCGGGGAAAATTCTACGAGCATGCCTTCCTTGACTACATCGCCTCGTTGCAGATCCCCGGAACCTACCTTGATGTCGGTGCGTGCATCGGAACGCACACGGTCTTCTTCGCCCTGTGCTGCCCGTCCGACCGGGTCTACGCCTTCGAACCGCGCTCAGTGGCGATGCAACGTCTGCGGCGCAACCTGGAGCTGAACGGCCTGGAGAGCAGGGTGGAGACCTCGCAGTGGGCGCTGTCCGACACGGAGGGCACGGTGGACGTCCGTCTGGACCGGGTGAACCACACGCTCCACACTCGTCGGCTGGACACCTTGGTGAAAGGGCCCGTCGCTGTCATCAAGCTCGACATCGAGGGCATGGAGGCACAGGCACTCGCGGGCGCTCGGGAGATTCTGCGAAATTACCGGCCGCGGGTGTTCGCCGAGGCGCATACGGAAGAAGAAATGGCCGGCATCCTTTCCGTTCTGGAACCGCACGGCTACCAGGCCACAGGGCGTGTTTTCAATGCCTCGCCCACCTACGAATTCATGGTTCCGTCTACGGGTGGAAAGCGGTAAGTCCCTCAAAGGATCCCCTCGATCGGCGGGCCGCCGGGGTGCCGACGGGCTGATCGCCCGGGGACGGGGCCGGTACGAACGGGCCGCCGTCTCGTACGCGCGTACGAGCGGATCGCCGGCGGCGCGGGGGGCGTCGGACGCCACGGCAGCAGGCCCTGACGGTGGATGGACCCGTACAACGATTCCTGCAATCTTGTGGGAACCCGATGTGCGCTGGGTCACGTTCAAGTTGAATGATTGCAAGTAGCGAACCGACGTGCCGTACGTGCGGACGCAGCCTGCAGGGGGTCCAGGTGAGTGCTTCCCGGCGTAGTGGGACCACCGACGAGCTGGGGCCGGAGGAGCCCGAGCGGGACAGCTCGGACGGTTCGGATCTGCTTGCCGCGTTGCTGGACGGGATGGACGCGGCTCTGTGCGCCTTCGACGCGGACGGGGTCGTGACGCACTGGAACCGTGAGGCGGAGCGGATCCTGGGGTGGACGGCGGCCGAGGCGGTGGGCCGGCACGGGCTGGCCGGGTGGGCCGTGCGCCGCGCGGACGCCGAGGAAGTCGAGGGGCGGCTGATGTCCGCCATGCACGCCCCGGGCCGACAGGTGCACGAGTTCGCGCTGCTCACGAAGGACGGCGGGCGGGTCCTCGTACGCACCCAGTCGGCGGCCGTACGCGGCCCGGACGGCAAGCCCGCGGGCGTGTACTGCGCCTTCAGCGAGGTGCACGCGCAGATCGACCTGGAGCGGTCGATCGCGCTGAGCGAGGCACTGTTCGAGGACGCGAGCTGGGGCGTCGTGCTCGTCGACGCCGACCTGCGCCCGGCGGTGGTCAACGCGCACGCGGCCCGCGCGCTGGGCACGGGCCGTACGTCCGTCCTCGGGCGACCTCTCGGGGAGCTGCTCGCCCAGGGCGTCGAGGAACTGGAGAGTGCCCTCACGCACGTACTGGCCGAGGGCGCCCCGCCCGCACCCGCCGAGATCTGGGTGAGCGTGCGCACACCGGAGGGCCACAAGCGGCGCTGCTGGCGCAGCGGCTTCCTGCGCCTCGCCTCCCCGCTCGCGGAGGAGCCGGTTCCGCTCGGGGTCGGCTGGCTCTTCCAGGACGTCACGGAGGCCAAGCAGAGCGAACAGGAGGCGGCGCTGCTGCGGTTCCGTACCCAGCAGCTGCACCGGGCGGCGCGGGCGGCCGCCGAGTGCGAGGACCCGGGGGAGGCCGCGACCGTCCACCTGGACTTCGCGCTCGCCGGTTTCGCCGACCACGCGCTGATCGACCGCGTGGCGGGCGGCCCGGTGGCGGACGCGGACGCCGACGGGCCGATCCGGCTGGTGCGGGTCGCCGCCACCCCGTCCGGGGCACCGGGTCCCAGCAGGCTCGCCGGCCAAGCGGGGCTGCCCGCGCGGTACGAGGCCGGGCATCCGGCCCTGCAGTGTGCCGAGCGGGCCGGGACGGTGCGGGCGGGCGCGGGCCCGGTGTCTGCCGACGAGGCCCGCGCGTGGGCGCTGGCACGGCAGTGGCCGCCGGACGCGGTGCACGCGCTGTGCGCGGTGCTGCGCAGCCGGGGCCGGACGCTGGGCGTCGTGACGTTTCTGCGGGGTGCGGGCCGTAGCGCGTTCGAGCGGTCCGACGCGACCTACGCGGAGGATGTGGCGGTACGGATCGCGGCGGCGCTGGACCTGGCGGACTCGGTGCGCCCGCAGGGATAGGCGAGCCGGGGAGTCAGCCGGGCCGGGCGGTGCCGGCGCAGGTCGGGCGGTTCCGCGGGCCCGAGGGCCGGGCGGCAGGCCGTTCCGCGGGTCCGACGGGCCAGGCCGTTCCGCGGGTCCGACGGGCCAGGCCGTTCCGCGGGTCCGACGGGCCAGGCGGGCCCGTGGTGTCAGGGTGGCCGGGGGGTCGGGTTGGCCGGCGGGTCGGGCGAGGAGGCGGGCCTTGTGGGCCGGCGGGTCGTGTGGGCCGGCGGGTTGTGTGGGTCACAGGGTCGGGCGAGCGAGGCGGGCCTTGTGGGCCGACGGGCCAGGCGGGTCCGCGGTGCAGGGTGGCCGGGGGGTCGGGTTGGCCGGCGGGTCGGGCGAGGAGGCGGGCCTTGTGGGCCGGCGGGTTAGGTGGGTGAGGCGGGCCCGCCGGGCCCGCCGGGTCAGTGCCGGTAGAAGATCCGGTCCCCGTACTGCTCCATGACGTGGTTGTTCCACTCGTGCCCGCCGTCGACGTTCCCCGAGCGCAGCAGCGGCGGCTCGATTCCTCGGTCGGCTAGGGCGGCGGCCGTCGTGGCCATGACGGCTTGGAGGAGGGCCGTGGCGACGACCGTGGAGGCGGGGGCGAAGGGCGCGGGGACGTTGTCGAGGGTGAGTTCCGCGTCGCCGACCGCGATCTTCGAGTCGAGGACCACGTCGCAGTGGTCCTTCAGGAACGTTCCCGAGGCGTGCCGCGAGGTGGTCTGCGAGGCGTACGCCACCGAGGTCACGCCGATGACCTTCACGCCCGTCGCCCGGGCGGTCATGGCCATTTCCACGGGCAGGGCGTTGCGCCCGGACAGCGAGACGATCACCAGGGCGTCGCCGGCGCGGAGCGGGGAGCTGTGCAGGACGGCGCTCGCGAGGCCGTCGACCCGTTCCAGGGCGGAGCCGAGCGGGGCGGGCATGACGTCGACGCCGACCACGCCCGGGACGGCGAGCAGGTTCATCAGGGCGAGGCCGCCCGCGCGGTAGACGACGTCCTGCGCGGCGAGGGAGGAGTGGCCGGCGCCGAAGGCGAAGAGCCGGCCGCCGGAGGCGACGGTGTCGGCGAGCAGCGCGCCGGCGGCGGCGATGCCCGCGGCCTCCTCGTCACGGAGCCGTTCGAGCAGGCCGATCGCGGCGTCGAGAAACTGGTCGGCCGGCCGACGGTCGCTCATGCGGGTCCCTCCGGGGGTAGGTGTGTCGCGGATCACGGTGCGGTCTGGACCAGTGCGGTGTCAATACGGGCGTGACCCCCCTGGCAACTGCCGGCGGCCCGCTTTCCACGCCGCCGCACGGTTGCCAGTCGCATGCGTCAGAATTGAGTGCAGGGCCAGCGCACGCGCCGGTGAGGCGGCCAGCCTCCGGCAGAGCTAATCGAGGGGCACGTATGTCCGGACTGATCGACACCACGGAGATGTATCTCCGCACCATCCTCGAGCTGGAGGAAGAAGGTGTGGTCCCCATGCGCGCCCGGATCGCCGAGCGGCTCGACCAGAGCGGGCCGACGGTCAGCCAGACGGTGGCCCGGATGGAGCGTGACGGCCTGGTCTCCGTCGCCAGCGACCGCCATCTGGAGCTCACGGACGAGGGCCGCCGGCTCGCCACGCGCGTGATGCGCAAGCACCGGCTCGCGGAGTGCCTGCTCGTCGACGTGATCGGCCTGGAGTGGGAGCAGGTGCACGCCGAGGCATGTCGCTGGGAGCACGTGATGAGCGAGGCCGTGGAGCGCCGCGTCCTGGAGCTGCTGCGGCACCCGACCGAGTCGCCGTACGGCAACCCCATCCCGGGCCTGGAGGAGCTGGGCGAGAAGGACGGTCCCGAGCCGTTCCTGGACGAGGGCATGGTCTCGCTGGCCGATCTCGACCCGGGGGCCGAGGGCAAGACGGTCGTCGTCCGCCGCATCGGCGAGCCCATCCAGACCGACGCGCAGCTGATGTACACGCTGCGCCGCGCGGGCGTGCAGCCCGGCTCGGTGGTGAGCGTCACGGAGTCGGCGGGCGGCGTACTGGTCGGCAGCGGCGGCGAGGCGGCCGAGCTGGAGGCGGACGTCGCCTCCCACGTGTTCGTGGCCAAGCCCTGATCGCGCCACCCGGCACGCGCTCTTCGCCACCATGTGGTGCTGGTGGGGCGGTTGGGGCGTTGACCGGATCGCGTCGAATCCAGGATTCAGTCCGTCGAATCGCAGCGCTCGCCCGCTTCGCGTGCGAGGCTGTCGCGTGAGGCATATGACCTGAAGGCTCTTGGTCCGGGGATGACAGCGATGTCGGCCCGGCCGGGGAGGGGGCGGGAGGATGTGCCGTGAACACGTGGAGAGCCCCGGCGCCACACGGCGCCGGGGCCTGTCCTCCCCTGTGCTGACCCGGAGCCCCGAGCTCTCAGGGTCATCCCCCGCGGACCGGTTTCCCCGAGCGGTCCGCCTCACGGTAAAGATCTCCCCTCGGCAGCGCGGATCAATCCCTGAGAGAGGTCACTCGAACGAGGGGTGTTGCCCGCCGAGGGAGCATTTTCGAATAGGCATTCGATAGTCTGCGAGTGACGGGTCAAGCGGAACCCGCGCTTCACAGGTGTGCAGGCAAACAGACACCACAGGCACGACGAGCGCCGCGCAAACGGCAGGCGCGACGGCAACAGGAACGAGCAGCACGGCAGGCGGAAGACGGTTGACAGGACCGGCCGGCTCGAGCGGGAGCGCGCGGTCCGAGCGGAGCTTGGGGGGTGCCAGGACCAATGGTGCGACGCATCGACGTGACCGGGGCGGGCGGCGTACGCCTCGCCGCCTGGGAGTTCGGCGACCCGCCCAAGACCGACCCGGCGGCGGACGCACCCGACCGGGAACACGGCGCACGCACCCCGGGTGTGCTGTTACTGCACGGCTTGATGGGCCGGGCCTCGCACTGGGCGTCCACCGCCCGCTGGCTCTCCGACCGTTACCGCGCCGTCGCCCTGGACCAGCGCGGCCACGGCCAGAGCGACAAGCCCCCTCAGGCGTCCTTCACCCGTGACGCCTACGTCGAGGACGCCGAGGCCGCCCTCGAACAACTGGCCCTGGCCCCGGCCGTCCTGATCGGTCACGCCATGGGCGCGCTGACCGCCTGGCAGCTCGCCGCCAAACGCCCCGACCTGGTGCGCGGCGTGATCATCTGTGACATGCGGGCCTCCGCGCTCGGTGCGGCTTCGCAGCGCGAGTGGGCCGAGTGGTTCAAGTCCTGGCCCGTCCCGTTCGCCACGCTCGCCGACGTCCGCAAGTGGTTCGGCGAGGACGACCCCTGGGCGGAGCGGCCGAACCCGGCCCGTGGTGAGTTCTACGCCGAGGTGATGGCCGAGTCCCCGGACGGCTGGCGGCCGGTCTTCGAACCGGAGCAGATGCTCAGCTCCCGCGAGACGTGGGTGTACGACGCGCACTGGGAGGAGCTCGCCCAGGTCCGCTGCCCCGCCCTGGTCGTCCGCGGCCTGGACGGGCAGCTCGGCCGCGCCGAGGCCCAGGAGATGGTCCGGGTCCTGCCCCGCGGCCAGTACGCGGAGGTCGCCGACGCCGGCCACCTCGTCCACTACGACCAGCCGGAGGCGTGGCGGGCGGCGATCGAACCGTTCCTGGACAGCCTCCGGGACGACTGAGCGCGCCGGTCACCCCTTGCTGACGGCCGCCAGGATCTCCGGCAGCCGCCGCGCCGTCTGCGGGGCGGCCAGCCGGAGACCGAGGCTCGTCAGGGCCGCCGCGTACCCGGTGCCCGCGGGCAGCAGCAGCCAGCTCCACGCCTCGCCTCCGGCGCTGACGTTCGCCCAGATCGCCAGAGCGATGACGGGCGCGCACAGCAGCGCGGCCGCGATCATCCCGCCGAAGATCGAGATCCAGGCGAGCCCGGCCTGCCCGGGGGCGACGTTCTTGTAACCCTCCTGCGGGATGGAGTAGGGGAAGCGGGCCGAGGTCCACGCGCCGGTCGCCAGCATCGCGCCGAGCAGCGCGTAGGACAGCCCCAGGGCCTCCGGCAGCCGCGGCCAGTCGCCGAGCATCGCGGTCGTCACCACGGTCACCAGCGTCGCGTACGGCAGCGTGATCAACAGTAGGGCCAGCGCCCGCGCGCGCAGCTCGACGTACGCGTCACGGGTCGAGGAGATATTCATCGCGACGATCCAGAACGCGGAGGTGTCCTGTCCGAACTGGTTGTACATCTGGATGCCGAGCATCCCGGCGGCGAAGCACGCGAAGTACACGGACCCGGTGCCCTGCCAGGCGTTGAAGACCGGCACGATCAGCCCGATGGCCAGTGCCGTCACCCAGGCCGCCTTGGTCTTGGGGTCGCGCCACACGTACCGCAGGCCGCGCTCCATGACCGTGCCGGTGCGGCCCGCCGGCAGCAGCCGGGACAGCCCCGTCGAGGTGCGCTGCCGGGCGGCCGTCCCGGCGGTGGGCAGCGTGGAGCCGTCGGGCGCGGTCATCAGCCGTGTCAGATGCCGTGTCCACACGCCGACCAGCACCGCCAACGCGCCGGCGGTCAGGGCGAGCTGGGCGACGGCGATCCCGTACGCGCCCTCGCTCACCGCGTGCACCGCGCCGACCGCCGACGCGGGCGGCACCCACTGGAGCACGTCGGCGGCCGGATCGAGCTGTTCGAGACCCGACGAACCCAGCCGCTGCGCACCGAAGTTGACGACCTGCGCCCCGACCGCGATGACCAGCCCGCTCAGCACCGCGAGATCCCGCCCCTTGCGGCTGGTCAGCAGCCGTACGTTGGCGGCGGCGACGGCCCGCGCGAAGGCCACGCACACCAGCAGCGCCAGGGCGACGGCGACGACTCCGACGGCGTAGGCCGCCCCGCCGTGGGCGACCGCGATCACGGAACCGGTCAGCAGGCACAGCGTGAACAGCGGGCCGATGCCGACCAGGGAGGCCGCGAGCAGCGCCCGCACCAGCGGGCGGGGCCGCAGCGGCAGCATCACCAGCCGGGTCGGATCGAGCGTCTCGTCGCCGCTGGGGAAGAACAGCGGCATCACCGCCCAGCCCAGCCCCAGCACCGCCACCAGCAGCACCACGAGGGCCTCGGCGTGTGCGGTGCCGCGCAGCACTATCAGGCCGATCAGCTGCAGCGCCGCGAACAGCAGCGCGCCGACGGCGGAGGCGACGTACGCGGCCCGCCGTCCGCCGGACTGCCGCAGCCCGTTGCGCAGCAGCGACAGCTTCAGCCGTACGACGACGGGGGTGAGGGCGGGCGCGCTCACCGGCGTCCGCCCCCCAGCCAGTCGAGATCGGTACCGGCGTCGCGGCCCTGCGCGCCGACGAGTTCAAGGAACGCCCGTTGCAGCGAGGGCGCGTCGCCCCGGACCTCGGCGAGCGGGCCGTGCGCGCGGATCCGCCCGGCCGCCATCACCGCCACCCAGTCGCACAGCGACTCGACGAGCTCCATGACGTGGGAAGAGAACACGACCGTGGCACCCGACGCCGTGTACCGCTCCAGGACGCCCCGGATGGTCTGCGCGGAGACCGGGTCGACGCCCTCGAACGGCTCGTCGAGGAAGAGCACTTCGGGATTGTGGAGGAGAGCGGTCGCGAGTCCGATCTTCTTGCGCATGCCGGTCGAGTAGTCGACGACGAGCTTGTGCTGGCTGCCGGCCAGGTCGAGGACGTCCAGGAGCTGGGTGGCCCGTTTGTCGACCTCGGCGCCGGGCAGCCCCCGCAACCGCCCCGAATAAGCCAGCAGTTCACGCCCCGACAGCCGCTCGAACAGCCGCAGCCCCTCCGGCAGGACTCCGATCCGGGCCTTCACCTCGACCGGATCCCGCCACACGTCGTGCCCGACGACCTCGACGCTGCCCTGGTCGGGCCGCAGCAGCCCGGTCACCATCGACAACGTGGTGGTCTTCCCGGCCCCGTTCGGCCCCACGAGCCCGATGAACTTGCCCGCCGGCAGCTCCAGATCGATCCCGGCCACGGCGACCTGCTGCCCGAACCGCTTCCACAGATTGCGCACGCGCACCGCGCCAGCACCCACCACGTCTCCCTCCGTCGCCTCAACCCTACGGGGGGACGACCGAGCCCAAGGAAGAGCCGGTGGCAGCAGACGCCCTCAGCGGTCCCTGCCGCACGCGTAGGCCAACGGCGAGATCAACTCCTCCGCGTCCGGCAGCCACCGGTTCGCCGCCGTGGGACGGCAGGCCCACTGCACAGCCCCCCGGGACCCGAACCGCGTGGGCGGCGCCGCCACGTACTCGCCCTCGCCCAGCACGTTCAGGGCGAGGGACGACAGGGACCAGCCCAGCCTGCGCACCAGGTCCGGCACCTTCACCGACGCTCCCGGCAGCACGAAGAACTCCATGCGCCGCTCCGGCGTCAGCGTCACCGGCCCGAGCGTCAGCTCCATCCGCTCCATCCGGGCCAGCGCCAGGAACCCGGCCGTCTCCGGCACCGAGAGCGCGTCGAACGTACGGCCGGTGGGCAGCAGGATCGACGCCGTCGGCTGCTTCTGCCACAGCCGACGGGCGACCGTGGCACTGCCCGTCGCCTGGGACTCCCAGTCCGGGCGGGCCGGGTGCGCGCCGGGCAGCGGGCACGCGGCGTCACCGCAGGAGCAACGCTGCACCCCGTCGACGGCTTCCAGCCAGGTGCCCGGGAACACGTCCCAGTGGCGCTCCTCGGCGTAACGGACGGCGGTGTCCAGCAGCGATTCCCCGCGCTGCTTCGGGATCTGAGCGGCTTCGGTGCCGGCGATCGTCTCTTCCACGATGAACACAACTCCGGCCATCACCAGGGGTTACGCACGCGCGCATGCGCGGGGGAGGAGCACCGGTTCACCGCCCGGGGCGCATGGGTGCATGTGTGGGGGCGCGCGGGAGGAGCCGCGGCGGGAGCTGGGTAGCCACGAGTGGGGTCGACTTCCGTCTTACCCCGGCAATCCTCACATGCCTCGCATTGTCGGCATGTCGGCGGGGCATTGATCTTCACGGCCGGATCTCTTCCCTGGGACTCCTGGGACGCGAGGAGGTTCGGCCGCGGAAGACACGTCAACTCGGTGCGTGGGCAGGCACCGCAGCCACAGGGGGTAGTGCCAATGGCCGCAAGGCCTCTCGTCGCGCGACAGCCGAACGAACGGCTGCAGGCGCTCATCCAGGAAGCCGGATGCTCCAACGCCGGGCTCGCCCGCCGGGTCAACATGTGCGGCGCCGAGCACGGTCTCGACCTGCGGTACGACAAGACGTCCGTGGCGCGCTGGCTGCGGGGCCAGCAGCCGCGGGGACGGGCCCCGGCGATCATCGCCGAGGCACTGGGCCGCAAACTGGGCCGAACGGTCACGATCGACGAGATCGGCATGGCCAACGGCAAGAACCTTGCGTCGGGTGTGGGACTCCAGTTCTCGCCGACCGTCCTCGGTGCCATCGAGCAGGTGTGTGAGCTGTGGCGCAGTGACGTGGGCCGCCGGGATTTCCTGTCCGGTTCCTCCGTCGCCGCGTCCGCGCTGGTCGAACCGAGCCGCGACTGGCTGATCTCCGCACCGGACTCGCAGGTGGCGCGGTCGGCCGGGCCGCGGGTGGGGCAGTCCGACGTGGCGGCCGTACGGGACATGACGCAGGCGCTGGTGGACCTCGACCACCAGTACGGCAGCGGACATGTGCGCCCGGTCGTCGTGCACTACCTCAACAGCGTCGTCTCCGGGCTGCTGGCCGGCTCGTACCGGGAGAGCGTGGGACGCGAACTGTTCGCCGCCGTCGCACGGTTGACCGAACTCGCCGGGTACATGGCGGTCGACACCGGGCAGCCGGGGCTGGCCCAGCGCTACTACATCCAGGCGCTGCGGCTCGCCCAGGCGGCCGGGGACCGCGGGTACGGCGGATACGTCCTGGCCGCCTCCATGAGCCACCTGGCCGCGCAGCTCGGCAACCCGCGCGAGATCGCGCAGTTGGCGCGCGCGGCGCAGGAGGGGGCGCGCGGGCGGGTCACTCCCCGCGCGGAGGCGATGTTCCACGCGGCGGAGGCGCGCGGGCACGCGCTGCTGGGCGACGCGCGCGCCGCTCAGACGGCGGCCGGCCGAGCGGTGAGCGCCCTGGAGGCGGCCGACCCGGACTCCGGGGACGACCCGGCGTGGATCGCGCACTTCGACGAGGCGTACCTGGCCGACGAGTTGGCGCACTGCCACCGGGACCTGGGGCACGCCGAGGCGGCGGCGCGGCACGCGCGGGAGTCACTGGCCGGGCACCCCGAGTCGCGGGCGCGGCGCCGGGCCATCGGCTACGTGCTGCTGGCCACGGCGCAGGTGCAGCAGCGCGAGATCGAACAGGCCTGCAGCACGGGCATGAAGGCCGTGGAACTGCTCGAAGGCCTCCGCTCCAACCGGGGCGCCGAGTACCTGGAGGACTTCCAGCAGCGGCTGGAGCCGTACCGCGACGAGCCGGTCGTGCGGGAGTTCGGGGCACGGCTGGATCTCCAGGCGGCGGCCTGACGCAACGGGGCGGGGACGTGAACCGACGGCGAACGCGGGGTTGACGCGGGGGAGGTGAGCCCACAGGCGCACGGGGCCCGGTTTGTTACGGCGCTCACAGGGCAGGAGGGGAGGCCCCGTGCTGCGTGGCACCGGGCTCAGGGGACCCGGTAGCGTGAGCCGACGATTCACAAGGTCCCCCATAAGTAGGAGTCCCGGTGACGCAGAGTGGACAGGGCGAGGAGCCCTCGGCGCGCCCCGCGCGCGAAGGCATCGTGCTGCCCTCCGACGGTGGTGCGCCCCTGCTGCCGGGGATGACGGGCGGACCCGGCGGCCAGGGCGCGGCCCCGCAGCCGCCGGGCCGGACCCCGGCCTCGGCCCCGCCGAGCGGCCAGACCTGGGGCCAGCCGTGGGGCCCCGAGCAGCAGACCCCGCCCCCGCCCCCGGCGCCGGGCCAGGGCTGGCAGTCCCCGCCGCCCCAGCAGTGGGGCACCCCGGACCAGGCCCCCTGGGGGGCGCAGGAGCCGCCCGGCGCCGTGCCGCCCCAGCCGGGTCCCGGCCCCCTGCCCCCCGAGGCCGCCCAGCCCCCGGCCCACGGCGGCCACCCCTCCTACGCCCCGGACGGCCACGCGTCACCGCAGCCGCCCGCGCCGGGCACGCACGCGTACGGTGCCCCGGGCACGGGCGCGCCCCTGCCGCCGCCCGGCATCCCGCAGCCCTCCGGCGGCCACGGCCCCCAGGGCGGGCCCGGTGCCCAGAGCCTGCCGCTGCCCGGCGGGCAGCCCTCCCCGCCCTCCGGTGCCTACGGCGCTCCGGGCGGCCCCGGCGGTCACAGCGCGCCGATGCCGCCGGGCGGGGCCGGCGCGCCGCACTCCGCGGCCGGAGGCGCCCCTCTGCCGCCCGCCGACGAGGGCGCCACGCAGTACCTGCCGCCCGTCCCGGGCGCGCCGGCCGGTGGCGGCCACGCGGCCACGCAGTACCTGCCGCCCGTGGCAGGCACGGCCGACGAGGGCGCGACGCAGTACATACCGCCGGTCGGGGCCGGGGCGCTGCCGCCCGAGTCGCCCGCCGGGCCCGACCCCGAGGCCACGCGGTACCTGGGGCGTGCGCCGCGCGCCGGCGCCGGGCCGCTGCCGCCCGCCGCCACCCCGGACGCCGAGGCCACGCAGTACATCGCGCCGGTGACCGACCAGCCCGGCGGGACGCCGTACGGAGCCGCGCCCGGCGGGCCGGACCGGCAGCCGCCCGCCGGGTTCGAGAACCTCTTCCGCAACGAGCCGGGCGGCCAGAGCCCGGCCGCCGCCACCCAGCACCTGCCCCGTGTCGAGCAGGCGCCGCCCACGCACGCCGCTCCCCGGCCCTCCTACGCCCCGCCCGGCGAGGGCGGCGGGCGGGGCGGACGCGGCCGTTCCGGGTCCCGTGTGCCGCTCCTGGCGGCTGTCGGCGTCGGGCTCGCCGTGCTCGGCGTGGGCGCCGGCGCGCTGCTCGCCGGCGGCGGGGGCGACGACGACAAGAGCGGCAACCAGACCGTCTCCGCCACCGCGCCCGCGACCAGCGCCTCGGCTTCGCCGTCGGCCGACCCGGTCCGTCAGCAGGCCGTCGAGCTGGACAAGCTGCTGGCCGACAGCGGCGACAGCCGCACCACCGTGATCAACGCGGTGGCCGACGTGAAGGCCTGCAAGAACCTCTCCCAGGCGGCTGCCGACCTGCGCGACGCCGCCAAGCAGCGCAACGAGCTGGTCACCCGCCTGTCCGGCCTCACGGTGGACCGGCTGCCCGACCACGCCGCGCTGACCACCGCCCTCACCAAGGCGTGGCGGGCCTCGGCGTCGGCCGACAACCACTACGCGGCGTGGGCCGACCAGGTCGCCGGCAAGAAGGGCTGCAAGAAGGGCCAGGCCCGCACCACCGCCCAGACGCAGGCGGGCAACCGGGCCAGCGGCACCGCGAGCACCGAGAAGGCCAAGGCCGCCCAGCTGTGGAACGCGATCGCGAGGCAGTACGGCCTGACCGAGCGGCAGCCGACCCAGCTCTGAGCCTCTCTGAGCCTCGTACGGAAGCGGGCCGGGGATCACCCGGCCCGCTCCGGCATGCCATGCCGCAGCCGCGACGGCGGGTGCTCACACCACGTTCGCGTCCCGCAGGGTCCGCGTCACGTCCACGAAGCCCTTGCGGGCCGCCACCAGCCGTCCCTGCCGTACGACCTGGAGGGTCACGTTGGCGTTGACCAGGCGCGGGAATCCGACGGAGGCGAGCTTGTCCTGGAACCTCCAGCGCAGCTTCGGCGTCAGCCCGCCCGTGGTGACCTGCAGACCGCCGTCGAGGGCCCGTCGCACCGTGTCCGCGGTGACCTCTCCGCCGCCCAGCGACTCGACGATCTGCCGGAAGACGGTGTAGGCGATCCAGGTGGTCTGCACTCCGGCGTCCGCGGGGTCGATGCGGTTGTCGCCGAAGGCCTCCTCCCGGATGACCTCCTTCATCCCGTCCCAGCGCGGATCGCCGGCCACCGGGTACCAGCCGGTGATGTACGACCCCTCGTACGGCCCCGACGCCCCGCCGGTCGCGTCGATCGTCGTCTGGTCGACGCTGCCGAGCACGGTGGCGGTGCGTACGTCGGGGTAGTCCGCGCGGGCACGCCGGAAGAAGTCCATGAAGGTGCCGGTGCGGTCGCCGAGTGCGGGCACCACGCAGCCCGTCCTCGCCGGGTCCGTGGCCGTCGCCTCCAGTGCCCGGCGCGACTGGCCGTCGTAGTCGGTGGCGTCCTCTGCCGCCCGATGGTCGTCGGCCGTCCGGTGCCCGCCCGCCTGGAGGCCCGAGTCGAGCAGCGCGGGCAGCTGGTCGCCGGCGATGGTGTCGGGGCGGACCAGCGTGACCGGCCCACAGCTTTCGGCGAGGGCGCTGCCGAGACCGGCCAGCAGGGCCGGCTGGCCGCCGTTGACGGGGTACGACAGCGGGCTGGTGAACTCCTCGTTCGTGATGCCGTAGCCGCCGATGTACGGGATGCCCTCGCCCTCCAGCGGCGGGAAGAAGGAGTCGGCGTGCTGGCTGTAGGATCCGACGACCGCGACGGCGTTCTCCTTGGCGGCCCGCCGCGCGCACTTCGCGGCGTCCACGGCGTCGTTGTGGTCGTTGCAGGTCAGGACGTTGAGCTTGCGGCCGTCGATCCCGCCGTTGGCGTTGACCCAGCGGGCGTAGGCGCGGGCGAAGGCGGGCATGCCGGGCTTGTTGGTGGCCTTGGTGCCCTCGGGCGCCCAGGTCATGACGGTGATCGGGTCGTCCCTGGAACCCCCCGTGGTACCGGGGACGACCCCGCAGCCGGTGACGAGCGACGCACACGCCACCAGTGCGCCGGCGGTCAGGACACCGGATGTGAGGTGACGGGTGAGGAGGCCGGGGAGGAAGGTGCGGGGGGTGCGTCGCCTGCCGGTCATGGTCACGCACGATTCCGTCACATGGCCAACCCGGGAGTGACCTCCGGTCAACAGTTGGTGACGCGGAGGTGAATTACGGGGGCCGGTGGGGCTCCCGAGGAGGGGAACGTACGATCGATGACCGTGCAAGGTTCGGAGAACTCTTCCCGTCGTGGCCGTCGCTCATCCACCATGGGCGGCATGCCTGTGAACGACATGCCGTGGTGGCGCTGGCGCAGCAACGTGCGCTCGGCGCTGCACATGCTCTCCGATCCCGCCTTCCAGCGGGACGTCTGGCTGGCCGGCGTGGACGGCTACGGCGACGTGACCGACGCGGTGTACCGGCTGGTCGAGGACACCTGGCTGGACCACTGGTCCGCCGAGAAGTACGTCGGCACGATCTTCCGCGACTCGCAGGAGGCGGCCCTCGTCGACACGGCCGTGCTGCGCGTGCTGCGGATCATGCACCAGGTCGGCCCCGACGCGCCGGTCAACGTCTACCTCGAACACCCCGGGTGGCCGGAGGCGGTGCGGGCGGCCCGCGACGCGCATGTGCGGCTGGCGGCGAGCGACGGGGAGGACCCGGACGCGCCGCCGCGGTCGCTGGAGGTGCTGCGGATCCTCACCCGGTCCGCATAGCGGGACGGTGGTCCCGGGGAGCGGACGCAGGCCCGGCAGGTCCCGTGGATATGGGACCCTGTCCAGCATGAACGAGCAGTCCACCCGAGCCGCGGCCCCGGCCGACCAGTACGTCCTGACGCTGTCCTGCCCCGACAAGCAGGGCATCGTGCACGCCGTGTCGAGCTACCTGTTCATGACCGGCTGCAACATCGAGGACAGCCAGCAGTTCGGGGACCACGACACGGGACTGTTCTTCATGCGCGTCCACTTCTCGGCGGATGCCCCGGTGACGGTGGACAAGCTGCGGGCCAGCTTCGCGGCGATCGGTGACTCCTTCCAGATGGACTGGCAGATCAACCGGGCCGACGAGAAGATGCGCATCGTCATCATGGTCAGCAGGTTCGGGCACTGCCTGAACGACCTGCTGTTCCGGGCGCGGATCGGGGCGCTGCCCGTGGAGATCGCCGCGGTGGTCTCCAACCACACTGACTTCGCCGAGCTGGTGGCGTCGTACAACATTCCCTTCCACCACATTCCGGTGACGAAGGACACCAAGCCCGAGGCCGAGGCGCGGCTGTTGGAGATCGTCCGCGAGGAGAACGTCGAACTCGTCGTCCTCGCCCGTTACATGCAGGTCCTCTCGGACGACCTGTGCAAGCAGCTCGCCGGGCGGATCATCAACATCCACCACTCCTTCCTGCCGAGCTTCAAGGGCGCCAAGCCCTACCACCAGGCGCACGCCCGGGGCGTGAAGCTGATCGGCGCGACCGCGCACTACGTCACCGCCGACCTCGACGAGGGACCGATCATCGAGCAGGAGGTCGAGCGGGTGGGGCACGACGTGACGCCCGAGGGGCTCGTCGCGATCGGGCGCGACGTGGAGTGCCAGGCGCTGGCCCGGGCCGTGAAGTGGCACGCCGAGCGGCGCATCCTGCTCAACGGGCGGCGCACGGTGGTGTTCGCCTGAGCACCGGATCACATCCGGCTCAGTGACGCCGCCGCGAACAGCACCTCCCTGATCGCCTCGCGATCCCCGACCTGCCCGGCCGCCGCCTCCTGCGGCGGCACGTGTCCCGCCGCCAGGCGGCAGAACTCGGCCCCGTCGAGCGCTATGTGGGCCACCTCGTGCTCGGCGGAGCCCTTCGCGGCGGGCGAGTCCAGCGGGATCAGCCACTCGCCGCCGCCCGAGCCCTCGATCTCCAGCCGGAGGCTGCGGCCCGGCTCACCGGCCGCGACCAGGTGCCGGTGGGTGGCGGGCGCGGCCAGCCCGGAGCGGCGGCGGGCGGCCAGCACCCGCGGCAGCATGCGGGCGGCGAGGTCGACCATCCGGTTCAGATGCCGCCCGGAGGGCGTGTCGTACGGGTAGTCCACCGCCTCGGCGATGTCCTCCGCGTGCACCCAGCACTCGAAGGCGCGGTCCAGCATGGCGTCGTGCAGCGGCAGTTCGAAGGAGCCGTAGGAGACCGGCGTCCGTCCCGATCCGCCGTCGACGAAGGAGACCGTCCTGACGAGACTGTGGCTCTGCTCCCGCCAGGGTGCCCGCACCGAGCGGGTGGCCGGGTAGGGGGAGGCACGCCAGTACGCCTCGGTGCGGGCCGCCGGGGCCGGCGACGGGGACCGGACGTCGCCGAGCGGGTCGTCCAGGCCGAGGGCGACCGCGATCAGCCCGTCGACCGACAGCAGGTGGGCGATGACCCCGGCGACGGTGGTACGGCGGCTGGTCGCCTCGTCGGCCTCGTACCAGCGCAGCCGTACGGGGGCGTGCCACTCGGCGTCCCCGAAGTCCTGCAACAGGGCGTCCAGACGCGCGGTCTCCGCGTCGTACGCGGCGGCCCAGTCGGGCACCGGGATGCGCGGCGGGCGGCGCTCCAGGCAGGAGTCCAGGACGCGGGTACGCAGACCCGGGTCCAGGTCGAGGCTCTCGGGGCGCTGCAACAGGCCGACGGCCTCGCGCAGCCGCCGCGCCTCGTCCGCGCAGGCACCGCACGCCCCGAGGTGCTCCTCGACGGCCGCGGCCTCCTCCGCCGGGCAGGCGGCCAGCGCCCAGGCGCCCAGCAGCGACTTCAGCACAGGGTGGTCGAGCACGGGGACAGCCGGCGGGCCGGCGAGATCCTCGGACGCGGGCAGCGGCAGCCCGCTGTCCTCGACGGAGGAACGCG
This sequence comes from Streptomyces bullii, assembly GCF_042657145.1. Lineage (NCBI taxonomy): Bacteria > Bacillati > Actinomycetota > Actinomycetes > Kitasatosporales > Streptomycetaceae > Streptomyces > Streptomyces bullii. The sequence continues at coordinate 223,245 of NZ_JBHSNY010000007.1, forward strand.
GCAGCGGTATACGCGGCGCCGGCGGCGGCTGGGGGCTGCCGCCGGGGGTGGCATCGTCGCTGTGGCGGGGTTCGTGGCTGTGGTCGGGTTCGTCGGTGTGGCGGGGTTCGTCGCTGTGCGGAGGGCAGTCGCTGTGGCCGGAGGCGCCGCTGTGGCCGACGCCGCCGCCGTGGTCGGCGCCGTCGTCGTCGGCGTTCGGCTGCCGCTCGTCGTCCGGATCGAAGCCCTCCGCGCCGGTCACGCCGCACCCCCGTATCCGGGCGGAGCCCCGGGTGCCTCGGTGTCGTGGGCGGTGGAGAGGAGTTGGAGGCCCAGGCGGAGGCGGCGGCGGGCCTCGTCCTCGGTGACGCCCAGGTCGGCGGCGGTCTGGCGGTAGTCGCGGCGCTGGAAGTAGGCCAGTTCCAGGGCGGCGCGCAGGGGGGCGGGCATGGACTGGACGATGTAATCGGCGCGGGCGGCGACCGCGGCGTGGCGCACCGTGCGCTCCAGGTCCTCCGGGCTGCCTGGGCCGCCGCGGGCCAGCGCGGCGGTCTCGTCGGCGCGCAGCCGCTGCACGGCAAGCCGGTGGGTCAGCGTGGCGACCCAGGTGCGCAGCGGGCCCTGCCTGGGATCGTAGGCGTCCGGATGTTCCCAGACGTGGGCGAAGACGTCCCGGGTGATGGCGTCGGCGGCGCGCTCGTCGCCGAGGACGCGGTGGGCGAGGCCGTGCACGAGGGAGGCGAAGCGGTCGTAGAGCTCGCCGAGGGCGGCTGCCTCGCCGTGCGCGAGCCGCTGCTGCATCTTGCGGTCCCAGCGGGGCGGTACGTCCTTTTCAGTCATGCGGCCTCCTCACCCCCGCTCGTCACCCAGGCCCGTGCCGTGTCCAGCCTGTGGCCACCGTCTCCCCGAATGTAGTCGGCACGTCCGTCAGCGCACGCCCCTTTGTGGCAATGTGCGCCCCCTGACGAGCCGCAGGTGGTAGGGGCCGTCGGGGCGTGCCTGTTTGCCGCTCGGGCCGCGCCTGCCCATCGATGTTGCGATCAGACTCGATCGAACAGGGTCGAAGTCGACTGGAACAAGCCTTTTCTGCTCGGCATCCGTTTTACGGGCCGGGTTTCAGGGAAACGCCCGCTGGGCAGCCGCGCTGCAAGGAAGCGTAGGGACTGCTTCCGTTTGGCGAGCGAAGGGCGTCGTGGTGACCTTCAAAGTGACCGACGGTGAGCAGGGCCGGTGGGCCGTGCTCCAAGTGTCGGGCGAACTGGACCTGGTGACGTCACCGGTGCTGCGCCAGCGGGTGCACGACGCGGTGGCCGACGGCCGGCACCGTCTCGTCCTGGACCTGTCCGAGGTGCTGTTCTGCGACTCCAGCGGTGTCGGCGTGCTCATCGCCGCCCGCCGGCTGCTGCGCTCCTGCCAGGGCAGCCTGCGGCTGATACTGCCCGCCCAGGGCGCCGTCGACGGCAGTCACGTCAACCGGGTGCTCGGCGCGCTCGGTGTCCGTCGGCTCTTCGACGTCCACCCGGACCTCACCTCGGCCGTGGACGAGGATTCCCGTCCCCTGTCGGCCTGAGTCCCGCACGTCCCCCTCAGCCCGGGCTCGGGTGGGTGTGCGCCAGGTCACCTTTCTCTGCCACGCCGTTGTCCCGGAATTCCCCCGGTCTTGGCACAAGCGACGTTTTCGTGCTCCCGGACAGTCCCCTCCGTCGTACGCTCCGAGCGAGAATCTCCCCACCGACGTAAGGCGGCCCGAAACAGACATGGTCAGCAGCGAGTACGAGCGCAGGATCGCCGCCCGGTTCGCCACCTTCGACCAGGACGGCAACGGCTACATCGACCGCGAGGACTTCAGCGGAGCGGCCAAGGCACTGCTCGCCGAGTTCGGCGTGGCGGCACGGTCCGACCAGGGACAGTCCCTGTACGGCGGAGCCGAGGCGTTCTGGCAGGGCATGGCGGGCATCGCGGACCGCGACGGCGACCAGCGCATCACGCGCGAGGAGTTCGTCACCGGAGCGGTCAAGCGCCTGCGCGACAACCCGGACCGGTTCGCCGAGATCGCCCGCCCCTTCCTGCACGCGGCCGTCCGTGTCGCCGACACCGACGCAGACGGTGCGGCCACCGTGGCCGACACCGCCCGCGCGCTCACGGCACTCGGCGTCCCGGAGGACGCCGCCCGCGCGGCTGCCGCCGCCCTGGACGCGGACGGCGACGGCAAGGTCGGCGAGGCGGAGATCATCCCGGCCTTCGCCCGCTACTTCACCGTCCCTGAGTAGCGCTGCGGCAGCCGGTGGGACGGCGGAGGCCGTTCAGGCTTTCGCCCGCTGTTTCACCGTGCCCGAGTAGCGCTGCGGCAGTGGGTGGGCCGGTCGGAGGCTGTTCGGGCTTTCGCCCGTTGCTTGGCCGTGCCCGGGCAGCGCTGCCGCGGCCGGTGGGGGTGGCGGAGGCCGTTGGGGGCCTCGCCCGCTGCTTCGCCGCTTCCCGCAGCGTGCCAGCGCAGCTTGCGGGGAAGGCGGAGATCGCCAGCTGCCGCAGCCGGTGGGACGGCGGAGGCCATTCCGGCTTTCGCCCGCTGCTCCCCCCGGCACCGTGTCACCGCAGCTTGCGGGGAAGGCGGAGGGCGCGCCGGCGTACGCCCCTCACTCCGCCGTCCCCGAATAGCGCTCCCGCAGCTTGTACTTGAGGACCTTGCGCAAGGTCTCGTTGCGGGGAAGGGCGTCGACGATCTCCAACTGCTCCGGCAGCTTGTGGACCGACAGCCCTTCCGCGCGCAGGAACGCCGTCACGTCCGCCGGCGTCAGCGGCGGCGCCCCCGGCGGCTGTTCGACGACGGCGCACACCCGCTCCCCGCGGTCGGGGTCCGGCAGCCCGATCACCGCCACGTCCCCGACCGCCGGATGCCGGTGCAGCAGGTCCTCGATCTCCTTGGCCGAGATGTTCTCGCCCTTGCGGATGATCACGTCCTTCAGGCGGCCGGTGAGGACCAGGTGCCCGCTGCCGGTCAGCCGCCCCAGGTCGCCGGTGCGCAGGAACCCCTCCTCGTCGAAGGCCTCGGCCGTCTGCGCCGGATCCAGATAGCCCCGGCACACCGCCTCCCCGCGCAGCCGCACCTCCCCGTCCACGATCCGTATCTCCATCCCCTCCGGCGGCCGCCCCTCTGTCGTCGCCAGCAGCTCGGGGCCGTCGTCCGGCGAGCCCATCGTGATCATCGGCACCTCGGTCATGCCGTACCCGTGGGTGAGTTCCACCCCCATCTCCCGTACGACGGCGCGGTGGAGCTCCGGCGGCTTGGGCGCTCCGCCGCCCGCGAGCAGCCGCAGGGAGGGGATCAGCTTCTCGCCGGGCCGTTCACGTTGCGCGGCCAGGAACATCGAGTAGAACGCCGTCGACCCGCCCGCGATCGTCACCCTGTGCGCGCGGTACGCCTCCAGGGCCTCAGGCAGCGCGAACTGCTCGAACAGCACCGCCGGGAAGCCGTACAGCAGCAGCATGACCGTGTAGTCGGGGCCGCCGATATGGGCGTACGGGAAGGCGATCGAGCCCACGTCGTCCGGTGCGGGGCGCAGCGCGTGCGCGAGGCAGGAGCCGCCCGCGATCAGGGAACGGTCGGTGTGCAGCACGCCCTTGGGGTCGGAGGTCGTGCCCGAGGTCCAGTAGATCCAGCGGACCGAGGTGCCCTCGGCGGGCGGCGGGGGCAGCACGGCCGGGTCGCCGTCGGGCAGGTCGTCGTACGCCTCGAAGACGCCCTTCGCGCCGAGCCGCCGCGCCATCGCGGTGTGGTCGAAGCCGCGCCACACGCCGGGAAGGGCGAAGAACTCCGCCCGCGACTCCCGGAGCGCGAAGCCCACCTCGCGGTCCCGGTAGAACGGGATGACCGGCGTCTGCACGGCGCCGAGCCGGGCCAGCGCGAAGGACAGCACGGCCGTCTCGACGCGGGTGGGCAGCTGCCAGGCGACCACCGTGCCGGGGCGTACGCCCCTGCCGTACAGCCCGGCCGCCACCCGCTCGGCCCGCGCGCGCAGGCCGCCGAACGTCAGCGAGCGGTCGTCCTGGAGGAAGAGCGGGCGGTCGGGCGTGAGGCGGGCGCGACGGTCGAGCAGCTCCCACAGCGTGCGGGAGGAACTCAGGGAGTGCGGGGTCTCTCTCACGGTGCCCCCTGCTTGGCTGACAGTGCGTCAGATGGGATGCTATCTGACGCACCATCAGATCAGTAGCGGCCCGGCGGAGGGGACCATGACCGAACTGCCCCGCATCATCAGCGTCGACGACCATGTGATCGAGCCCGCCCACCTCTTCGAGATCTGGCTGCCCGCGAAGTACCGGGACCGCGGGCCCAGGCCACTGACCGCCGGCATCGGGGAGCTCGCCTACGTCGGCGGCAAGTACCAGATCACGATGGACCCGGACGGCCCGCCCACCGACTGGTGGATCTACGAGGACCTGAAGTTCCCGTACAAGCGCAACATCGCCGCCGTCGGCTTCGACCGCGACGAGATGACCCTGGAGGGCATCACACGGGAGCAGATGCGGCCCGGCTGCTGGGACCCCGCCGAGCGCCTGAAGGACATGGACCTGAACCACGTCGAGGCATCGCTCTGCTTCCCGACCTTCCCGCGCTTTTGCGGGCAGACCTTCGCCGAGGCGCACGACAAGGAGGTCGCGCTGGCCTGCGTGCGCGCCTACAACGACTGGATGGTGGAGGAGTGGTGCGGCGACAGCGGCGGACGGCTCATCCCGCTGTGCCTGATCCCGCTGTGGGACGTCGCACTGGCGGTGGAGGAGATCGGGCGGAACGCCGCGCGCGGGGTGCGGGCGGTGACCTTCTCCGAGATCCCCACCCACCTCGGGCTGCCCTCCATCCATTCCGGCCACTGGGACCCGTTCTTCGCCGTCTGCGAGGAGACCGGGACGGTCGTCAACATGCACATCGGGTCGTCGTCGCAGATGCCGGCCGCCTCCCCGGACGCCCCGCCCGCCGTGCAGGCCTCGCTGTCCTTCAACAACGCGATGGCCTCGATGATGGACTTCCTCTTCAGCGGCGTACTGGTGCGCTTCCCGCGCCTGAAACTCGCCTATTCGGAGGGGCAGATGGGGTGGATCCCGTACGCCCTGGAGCGCGCGGACGACGTCTGGGAGGAGCACCGGGCCTGGGGCGGGGTGCGGGACACGATCCCCGAGCCCCCGTCGACGTACTACTACCGGCAGATGTTCTGCTGCTTCTTCCGCGACCGGCACGGGATCGCCTCGCTGGACGTGGTCGGCCGGGACAACGCCACCTTCGAGACCGACTACCCGCACGTCGACTCGACGTTCCCGCACACCAAGGAGGTCGCCCTCGACCATGTGAAGGGCCTCGACGACGTGACGGTGTACAAGCTGATGCGGGGCAACGCGATCCGGATGTTGGACCTGGACCTCGATCGCTGATGGACCTGTCGTACACGCGGGAAGAGGAGGAGTTCCGGGCGCGGTTGCGGGAGTGGCTGGCCACGGTGCTACCGACCCTGCCGCCGAAGCCGTCCCCCGACGACTGGCCCGGGCGACGGGCGTACGACCTCGGCTGGCAGCGGATGCTGCACGACGCCGGGTACGGCGACGTCCACTGGGACGCCTCCCCGGCCGTGCGGCTGATCTTCCTGGAGGAGACGGAACGTGCGGGCGCCCCCTACGTGGGCGCCAACTTCGTCGGCCTGCTGCACGCCGGGCCGACCATCGCCGCCGAGGGCACCAAGCGGCAGCGGGCCCGCTGGCTGCCGCCGATCCTGCGCGGCGAGGAGGTGTGGTGCCAGGGCTTCAGCGAACCGGAGGCCGGCTCCGACCTCGCGGCGCTGCGCACGCGCGCGTGGCGCGACGGCGATGTCTACGTGGTGACCGGGTCCAAGATCTGGACCTCGCACGCCGAAGTCGCCGACTGGTGCGAGCTGCTGGTGCGCACGGATCCCTCCGCCGAGCGTCACCGGGGCATCACGTGGCTGGCCGTGCCCATGGACGCGCCGGGCATCACCGTACGGCCGCTGCGCACGCTCGCCGGGTCCGCCGAGTTCGCCGAGGTGTTCCTGGACGAGGTGCGGGTGCCGGTCGGCAACCGGGTCGGGGACGAGAACGACGGCTGGCGCGTGACCCTGGTGACGCTGTCCTTCGAACGCGGCACGGCCTTCGCCGGCGAGGTGGTGGCCTGCCGCCGGGTCCTGGGCGAACTCGCCGCGCACGCGCGCGTGAACGGCCGCTGGGACGACCCGGTGCTGCGGCGGCGGCTGGGCCGGCTGGACGCCGAGTTCCGCGCGCTGTGGCGGCTGGTGCAGTGGAACGCGAGCACGGCACGGTCCCCGGGCGTCGGGGGATCGGTGTTCAAGCTGCGGTACTCGCACGCACGTCAGGACCTGTACGACGCCGCCGCCGACGTCCTCGGCCCCGACTGTCTCGACCTCGCGCGGCCGTGGATGCCCGACCGGCTGTCGTCCCTGTCGTACACCATCGCGGCCGGCACCACCCAGATCCAGCACGACATCGTGGCCCGGCGCATCCTGGGCCTGCCGAAGGGCCGGTGAGCGACGCCGTGCGGTTCCGACTCACCGACGATCAGCGGGCCTTGCGGGACGGCGTACGGCAGCTGCTGGCGCGGCGCTTCGGACACGAGGCGCTGCGGGCCGCCGTCGACGGGGAGGGCGGACTCGACCGGGCGCTGTGGCGCGAGTTGGCAGACGCCGGGTTCTTCGCGCTGCGGCTGCCGGAGGCGGACGGCGGGGTGGGGCTCGGACTGCCGGAGACCGTGCTGGCGTTCGAGGAGGCGGGGCGGGCGCTGCTGCCCGGGCCGCTGGTGGCCACGCACCTGGCGGCCGGCGCGGTGCCGGGCGCGGCCACCGGACGGACCGTCGTGACGGCCGTCCAGGGCGGCCTGGTGGAGTGGCTGACGGAGGCCGACGTGGTCCGGGGGGACACCGAAGGTGCCGTGCCGCTGCGCTCGGTGGACCCGTTGACGCCCCTGCACCGGGTGCCCGGCGCGGCGGCGGCCGGGGACCCGGTGGCCGTCCTGCTGACCGCCGCCGAGCAGCTCGGCACGGCCACACGCGCGTGCGAGCTGGCCGCGCAACACGCCCGGGCGCGCCAGCAGTTCGGCCGGCCGATCGGGACATTCCAGGCGGTGGCCCATCTGTGCGCGGGGATGCTGGTGCGCGTCGAGACGGCCCGCGCCGCGGTGTACGCGGCCGCCGTCACCGCCGACCCGGCCGACATCGCCGCGGCCCGCCTGCTCGCCGACGAGGCCGCCGTACGCGGCACCCGCGACTGCCTCCAGGTGCACGGCGGCATGGGCTTCACCTGGGACTCCGATGTCCACCTGCACCTCAAGCGGGCCTGGGTACGGACCCGGCGTGCGGGCGATGTCACGGACAGTGAGGAGCTGCTGGCGTCCGAACTGCTGAACGGAACGGCCTGAGGGGCAGTCTGGGCTGCTGCATCACCGGAACCGGCCGCGCCCATGTCGCGGATCGTGGCACAGCGGAATCACGGAGCGTTGATACCGGGTCGTGTCCTACGGGAGTCTCGTCACGGCCTGTCGCCGGACGTCCGCTCCGGTACCTTGTGTGAGATGCGAGTGGTTCTGAGCGCGCGCCGCGCCGGAGTTGCCCCAGGGGCGGCCCCGGTTCCGCCGGTGCGCGCCGCTGTTCGCAGGGCGGCAAGGGCTTGCGCCGCTGCCTGTTCGACTCGCCGCGGCGAGCGTCGCACAGTATGCCGCACGGGTACTCCTTCGCGCTGGAATATGCCCGAAGCGCTTGTTGGGGTGACTGTACGTCAACCATGCTGTCCCACAAGGGATTCACGGTCCGTGATCCCCGTCCCGGCCGTTGTTCTGGCCATGCAGAAAATGGCTACGATCGTGGCCCTCGTGAGGCGCGAGCCTAAGTGTCCGCCGGTTCGGATGGTGTGAGCGGTGCAGGTGCTTCAAGTGCAGCTGGAGATCCGGCCCGACCCCGCAGAGGTGGGGCGAGCCCGGCGGTGGGCCCGCTCGCGGCTGGCCGGGTCCGGGATACAGGCCGACGAACCGCTCGCCGAGACGCTGATCCTGCTCGTCTCCGAACTCGTCACCAACGCCGTGGTGCACACCGGCTGCCCCGCCGTGCTGAGACTGTCCCTTCCGGGCGCGGCGGCCGAGGGGGCCACCGTCCGCCTGGAGGTCGCCGACCGCAGCGACCGGGCGCCGGTGCCGCGCTGCGTGGACGGCGACGCTACCGGCGGGCGCGGTCTCGCCCTCGTCGACGGCCTCGCCGACCGCTGGGGCTGGAGCGCCGAGGGCGCAGGCAAGCGCATCTGGTGCGAACTGGACCGGTACGCCCAGTCCCACGGGACCGCAACGGGATGCCCGGCCGGCGCGGTGGCGTTCGGCGGCGGTACGGCCTGCGAGGGGCTGGCGTACGAGGCGGTGTAGGTCCGCGCCTGGCGATGCGCCGTGTCTGGCGATGCGCCGTGTCTGGTCATGTGTCCTGTCTGGTCATGCGCTCTCCGGCAGTGCGTCGCGTCCGGTGATGTGCTTTGCCAGGCAATGCCTCGCGTGCGGCGGTGCGCCGTGTCCGGCGATGCGGTGGCGGCGACGGGACCGGTGCACGGGGAGGCACGGGGCCGGGGCGTGTGTGCGGGCCCGTGCGGCGGTGCGCCGGGATGTGCTTCCGTGCGCGGTCGGAGCAAAGAGGGCTTAAGTGATGAATCGCCCTACGGGTGTTGACGCCCCGTGATGGTCTGATCACCCTTGGGGGCAACGATTCGCCGCGAGGGGACGGCGAGGGCGTCGACGACGGGAGGCCCTCGGCGAGTGTGAGTCGTGATGCGGCGTCGGTTCCGTCGGGCCACGGGGAACCGATGGGGGTCCCCTCCGCTCGAGCGAAGTCGAGAGCGGGGGAGGAAACGCCGGAGTCGGGTGGCGGCGCGTACTGGCGCGTTCGGGCGGGTGAGGTGGGGGCCTCACGGCCGGGCGTGGTCGGGAATGGGGAAGCCGCGCCGCCAGCCGATGATCCCCGCAGGCCGGGCGCGACCGCCTAGAGGACGGCCACGGGCGCAACCGGAGCCCCTGTCGCTCCGGTGAACGGTTCGGGTGTCGCCGCCAGCAGGAACGTGTAGCGGCCCGCTTCTCCACAGGCTGTGGACAACTTTTCGAGATTCCAGTTCTGCCCCTGCGGCATCCCCATCTCCACCAGGTCCAGGGCGTGCACCGGCAGCCACAGATCCTCCACTTCGGGCGGGAAGATCTCGAACGTCAGGGTGTCGTTCGCGACGGCGGCGACATCGCGCGCGTGGAACCACTCCGGCGTCCGGATCGACAGCCCCGGCGACGGGTAGGCGTACGCGTGCCGGTCCCCGGCCAGCAGTACCCTCATCTGCCCGGTCCGTACGAGCACGATGTCACCGGCACGCACGCGGGTGCCGGCCAGTTCCTCGGCGGCGTCCAGGTCCTCGGGGCCGACGGCGCACGAGCCGTCGAGCCGGTCGACGCCCCGCACGCGGGCGACGTCCAGGAGCACCCCGCGCGAGACGAGGTGCCGTACCTTGTCGATGCCGCTGAACCCGGCGCCGCCGTGCGCGGTGACGGTGCCGGCCGGGCGGCCGTTGTAGAGCCTGCCGGAGTGCGAGACGTGCGGCAGCGCGTCCCAGTGGGTGGCTGCCTGCAGCCCCATCGTCACGGCGTCGTCGCTGCACGCGACCGTGCCCGGCCCGAAGACCTCCTGGTTGATCTGCACCATGACGTGCAGGGGATTGATCCGCCCCGGGATCATCCCGGTCTGCACGCCGTCCTGCCGCAGGGGCAGGGCGAGAGGGATACGGCGTCCGGTGCGGACCGTCGCGGCGGCCTCCCGGACGACCTCGTCGGTGATCAGGTTCAGCGTGCCGATCTCGTCGTCGGCGCCCCAACGGCCCCAGTTGTTCACGCGCTCGGCGATCTCGTGGAACTCGGGACGGAGCGTCGGCGGCGACATGGGTCCTCCCCGGGGCTTGTCGCGGAGTATCTGACGGGTCGTAGAATCAGAGCGAAGCAAAACTAACGGTCCGTCAGATACCGGGGAACGGGAAGGGGCCGGGCGTGGGGAACTTCCTGGCAGGCAAGGTCGTCGCCGTCACGGGCGCCGGGCGGGGCATCGGCCGGGCGGTCGCCCTCGCGGCGGCGGCCGAGGGCGCGCGGGTCGTCGTCAACGACCACGGGGTCGCCGTCGACGGCGCCGGACCGGCCAGCGAGGTCGCCGACGCCGTGGTCAAAGAGATCGAGGCGGCGGGCGGCCGGGCCGTCGCGGTGGCCGACGACATCTCCACCATGGCGGGCGGGCAGCGGGTCGTCGACACGGCCCTGGCCTGCTACGGGCGGCTCGACGGCGCGGTCTGCGTGGCCGGGATCCTGCGCGAGCGGATGCTGTTCAACATGACCGAGGAGGAGTGGGACCCGGTGGTCGCCACCCACCTCAAAGGCACCTTCACCGTCTTCCGCGCGGCCTGCGCGGTCATGCGCGAACAGCGCACCGGCACACTGATCGGCTTCACCAGCGGCAACCACCAGGGCTCGGTGTCCCAGGCCAACTACAGCGCCGCCAAGGGCGGGATCGTCTCGCTGGTGCGCAGCGCCGCGCTGGGCCTGCACAAGTACGGCGTGACGGCGAACGCGGTGGCACCGGTCGCCCGGACGCGGATGTCCGCGAACGTGCCCGTGGAGCCTGCGGAGATCGGCGAACCGGAGGACGTCGCCGCCCTGGTGGTCTACCTGCTGTCCGACCGGGCCCGGCAGGCGCGGATCACCGGGCAGGTGTACACCGTCGCCGGACCGAAGATCGCCGTGTGGGCCCAGCCGAGGGAACTGCGCGCCGCCTACGCCGAGGGCTCCTGGACACCGGAGAGGATCGCCGACTTCCTGCCGGGGACGGTGGGGGTGGACCCGATGCCGCTGCTGGAGCAGGTGACGGAGATGGCCAGGGCCGCGCGACAGGCCAAGCAGGCCAAGCAGGGCGAGCAGGGAAAGTAGGGGGGCACCCGTGGACTTCGGGTTCACCGAGGAGGACGAGGCGTTCCGGGCGGAGGCACGCGCCTGGCTCGCCGCCCACGCCCGGGACGTGCCCGACCGCCGCACCTGGGAACGCAGCCTCGGACAGGCCGGCTGGATAGGCCTCGGCTGGTCCGAGTCCGGGTACGGCAACCGCACCGCCACCCTCACCCAGCAGGTCGCCTGGGCCGAGGAGTACGCCCGCTCGCCCGCGCCCCCACGCTCCGGCCACATCGGCGAGAACCTCCTGGCCCCCACCCTGATCGCCCACGGCACCGGCGAACAGAAGGCCCGCTTCCTCCCGCCGGTCGCCGCCGGTGAGGAACTGTGGTGCCAGGGCTACAGCGAACCCGACGCCGGCTCCGACCTGGCCGGCATCCGCACCACGGCCGTGCGCGACCCGGACGGCACCTACCGCGTCACGGGCCGGAAGATCTGGACCTCGCTCGCCCACGAGGCCGACTGGTGCTTCGTCCTGGCCCGCACCGAGCCCGGCTCCCGCCGCCACCGGGGCCTGAGCTTCCTCCTCGTGCCCATGGACCAGCCCGGCCGGATCGAGGTCCGCCCGATCCGCCAGGCGACCGGCACGAGCGACTTCAACGAGGTCTGCTTCGACGGGGCACGCGCGCGCGGGGAGCACGTCGTCGGCGGCGAGGGAGACGGGTGGCGCGTCGCGATGAGCCTCCTCGGCTTCGAACGGGGCGTGTCCACGCTCGCCCAGCAGATCGGCTTCGCACAGGAGCTGGCCGACGTCGTACGGACCGCCGTGCGGACCGGCGCTGCCGGTGACCCCGTCGTACGCGACCGGCTCGTACGGCAGTGGGCCGAGCTGCGCGCCATGCGCTGGAACGCCCTGCGGACGCTGGGGGGTTCGGGCGACCCGGGCGCTCCCAGCGTGGCCAAGCTGCTGTGGGCGGGCTGGCACCAGCGGCTCGGGGAGCTGGCGATGCTGGTGCGGGGCGCGGCGGCGAGCGCGGGCCCGGCCGACTGGTCGCCGTCCGCGCCGTACGAACTCGACGCGCACCAGCACCTGTTCCTGTTCTCCCGGGCCGACACGATCTACGGCGGCTCGGACCAGATCCAGAGCACGATCATCGCCGAGCGGGTGCTCGGCCTGCCCAGGGAGCCCAAGGGAGCCGTGTGATGAGTCGGCCGATGACAGGCGTCGTCTTCGACGGGAAGCGGGTCCGGGTCGTGGACGACCTGGACGTACGGGACCCGGGTCCCGGTGAGGTGCTCGTCGCGGTCTCGGCGGCCGGGCTGTGCCACAGCGACCTGTCCGTGGTGGACGGGACCATCCCCTTCCCGGTTCCCGTGGTGCTCGGGCACGAGGGCGCCGGGGTGGTGGAGGCGGTGGGCGCGGGCGTCACCCATGTCGGGCCCGGAGACCACGTGGCGCTGTCCACGCTCGCCAACTGCGGTACGTGCGCGGACTGCGACCGGGGGCGGCCGACGATGTGCCGGAGGGCGATCGGGCGGCCCGGGCAGCCGTTCACGCGGGGCGGGCGGGCGGTGTACCAGTTCGCGTCCAGTTCGGTGTTCGCCCGGCGGACCGTGGTGCGGGGCGTGCAGGCCGTGCCGATCCCGAAGGACGTGCCGATGCCGTCCGCCGCGCTGATCGGGTGCGGGGTGCTGACCGGGGTGGGGGCGGTGCTGAACCGGGCGCGGGTCGGCCACGGGGACCGCGTGGTGGTGATCGGCACCGGCGGGATCGGCCTCAACGTGCTCCAAGGCGCCCGGCTGGCGGGTGCGTCGGAGATCGTCGCCGTCGACGCCGACCCGGCCAAGGAGGCGGTGGCGCGGCGGTTCGGCGCGACGCACTTCCTGACCTCGTCGGAGCAGGTGCGGGATGTGCTGCCGACGGGCGCGGACCACGTCTTCGAGTGCGTGGGGCGCGTGGAGCTGGTCAGGGCGGCGATCGACCTGCTGGACCGGCACGGCCAGGCCGTGCTGCTGGGCGTGCCTCCCGCGACCGCCGAGGCGTCCTTCCGGGTCTCCTCCCTGTACCTCGACAAGTCCGTCCTCGGCTGCCGTTACGGCTCCTCCCGGCCGCAGCGGGACATCGCGCTGTACGCGGAGCTGTACCGGCGGGGCCGGCTGCTGCTCGACGAGCTGGTGACCGGGACCTACCCGGTGGAGGACTTCGCGAAGGCGGCCGCGGACGCCGAGGCGGGACGGGTGGCGCGGGCGGTCCTCACGTTCTGACGCAGGGCTGTCCCGGGTCACGGCCCGGCAGGTTCTCCACGGGCGCGGCGGTGTGGGCCGTTGGGGCGCCGAGCCGTTTTCCACAGGCCCGGAAATCGGCTGGGGCGTTGTCGGCGGCGGCCCCTACCGTCGTCGCATGACCTACCGCGATGTCGTCTCCCCGCAGGTCCTGGCCTGGTCCCTGACGGCCGTCGCCTCCCGGCTGCCGGTGGCCATGGCGCCGCTGGCGCTGGTCTTCCTGGTGCGCGAACGCCCGGGCGGCTACTCGCTGGGCGCGATCCTCGCGGCGGCCTACGTGGTCGGGGAGATCGTGGGAGCGCCGCTGCTCGGGATGCGGCTGCGGCCGGACCGGGCCCGGCCCCAGCTGGCCGCGGGACTGGCGGCCGGATCGGCCGGCTTCGCGGGCCTCGGGCTGTGGCCTGACGCGCACGCCGCGCTGCTCGCCGCGTTCGCGCTCCTGGCCGGTGGCGCGCCCGCGGGGGTCGCCGGCGGGCTGCGCACCCTGCTCACCACCCTGGTCCCCGAACGGGCCGTGCAGCAGGCGCTGTCCACCGAGTCGCTGCTGATGTCCGGTGTCTGGGCCGTCTCCCCGGCGGCGGTCACCGGACTCGCCCTGGGCGTCGCCCCGCGTGTCCCGCTGCTTCTGGGGGCCGTCCTGATGGCCGTGTCGGTGGCGGGCCTGTGGTTCCTGCCGGCCGGCTGGGCGTCGGGCGGCGCGGACGGGAAGAGCCCGGCAGGCCCGTCACGGGCACGTGCCCTGGTCGGCGCCTGGCCGGTGTTCGTCACCGGCGCAGCCAGCATCACCCTGCTCGGCCTGGCCGAACTCGTCCTGCCCGCGCTGCTGGAGCAGCGCGGCATCGAGGTCGGCTGGGCCGGACCGCTGCTGGCCGGACTGGCGGTGGGATCGGGACTCGGGGCGTTCCTGTACGGGCTGCGTGCCTGGCCGGGGCGGCTCGGCACGCGCAGCGCGGTGCTGATGTGCGGGATGTCGGCCTGCGTGGTCGTCGCCGCCTTGTCACCCACCACGGCCGGTATCGCCGCCGCCCTGGTGGTCGGGGGCATGCTCCAGGCCTGTGTGCTCGTCACCCGGAACCTGTCGCTGCGCGAGGCGGTGCCGCCGGAGGCCGTGGCCGCGGGCTACTCGGTCATGTACGCGGCCGCCAGCGCGGGTTACGCCGCCACCGGCTCCCTGGCCGGTCTGCTGCTGAAGGTCACGGCCCCTTCGACGGCGGTCCTGGCCGGCGTGGGCCTGGCCCTGGTGCTGACGGCGGCCGGCTGGTGGGGAGAGGTCCGCCCGGCCGGCTCAACCGCGCGCGGCGACCGGCCCGTCGGCCGCTTCGCCGACGCGCCTAAGGCCGTTGCTCCTGGCCCGGAAGGTCCGCCGATACGCGGTGGGGGTGACGCCGAGCGCCGCCTGTAGGTGCTGACGCATCGACTGGGCCGTGCCGAAGCCGGCGTCGCGGGCCACCCGGTCGACGGACAGGTCGGTGGACTCCAGCAGGTGCCGGGCCCGTTCCACCCGCTGCTGTGTGAGCCACTGCCCCGGGCTGACACCGACCTCCTCGCGGAAGCGGCGCGTGAAGGTCCGTACGGACATGGACTCCTGCGCGGCCATGTCCCGCAGCTGGATCGGCTTGTGCAGGCGCCCCAGCGCCCAGGCGCGGGCGGTGGTCGTGGACGCCTGCTGCGGGTCGGGCACCGGCCGCTGGATGTACTGCGCCTGCCCGCCGTCGCGGTGCGGCGGTACGACCGTGCGCCGGGCCACGTCGTTGGCGACGGCGGCGCCGTGGTCGCGGCGCACGATGTGCAGGCACAGGTCGATGCCGGCCGCCACACCGGCGGAGGTCAGCACATCGCCGTCGTCGATGAACAGCACGTCCGGGTCGACCTTGACCCGCGGGAACATTCGCTGGAGGCGTTCGGCGTCGGCCCAGTGGGTGGTGGCCGGGCGGCCGTCGAGGTAACCGGCGGCGGCCAGTACGTAGACACCGGTGCAGATGGAGGCCAGCCGGGTCCCGGGCCGGATGTGCGCGAGCGCGTCGGCCAGCTCGTCGGTCAGCACGCCCTCCTCGTGCACCGGGCCGAGCTCGTACGACGCCGGCACGATGACGGTGTCGGCGGTGGCCAGGGCCTCCGGGCCGCTGGCGACGTGGATGGCGAAGTCCGCGTCCGTCTCGACCGGCCCCGGTGGCCGGACCGAGCAGGTGACGACCTCGTACAGGTGCCGCCCCCGGGCGTCCTTGGGGCGCCCGAAGATCCGGTGCGGGATGCCGAGTTCGAACGGGAGCAGCCCGTCGAGGGCCAGGACGACGACGCGGTGCGGGCGGAAGTCAGCGACCGGATCCATGGCCCGATCCTAACGAATGCTGTCCTCCGGGCCACTCGATGGGAGTGATCGCGGACCGGAAGCTTGAGGACGTGACCCAGACAACCGAAGCCGCGACGCCCGTAGAGGAAACCCGGTCCTTCCGGCCGACGCGCATCCACAGAGCGTGGTTCGTCGCCGCCGTCACCTTCGTGACCATCATCGGCGCCGCCGCGTTCCGTTCCCTGCCCGGACTGCTCATCGACCCGCTGAACCAGGATTTCGGCTGGTCGCGCGGCACGATCGGCGCCGCCGTCTCCGTCAACCTGGCGCTGTACGGGCTGACGGCTCCCTTCGCCGCGGCGCTGATGGACCGCTTCGGCATCCGCCGGGTCGTCGCGGTGGCCCTGACGGTGATCGCGATCGGCTCGGGCACCACGGTGTGGATGACCTCGGCCTGGCAGCTCATGCTCTGCTGGGGTCTGCTGGTCGGCCTCGGCTCCGGCTCCATGGCGCTGGCGTTCGCCGCGACGGTGACGAACCGCTGGTTCACCGAGCGGCGCGGCCTGGTCAGCGGCATCCTCACCGCCGCCTCGGCCTCCGGACAGCTGATCTTCCTGCCCGTGCTGTCCTGGATGGTGGAGTCGTACGACTGGCGCCCGGCCGCCGTCACGGTGGCCCTGGCCGCCCTCGCGGTCGTGCCGTTCGTCTGGCTCCTGCTGCACGACCATCCGGCCGACATCGGCCAGAAGCCCTACGGGGCGAAGGAGTTCGTCCCCAAGCCGGTGCCGGTGCCGGGCGCCGCGCGCCGGGCGCTGACGGTGCTCTTCTCGGCCGTGCGCACCGGCCCGTTCTGGCTGCTGGCCGGCACCTTCGCGATCTGCGGAGCCTCCACCAACGGCCTGATCCAGACGCACTTCGTGCCCGCCGCCCACGACCACCACATGCCGGTCACGACCGCCGCCTCCCTGCTCGCCGTCATCGGCGTGTTCGACGTGGTCGGCACGATCGCCTCCGGCTGGTTCACCGACCGCTTCGAACCGCGCCGCCTGCTCGCGGTCTACTACGCCCTGCGCGGCGTCTCCCTGCTCTTCCTGCCGATCCTGCTGGCGCCGAGCGTCCACCCGCCGATGCTCTTCTTCATCGTCTTCTACGGCCTCGACTGGGTCGCCACCGTGCCGCCCACCCTGGCCCTGTGCCGGGAGCAGTACGGCGAGGACAGCGCCATCGTCTTCGGCTGGGTCCTCGCCTCCCACCAGGTCGGCGCCGCGGTCGTCGCCTTCCTCGGCGGCGTCGCCCGCGACACCTTCGGCTCGTACGACGTGGTCTGGTACGCCTCCGGAGCGCTGTGCGCGGCGGCGGCGCTGATGGCCCTGGTGATCCGGCGCCGGCCGGCGGCGGCCGGCGCGCCTGTCGCCGGCTGAGGTCCCCTTCGCCGAACCTACTGCGCCGGTCCCTCCGCGGGCAGGGGCGCGAGGCGGGCGAACCGCCCCTGATGGAAGACCAGCGGATCGCCGGTGCCGGCGGCCTCGCCCGTGCCGAGGGCCGCCACCCTGCCCACCACGATCAGGTGGTCGCCGCCGGTGTGGACGGCGTGGATGGTGCAGTCGATCCAGGCGAGGGCGCCGGTCAGGCGGGGGGAGCCGGTCACCGGGGCGGCGTCGTGGGCGACGCCCGCGAACTTGTCCGTGCCGCTCACCGCGAAGGCGCGGCACAGCGCGGACTGGTGGGCGCCCAGGACGTTCACGCAGAACACCCCGGCGCGGGCGATGCGCGGCCACGTCGTCGACGTACGGCCCACCATGAAGGCGACGAGCGGCGGGTCGAGGGAGAGGGAGGAGAAGGACTGGCAGGCGAAGCCGGCGGGGGAGTCCTCGTCCCGCCCGGCCGGTGCGGTGACAACGGTCACGCCGCTCGCGAAGTGCCCCAGGACGCGCCGGAACTCCCGCTGGTCCACGGGCGCCCGCTCGTTCTCGCCGACGCACCGCAGGTCGGGGCGCGGCAGCGCGGGGAAGGGTTCCGGGACCGGGGTCCGGGCCGACCTGAGGTAGCGGACGGCGGCTTCGGCCATTCCTGCTTGTCCCATCACGCACCCATTAAAACTGACGGAGCGTCAGACGGGAAGGTCAGCAGCCCCGGTACGCGGGGGTTGTGCGGGCCGTGAAGCCCGCCAGGCCCTCCTGGGCGTCCTGCGTCGTCATGTTGATCTCCTGTGCGGCGGCCTCGGCGGCGAAGGCGGTGGCGCGGTCGGTGTCGAGGGAGGCGTTGACGAGCTGCTTGGTCAGCACGAGGGCGCGGGTCGGGCCGATGGCGAGGCGGTCGGCCCACTCGCGGGCCGTGCTGTCCAACTCGGCGTCAGGCACGACCCGGTTGACCAGTCCCAGGCGCTCCGCCTCCGCCGCGCCGAGCGCGTCGCCGAAGAACATCAGCTCCTTCGCCCGCTGCGGCCCCACCAGCCGCGGCAGCAGGTACGCGCCGCCGCCGTCCGGCACGAGCCCGCGCCGGACGAACACCTCGATGAACCGGGCCGACTCCGCCGCGAGGACGAGGTCGCAGGCGAGCGCGAGATGGGCGCCGAGGCCGGCCGCCGTGCCGTTCACGGCGGCGATCACCGGCTTCTCGCAGTCCAGGACGGCCGCGATGAGGCGCTGGGCGCCGAGGCGGAGGGTGCGGGCCACGTCGCCGGGGACCCGCCGGTCGGCCGAGGCTGAGCCCCGCAGGTCCGCGCCGGCGCAGAAACCCCGGCCCGTCCCCGTGAGCACGACGGCTCGCACGTCCGGGTCGGCGGACGCCTCGGACAGCAGTCGGATGAGGCGTTCACGCTGGTCAGGGGTGAGGGCGTTGAGGGATTCGGGCCGGTTGAGCGTGATGCGGCAGACCTGGTTGTCAGTGGCGTGCTGTACCCATGATTCAGCGGAATTTCCGGGCACACGGGGGGAATCAGGCATGTTCATCTCAGCGGCACACCGCCAGCACGTCCAGCGCCACGGCGCCCTGTCCCCTGGGCAGCACCATCAGTGGATTGATGTCGAGTTCCGCGAGCTCGTCCCCGAGCTCCAGCGCCATGCGCTGCACCCGCAGGACGACCTCGACGAGCGCGTCGAGGTCCGCCGGGGGACGCCCCCGGACCCCGTCGAGGAGGGCCCGCCCGCGCAGCTCGGCGAGCATGCCCCGCGCCTGCTCCTCCCCGAAGGGCGGTACGCGCACGGCCGTGTCGCGCAGTACTTCGACGAGCACCCCGCCGAGCCCGACGGTGACGGTCGGCCCGAAGAGGTCGTCGTGGGAGACGCCGACGACCATCTCGACGCCCTGCTCGACCATCTGGCAGACCAGGACGCCGTCCAGTGCGATGTCCTCGTAGCGGGCGATGTCGGTCAGCTCCCGGTAGGTGTCCCGGACCTGGCTGGCCGAGGTCAGGCCGATCCTCACCAGGCCCAGCTCGGTCTTGTGGGCGATCCTGGCGCCCGAGGCCTTCATCACCACCGGGTAACCCACCTGCCCCGCCGCCCGCACGGCCGCCGCCGCGCTGGTCACCAGCTGTTCGCGCGGCACCCGGATCCCGTACGCCCGCAGCAGCTGCTTGGCCGCGTGCTCGCTGAGCTGCCGGCCCGGGTGCATGAGTGCCCGGGCCTTGCGGAAGGACGGCGAGGGGGTGCGCGGCGCCTCGTCGAAGGGGGAGCGGTAGCCGCTGACGAACCGGTGGTGGTCGAGGTAGGCGCGGACGGCCGTGAGGCAGTTACCGACGGTGCGGAAGGTGGCCACGCGCGAGGAGCCGAGCAGCACCTCCCGGTAGGCGGGTTCGGTCCCGACCGGCGACCCCCACACCACGCACACCAGCTTGTCGGTCCGCTCGGCCGCGTCCACCAGGTCCCTGACGAGCCGGTCGCTCAGCGGCGGGAAGGGGCCGGTGACCGGGCAGACGAGTACGCCCACCTCGGGGTCGGCGAGGATCGCGTCGATGATCCTCCGGCCGCGCCGGTCCCCGACCGGATGGCCCCCGTTGTCGACCGGGTTGGCCACGGACAGGTACTCGGGTATCCACTGGTGCAGCTCCGCCTGCCTGGCCTCGGACAGCACCGGCAGTTTCAACCCGGCCCCGGCCGCCAGGTCGGCGACGTGTGCGCCCGTGCCACCCGAGATCGCATAGACCACGACCCCGTCGGTGCGCGGCGGCCGGGCCCGCGCCAACAGGGCCGCGGTGTCCTGGAGTTCGTCGAGGCCGTCGACACGGACCACGCCGAACTGCCGCATCGCCGCGTCCACCACCGCGTCCGCGCCGGTCAGCTTGCCGGTGTGTGAGGCGGCGGTGCGGGCGCCGGTGTCGGTGCGGCCCACCTTCACCGCGACGACCGGCACCCCGCGCCGGGCGGCCCGGTCGGCGGCCAGCAGGAAGGAGCGTCCGTCCTTCAGCCCCTCGACATAGGCGGCGATGGCGCCCACCTCGGGTCGTTCGGCGAAGTAGGAGAGGAAGTCGGCGGTCTCCAGGTCGGCCTCGTTGCCGGTCGGCGCCCAGTGCGAGAGCCGGATGCCGAGCTCCTGGAGGGCGAAGACGGGCCGTCCCTGGTGCCCGGACTGGGTGATGAGCGCGATCGCGGGCCCGTCGAGGTCGTCCCGGAACCGCTCGAAGGCGTTGAGGTTGGTGTTCGGGCCCAGCAGCCGCATCCCGGACCGTGCGGCGACGGCGGCCAGTCGGGCCTGGGCGGCGGCGCCCTGCGGGCCGGTCTCCGCGAACCCGGAGGCGAAGACGACCGCGAACCTCGCCTTGGCCTCGGCGAGTTCCTCGACCACCGGAAGGGGGTCACCGACCAGCACGACCGCCACATCGACCTGCTCGGGCAGGTCGGCGACGGAAGGAAAGCAGGGGATGCCGAAGACGGTCGGGCGGCTCGGATGCACGGGGTGCAGCCGCGCGCCGACCCGCCCGGCCCAGTCGAGCAGCTTCCGGGTGATGTCGGTGTTCGGCCGTCCCTCGGCGTCCGAGGCGCCGATCACGGCGACGGACTCGGGGCGGAAGAAGCGGTCCAGGTCGGGAACCTCGGCGTGCAGCGGGCGCCCGCTGACATCGAGGTCGCCCACCTCGGCCGGCCTGCCGTGCACGGCGGGCCCGGGCCGCTCGCCACAGGCGATGGCCCGGGCCCGTCGGGAGTCGGTGGTCAGGGTGCCGTGAGTCGATCCAAGCATCGCTCCGCCCGCTCCTGTGAGACAGCTCGAAACAGCGAATAGCTGATGCTCCGTCAGATTACAGAACTGACAGACCGTCAGGAATGGCTGTGCGGGCAGGAAAGGAAAGTCGAGGAGCGGGCGGAGGCGGGCGGCGGGGGAAGCCGGACAGGGGGTGAGGCGGGCCGGGCGAGGCTGGGAAGCAGGCCGGACGGAAGAGGCGCGCCCCGCGCCGAGGAGAGCCGGCCGAGCCGGGGTGCGGGGCGAGCATGGGTGCGGGGCGAGGTCAGTGGCGTGCCTGAGCCGGGGTGCGGGGCGAGGCCAGGAGCGCGCTCGTGCCGAGGGAGCCGGCCGAGTCGGGCAACGGGTCAAGCCGGGGCGTGAGCCCAGGTCAGTAGCGTGCCCGAGTCGGGGGCGGTCGAGTCGAGGAGCGGGCGTGGTTGCCGGGGTGCCTCAGACCGGCAGTCGGGACAGCGTGGCCGCGCCGTCCTTGGCCAGTGCCTTCGCGATCTTCCGGGCGTCGATCGCCAGTTCGCGGAGCATGCCGCTGATGGGGTTGGTGAAGCCGGTGAAGTACAGGCCGGGCGCGTCCGGTGGGGTGCGGGCTCCCTGTACGACTGGCTTGCCGCGCGCGTCGAGTACGCCGAGGTGGCCTACGAGACCCTCCAGGCCGCGGACGTACCCGGTGGCCGCGATGACGGCGTCCGGTTCGACGCGGCTGCCGTCGGCGAGGGCGACCTTCCCGTCCTCGAAGCTCTCCACGGCCGCGACTATCTCGACCCTGCCCTTGCGCACGGCGTCGATCAGGCCGACGTCCTGCACGGGGACCGCGCCTTCGGCGACCCGGCTGAGCAGGCCGGTGTCGGGGCGGGGCAGGCCGTGGGCCGACAGGTCCGGCGTGCTGAGTCTGGCCAGCGGCCGGGCGAGCCCGTCCACGAGCCGCACGGGCAGGCGCCGTACGAGCACGCCCGAGTACTGGGCGGCCCAGCCCGCGGTCGAGCGGCGCACGATGTGCGGGACGGTGCGCACCGCCAACCGCACCCGGGAGGCGCCGCCCTCCACGAGGTCGACGGCGATCTCGGCGCCGGTGTTGCCGACCCCCACGACGAGGACGTCCCGGCCGGCGAACGGCTCGGCGTTGCGATAGGACGAGGCGTGCAGGAACTCACCGGTGTAGGTGTCGCGTCCGGGCCAGTCCGGGACGCGCGGGGTGTGGTTGTAGCCGGTGGCGACGACGACCGCGGCGCCGGTCAGCTCACGGCCGCCGGTGGCGTGCAGCAGCCAGCCGGTGCCGTCGGGCGCCCGGTCGACGCGGGAGACCTCGACGCCGGTGACGATCTCCAGCCGGTGGTGCTCGGCGTACTTCTCCAGGTACCGGACCACGTTGTCCCGCGAGACCCAGCGGCCGAACCGCCGCGGGATCGGCAGCCCGGGCAGGCTCGACAGGCGCCGGGTGGTGTGCAGGTGCAGCCGGTCGTAGTGACGCCGCCAGGACGCTCCGACGTGGTCGGACTTCTCCAGGACGACCGCCCGTACGCCCTGGGCGCGCAGCGCGTAGGCGACGGACAGGCCGCCGGGGCCGCCGCCGATGACGTAGACGGGGCGGTCGGCGGGATGCGGCGCTGCCGGTGGTACGGAGTCTGTGGAGTCGGGCATGAGCGCGAGCGTAGCCATGCACCTGCTTGATGGGTATCGGTCAAGACCGGAATCGGTTGCGGATTGATCACGGCTGTGGGAGGAGGGGGTGGGGGTCGTGGGGGCGGGGGCCTTGTTGTGGGGGGTCGGTGAGGGGCGCGGGCGCCGGCTGGGACGGCAAGGTGGGGCTGGGCGCGGATGTCGGCGATCTCGTGGCAGTTCATGGCCGACGCACGGCTGCACCGTCGGGACACGGCTTCACCGTCGCCCGTGCGGTCCGCCCGCGGTCGCCGCCGATGCCGACACCGCCGCTGACGGCGCCGCCGCCGGTCTCTTGCGAAACCGGCCCGGCTCCGCTGAACTGACGTGCCGTCAGGTAATGAGTGGGGGGCGCCCATGGACACGATCTGGCTCACCGGTGCCGAATGGCTGGCCGTGTTGCGCGTCGGGCTCGGGCTGTGGTGGCTGGAGAGCTGGCGGCACAAGGACCGCAAGGCCTGGTTCGAGCGCGGCACCGGCATTCTCTGGGCGGCCGAGGTGGCCGCCCAGCACCGCTGGGGCGCGGTCCGTTCCGGCTTCGACCGGCTCGTGGCGCCACGTCCGCGCACGATGGCGTACGTCGTCGTCTACGCCGAACTCGCCCTGGGGCTGGGCCTGATCACCGGGTTCCTCACCCCGGTCGCCCTGGCGGGCGGACTGCTCCTGAACCTCTTCTACCTCATCCTCATGATCCACGACGTGGCCGAGCAGGGGCAGAACGCGATGATGGCGCTGATCTCGGTGGTCGCGCTGTTCGGGATGTCGTGGCAGACGTGGTCGCTGGACGACGCGCTGGGAATCCTCTGATGGCCGGGCGCCACGACCTCCCGGAGGTGGACCCCTTCACCCGTACGTATTGGGACGCGGCGGCCGAGGGCCGGTTGCTGATCCGTCGCTGCGGCGCGTGCGGTCACGCCCACCACTACCCGCGCGAGTTCTGCCCGCACTGCTGGAGCGAGGACGTCACCTGGGAGCGCGCGAGCGGCCGGGCCACGCTCTACACCTGGTCCGTCGTCCACCGCAACGACCTGCCGCCGTTCACCCACCGCACGCCGTATGTCGCCGCCGTCGTCGACCTGGTCGAAGGGCCGCGGATGATGACGGAGATCGTGACGGCGGGCGAAGCGGAACTGCCGCCCGGGACGGAGCCGGTGGGGCAACCGGCAGCCGGGACAGAGGTGGAGGGCGGACCGGTGACCGTGACGGAGCTGGAAGGGGGACTGCGGGCCGGAACGGAGCTGGAGGTGGTGTTCCGGGAGGGGGTGCCCGTGTTCCGGGTCCGCGGGCACGCATGACGCCGTGGCCCGGGGAGACCGATGGGTTTGAATGACTCAATGGCCCCCACACGAAACCGTTCCCGGAACCGTCCCCTCCCCGACCCGTGCGGCCACGGCCTCCGCCTGCGTCCCTGGGACCCCGCGTCCGACGCGGACGTCGCCGCGTGGCTGCGCGGCAACCAGGACCCGGAGTTCCGCCGCTGGAACACCCCGGTCCGGACGGTCACGGACCTCGCGGACGCCCGGGAGTCGCTGCGCGCCCGGGCGCGGGCCGCCGCGGAGGGCACGTCGGTGTCGTTCCGGATCACGGACGCAAAGAGCGGTACGACGCTGGGCCACATCGGCGTCAACGAGATCAAGCCCGTTCTGAGGATCGCGCGCGTCGGCTACTGGGTGCTGCCGGAGGCGCGCGGCCGGGGCGTCGCCACGCGGGCCCTGCTGCTCGCCGCGCGCTGGGCGTTCGAGGAACTCGCGGTGCACCGGCTGGAGCTGGACCACGCCGTCGGCCACGCCGTCTCGTGCCGGGTCGCGGAGCGTTGCGGGTTCCGTTACGAGGGCACCCTGCGCGCGGCGGTCTTCGAGGCGGACCGGCACGACGCGTTCCGGGACGCCCACCTGCACGCACGACTGGCGACGGACCCGGAACCGGCGGGCGCGTAGGGTCCCCGAGGTGCCTGACGACCGCCGGCGTGACGCTCACCACCCGCCATCACCGATCAGCCCTCGGGATGGGCCTCGTCCGGTCCTCGCCGCTGACCGGGCACTGGGAACGACCCCATGATGGGACGCATGCGCTCCCACGACTGCGGTGACTCCGGCGGCTCCATCACCCCCGACGGCTTCAGTGACGCCAGCGATCTCGACGGCTCCGACCACTGGTGTCTCACCCACGACCTCGACGACTTCCTGTCGCGGGCGGGCGCGTTCCTCCGTTCCCGGCCGGCCGAGCACACCGTCCCGCTGACCGTCACGGAGACGCTCCGCACCCGCGGACCGCACGTGTACGGAGACGGCGTACCGGAGTTCGGTGTCCTGGAGCGGGACGGTACGGTCCGGGCGTCCCTCTTCCGCACGCCGCCGCACTGGCTGAACCTCACCGCCCTGACCGGCGAGGAGGCCGACGCCCTCGCCGCCCGGCTGGCCGCCGTCGGGCAGCGCCTGCCGGGGGTGAACGCCGAGCAGGACACCGCCGCCGCCTTCGCCGAGGCCTGGCAGCGGCACACGGGCGTCACGGTCACGCTGCGGCAGCGCCAGCGGCTCTACCGGCTCGGCACGCCGACCGTGCCGCAGCCCCTGCCGCCCGGCCGGCCCCGGGTCGCCGGCGCGGCGGACCGTGAGCGACTGGTGCGCTGGTGCGAGGAGTTCGGCGAGGCCGTCGGCACGGGCACCGTCCAGGACGCCGCCGCGTGGGCGGACGCCCGCATCGAGCGCGGCGGCGTCACCTTCTGGGAGACCCCCGACGGCACCCCCGTCGCGATGGCCGGGACCACCCCCAAGGTCGCCGGCCAGGTCCGTGTCGCCGGCGTCTACACCCCGCCCCGCCTGCGCGGCCGGGGCTACGCGGGCGCCGCCACCGCCGAGGTCAGCCGGGCCGCGCTGGCGGCCGGGGTGCGCGAGGTCCTGCTCTTCACGGACCTGGCCAACCCGACCAGCAACGCGCTGTACCAGCGGATCGGCTACCGTCCGGTCGCGGACTTCGCGGTGTACGACTTCACCTAGGGGCCGATCTCACCGGAGGCCCCCGGGACCGAGGCCGCTCACGGCCACAGCAGTTCCCTCGCCCACCCTTCCTGGTCCCGCCGGTACCGCAGCCGCACATGCCGTCGCGCCGCGTCGCCCTGGAAGAACTCGGCCTCCTGTGGCCGCAGCCGGTACAGGGTCCAGGACGGTACGGCGGCCTCCGGCTCGCGGCGGGCCCGTTCCCAGGCCGCCTCGGAGGCGTGCCGCAGGTCCTCCAGGGAGTCCAGGACCTCGCTCTGGCGTCCGGTCAGCGCGGCGGCCAGGGCGCCGGTGGAGCGGGCGTGCAGGTCGGCCCGGGCCTCCTCGGGCGGGGCCACCCTCACCGGCCCCCGCACCCGGACCTGCCGGCCCAGCACGGGCCAGTAGAAGGCGAGCGCGGCGTACGGCCGTGCGGCCAGCTGGCGGCCCTTGCGGCTGCCGGCGTGGGTCGCGAAGGACCAGCCGTCCGCGTCGGCGCCGTGCAGCATCACGATCCGTACGTCGGGCAGGCCCGCCTCGTCCGCCGTCGCCAGGGAGACGGTGTGCGGCTCGGGCTGCCCGGCCGTCACCGCCTCCGCGAACCACTGGGTGAACAGCGACAGCGGGTCGGCGGGCGCCGCGCCCGGGTCGAAGGGCGGCAGGTCGGTGACGGCCGGGTCCCACACCCGCAGGGACCTCAGCAGCTCAGGAAGATCCGGCATCCTCCGGAGCGTAGTCGGAGAGCGAACCGAGGTCGGAGGACACCCAGCGCTCGGGGCGCATCCGGAGGACCACCTGCTCGCCGTGGTTCTTCCAGGAAAAGTCGACGTAGGCGTCGACCTTGTCGGCCGGGAGGTAGCGCGCGGAGATCTCCCGGAGCTGCTCCAGCGTGGCGGGGGTCGTCTCGACCACCGGCCCCTCCACCGACACGTACCGGATGGTGGGCTCCAGCCGGTCGACCATCAGCGAGAAGCGGCCGGCCTCGCTGATCAGCGTGTTCTTGCGGGAGTCCAGCCCCGTCATGATCCAGATGTCGCCGCCGGGCTCGTACTGGTACCAGATCGGCACGGTCAGCGGGGCCCTGCCCGGTCCCGCGTCGACCGCCAGCGCGGCGATGTGCGGTTCGGCCAGGAACTTCTCGCGCTCTGCACGGCTCAGCGCCATGTCGGTCTCCTCCGGCGGTTCGGGCGTCACTGACCTTGCGCCCATGTCAACACCGGCCGGGCGGGCGGGTGTTCCCTCATTCCCGGCCCAGTACCACCGTTCCCGAGGAGCAGAACCAGCCCCCGGTGCCGGAAGCCACCCCGAGGCGCGGTGGCCCGCCGTCCCGCCCCCGCACCTGCCGGGCACCCGCCTCCCCCCTGAGCTGCCGTACCGCCTCCACGAGCAGGAACAGGCCCCGCATCCCGGGATGCTGGGCCGACAGTCCGCCGCCGTCCGTGTTGACCGGCAGGTCCCCGCCCTCCACCCTCAGCCGTCCCGTCCCGACGAACGCCCCGCCCTCTCCCTTGCCGCAGAACCCGAGGTCCTCCAGCGTCACCAGGGTCATGTAGGTGAAGGCGTCGTAGATCTCCGCGAAGTCGATCTCCGCCGGCCGCACCCCGGCCCGTCCGAAGGCCAGCCGTCCGCTCACCGCCGCGGGAGACGTGGTGAAGTCCGGCCACTCGGACAGGGCCGCGTGCGAGACGTGCTCCCCGGTCCCGAGCACCCACACCGGCGCCGTACGGCAGTCCCGCACGTACTCCCCGGACGCCAGCAGCACCGCCGCGCCGCCGTCGGAGCGCAGGCAGCAGTGCAGCTTGGTGAAGGGGTCGGCGATCATCGGGCCGGACAGAACGTCGTCCACGGTGATCGGGGCGCGGAACATCGCCTCCGGGTTCAGCGCCGCGTTGGCCCGGGCCTGGACCGCCACCTGGGCCAGCTGCTCGATCGTCGTGCCGTACTCGATCATGTGGCGGCGGGCCGCCATCGCGTACTTGGCGATCAGGGTGTGGCCGTACGGCACCTCGAACTGGGCGGGCCCCCGGGCGCCGAAGGACAGGTTCGCGGTGCGGCGGCCCGCCCGGATGTCCGCGCGGGCCGTGGAGCCGTAGACGAGCAGCACCGCGCGCGCGTGCCCGGCCGCGATCGCGTCGGCCGCGTGGGCCGCCATGACCTCCCAGGTGGCGCCGCCGACCGAGGTGGAGTCGACCCATGTGGGGCGCAGGCCCAGGTACTCGGCGACCTCCACCGGCGCCAGGGCGCCCAGGCCCGCCGAGGCGAAACCGTCGACCAGCTCCCGGGGGAGTCCCGCGTCGGCCACGGCCCGGCGGGCGGCCTGGGCGTGCAGGGCGTACGGTGTCGCGTCGTCCACGCGCCCGCAGTCGGAGAGGGCCACGCCGACGACGGCTACGTTCCTGGACATGGATCTGACGGTACATCAGATATGGGAGGGCCGGCAGGTGTCCGGACGTCCGGCAGGTGTCCTACCCCTGGGCTTCCCCGCCCCGTCGCCCTAACATGACGATCCGTCAGGTCCGGCGAGATCCTCCCGGAGGCCGTCATGGACGCCCGCTTCACCGCCGAGCAGGACGAGATCCGCCGCACCCTGCGCGAGCTGCTGCACAAGCGGTGCGGTTCCGAGGAACTGCGGGCCGCCGTCGACACCCCGGCCGGACACGACCCCGCCCTGTGGACCGCCCTCGCCGACCGGCTCGGCCTGCCCGGACTCGCCCTCCCGCAGGCGTACGGCGGTGTCGGCTGCTCGGCGACCGAACTGGCCCTGGCCTGCGAGGAGACCGGCCGGGTGCTCGCCCCCTCGCCGCTGCTGGCGACCGCCGTCCTCACGGCGCCCGTCCTGCTGGCCCTGGGCACCGCCGCCCAGCGCGCCGACCTGCTGCCCCGTCTCGCCTCCGGCCGCCTCACCGCCGCCCTCGCCGTGCCGGGCACCGCCCTGACCACCGCCCTCGCGCTCACCGGCGGCAACGGCGGGGACTGGGCGGGCGGCGGCCGCGTCGGTGGGGTCCAGGCCCGGCGGACGGAGGACGGCTGGCGGCTGTACGGGCAGGCCGGCCAGGTTCTCGACGGGCACGGGGCGGGACTGCTCCTGGTCGCCGCCCACACCGGGGGCTTCGCCCGCTCCCGCGTCCTGCTGTTCCTCGTCCCCGGCGGGGCCGCCGGGCTGGTCCGGACACGGCAGACGGCGCTGGACGCCACCCGGCCGCAGGGCCGTGTGCAACTGCGCGACGTGAAGGCTGAGTTGCTGGGCGAGGAGGGCGCGGACGTCCTGCCCGCGCTGGCCCGTACCGGCGACACCGCCGCCGCCGTCCTCGCCGCCGAGGCCGTCGGCGCCGCCGACCGGGTACTGGAGCGGACCGTCGAGTACGCCGGTCAGCGGGAGCAGTTCGGGCGGCCGATCGGTTCCTTCCAGGCGGTGCAGCACCGGCTGGCCGACGTGTACGTCCGACTCCAGGCGGCCCGCTCGGCGGCGTACTACGCGGCCTGGGCCACCGCTCACACCGAGGAGCGGGTGGGCGGCCTCGCCCTCGCCCAGGCGCTGGAGGCGCTGCGCACCGCCGCGGCCGAGGCGATCCAGGTGCACGGCGGGATCGGCTTCACCTGGGAGCACGACGCCCACCTGTACCTCAAGCGGGCGGCGGGCGACGAGCTGCTGTTCGGGCCGGCGCACCGGCTGCGGGCGTACGCCGCCGACGCGGCGCACCTGTTCGGAGCGGGCGGGGAGGCCGTGTGAGGGGGACGGGGGCGAGGTTCGTGCAGCGGGTCTCGTCGACCCGGGGCTTCGCGCGGGCCGCCCCGTACGTCGTGCCCGCGCTGGACCGCGCCGTCCACCGGCTGACGCGCGGCAGGGTCCTGCTCAGCGCACGCATGCTGCCGGGTCTGGTGCTCACCTCGACCGGCGCCAGGAGCGGGCTGCCCCGCCGTACTCCGCTCGCGTGCATGCCCGAGGAGGGCGGGCGCGGCTGGCTCCTCGTCGGATCCAACTTCGGCCGGCCCGGCCACCCCGCCTGGAGCCACAACCTCCTCGCCCACCCCGACGCCGTGATCAGCTTCAGGGGCCGGGACATCCCGGTCACCGCCCGGCTGCTCCAGGGTGAGGAGCGTGCGGTGGCCTGGCAGGCCGTGCTGGGGTTCTGGCCGCCGTACGCGGCGTACCAGGCGCGGGTGGAGCGGGAGATCCGGTTGTTCCGGCTCGTCCGCAGGTGATCACAGTGCCGTCCCGGCTGTCCCCTACAGCGTCGCCAGCCGCTGCACCAGCATGAACGCTCCGATGCCGAGCATCGCCGCGCCCGAGGTGCGCACCACCGCGCGGGCGGCGGCCGGGCGGGCGCCGAGGACGGCCCGTGCCGCGACACCGACCGTGAGGTAGACGGCCGCGCAGCACCCCATGTGGAGCAGTCCCAGCACGCCGGTCTGCACGGGCACCGGCAGACGGGCGCCCCCGGTGGTCAGGAACTGCGGCAGGACGGAGAAATAGAGCAGCAGGCCCTTGGGGTTCAGTCCGCTGATCGTGGCCCCGCGCAGGAAGGCCCGGGCACCGCCCGCCCCCACGGCCTCCTCGGCCGCGCCCGGGGTGCCCGGCCGGCGCAGCACCCCCCAGCCCAGCCACACCAGGTACGCCGCCCCCGCCACCGTCAGCGCGGTGAGCAGCGCGGGCGAGCCCGCCACCAGCACCGCCAGCCCGGCCGCCGCCAGCACGGTGTGCAGGGCGTACCCGGCCACCAGGCCCGTCACCGCCGGCACCACCGACCGGCCGCGCAGCCCGGTCGAGATCGTGTACGCCCAGTCGGCACCCGGCACGCACACCAGCAGCAGGTCCAGAGCGAGGAAGGAGAGAAGGGATCCCGAGTCCATGCTGGGGACATTAGGCGGATTCCGCCCGAAGGTGTTCCTGAATTTGCCCCGCTTTCTCGAACAGCGAGGCAGAATCTTCTCCATGGACGACATGGACCGGAAAATCCTTGCCGAGCTCCAGCAGGACGGGCGGCTGACCGTGACCGAGCTGGCCGCGCGGGTGCGGCTGAGCGTCTCGCCGTGCCACCGGCGGCTGCGGGAGCTGGAGCGATCGGGGGCGATCAGCGGCTACCGGGCGGTCGTGGACCCGTCCGCCGTGGGGCTGACCTTCGAGGCGCTGGTCTTCGTCTCCATGCGGCAGGAGGACCGCGAGACGGTCGCCGAGTTCGAGAAGGCGGTGAGCGAGGTGGCCGAGGTGCTGGAGGCGCAGCGGCTGTTCGGGGAGCCGGACTACCTGCTGCGGGTCGTCGCCGCCGACCTCGCGGCCTACCAGCGGCTGTACGACGAGCGGCTCGCCACCCTGCCGGGCGTGCAGCGGCTGACGTCCACGCTGGTGATGAAGCACGTGGTGAAGGACCGGCCGCTGCCCGCGTAGCACGGCCGGCCGGGAAACGCGACAGGCGGCGGTCCACTCGGGTGAACCACCGCCTGGCAGACAGGACTTGGGACGGGACAAGAACCGGCGTGGGGCCGGCCGGGTTACTTCGTCGGCTTTCTCCCGGTGACGCCGAGGTACACCAACAGCGCGAGGTTCGGTTTGAGTTCGGCCTGCTTCACACCCCAGGAGGAGAAGCCCTTCTGGTGCGAGGCGACGGCCGCGAGCATCGCGACGATCGAACCGGCGACGGCCGCCGGGTTCACGTCCTTGTCGACCCGGCCCTTGGACTGCAACTCGGCGACGGTGTCCGCCAAGGAGTTGTTGACCGAGTTGAGGATCTTCATGCGGATCTTGTAGAAGCGCTTGTCGCCCTCGGCGGCACCGAGGTCGACGACGCGCAGGATCGCCTCGTTCTGACGCCAGAACTCCAGGAATCCGTCGACGAGTTCCTGCGCGGTCTGCCAGCCCGCCTTGCCGGCCCAGGAGCGGCCCTCCAGCAGCCGCGTCAACCCGGCGCCCTCGGCGGCCATCTGCTCGGCGATCTCCAGGACGGCACCCTCGACGTCCGGAAAGTACTGGTAGAAGGTCGCGGGCGACGTCCCCGCCTTCCGGGCGACATCGATGACCTTGACGTCCCGGTACGGAGAGGAACTGAGCATCTCACTGAGGCAGTCGAGCAGCTTCTGCCGGGTCGCCTGCCCACGCCGACCGGCCACGCGGCCGTCGACGGTACGCACTTGTCCTGTCATGCCGTCAGCTTACCGAGGCGTGATCGGGGCGCGATTCGGCCGACTGCAAATGGGGTGTGCGGGGCTGTGGGGGCTGTGTGCCTGGTCTGCGGGCCGTGGACAACGCGGTTACTTTGGCGGCATGGCCGAAAACAGGGCATCGGTGTACGCAGAGGGCGTCCCCTGCTGGGTGGACGTGCAGCTGCCCGACGTCGAGGCGGGCAAGCGGTTCTACGGTGCGCTCTTCGGGTGGACCTTCGAGGAGTGGTACGGCTCCTTCGCCCGGGCGCTGAAGGACGGGGAGCCCGTCGCCGCGCTCGTGCGCAAGCTGGACGGCCGGCTGCCCACCGTGTGGACGGTCTACTTCGCCACCCCGGACGCCGAGGCGCTGTGCGGGCGGATCCGGGCGTCCGGCGGACAGATCGTCTCGGTGCCCCTGCCGGTCGCCGAGCTCGGCGTCACCGCGCTGGTCACCGACGCGGAGGGCGCCGTCTTCGCCCTGTGGCAGCCGGGCAGCCACCCCGGCTTCGGCACCCGCCACGAGCCCGGCACCTTCGCCTGGGCCCAGCTGTACGCCCGCGACACCGGGGCGGCCAACGCCTTCTACGGCGACCTCTTCCACGACGCCCTGTTCGGGCCGGACGCCGAGCCCGACTTCGGCCGCGCGCCGGTCTCGGCCGTCTTTCCCGCCGAGATGCCGCCCCACTTCCTCGTCCACTTCGCGGTGGAGGACGTCCCGGCCACGCTGGAGGAGGTGACCCGGCTCGGCGGACGCGTCCAGGTGCCACCCTTTGAGACGTCCTACGGCACGGTCGCCGTCGTCACCGACAATCAAGGGGCGTCGTTCGCGCTGCTGCACCGCTGAGCTGCCGCTTCTCGGTCCCTTTTGATCCGTATATGGTGCTGGACACCCCAATTCTCACCGGGTTCGCAACCAGCGCCCCGGACAGGAAGAATCGGGGTGCGTGCCGCCACGGCGGTGCGGTGGTGAGACGCTGCACGGGGTCGCGTACAGAAGTGACCGGCGCGGCTCGTACGGGGAGGTGGCAGGCAAGTGGTGGATCAGCTGACGCAGCACGATCCGCGGCGGATCGGGCCGTTCGAGGTGCTGGGACGGCTGGGTGCCGGTGGCATGGGGCTGGTCTATCTCGCGCGCTCGGCGTCCGGCCGGCGCGTGGCGATCAAGACGGTCCGCACGGAGCTGGCCGAGGACCAGCTGTTCCGGGTCCGCTTCACCCGCGAGGTGGAGGCGGCCCGGGCGGTGTCCGGTTTCTACACGGCGGCCGTCGTGGACGCCGATCCGCGCGCCGCCGTGCCGTGGCTCGCCACCGCGTACGTCCCCGCGCCCTCCCTCGAGGAGATAGTGAACGAGTGCGGGCCGCTCCCGGCCCAGGCGGTGCGCTGGCTGGCGGCCGGTGTCGCCGAGGCCCTGCAGTCCATCCACGGGGCCGGGCTCGTCCACCGCGACCTGAAGCCGTCCAACGTCCTCGTCGTCGAGGACGGGCCCCGCGTGATCGACTTCGGTATCGCCTCGGGCGTGTCGAACACCCGTTTGACGATGACCAACGTCGCCGTCGGTACGCCCGCCTACATGTCGCCGGAGCAGGCCAAGGACTCGCGGAGCGTGACGGGTGCGAGCGACGTGTTCTCGCTGGGCTCCACGCTCGTCTTCGCCGCCACGGGGCATCCGCCCTTCCACGGCGCCAACCCGGTCGAGACGGTCTTCATGCTGCTGCGCGAGGGCCCGGACCTGGAGGGCCTGCCGGACGAGCTGCGCCCCCTGATCGAGTCCTGCATGCAGATGGAGGCCTCGGCCCGGCCCACCCCCGCCGACCTCCAGGCCCAGCTCGCCCCGCACCTGTTCGGCTCCGGCTCCGACGACAGCGGTACGGCGTCGGCCTGGCTGCCCGAGCGCGCGGTGAGCCTGATCGAGGCCCGGCGCAACGGCCGTCCGCCGAGCAAGCCGGGCCCGGGCACCGGCCGCAGCGGCGGCGCGGGGGCGGCCCGGCCCGCCGCGCCCCCCGTTCCGCCGCCGCCCCCCCACGACCCCGTCGTCCCGCCCCCGCCGTCCGCGCCCGCACCCGTGCCCGCGCCGGTCGGCGCCCCCGACACCGGTCCCGTACAGCTGGCCGGTGCCCGGGTGCCCATCGGGCCCGGCCCGCGCGTCGCCGAGGTGCGCGCCGCCGCCGTCAAGGCACCCCCGCCGGAGGCCGCGCTCGCCGCGTCCTGGTCCAAGCCGCGCCCCGGCGTCAACGGCGCCGACCCCGCCGTGCCGGCACCCGCGGCCCCGGCCGCGCCGCCGGAGCAGCCCGGCGGCTGGCGGCCCTGGCGCTTCCGCATGTCCAACGACGTCTGGGGCACCCCCTCCGTCGACGGCGACCTCGTCTACGTCACCTCCTTCGAGGTGCACGCCCTGGACGTGGCGACCGGCCGGCGCCGCTTCAAGACCCGGGACGTCGCCTGGTCGATGGCGGTCGCGGACGGCCGTGTCCACGCCTCCGACGGGCCGACGCTGTTCGCCCTGGACGCCCGTGAGGGCACGGACCTGTGGCGCCTGCAGACGGACGCCTGGGTGTACTCGCTCAAGGCCGACCGGGGCACGGTCGTCACCGGCACCCGCGGCGGCGGCGTCCAGGCCTGGGAGGCGTCCAACGGCCAGAAGCTGTGGGAGATCACCGGCTGCCAGACCGACTTCGAGTCCCCGGAGGCGGGCCCGGTCGTCCACGACGGCACGGTCTACGCCTGGCAGGACGCCCGGCTCAGGGCGCTGGACGCGCGCACCGGCGACGAGCGCTGGTCCTACCCGATCGGTGACGCGGCCTCCTGCGGCGGCGTACCGGTACGGCTCACGCAGGCCCCGGACGGCTGCGTGTACGTCTCCGCCGGCACCCGAGTCCTGGCGCTGGACGTGGCCGGCGGCCATGTGAAGTGGCACTTCGAGGCCCCGGCGGCCTTCCTCAGCCCGCCCGCCTTCGTGCCCGGCCCGGCGGTCACCGGCGGCGGCATCTACCTGGCCGACTACCTCGGCACGGTGTACGCCCTCGACGCGACCGACGGCCGCGACCGCTGGCGCATCGCGACGGAGTCCCGGACCTCGGTCGACCCGGTGCTGGTGGCCGCGGGCCACGTCCACGTCGGCAGCGGCAAGGGCCTGTACACCCTGGACGCGGTGACGGGGACGCCCAAGTGGCGCTTCCAGGCGGGCGGCGACATCGTCGGTGCCCCGGCCGTGGCGGAGGGCCGCATCCACTTCGGCTCGACGGACCACCTGCTGTACACCCTCAAGGCCGACGACGGCCGGCTGCGCTGGAAGCTCGCCACGGGCGGCGAGATCACCGGCTCCCCGGTCGTCAAGGACGGGGTCGTGTACGCGTGCAGCAAGGACCGCTGCGTGTACGCCCTGGACGCGGAGCTGGGCACGGGCACGGCGCGCTCCACCTAGCGCCCGCCGTCGGGTCACGCCGCGGAAGCGGGACCCGCTGCCGGGGACTTCCGCTGCTCGGGCACGGCCGCTCGGGGACGGCCGTCGTTCCGGCGTGCGGAAGGGGTCCAGACGGCGGCCGTCGCGTCGGGGAGCGGCCCGTTCGCCGCTCTCAGGGCAGACGGTACGCCGGGGACGCGGTGGTCGCCATGCGATGACCTGCCCGGTCCGTCAGGCCGCCAGGCCGGTGAGGAGGTCGAGCAGGGCGGCGGTCACCTCGGCGGGGCGTTCCTGCTGGGTCCAGTGGCCGCAGCCAGGCAGCACGACGGGCTTCCCGCGCAGGCTCGGCATCAGCTCGGGGAGCCGGGCGATCCGTTCGGGCGTGCCGCGGAAGGCGGGCACCAGGTCCCGGTCGCCTTACATGTACAGGGCCGGGGCCGTCACCACGGCGCCGGCCCAGGGGGCGGTCAGTTCCCACCCCGCCACCACGTCCGGCCGCAGCAGCGCGGTGTGCCAGGCCACCGGCGCTCCCCAGTCGTGCACGACGACGGCTAACGCGACCGGTACCTGCGCCGGCGTCCGGCGAACAGCTCCGCCTGCCGTTCGCGCGGCAGGTTCCCGAGCGCGATCAGGTGCGGTGCCTGGGCGAACCCGTGGGCGAGGGCCGCTTCCCGGGACGCCCACAGGGCCCGCACGGTCCCCTGCACGGCCCCGGCCGGATACCCGGCGATGACGGCGGCCCGGGCGGTCGCGGCGGCCAGCGCCTCCCCGGGCGGGGTGAGCTCGCTGACCAGGCCGATGTCGTACGCCCGTTGAGCGGAGAGCCGCTCGGCGGTGCCCATCAGCATCATCCGCGCCACCTCCCCGTACGGCATGCGCTGCGCCATGAGGACGGACTCGTACGCGCTGACCATGCCGTAGGTGGTGTGCGGGTCGAAGAAACGGGCGGTGGTGTCGGCGACGACGAACTCCGCCTCGCCGAGCAGGTAGAAGGCGCCTCCGCAGGCCATGCCCCGCACGGCGGCGACGACCGGTTTCCACAGGTCGTTCGCCTTCGGGCCGGCGGTGAGCAGCGGATCGTCCTGCATGTACGGCGATCCGGGCTGCGGTACGTCGGCGTCGCGGTCGAGGCCGGTGCAGAACGCCCGCTCGCCGGCACCGGTGAGGACGACGGCCCGCACCGAGTCGTCGAACCGCAATTCCCGCCAGGTGGCGGCCAGTTGCCGAGCGGTGGCGAGGTCGATGGCGTTGAGCCGCTCGGGCCGGTCGAGGGTGACGACGGCGACCCCGGTGTCCTGGTCGGCGCTGACCCGCACGGTCATGGCCGCTCCAGGACCCACTGGGGCAGTCCGTCGTGGAAGACGGCCCGGACCCGGGCGCCGATGCGGACGCGGTCCGCGGCGAGCGAGTTCAGGGGCTGCCCGGGCCCGGCGACCAGATTGCCGACCAGCCGTATCCGCGGCGCCTCGGCGAGTTCGACGACGACCACGGTGTACGGCGCCAGCTCCGCGTAGCCGGGCAGCAGGGGCGGGTGGGGCACGACGTAGGACCAGACGCGTCCGCGGCCCTCCGTCCTCTGCCACACGCTCGCGAAGGACCGGCAGTGGGGGCAGCAGGGCCGGGGCGGGAAGCGCGGCTCCCCGCACTCGGCGCACGCCTGGACGCGCAGCTCGCCCCGGGCGGCGTACTGCCAGAAGGGCGCGCCGTCGGTGTCGATGACGGGTTCGAGCATCTCAGCTCCTGAGGAGGAGGGCGGAGGTCGGGACGCCTTCGCCCGCCGTGACCAGGCAGGCCGAGGCGCCGGGCACCTGCGCGGTGCTGGTGCCGCGCAGCTGCTTCACGGCCTCGGTGATGAGGTTGAAGCCGTGCACATAGGCCTCGGAGAGCCCGCCGCCGGCGGTGTTGAGGGGCAGCCGTCCCCCGGTCTCCAAAGCGCCCCCTTCCGTGAAGGCGCCGCCCTCGCCCCGGCCGCAGAAGCCGTACCCCTCCAGGGACAGCAGCACGAGCGGGGTGAACGCGTCGTAGATCTGGGCGACGTCCACGTCCTCGGGCGTGAGGTCCGCGTGCTTCCACAGATGCCGGGCGGCGGTCCAGGCCGGGCCGGTGAGCGGGTCGTCGTTCCAGTAGCTGACCATGCCGTGGTGCTGGGCGGGCAGGCCCTGGGCGGCGGCGTGGACGAGGACGGGTTTGCGGCGGCAGTCCCGGGCGCGCTCACGGCTGACCACCACACAGGCCAGCGCCCCGTCCGTCTCCAGGCAGTTGTCGAAGAGGCACAGGGGCTCGCTGATCCACCGGGAGGTCATGTACATCTCGCGGGTCAGGGGCCGGTCGTACATGATCGCGGCCGGGTTCTGGTTGGCCCGGTTGCGGCAGGCGAGGGCGACGTTGAACAGGTGGTCCCGGGTGGCGCCGTACTCGTGCAGATAGCGGCGGGCGAGCATGGCGATCTCGTCGACGGGCCGGAGCAGGCCGAAGGGCCGGGTCCACTGGGCGGGCGTGGGCAGTTGGCGGGTGGTGTTCGTCCACGGCCGGGGTCCGGAGCCGCGCTTGCGGGACCGCCAGGCGACACCGACGGTCGCCTGCCCGGTGGCGACGGCGGCGGCGAGCAGGGCGACGGTGCCGCAGGAACCGCCGCCGCCGTAGGGCACTTGTCCGAAGAAGGTGAGATCGCCGAACCCCACGGTCTTCGCCAGCTCCACCTCGTCGGTCTCCTCCATCGTGTAGGAGGCGAGGGCGTCGACCTCGCCGGGCGTGATCCCGGCGTCGTCCAGCGCGGCGAGCACGGCACGGCAGGCGAGGGTGCGCTCGTCCTCGGGGAGGTGCTTGGCGAAGGCGGTCTGCCCGATCCCGACGATGGCGGTGGCGTCCTTGAGCCCTCCCGGTCCTGCCATGCGCGCACCTCCGTGGCCGTGGGCGGTATTGCTGACAGTCCGTCAGATTACCGCTAATCTGACGGACTGTCAGCTCCCGTACCGTTTCCGAGGAGGCCGGCCGTGGAGTGGGACAGCGTTCCGGACCTGGTGCGGTCGGCGGCCGAGCGGTACGCGCGGACCCAGGCGGTCGTCGAGGGCCGTACCCGCGTCACGTACGGCGAACTGGGCGCCCGGGTCGAACGGGCGGCGGCAGCCTGCGTCGCGCAGGGGCTACGGCCCGGGGACCGGGTGGGGATCTGGGCCCCGAACTCCCTCGACTGGATCGTCGCCGCGCTCGGGGCGGTCTCGGCGGGCGGCGTCCTGGTCCCGGTGAACACCCGCTTCAAGGGCGCGGAGGCGGCGGACGTCCTGCGCCGCAGCGGCGCCCGGCTGCTGTTCGTGACGGGCACGTTCCTGGGCACGTCGTACGTGGCGTCGCTGCGCAGGGCGGCGGGGGAGGGGACCTGTGAGGGACCGCTGCCGGGACTGCCCGCTCTGGATCGGGCGGTCGTCCTGTCGGAGGACGCCCCCGCCGGCTTCCTCACCTGGAAGGACTTCCTGGCGAGCGGGGAGGGGGTGGGGGAGGC
Source organism: Streptomyces bullii (assembly GCF_042657145.1). Taxonomy (NCBI): domain Bacteria; kingdom Bacillati; phylum Actinomycetota; class Actinomycetes; order Kitasatosporales; family Streptomycetaceae; genus Streptomyces; species Streptomyces bullii. Next base: position 261,588 of record NZ_JBHSNY010000007.1, read on the forward strand.
GGAGGTACGGGCCCGGGCCGGCACGGTGGACGGGACGTCCCCGTCCGACATCGTCTTCACCTCGGGCACCACGGGCCGCCCCAAGGGCGCCGTGATCACGCACGCGCAGACGCTGCGGGCGTACGAGATCTGGAGCGAGCTCGCCGGCCTCCGGCAGGGCGACCGCTACCTGATCGTGAACCCCTTCTTCCACACCTTCGGCTACAAGGCGGGCGTGCTGGCCTGCCTGATGCGGGGCGCGACGATGATCCCCCAGCCGGTGTTCAACGTGGCCACGGTCCTGGCGAACATCGCGGCGGAACGCGTCTCGGTCCTCCCCGGCCCGCCCACCCTCCTCCAGTCGCTGCTGGACCACCCGGGCCGGGACGGGTACGACCTGTCGGCACTGAGGCTGGTGGTGACCGGCGCGGCGGTGGTCCCCCTGCCGCTGGTGGAGCGCCTGCGCGGCGAACTGGGTGTGACAACGGTCCTGACGGCGTACGGGCTCTCGGAGGCGAGCGGCATCGTCACGATGTGCCGCCGGGGCGACGACCCGGGCGTGATCGCGTCGACGTCCGGCCGGCCGATCCCCGGCACGGAGGTGAAGGTGGTGGACGCCGGCGGACGGGCGGTGGACCCTGGGGTGCCCGGCGAGGTGCTGGTCCGCGGCTTCAACGTCATGCGCGGCTACCACGAGGACGAGGCGGCCACGGCGGAGGTCCTGACGCAGGACGGCTGGCTGCGCACGGGCGACGTGGGCGTGCTGGACGCGGAGGGCCGTCTCCGCATCACCGACCGCGTCAAGGACATGTTCGTCGTCGGCGGCTTCAACGCCTACCCGGCCGAGATAGAGCAGACCCTGCTCCTGCACCCGCAGGTGGCCGAGGTCGCGGTCGTCGGCATCCCGGACCGGCGCCTCGGGGAGGTCGGGAAGGCGTACGTGGTACGGCACCCTGGCACGGTGCTGACCGCTGACGACCTGATCGCATGGGCGCGCCGTGAGATGGCGAACTACAAGGTCCCGAGGACGGTGGAGTTCGTGGCGGAACTGCCGCGGAACGCCGGCGGGAAGGTGGTGAAGGGGGAGCTGCGCGGCCGGTGGGGACGGCGGCGGGCGGAGCGCTGACGCAGGCAGAGCCGGCGCAGGCGGAGGCCGAGCCGCGCGACCACGAGCGCCACTTCGCCGAGCGCGACGCGGGCTCGGACACCGGCGCCGGTCCTCACCTGCCGTTGGCGGGCTGACGCGCGTCGACACCTTCGTGCCGGACTGCGAGGCGCTCTCCCGGGCGGTCTGGCGCGAGCGAACACGGCCGACCAGGACGACATGACCACACCGTGCGGGGAGAGGGTCGGGGTCGTCGCACTGTGAGGCGCGACAGCCTCCGCACGCGCCTCGGCCGCGACGGCTCCCCCTCCGCGCCGCCGCGGCCGATCCCCCGTGGACCGAGGTGGGTTACGCCTGCTCCCCGGTCGCGTGGTCGTCCTGAGGGGTCAGCTCGCCGCCGCCCGTGGCGTGGTCGTCGAGCGGCTTGGTCTCGGTGCCGCCGGTGGCGTGATCGTCCTGGGGCTTGACCACGACAGGCTCGGTCGTCTTCTCATCGCTCATGGCATTCAACTCCGTAGGGTGCGAGGTTCTCGGCTGTCCGCCCGGCGGCTCCCCCGAGCGCTGCCGGGCGGACGCCACAGGCCCGCTCACCTTGGTGACGCGGCCGTGCGAGTCGATCCGTCTGCCCCCCGACGCGACGCATCGACTGACGAAGAGACTGCCGTGAGGCGATAAACGAACGATGAACGCCGACTACGAGGGGCAGCCGGCGGTCGCCGGCGACAGCAGGGCCCGGACTTCGGCGGCCTCCGGCCTGTCCAGCTTCTCGTAGATGGCCAGTGCCTCGGTCAGACAGGCCTGGGCCCGGCCGGACTGACCGATCGCGACCAGTGCGCGGCCGAGAACGGTCAGCACGTTCCCGCGCCGCCATTCGCCGCCGATGCCGCGGAGCAGGGCGAGTGCCTTCTCCGCCTGTGCGGCGGCCCGCGCCGGTTGCCGTGCCGCCAACGAGACCTCGGCCATGCGGAACAGCGTCATCCCCTCCCAGAGCCGCTGACGGCTCTGCTGGAAGACGGGGAGGGCGGAGCTGAGTTCGCGCATGGCGTCGTCGTGCCGCCCGACCGCGGAGAGCGCCAGGCCCAGCGCGTACTTGCCGTTGGCCAGGCGCCAGGTGATGCCGACCTCGCGGTAGATGGACAGGGCCTGCTCCGCCAGAGCCACGGCGCCTTCCGGTTTCCCGGTGCTGAGATGGACCCGTGACAGGTTGCTCAGCGCACTCGCTTCACCTGGGCGGTTGTCGTCGGTGCGGAACGCTGTCAGGGCCTGCCCCAGGTACGCTTCCGCGTCCTCGTACCGGTGCTGGTAGATCGCGACGATCCCGCGCACGTTGGGCGCGTAGCCACCCGACACGGGGTCGTCGGCGGCCGTGCTGAGGCGCATTCCCAGCGCCGCGTGCTCGTCGGCCTGCTGGAACTTGCCGGACAGGCTGTGCGAGTGCGCCAGGATCGTTTGGGCGCGAGCCTGCACGAGGGCGTCACCCGCCCGTTCCGCGGCCGTGAGGACCGCCATGCCGACTTGCTCGTACTGCCGGGAGTCGACCCCCGACTCCGCGAGGTCCTTGGCGGAGAACAGGAGGTCCACCGCGCGACGCAGGGAGGCGCCCGCGGCGTGCTGGCGGACGCAGGCCAGCAGGCAGGCGGCTTCCGTGTAGAGCCAGTCACCGGCCATCTTGCGGTCGGTGAAGGTCAGCCCCGGCTGCGTGGTGGGGGCGAGGTGCGCCAGCAGCTGGTCGCCGGGCCGTTCGAGGACGTACACCCCCGCCGCGGTGGCCAGATAGAAGTCCAGCAGCCGCGACAACGCCCCCTCCCGCTCGCTCGGCGGCTGTTCGTCCCGTTCCGCGCACGCACGCGCGTAGAGCCGGACCAGGTCGTGGAAGCGGTAGCGGCCCGGGGCCGCCGACTCCAGCAGGGACGTGTCCACCAGGGACTCCAGCAGGTCCTCGGTGTCGTCGACCGGGAGGTCCAGGACCGCGGCCGCCGCGGCCAGGGAGATGTCCGGACCGTCGGCCAGCCCCAGCAGGCGGAACGCCCGGGCCTGGGCCGGTTCCAGCTGGCCGTATCCCAGCTCGAAGGTCGCCTTCACCGCCAGGTCGCCGGCCTGGAGCTCGTCCAGCCGACGGCGTTCGTCGGCGAGTTTGGCCGCCAGGACCGACACCGTCCACGTACGGCGTGCCGCCAGGCGGGAGGCCGCGATCCGGATGGCCAGGGGCAGGAAGCCGCAGGCCGCCACCACGTCCAGGGCCGCCTCACGTTCGGACGCCACCCGCTCCTCGCCCACGATCTTCGTGAACAGCGCCAGCGCCTCGTCCGGCGCCATCACGTCCAGGTCGACCAGGTGCGCGCCCGCCAGGTCCACCATGCGGACCCGGGAGGTGACCAGGGCTGCGCAGCCCTCCGTGCCGGGAAGCAACGGCCGGACCTGGGCCGCGTCCTTGGCGTTGTCCAGCAGGACCAGGACCCGGCGGCCGTCCAGCACCGAGCGGTACAGGGCGGCCCGCTCCTCCAGGGAGTCCGGGATCGCCGAGTCCGCCGTGCCCAGGGCCCGCAGGAACGAACCCAGCACCGTCTCCGGTTCCGCGGCCCGGGGGCCCGCGCCCTGGAGGTCCACGTACAACTGCCCGTCCGGGAAGGCGGCCCGGGCCTGGTGGGAGACGTGCACCGCCAGGGTCGTCTTGCCGACGCCGCCGATGCCGGCCAGCGCGGAGACCGCCATCACCCGGCCCTCGGCGCCGGAGGCCGACGCCAGGGTCTCGCTCAGCTCGCGCACGAAGGCGCCGCGGCCCGTGAAGTCGGGCACCGTGGCGGGCAGTTGCGCCGGGCGGACCGGCACCACCGCCGGCTCCGGCGCCGGCGACGACGGCTCCGCCAGGCCCGGGTCCGCCTGGAGGATGCGCTGCTGGAGCTCCCGCAGGCCCGGGCGCGGGTCCACGCCCAGCTCCTCGGCCAGCAGCCGCCGGGTGTCCGCGTACACCGCCAGTGCCTCCGCCTGGCGGCCGCTGCGGTACAGCGCCAGCATCAGCAGTTCCCGCAGCCGCTCCCGCAGGGGGTGCGCCGCCGTGAGCGCCGTCAGTTCCGAGACGGCCTCGGCGTGGCAGCCCTGCTCCAGGTCCATGTCCAGGCGCCACTCCAGCAGTTGCAGGCGCCATTCCTCCAGGCGGACCCGTTGCGCCTCGGCGTACGGGCCCGGTACGCCCGCCAGCGCCTCGCCGTCCCACAGGGCGAGGGCCCGCCGGAGCACGTCACGGGCGTGGCAGAGGTCCCCGGCGGAGCGGGCCTTCTCCGCCTCCGTCGCCAGGTCCTGGGCGACCGCGAGGTCCAGGGTGCCCTCGCCGAGGCCGCGCAGCGCGTAGCCGCCCGACTCGCTGACCAGGACACCGGCGTCCAGGACCTTGCGCAGGCGGGAGGCGTAGGTGCGGACCGCCGCCAGGGCCTGCGAGGGCGGCTCCTCGCCCCACAGGGCGTCGATCAGCTCCGCCGCCGTGGCGGTACGGCCCTCGCGCAGCAGCAGGGCCGCCAGCAGGGCGCGCTGCTGGGGGGAGCCGGTCTGGAGCGGCTCGTCGTCGCGCCAGGCGCGCACCGGTCCGAGCACGCTGAAGCGCAGCGTCGGCGGCTCCGCCGAGGAGCCGGGACGCCGCTGCTCCGGTACGCGCGGCACACCGTCCATGCAGTCCCCCTTGGCCTCCTGAACAACCACGCCAGTTTGCCTTGTTCACGGCATGTGCGTCAGCCGTGGGAGACACCGATCACAGGCGGGCACACCTGAGGTCACAAGGTCCACACGCGCTCCGCACACTTCCGCACACGCGTCACCGTCGTTCGGCCCCCGCCGTATAGCTGACGGACCGTCAGATCAGCGCTACCGTGAGCGCCATGGACACCCGCGACAGCACGTTTCCGCTGATCATCTCGGTGGACGACCACACCGTGGAACCCGCGAACGTCTGGCAGGACCGGCTGCCCAGGAAGTACCTGGACACCGCGCCCAGGATCGTCCGCGCGCCGCTGAAGGAGATGACCTTCCTCGGCGGGCGCTTCAAGCCGGTCATGGGCCGGCCCGGGGAGGACGGTCCGGTCGGCGACTGGTGGGTCTACGAGGATCTGCACCGGCCCCTCACCCGGCTCGACACCGCCGTGGGTCACGACCGGGACGAGATCCGCCTGGAGGTCATCACCTACGAGCAGATGCGGCCCGGGTCGTACGACGTGCCCGCTCGCCTCGCCGACATGGACGTCAACCATGTCCAGTCCGCCCTCTGCTTCCCCACCTTCCCCCGCTTCTGCGGGCAGACCTTCACCGAGGCGGAGGACCGGGAACTCGGGCTGCTGTGCGTCCGGGCCTACAACGACTGGATGGTGGAGGAGTGGTGCGGGCCCGACGCCCACGGGCGGCTGATCCCCCTCACCCTCATACCCCTGTGGGACGCCGGACTGGCCGCCCGGGAGGTCCGGCGCAACGCCGCCCGCGGCGTCCGGGCCGTCGCCTTCTCCGAGATACCCCCGCACCTCGGACTGCCGTCCGTGCACACCGACGACTGGGACCCCTTCCTCGCCGCCTGCGACGAGACCGGCACCGTCGTCGCCATGCACATCGGCTCCAGCAGCCGGATGCCGTCCACCTCCGCCGACGCACCGCCCGCCGTGGGCTCCACCATCACCTTCGCCAACTGCTGCTTCTCGATGGTCGACTGGCTGATGAGCGGCAAGTTCGAGCGCTTCCCGAACCTCAGGGTCATGTACGCCGAGGGGCAGATCGGCTGGATCCCCTACATCCTGGAGCGCGCCGACGTGGTGTGGGAGGAGAACCGGGGCTGGGGCGGCGTCGCCGACAAGGTGCACCGGCCGCCGTCCGAGCTGTTCGCCGAGCACGTCTACGGCTGCTTCTTCGACGACGCCTTCGGGCTGCGCAACCTCGACTCCATCGGAGTCGGAAACGTCCTGTACGAGACCGACTACCCCCACTCCGACTCCACCTGGCCCAAGTCCCGCGAGGTCGGCGAGGCGCAGATGGGGCACCTGGAGGCGGACGTCGTCGAGCGGATCGTACGGAGGAACGCGATCGAGCTCCTCGGGCTCACGGACGACGGACTGTGGCCGGGCGGTGCCCCTTGACCCTGCCCTGCGGCATCCAGCTTCCCGTCCAGTCCCAGAGCACCCTCTACACCGAGCCCTGGGAGACCACGGCGGGCCCCGAGGACCTGCTGGCGGTCGCCCGGGCCGCCGACCGTGCCGGTTTCGCCTACATCGCGAGCTGCGACCACGTCGGGATCCCGCGCCGTCTGGCGGCGGCGATGAGCACGGTCTGGTACGACCCCGTCGCCACGCTCTCCTTCCTCGCCGCCGCCACCACGCGCGTCCGGCTGCTCAGCCATGTCGCCGTCGTCGGGCTGCGGCATCCGCTGCTCACCGCGAAGCAGTACGCCACGCTCGATCACCTCAGCGGCGGGCGGGTGATCCTCGGGGTCGGGGCCGGGCACGTGAAGGAGGAGTTCCAGGCGCTGGGGGCGGACTTCCGCCACAGGGGCGCCGTGCTCGACGAGACCATCGACGCCCTGCGCGCCGCCCTCGGGCCGGAGGAGTTCCCCGAGCACCACGGCACGTTCCACGACTTCGAGGGGCTCGGGCAGCGTCCCCGTCCGGCCCAGCGGCACGTTCCGGTCTGGGTCGGCGGCTCCTCGCCCGCCGCCGTCCGCCGGGCCGCTCTCAAGGGCGACGGCTGGCTGCCCCAGGGAGACCCCCGGGACCGGCTGCCCGCGCAGCTCGACCGCATCCGCTGCCTGCGCGAAGAGGCGCGTCTGCGCGGCCCCTTCACCGTCGGTGCGATCACCGAGCCGCTGTACGTGGGTGAGCCGTCGTGGGAGGTCGGGCGGCGCACGCTCACCGGCTGCCCGGACGGCCTCGCCGAGTCGCTGCGTGCGTACCGCGCGATGGGAGTGCACCAGATCCAGGTGCGGTTCCGCAGTCGGAGCCGTGCCGAACTCACCGACCAGATCGCGGCGTTCGGCGCCGACATCGCACCCCACCTGTGAGGAGAGCGCATGGGAAGGCTCGACGGACGGGTCGTCATCGTCACCGGCGCCGCACGCGGCCAGGGCGAGCAGGAGGCCCGGCTGTTCGCCGCCGAGGGCGCCGAGGTGGTCGTCGCCGACGTCCTCGACGACCAGGGAGAGGCCCTCGCGAAGGAGATCGGTGCCCGGTACGTCCACCTCGACGTCGGCCGGGAGGACGACTGGCGGGGCGCGGTGGCGGCCGTGAAGGACGCCTGCGGCCGGGTGGACGGGCTGGTGAACAACGCGGGCATCCTGCGCTTCCACGCCCTGCTCGACACCCCGCTCGACGAGTTCATGGAGGTCGTACGGGTCAACCAGGTCGGCTGCTTCCTCGGGATCAAGACCGTCGCCCCGGAGATGACCGACGGCGGCACGATCGTCAACACCGCCTCCTACACCGGGCTGGCCGGCATGGCCGCGGTGGGCGCGTACGCCGCCACCAAGCACGCCGTCGTCGGCCTGACCAGGGTCGCCGCGCTGGAGCTGGCGGGCCGGGGGATCCGCGTCAACGCCGTGTGCCCGGGCGCCGTCGACACGGCGATGAGCAGGCCCGACGGGGCCGGCCCGGAGGCGACCGGCGCGTTCTACCGCAGGCTGGTGCCGCTGGGGCGGATCGGGCGTCCGGAGGAGGTGGCGCGGCTCGCGCTGTTCCTGTCGTGCGACGACTCGTCCTACATCACCGGGCAGCCGTTCGTGATCGACGGGGGATGGCTGGCGGGTGTGAGCATCTCCTGATCGGCAGCTACCTGACGGGCCGTCAGCTATTGACGGTCCAGGGGGTCGGTGCAACAGTGCGACCCATCGATCTGACGTAGCGTCAGAAACAGCGGGACGAGACCCTGTGGACGGTGAACCTCCGTGGAATTCGGGCTCTTTGTACAGGGATACGTGGGCAAGCGCGCCGAGACCGACCCGCTCGCCGAGCACAAGGCGCTGATGGAGGAGGCCGCGTACGTCATCGAGGCGGACCGGTGCGGCTTCAAGTACGCCTGGGCCTCCGAGCACCACTTCCTGGAGGAGTACTCCCACCTCTCCGCCAACGACGTCTTCCTCGGCTACCTCGCCCACGCGACGCGGCGCATCCACCTCGGCTCCGGGATCTTCAACCCGCTCGCCCCGGTCAACCACCCCGTGAAGGTCGCCGAGAAGGCTGCGATGCTCGACCACCTCACCGAGGGCCGCTTCGAGTTCGGGACCGGACGCGGGGCGGGCTCGCACGAGATCCTCGGCTTCCTCCCGGGCGTCACCGACATGAACGCCACCAAGGAGATCTGGGAGGAGACCATCGCGGAGTTCCCGAAGATGTGGCTCCAGGACGAGTACGCCGGCTTCCGGGGCAGGCACTGGTCGCTGCCGCCGAGGAAGGTGCTGCCGAAGCCGTACGGCGGCTCCCACCCGGCGATGTGGTACGCGGCGGGCTCCCCGCCCTCGTACGCCATGGCCGCCCGCAAGGGCCTGGGCGTGCTGGGCTTCAGCGTGCAGAAGGTCTCCGACATGGAGTGGGTGCTGGAGCGGTACAAGACGGCGATCGTCGACGCCGAGCCCGTCGGGGACTTCGTCAACGACAACGTGATGGTGACGTCCACGGCCGTGTGCGCGCCCACGCACGAGGAGGCGGTGCGGATCGCGGCGGGCGGCGGGCTGCACTACCTCCAGTCGCTGCTGTTCCGGTACCACGACACGTTTCCCCGGCCCAAGGGCTTTCCCGTGTGGCCCGAGACGCTGCCCGCGTTCACGGAGGAGGTCATCGAGCATCTGATCGCCGAGGAGCTGCTGATCTGCGGGGATCCGCAGGAGGTGCTCACGCAGTGCAAGCGCTGGGAGCAGGCCGGGGCCGATCAGCTGGTGTTCGGGGTGCCGATCGGCATCCCGCCCGAGGACACGGTGCAGACGATCCGGCTGATCGGGGAGCACGTGATTCCGAAGATCGATACGGACCCCGTGCACCGGACTGCGCGGTTCCGGGCTGCCGCGTGAGCGTCGCCGGCGGCTGCGGGCGGTGGGTGGCCGCTCGCGCCCACGCGGCGGCGCCGCACACCGACGCGGCCCGCGCCGGGCGTGTCCGCACTCGGAGTCGAGGAGGAGCTCCATGCTCGATCACGTCATCAGGGGCGCGACCGTCGTGGACGGGACGGGGGCGCCCGCCTGCACCGCCGACGTCGGTGTCCGGGACGGCCGCATCGCCGCCGTCGGTCCTCAGGTCACCGAGGAGGCCCGCACCACCGAGGACGCCACCGGACTCGTCCTCGCCCCCGGCTTCGTCGACCCGCACACGCACTACGACGCCCAGCTGTTCTGGGACCCGTACGCCACACCCTCCCTCAACCACGGGGTGACCACGGTCGCGGCCGGGAACTGCGGGTTCACCCTGGCCCCGCTGCACCCCGACCGGCCCGAGGACGCCGACTACACCCGCCGCATGATGTCCAAGGTCGAGGGGATGTCCCTGGTCGCCCTGGAGCGCGGGGCGCCGTGGAGCTGGCACACCTTCGGCGAGTATCTCGACGCCCTGGAGGGGCGGGTCGCCGTGAACGCCGGGTTCATGGTCGGGCACTGCGCGCTGCGGCGGCACGTGATGGGGGCGGAGGCGGTCGGAGGACAGCCGTCGGACGGACAACTCGCCGCCATGGTGCGGCTGTCGCACGAGGCCATGGAGGCCGGTGCCTGGGGGCTGTCCACCACCCAGTCGAGCAGTCACACCGACGGGGACGGGCAGCCCGTGGCCTCCCGGCACGCGCGCCCGCAGGAGTTGCTGGCGCTCGCGCGCGCGGTCGGCGAGCACGAGGGCACGCAGATCGAGGCGATCGTCGCGGGCTGCCTGGACCAGTTCAGCGATGCCGAGATCGATCTGCTGGTGGAGATGAGCGCGGCGGCGGGACGGCCCCTGAACTGGAACGTCCTCACCATCGACGCGGCCGTCCCGGAGCGGGTGCCGCGACAGCTGGAGGCGAGCGAGCGGGCGAGGAAGGCGGGCGGCCGCATCGTGGCGCTGACCATGCCGATCCTCACTCCGATGAACATGTCCCTGGGCACGTTCTGCGCGCTGAACCTCATCCCGGGCTGGGGCGAGATCCTCGGCCTGCCCGTCCCGGAACGGATCGGCAGGCTCCGCGACCCGGCGGTCCGGGCCGAGCTGCTGCGGCGCGCCGGTTCGAAGGAGGCGGGCGTCTTCCGGCGGCTGACGAACTTCGGGCGGTACGTCATCGGCGACACCTACAGCGAGGCCAACCGGGGCCTGACCGGGCGGGTCGTGCAGGACGTCGCCGAGGAGCGCGGCCAGGACCCCTTCACGTGCCTGGTGGAGATCTGCGCCCACGACGAGCTGCGGACGGTGCTGTGGCCCATGCCGACGGACAACGACCCGGCGTCGTGGGCGTTGCGGGCCGAGACCTGGCGGCACGAGGACGTGCTGCTCGGCGGCTCGGACGCCGGAGCGCACCTGGACCGCATGTGCGGAGCCCCGTACACCACCCGGTTCCTCGGGGACTGCCTGCGCGGACGGCGGCTGGTCGGGTTGGAGCAGGCCGTGAGGATGCTGACGGACGACCCGGCGCGGCTGTTCGGGCTGCGGGGGCGGGGCCGCATCCGGGAGGGCTGGCACGCCGACCTGGTCCTGTTCGACCCGGAGCGGATCGGCGCGGGCCAGGCCACCCTGGTGCACGACCTGCCGGGCGGCAGCCCGCGGCTGGACGCGAAGGCCCTCGGCGTGCGGGCCGTGTGGGTCAACGGGGTCGAGGCGATCCGGGACGACGTGGTGACGGGCGCGGTGCCGGGCAAGGTGCTGCGCTCCGGGCGGGACACGCGGACGGTGAGCACCCGGTGAGTCCGTCGGGGCCGGCCCGGCAGCCGCTGTTCGTGGGCGGCGCGTGGGTGGAGCCGGACGGCGGCCACTACGAGGTGGTCGACCCGGCGACCGAACTGACCGTCGGGTGGGCGCCGGAGGCCTCGCGGGATCAGGTGCTCGCGGCCTGTGCCGCGGCCCGCGAGGCCTTCGGGCCGTGGTCGCGCACCGCGCCGCAGGAGCGGACGGCGGTCCTGGCCCGGGCGGCGGACCTGATCGCGCGGGACCTCACGGCGCACGCCGAGGTGGCCCGGGCGGAGACCGGGGCGACCACACCGACGGCCAGGCGCATGCAGGTGGGCGTCGCCGCCGCCCGTTTCCGGCGCTACGCGCGCGTGGAGAGCGCCGAGTGGCCGGTCCCGCCGCAGATCACCGAAGCCGGCCCGATGGGCAGGGCGGGGGTCACGGGTGCGCTGGCGGTACGGCAGCCCGTGGGCGTCGTCACCTGCGTCACCTCCTACAACAACCCCTGGGCCAACCCGGCGGGGAAGATCGCCCCGGCCCTGGCGATGGGCAACACGGTGGTGGTGAAACCGGCCCCGCAGGACCCGCTGTCGGTCTACCGGATGGCTCGCGCGCTGGAGGCGGCGGGCGTGCCGCCCGGCGTGGTGAACGTGGTCAGCGGCGCGCGTACCGAGGTCGGCGAGGCGGCCGTCGCCTCGGACGACGTCGACATGGTGAGCTTCACCGGCTCCACGGCGGTCGGGCAGCGCATCGCCGAGGTGTGCGGACGCGGCATGAAGCGCCAGCTGATGGAGCTGGGCGGCAAGGGCGCGGCGCTCGTGTTCGACGACGCGGACCTCGCCTCGGCGGTGGCCGGGATCGGGACGACGTTCTCCTTCTACAGCGGGCAGATCTGCACGGCCCCGACGCGGGTGCTGGCCCAGCGGGGCGTGTACGAGCGTCTGGTGGAGCGACTGGCCGGCTACGCACGCCGGTTGAAGGTCGGTGATCCGCGGCAGCCGGACACGGCGGTCGGTCCGGTGATCTCGGCGCGGCACCGGGAGCGGGTGGAGTCGTACGTGGAGACGGGCCGCACGGAGGGGGCGGTGGTCGTCACGGGCGGCGCACGCCCGCCGCACGACCGCGGTTTCTACGTCGCCCCGACGCTCCTCGCCGACTGCTCCAACGACATGCGCGTGGCCCGCGAGGAGATCTTCGGCCCGGTGGTCGTCGTGATCCCCTTCGACGAGGAGGACGAAGGCGTCCGGCTGGCCAACGACAGCGACTACGGCCTGATCGACTACGTCTGGTCCGGCGACGTCGCCCGCGCCTTCCGGGTGGCGCGGCGGCTGCGGGCGGGCGGGGTGGGCGTGAACACCGTGGCCCGCAACATGGAGGCCCCCTTCGGCGGCTTCAAGAAGAGCGGCGTCGGCCGGGACGTCGGCTCCTACGCGCTGCACGCCTACAGCGAGGTGCAGTCGATCGTGTGGCAGGGCTGAGCGCGGCGTTCAGTCGTCCAGGTCCACCCGTACCGTCAGCAGGTTCGTCCCGAACGCCCTGACCCCGGCGCTGTTGAGGCGGGGCAGGGAGCGCAGCCGGGCCACGGGGTCGTCGTCGGGCAGCAGGTGGGCGGTGCCGGTGTGCCAGCGGCCCCGGATCCGCACCCGTACCCGGGGATCGGCCCGGATGTTGCGGACGTACTGCGAGCGGTTGCCGAACTCCGACACCAGCCAGAAGGAGCCGCCGACGCGCCGGCCGCCCACCGGCGTCCGGCGGGGCAGCCCGGAGACGCGGCCGGTGGTCTCCAGCACCGTCTGCAGCGGGAGGCGGCGCATCAGCGGGTTGATCCGCCGCTGGAAGGCGGTGGTGGCGCGGAACCTCAGGTCGGCGGGGCGGGACATCGTCGGGACACTCCTTCGCACCGGGCTCTCACTGTTTCTCCAACAGTCCTTGCTTCAATGGTCCTCGACGCGGCGCGAGGAGAGCGGGTGGCTGCGGATGCGGGTGGTGACGTGGAACCTGTGGTGGCGGTTCGGTCCCTGGGAGGCGCGGCAGAAGGCGATCCTGACGGCGCTGCGGGAGCTGCGCCCCGATGTGGTCGGATTGCAGGAGGTGTGGGCCGCCGACGGCGAGAACCTCGCGGAGTGGCTGGCCGGTGAGCTGGGCCTGCACTGGACCTGGGCGGCCTCCCACGCTCCCGAGCGTTGGCGGCGCAGGATCGGCGGCGCCGAGGTCGACATCGGCAACGCCGTGCTCAGCAGATGGCCCGTCGTGGACCGGGACGTGCTGCCGCTGCCCGCCCCGGCGGACGTGGACGACGGCCGGCTCGCCCTGTACGCCCGCCTCGCCCATCCCTCCTACGAGATCGCCTTCTTCACCACCCACCTGACCTCGCCCCTGCACGCCTCGGCGGTCCGCTGCCGCCAGGTCGCCGCGCTCGCCGAGTTCGTCGCCCGGCACCGCGGCGACACCCCGTTCCCGTCCGTCGTCACCGGCGACTTCAACGCCTGGCCGGACTCCGACGAGATCCGTCTCCTCGGCGGCTACAGGACCGCGCCGGCCGTGCCCCGCCAGGTCCTCTTCGACGCCTGGGAGTACGCCGACCCGGCGGCTCCCTCCGCCACCTGGGACGCGGCCAACCCGTATGTGGCGCCCTGCCACGAGCCGAGTGTGCGGATCGACTACGTCCACGTCGGGCCGCCCGGCCCCGGCGGGCTCGGGCACGTCCAGGGCGTACGGCGCGCGGGCGACGGGCCGGTGGAGGGCGTGTGGCCGTCGGACCACGCGGCGGTGGTGGCCGACCTGGCGGAACGGCCTGACCCGGACGCCGGCCGGCCCGTGTGACGAGGGAGGCGGCGGGACGCCCGGGCCGCGAGCGGCCGCTGCCGGAGCCGCGGGCGCTCACCGCCCGGGACGCCGTCCGCGTGTGTCAGCCGCGCCCGAGGAAGACCGGGTTGGTGAACGCCGCCAACGCCCCCGGCAGTGGTCCCACCGCGGTCTCGTGCCGCACCTCGGCCCGTACGTACGCCGCGTACGAGGGCGTCGTGCGCCACTCGACGACGCCCGAGCCGGACACCGGCAGCGGGGCGCTGGTGTGCAGCACGCCCTGGTCGGTGACGAAGCGGACGGTGCAGCGCGGGGCGCCGGTGACCTCCAGCCGGACGGTGACCGGGGTGTCCCGGTCCACGGGCAACCGCTGGCCGATGCCCGCGTGCTCACCCCGTCCGCCGCTCGCGGTGAAGGACAGCGACACGTTCCGGGACTCGGCGACGTAGGAACGGCCCGCGCGGATGCCCTCCTGGATCGCCTCCCGGGTCAGGGCGTCGGCCAGGACCACCGTCTGGGGATGCCCCACGGCGTCCGGATCGCGGTGGGCGTCGCTGTTGCCCATCGCCGGGATCCAGGACCGGGACTGCGAGCGCACCGAGGCGACCAGCATGCTGTCCCAGTCGGCCAGCGCCACCTCGTCCTCGGGTGAGTAGGACCCGTTCCACACCTCCACCGCGTCCGCTTCGCCGAAGCCGAACTTCCAGTTGCAGCCGACGCAGGTGGCGTGCGGATGCGCGGGGACCACCAGGCCGCCCGCGCGGCGGATCTGCCGGGCGAAACGGCCGAAGCGGTTGTCGCGGGCCCGGTAGCGCCAGTCGATGAACGTGCCCGGGTCGGTGCCGAGCGCCACCACGTGACCGTTGCGGGTCGTGACCTCCTCCCCGAGCAGGACGAGCAGGTCGTCGCCCGCCACGTCCGCCCAGTGGGCGTGCGCCGAGTGCGTGTTGTGCTCGGAGGAGTTGATGAAGTCCAGGCCCGCCGCCCGCGCCAGCGCCCCGATCTCCGCGGGGGTGCGGCGGCCGTCGGAGTACCAGGAGTGCAGATGGCAGTCGCCCCGGTACCAGGCGCGGCCCCGCCCCTCGGCCCGCTCCGGCGGGTACACCGGCTCGGCGGCCTCGCCGGGCTCCCCGTACGTCAGCGTGATCGTGAGCTCGTACGACAGGCCCTGCGGGGCCACCGTGTACGGTCCGAGCGCGATGTGCCAGGTGCCCTCGCGCACCGGGCCGGGCAGGTAGCCGGGCGTGGCGTCGTCGGCGCGGACGAAGAACTCGGTGCGGGCCCCGCCCGACCAGCCGCGGAAGCCCCGACCGCCCAGGTCGGTGCCACGTTCGTCGAAGACGCCGATGTCGAGGGCGTTGCCCGTCGTCCCGGCGGGGACGGCGGGCCGGTCGTAGGTGTAGGCGACCTTGATCTCCCGTACTCCGGAGGGGACTTCGACCGGTACGTACACGAAGTCGGGGGATCCGGGCGGCAGGGTGCCGCGCACGGTCCGTGTCTCCTGGTCCCGGCCGGCCGCCGCTGCGAAGCTCACGCTTCCCAACGTAAGGGCGGCGGCGGCTCCCGTCACGAACAGGGCGCGTCTGCCGACCGAGCCGGTGTCGCCGTGGGCGCCGTGGTTGTCCTCGCACATGCTGCTGCTCCCAAGGTGTCGCGGTCGGACAGGGCATGGGTGGTGCAGGGGTGGTGCGTGCAACCTTCGTATTGAGCAGTGAACTGCCGTGCACGGCAAGGGAATCGGCGGCTTTCGGGCACGAGGAGGGAAGTGGTGCCGACCAGTCGGTATGGACAGACGGGATGCGGCGGGGTAGAGAGAGGGCATGCGCATCGCCGTCACGGTCTTCCTCACCGACGAGACGATCACCCCGACCCGGCTCGCCCGTGAGCTGGAGCAGCGTGGTTTCGCCGGGCTGTACCTGCCCGAGCACACGCACATCCCCGTCGAGCGGACCAGCCCCTACCCGGCGGGCGGCGAGCTGCCGCCCGAGTACGGCCGCACCCTCGACCCCTTCGTCGCGCTGGGCCAGGCCGCGGCCGTCACCGAGCGGCTCGGCCTGGGCACCGGCATCACGCTGGTCGCCCAGCACGACCCGATCGACCTCGCCAAGCAGATCGCGACCCTGGACCACCTGTCCGGTGGGCGCTTCACCCTCGGCCTCGGCTTCGGCTGGAACGTCGAGGAGGCGGCCGACCACGGCGTGCAGTGGCGCACCCGGCGCGAACTGGTCCGCGACCGGATGGGCCTCATGCGTGCCCTGTGGTCGGACGAACCCACCGCGTACGAGGGCGAGTTCGGCAGCGTCCGGGCCAGCTTCGCCCACCCCAAACCCGTACAGAAGCCACGCGGTCCGGTCATCGGCCCCCGCACGCTGATCGGCGGGACGGCCGGGCCGAAACTGTTCGCGCACATCTGCGAGTACGCCGACGGCTGGCTGCCCATCGGCGGACGGGGACTGTCCGAGACCCTGCCGCGGCTGCGCGCCGCCTGGGCCGACGCGGGCCGCGACCCCCAGGGGCTCCAGGTCGTCCCGTACGCCGTCCACCCGAGTCCGGGCAAGCTCGCCCACTACGCCGACCTCGGCATCGAGGAGGTCGTCGTCCAACTGCCGCCCGCCGGGGAGGCCGAGGTGCTGCGGGCCCTGGACGGCTACGGGGCCTTCCTGGGCTGACGCCCGGGCGCTGATCGGCCCGACCGTATGCTCGAAGGATGACGACTTCCGCGACCTCCGGAACCGGCCCCACCGAGAACTCCATGCGTCGCGCCCTCAAACGCGCCCGGGACGGCGTCTCCCTCGACGTCACCGAGGCGGCCGTCCTGCTCCAGGCCCGCGGCGAGCACCTGGAAGACCTGGCCGCCTCGGCCGCCCGGGTGCGCGACGCGGGCCTGGAGGCGGCGGGCCGGCCCGGCGTCATCACGTACTCGAAGAGCGTCTTCGTCCCCCTGACCCGGCTGTGCCGGGACAAGTGCCACTACTGCACCTTCGTCACCGTCCCGGGCAAGCTGCGCCGCGCCGGTCACGGGATGTTCATGTCCCCGGACGAGGTCCTGGACATCGCCCGCAAGGGCGCCGCGCTCGGCTGCAAGGAAGCCCTCATCACCCTCGGCGACAAGCCCGAGGACCGCTGGCCCGAGGCGCGCGAGTGGCTCGACGCGCACGGCTACGACGACACCATCGCCTACGTACGGGCCGTCTCCGTCCGCATCCTGGAGGAGACGGGCCTGCTGCCGCACCTGAACCCGGGCGTCATGACCTGGACCGACTTCCAGCGCCTGAAGCCCGTCGCCCCCTCGATGGGCATGATGCTGGAGACGACGGCGACCCGGCTCTGGTCCGAGCCGGGCGGCCCCCACCACGGCTCCCCCGACAAGGAGCCCGCCGTACGCCTGCGCGTCCTGGAGGACGCCGGCCGCTCCTCGGTGCCCTTCACCTCGGGAATCCTCATAGGAATCGGGGAGACGTACGAGGAGCGCGCCGAGTCGCTGTTCGCGCTCCGGAAGATCTCCCGCGCCTACCACGGCATCCAGGAACTCATCATCCAGAACTTCCGGGCCAAACCGGACACGGCGATGCGGGGCATGCCGGACGCCGAACTCGACGAACTGGTCGCCACGGTCGCGGTGGCCCGGCACGTCCTGGGCCCGGCCGCCTGCCTCCAGGCACCTCCCAACCTGGTCGACTCCGAGTACGAACGCCTGATCCACGCCGGCATCGACGACTGGGGCGGTGTCTCCCCGCTCACGATCGACCACGTCAACCCGGAGCGCCCCTGGCCGCAGATCGAGGAACTGGCCGAGCGGTCGGCGGCGGCGGGCTTCGCGCTGCGGGAACGTCTCTGCGTCTACCCGGAGTTCGTCCGGCGCGGCGAGCCCTGGCTGGACCCGCGGCTGCGCCCGCACGTGAGCGCGCTGGCCGACCCGGACACCGGCCTGGCCCGCGAGGACGCCGTCGTCGAGGGCCGCCCCTGGCAGGAGCCGGAGGAGGTGTTCGTCCCCTCGGGCCGCACGGACCTGCACGCGTCCATCGACACCGAGGGCCGTACCTCCGACCGCCGGGACGACTTCGACGTGGTGTACGGCGACTGGGAGGCCCTGCGCGAGGCGGCCGCCCCCGGCATGGCGCCCGAACGCATCGACACGGACGTGCGCCAGGCGCTGCGGACGGCGGCCGACGACCCGACGCAACTGACCGACGAGGAGGCGCTGGCCCTCCTGCACGCGGACGGGGCCGCGCTGGACGCCCTGTGCTCCGTGGCCGACGACGTCCGCAGGTCGGCCGTCGGCGACGACGTGACCTACATCGTCACCCGCAACATCAACTTCACCAACGTCTGCTACACCGGCTGCCGCTTCTGCGCCTTCGCCCAGCGCCGCACGGACGCCGACGCCTACACCCTGTCGCTGGAGCAGGTCGCCGACCGCGCCCAGCAGGCCTGGGACGTGGGCGCGGTGGAGGTCTGCATGCAGGGCGGCATCCACCCCGACCTGCCGGGCACGGCGTACTTCGACATCGCCAGGGCGGTGAAGGAGCGCGTCCCCGGCATGCACGTGCACGCCTTCTCGCCCATGGAGGTCGTCAACGGCGCGACCCGCACCGGGATGTCGATCCGGGAATGGCTGACGGCGGCGAAGGAGGCCGGACTCGACACGATCCCCGGCACGGCCGCCGAGATCCTCGACGACGAGGTCCGCTGGATCCTGACCAAGGGCAAACTGCCCACGGCGACCTGGACCGAGGTCGTCACGACCGCGCACGAGCTGGGCATCCGCTCGTCGTCGACGATGATGTACGGACACGTCGACCAGCCCAGGCACTGGCTGGGACACCTGAGGACACTGGCCGCCATCCAGCGGCGCACCGGCGGCTTCACGGAGTTCGTGACCCTGCCGTTCGTGCACACGAACGCGCCGGTCTACCTGGCCGGCATCGCCCGCCCCGGTCCCACGATGCGCGACAACCGCGCGGTCACGGCGATGGCGCGGCTCCTCCTGCACCCCTGGATCCCCAACATCCAGACGAGCTGGGTGAAGCTCGGCACGGAGGGCGCGGCCGAGATGCTGCGCTCCGGCGCCAACGACCTCGGCGGCACCCTCATGGAGGAGACCATCTCCCGCATGGCGGGCTCGTCGTACGGCTCGTACAAGTCGGTGCGCGACCTGGTGGCCGTCGCCGAGGCCGCCGGCCGCCCGGCGAAGCCGCGCACCACCCTCTACGGGGAGGTCCCGGAGGATCGGCAGCGGGCGGCCCTGGCCTCGGACGGCCATCTGCCGGAGCTGCTGCCGGTACTGGACTGAGACAAGCCGGTGAACCCGGGTCGGTACGATGATCCGACCCCCGTGTCGCTCGGTACGGGGGCCGGAGACTGAGGAGAGGCGTGCCCGTGCCTGCCCGAATTCCCTCGTGGGCCTGGGTGACCGGACTGACCGTGGGCGCGGTCGCGGCGGTGGCAGTCCTGGCCGTACAGGCGGACCAGGGCCCGCACCCCTCCCCGACAGCCGCCCGGCCGGAGAGTTCGGCGTCGGCGAGCGCGCGGCCGACGCCCAAGGAGACCGCCCCGGCGGTGGTGCCGGACGGCTCCGGCACGGGACGGCGCATCGTCTACTCGCTCGGGCAGAAGCGGGTGTGGCTGGTCGACGCGAGCGACGCCACGCGCCGCACGTTCGCGGTGTGGCCGGGGACGGTCAGCCCCGACCCCGGCACGTACACGGTGTCCTCGCGCAACGAGGCCACCACCGGCTCGGACGGCGTCCGGATCGAGCACATCGTGTACTTCACGGCGAAGTCCGGCGTCTCGATCGCCTTCTCCAACGCGGTCGACGGCTCCTCGCCCCCGCCGGCCTCGGGCACGCAGACCGGTGGGGTCCGGATGCGCAAGGCCGACGGGACGGCGCTGTGGACGTTCGGATCGGTGGGGACGACGGTCGTCGTCGTCAACTAGCGCCGCTCGCCCCTGTCTCCCTCCCGGGACAGGTGGTTGACGATCAGCACGATCCCGCTGAACACGAAGACACGGGTCGCGGCGTCCAGCCCGTTCCAGTTCTCCGACTGCCACATGGAGAACCACTCACCGCCGATCGCGATGAACCCGGCGCCGAACAGCAGCATGACCATCAGCAGGCCGTACGTGGAGAACCGGCGGGCGCGGGCCTGGTCGCGCCGCGCCCACAGCCAGGTCCCGTAACTGAGCACGAGCGCGGCGAGGGTCTCCCAGACGATGATCGCGACGTAGGCGGCGTCCTGGATCCCCTTGCTGGTGATCGCCCGCCACATCAGGTCCTCGTCCTTGAAGGTCGTGTCCATGGCCAGCACATGTCTGACGAACTGCTGGTTGGTCCCGAAGTCCGTGATGTTCCCGAACGCGACCAGGGCCATGTAGAGGGCGACGGAGGCCGTGAGAAGGGTGGCTGCGAGGTGAAGAGTGCGGGGGGTGGTCGTGGTCATGCCGATCATTTTCCCGACCGGGCGCGGTGCCCGGTAGGTGTTGAGCCAGGCCGGCTCCTCAGCGTCCCGCCGTGAACTCCACGAATTTTCCCCAGGAGTTGCCGGTGAACGACAGCCGCGCTCCGTCCCTGTCCTTGGAGTCGCGGACGTGGACGGCGGTGGCGGGGGTCGTGGGGGATATGGCCACCTCTACGCAGTCGGGGCCGTCGGCGCTGCTGTAGCTGCTCTTGAACCACGTCAGTGGGGTGGAGGTCATGTCTCTTCTCCCAGTACTTTCTCGATGAAGGCGAGCGACTCGCGCGGCGAGAGGGCCTGGGCCCGGATCATGCCATAGCGCATTTCGAGGA
Organism: Streptomyces bullii; assembly: GCF_042657145.1. Lineage (NCBI taxonomy): Bacteria > Bacillati > Actinomycetota > Actinomycetes > Kitasatosporales > Streptomycetaceae > Streptomyces > Streptomyces bullii. Next base: position 282,115 of record NZ_JBHSNY010000007.1, read on the forward strand.
TCTGCACCTCACGGGGATCGCTGATCAGACGGCTGTGCAACTGGACCTCCAAGTGCCCGAACGTCTTGCCGTCGTTGAGCTTCAGCAGGCGGATGGGCCCGCTCAAGCCCGCGTGGTCCTCACGGTCCGTGGGCATGACCTGGATCTCGACGTGTGGCAACCTGCCGACTTCCAGGAGGTGTTCGAGCTGCTGGCGCAGCACCATTCTGCCCCCGACCGGTCGCCGCAGCGTGGCTTCTTCCTGGACAAAGGTGATGAGCGGACGGGGCACGCGATCGAAGACGGCCTTCCGCGCCATACGGGCGGCGACGAGACGGTCGATCTCGTCCTCGGTGTACGCGGGCCGCCGGAGCACGTGCACTGCCCGCGCGTACTCGGGCGTCTGCAACAAGCCGTGGATGTGGTGACTCACGTAGGCACCCATTTCCACGGCTTCCTCCTCCAGCTTGGCCAGATCTCGAACCTTCTTCGGATACCGAGCCTGCTCCACGTCCCGCTGCATCGCGGACAACTTGCCGCCCGCCCCGAGCACTTCATCGGCCCTGGCCAGGAAGTCCGGCTTCGGGATCCGGCGCGCGCGCTCCACCGACGAGACCATCTCCTCGCCGTACCCGATCGCCGCGCCCAGCTCCGCCTGTTTCAGCCCGGCGGCCTCCCGCCACAGCTTGATCTGCCGTCCGACCGTCTTCAGTACGGCCGTGGCCTCCTCGTCCTCCACCTCGTCCCTCCCGACGTACGAGCCGTACGACCCCGGACCGCGCCCGGACAGTCACTCTCCGTACCGGGGTCGTTCCTGTTCAGAGTAGGGACACGTGGCCACGCTGGGTGACATGAGTCAGGAATTGCTCCCCCAAGTCACGGGTCTCGCCCGTCACTTCTCCATCCAGCTGTCCGCCACGCGCAGAGGCGCGCGACTGGCCCGTCTGCTCGCCGAGCGCCAACTGGACGACTGGGGCGAGCCGTTCGAGGCCGCGTCGCAGGTGGTGGCCGAGCTGGCGTCGAACGCCGTGCTGCACGGGCGGGTCCGGGGCAGGGACTTCCGGCTGGGACTGAGGCTGTACGCGGATCGCACCCTCCGTATCGAGGTGACCGACGCCCGGGGCGACCGGGTCCCGTGTCTTCAGGATCCGGTGGCGGAGGACGCGGAAACAGGGCGTGGCCTGCGGATCGTGGCGGCCTGCGCGGACCGTTGGGGCGTCGAGCGGGCACCGGCACACGGCAAGACGGTGTGGGCGGAAGTGGCCCCGAGGCGCACGGAGCAACTGCCGAAGACCCGGAGCACCGGGCACCCGTCGCCACCGGATGCCGCGCCGGAACCCGCTGATCCATGACCCGGTCCGGCCCGACGCCAAAGACGGAAGGACTGGGAAAAGAACTGCGGCGGCCGCGGCGCCCGAGCCGCCCCGGCCGACGGCGGCGCCCGCGGCCCTGCCGCCGCACCGCACCGCCGCCGACCTCCTCGCGGGCCTGCGTGCCGTCGACTCCCGCCTGCCGCTCACCGAACGGGACGTGCGCCGCCTGGCCCCGGCGGTCTCGGCCTGGCTGGACCGAGGCGTGCCCGCCACGGCCGTACGGCGCACGCTCACGACGGCCTGCCCCAGGACCCGATCAAGCACCCGGCGGCCTTCCTCGCCCACCGCCTGACCACCCTCCTGCCGCCCCCGCTGCCCGCCTCGCCGGGCCCGGCGCCGACCCCCAGCCGCCCGGCCCCGCTCCAGACCTGCGACGGCTGCGAACGCGCCTTCCGCTCACCCCGCCCCGGCCGCTGCCGGGACTGCCGCACGAACGACCAGCCAGAGCGACAGGCCGCCTGGCCACGCCTGGGACAAGCCGTGTGACCTGTGCCGTCTCAGCTGCGCCCCGCAGCGCCTGGGACTACCACCCGAACACCGAGTGACTTTCGTAACCAATCCGCCCACACCTCGCATACCGCCCCGCCCCTCTGGTCGTCCGCCCCCCTTCGCATAGAGTGCTGAGCTGTCGTACGTACGGACGGTGCCCCTGGGGAGGACTAGGTGAGTGCGACAGCTGGTGCCGTCTGGGGACGTACCGAGCAGCAGGACTTCCGGAGTCGGGTGCGCGGGACGTTGCTCGGGGTGGCCGTCGGGGACGCCCTCGGCGCGCCCGTCGACGGGCTGGATCTCCAGGGGATCCGCGAGCTGTACGGGGTCGAGGGCCTGGTCGACATGGTCCCGGCGTACGGCAGACGCGGGTCTGTGACGCACCTCACACAGATGACCTTGTTCTCCGTGGACGGGCTGATACGCGCCCAGGTGCGCCGCGACACCGGCGCCTGGCATCCGCCGACCGACCTGCACCGGGCCTACCTGCGCTGGGCCACCACCCAGCGCGACTGGGGGCCCGACGAGCGGCGCAAGGACGACGGGTGGCTGGCGCGGGAGGAGTGGCTGTACGCGCGGCGGGACCCGGTCCGGACGCTGCTGCTGGGGCTCGGGGACGAGACGATGGGGACCCTGGAGGCGCCCAAGAATCCCGGCGAGGCGGGGCCTGAGGCCGCCGCCCGTTCCGCGCCCTTCGGGCTGCTCGTCGGGTGGGAGCCGCAGCTGGTCGTGCAGCTCGCCGTGGAGTGCGCGGCGCAGACCCACGGGCATCCCACGGCGTATCTCGCGGCGGGCGCGTACGCCGTGATCGTGCACGCGCTGGCCCGGGGCGACAGCCTCGACGGCGCGGTGCAGCGGGCGCTCGCCCTGATGGCCGCCCGGCCCGGTCACCAGCCGGTGTCCGACGCGCTCCAGCACGCGCTGGGCGCCGTACGGCAGGGCATGCCGACGCCGGACCGCGTGGCGGGGCTGATCGGGGACGGCACGGCGGACGGGCTGGTGTCCGCCGCCGTGTACTGCGCGCTGGTGGGGGAGGACGTCCGGCACGGACTGCGCCTGGCCGTCAACCACGACGGGCCGTCGGCCGTGGCGGGGGCCCTGACCGGAGGGCTGCTCGGCGCCCTGCACGGCGAGACGGCCCTCCCCCCGGCCTGGCTGGCCGAGCTGGAGGGCCGTCCGACGATGCTGGAACTGGCCGACGACTTCGCCATGGAGATGACCCAGGGCCCCGCGCTGCACGGCCCGGCCGGGTCGTCCCCGGCGTGGCTGGCCCGGTATCCCAGGGGCGCGTAGCCGGTTCCCGGCGGTCCGCCGAGGGCGACCGTCAGTCCTTGACCGGCGTACGCACCGTGTCCTGCACACCCCCCGCCGGCGTCGGAACCGCCGCCGCGGCGGCGCCGTCCCCGTCGGTGTTGATCTTCTCGATGATCGCCAGCCGCTCCGGGGTGTCCTCCGGCCTGACGAACCCGATCAGGACGTAGAGGACCAGCGACACGGCCAGCGGGATCGACACCTGGTACTGGAGCGGCACGCCGCCGTCGATGTTCCAGTGGATCGGGTAGTTCACCAGCCAGAAGGCCAGCAGACCCATCGACCAGCTCACCAGCGCGGCCGTCGGGCCGGAGCGGCGGAACGGACGCAGCAGGCCCAGCATCATCGGGATCGCCATCGGGCCCATCAGCCCGGCCACCCACTTGATGACGACCGTGATGATGTCCTTGAACGCCGGGGAGTTGACCTGGGTCGCCGCGGCCATGGACAGGCCGAGGAAGACCACCGTCGCGATCCGCGCCACGCGCAGGCCCTGGCCCTGGCTCCACGTCCGCGCCCTGGCCCAGATCACCGGCGCGCAGTCCCGGGTGAACACCGCCGCGATGGCGTTGGCGTCGGAGGAGCACATGGCCATCGTGTGGGAGAAGAAGCCGACGATGACCAGGCCCAGCAGTCCGTGCGGCAGCAGCTGCTCGGTCATCAGGGCGTAGGAGTCGGAACCGTCCGGTTTCTGCGACTCCACCAGCAGCGGCGACATCCACATCGGGAAGAACAGCACCAGGGGCCAGACCAGCCACAGCGCCGCCGACAGCCGCGCCGAGCGCTCCGCCTCACGGGCGTTGGGGGTGGCCATGTAGCGCTGGGCCTGGTTGAGCATGCCGCCGTTGTACTCGAAGAGCTTGATGAAGAGGAAGGCCAGCAGGAAGACCGTGCCGTACGGGCCGACCAGCGGTTTCTCGTGGCCCTGGAGTTCGGGCGAGTCCCAGACGCCGAAGAAGCCGCCGTGGTCGTCGAGCCGTACCCACACCGCGATGAGCATGGCGATGCCGGCCAGCAACTGGATGACGAACTGCCCGAGTTCGGTCAGCGCGTCGGCCCACAGGCCGCCGATCGTGCAGTAGATCGCCGTGATGGTGCCGGTGATGAGGATGCCCTGGTTGAGCGAGATCCCGGTGAAGACGGAGAGCAGGGTGGCGATCGCGGCCCACTTGGCGCCCACGTCCACGATCTTCAGCAGCATGCCGGACCACGCCAGCGCCTGCTGGGTCTTGAGGTCGTAACGGTTCTTCAGGTACTCCAGCGGGGAGGCCACATGGAGACGGGAGCGCAGCCGGTTGATGCGCGGCGCGAACAGCTTCGACCCGATGGCGATGCCGAGGGCGATGGGGAAGGACCAGGTCACGAAGGACGTGACACCGTAGGTGTACGCGATGCCCGCGTACCCCGTGAACATCACCGCGCTGTAGCCCGACATGTGGTGCGAGATGCCGGACAACCACCAGGGCATCTTGCCGCCGGCCGTGAAGAAGTCGCTGACGTTGTCCACCCGCTTGTGCGACCAGACGCCGATCGCGACCATCACGGCGAAGTAGCCGATGAGCACGGCCCAGTCGAGACCGTTCATGTGTCCCCTTCCAGGGTTCGCCGCCAGGGTCAGGCATGTGAACTCTGGGTTCGACGACATGCCCACGGCAAGCGAGAGGAAGGTCAAGAGACCGTAAAAAAGTTCGGCTTGATGACTTGTGTTTACGTATATGAACCCCGACGCAAGTCCGTCGTGTGGCTGGAAAGCGTCGGTGTCAGCGCATCAGCTCACCCGCGTTGACCAGCAGCGACTGGCCGGTGATCGCCCGAGCCCGGTCCGAGGCCAGGAACACCGCCGCGTCCGCCACGTCACCGTCCGTCGCCAGCTCCGGCAGCGCCGTCCGGTCCGTCAGCCGCTCCAGCACCTCCGCCTCCGATATCCCCTCCGCCCGCGCCGTGAACCGCACGTACGCCTGCACCGGCGGGCCCGCGGTACGGCCCGAGCTCCCGCGCGAGCGAGTACATCGCACTGGTCAGCGCCCCCTTCGAGGCCGCGTACGCCGCCTGCCGCACCTGCGACGGAGCCGTCACCGCCGACTGCGTCCCGACGAAGACGACCGAGCCGCCGCGCTCCTTCAGCGCCGGCAGGCAGGCCCGCGTCATCCGCAGGGTCCCCAGCAGGTTCACGTCGATCACCCGCTGCCACACCGCGAAGTCCGCGTCCTCCAGACGACCGCGTCGATCCCTCCGAACCGCTCCCGCGCCAGGGCGGCCAGCGCCTCGCACTGCGCCTCGTCCGTGATGTCGGTCGCCCGGTGGGCGGTGCGCGTACCGCCCGGGTCCAGCTCGGCGGCCGTCCCCGCCAGATTCGCCGCCGTACGCGCCCCCAGCACCGCCCTGCCCCCGTCCCGCACGACAGCCGCCGCGACCTGCCGCCCGAGCCCCGCGCCCACCCCCGACACGACGACGGTCTTGCCCGCGAGTGGTGACATGGGAGACCTCCCCGGCGGCTCTGGCCTTATCTGACGGAGCGTCAGAGTATGGGTCACTCACCCAGGAAGGGGAAGGTAGTGAGCGAGGAGACCCGCAGCGAGCTGTACGCCGAACTGGCCGCCGTCGGCCCCTACGGCACCCACCCCGGCCACGCCCTGATCACCATGGTCGAGCCGCACCCCGGACACGAGTACGCCTACAACCGCTGGTACGAGGACGACCACTACTACGCCGGCGCGATGGCCATGCCCTGGATGTACGCCGGCCGCCGCTGGGTCGCCACCCGGGAGCTGCGGCTGCTGCGCTACCCGGAGAAGTCGGCCGTCGCCCGGCCGGTCACGACGGGCTGCTACCTCGCCACGTACTGGATCACCGACGGACGCTACGACGACCACATGCGCTGGACGGTCGCCATCAACCGGCGGCTGAACCGCGACGGCCGCGTCCACCACGACCGCACCCACGTCTTCACCGCGTTCCAGCACCACGAGGCGACGGTCTACCGGGACGGCGCGGCGGGCCCCCGGGACGTCCACGCCCTCGACCACCCCTACGCGGGCCTGGTCCTCCAGGTCGTCGACGCCCGGTCGCCGGAGCGGCGCGCCGAGCTGGTGGAGTGGCTGCGCACCCGCCACCTGCCGCAGAGGCTGGCCGGCTCTCCGGCCGCGCTGGTGACCGTCTTCCGCCCGGCCCCGCTGCCCGGCGACCGCATGACGTACGTCAAGCAGGTCGAGGCGGTCGGCACCCGGCTGACGCTGCTGTGGTTCCTCCAGTCCGACCCGCGCGAGTGCTGGGAGGCGCACTTCACCGGACTGGACACGGCGGTCACCGGGTCGGGACTGGGCAGGGTGGAACTGGTGGCGCCGTTCGTCCCCACGGTCCCGGGCACCGACACCTACGTGGACCAGCTCCGCTGACACCTACCGGGGCATAGAGGGCCATACCGGCCGACTCCCCGATCACTCGCGGGGACCTGTCGGCCAACTGTCGGAGGCTGATTAGCGTCTACCTGGTAGACACCCGCCCGACACGAGCCGAACGGAACAGCCGCAGTGGCCTTCGCCGAGCTGACCCCACACCGCCCTGTCCTGCGCGGCGACAAGCCCGGGCAGGTGCGTGAGCCGTGGTACGAGCGCCATCGCGTCCCGCTCACGGCCCTCGTCTGCGCGCTGCCGCTGTACTTCGTGTGGTGGGCGGTGTTCGCGACCGGCGGCGGCGACCTGGCCGCGCAGGTGGCGTGGGCGGAGTTCGCGCGGCTGTACCCGGACTCCGCGTACAACCTGTTCTGGTACGGCGGTGTGCACGCGGCGAACTACAGCGTGATCTCGCCGTACCTGATGGCGGCGCTCGGCGTGGTCCCCGTCACGATGCTGTCGGGGCTCACGGCGTCGTGGCTGGCCGGCGCGGTGGTCGCCCGGACGGGGGTGCGCGCACCGGTGTGGCCCGCGCTCGCGGTGACGTTCTCGCTGTGGTGCCAGGTGGTGTCGGGGCGTTCGACGTTCATGCTGGGCACGGCCTTCGCGATGGCCGCCCTGCTGGCGGTGGTCAGCGGGCGTGGCAGACGGCGCCTGGCCGTGGCGGCGCTGGCCGCGACGCTGTCCACGTTGGGGAGCCCCGTCGCCGGGCTGTTCCTCCTCGTGGTCGGCGCCGCGTACCTGCTGACGCGCGAGTGGGGCCGGGCCGCCGTGCTGGTCGTGCCGCCGGTCGCCGTCGTCGCCACCACCACGCTGCTCTTCCCGTTCGAGGGCGAGCAGCCCATGCCGTTCGCACGGATATGGCCGCCCGTCCTGCTGTGCGCGGCGGTCGTGCTGACGGCGCCGCGCGCCTGGCGGGTGCTGCGGTTCGGCGCCGTGGTGTACGCGCTCGGCGTGGTGCTCTGCTACCTGATCTCCTCGCCGGTCGGCACCAACGTCGAACGGCTCGCGGAGCTGGCGGCGCCCGCGGCGCTGCTCGTCGTCGCCGGGTACCGGGGGGACGGCCGCGAGGACGAGGCCGCCGACCCGCTGTCCGCCCGGCTGCCGCTCGGCTGGTTCACGCCCCGGCGGCGCAGGGTGACCTGCGCGGTGGCCCTGGCCCTGTCCCTGACCTGGCTGTCCGGCAAGACGGTCGCCGACATCGTCACCAACACCAAGGTGCCCGAGTGGGCCGTCAAGACCGACGGCGTCGTCGACGAGCTGGAGCGGCTCGGGGCCTGGAAGACGCGGGTCGAGGTCGTTCCGGCCCGCGACCACCGGGAGGCCGCGATCCTCGCGCCGTACATCAACATGGCCCGCGGCTGGAACCGCCAGGTCGACGTCGAGCGCGGCCGCCTCTTCTACGAGGGGCACGGCGGCACCAAGGTGCCCGAGGGCGCCTTCTCCTCCGAGGCGTACCGGGCCTGGCTCTCCCAGTGGGCCGTGGGCTTCGTCGTCCTCGTCAACGGCGACCCGGACGGCCCCGCGGAACTCGAACACGCCCTGGTGTCCAGCGAGCCGGACTATCTCAAGAAGGTCTGGGAGGACGCCAACTGGAAGATCTACCGCGTGAAGAACGCGACCCCGCTGGTCGACAAGCCAGCCTCGGTGGTGAGCGCCGACGGCGCCAACCTCGTCGTCCACATGCCGAGGGCCGGTTCGGTCACCGTACGGATCGCCTACTCGCCGTGGCTGTGGGCGGACAACGCCTGTCTGACCGCCGACGGCGAGTTCACCCGCCTGACCACCCACGGGTCGGGCAACGTCCGCATCAGCTCCACGTACGCGGGCCCGTCCCGCACGACGACGCTGGAGTGCGAGAAGGAGCAGGCGGGGGAGCAGTAGCCCTGGGGCCATCCGGGGGGAACGGACAGCGCCCCGCCCGATCCGCCGGGACCGGGCGGGGCGCCGCGCGTTCGGCGCGGGTCAGCCGAGCCGCGTCAGCTTGTCCGCGAGACCGGGCTCCACGAGGTCCTTCTGCAGGGCGACCGGAACCTTCACGGCGCTGTTCGTGCCGTCGCCCACGGTGAGCGTGCCCACCTTCGCGCCGGCCTTGGCCTGGTGCGGCAACTCGTCGGCGGCGAACGTCAGCTCCACCGTCAGGCCCGCCCAGCCGACCGCCGTGACGTCCTCGGTGACGACGACCGGCGTACGGCCGCCGAGGCCGTCGTCGGCGTACCCGACGACCGTGCCCTTCTTCAGGATCGTCTCCGACTTGAGGGCGTCCTGCGCGGCGCCGATCAGCTTGTCGCCCTCGTGCAGGGCGGCGCCCAGGATGGTGTTGTCCGGGCCTCCCGCGGGCTGGCGCACCACGGCACCGACGATCCTGCGCGTCTCGCCGCCGACCTCCTTCTTCGCCGCGAAGACGAGGTTGCCGAGCGCCGAGGTGGTGGTGCCGGTCTTGATGCCGACGACGTCGTTGTAACCGACCAGACGGTTCCAGTTGTCGTGCTTGACGCCCTTGTAGTCGACGTAGGACATCATCGCGGCGACCTCACGGAAGGCGGGCTGCTGCATCGCCGCCTTCGCCAGCTTCACCTGGTCGACGGCCGTGGAGACGGTCGTGTTGTTCAGACCCGACGGGTCGGTGTACGTCGTGTTCTTCATGCCGAGGTCCTTCGCGGCGTCGTTCATCTTCGCCACGAACGCCTTCTCGGACCCCGCGTCCCAGCGGGCCAGCAGCCGCGCCACGTTGTTCGCGGACGCGATCAGGATGCTCTCCAGGGCCTCCCGCTGGGAGATCTTGTCGCCCTTGGTCACGTCGACGGTCGACTCCTGACCCGCGTCGGACTGGTCCTCTGCCGCCTGGTCGATCTCGATCTTCGGCCCGTCCTCGCCGCTCTTGAGCGGGTGGTCGCGCAGGATGACGTACGCCGTCATGACCTTGGCGACACTGGCGATCGGCACGGGCTTCTGCTCACCGGACGAGCCGAACGTGCCGATGCCCTGCACGTCCAGCGCCGCCTGCCCCGCGGCCGGCCACGGGATGTCGACCTTGCCGCCCTGGAAGGTGTAGCTGTCCTGGGCGGTGAGGTCGAGCGTGGGCGTCGGCAGCGGGCGCACACTCTGTACGACCGCGAAGACGATCACCAGCAGCAGCACCAGCGGCGTCCAGATCTTCACGCGCCGCACGGCCGTCCGCAGCGGGGTGTCCGGCGGCGGCGGGGTGTTCGTCAGCTCCGCCAGCAGGTCCAGCGGCGGCTTCGGCGGCAACGGCTGCTGCGTCGTACGCTCCGGCCCGACCTGCGGCACGGCCGAGGCGGACTCCGCCGGGGCCACCCGGGGCAGCGCGGTCGTCGCCTCGGCGGGCTTCGGCCTGCGGGTCGCCGGGTCGTCCAGATCCCTGAGGGCGACGAACTTGCTGGTCCGCTCGGCATCGGACTCGGTCTTGGCGCTCTGCGCGGCCGGTGCGTCCTGTGCGGCCTGAGCGCCGTCCTTGTCGTCGCTCTTGCCGGCCTTCCCCGCCGCGTCGCCGATCTTCAGCATGGTGGTGGGCTGATCGACGGCGGGGGCGGGGGGCCGCACGGCCTTGAACACGGCGGTGGGCTGATCGACGGGCTGCGTGTCGCTCTGGCGACGGGCGCCGTCGGCACCCTCGGGGCCGTCGTGCCCGGCGGCCTCGGCCTCACCGCCGTCGTCGTCCGCGCCGCGGGCTCCGGCCTCCGGCCGGGGGCTGACGGCGTCCGTGACCGCGCCGCCGTCCACTCCGGCCCGTGAGCCGTCCTTGAGGGGCTCGGCACCCTTGGCGGGCTGGGCGGCGTCCGAGGCAGCACCGGCGCCCGCTGCGGTGCCTGAGTCGGCGTCGGTGTCGCTCGCGGGCTCGGCGGCGTCCGCGTCGGTGTCGGCGTCGTCCTCGGCCGCGCTCGCAGGCTTGCTGGTGTCCGTGGCCGCATCGGCGTCGCCCTTGGGGTGGCTCGCGGGCGTGGCGGTGTCCACCACCGCCTGAGCGCCGGCGTCGGTGTCGGCGTCCGCCGTGGCGTCCGAGCCGTCCTCCGCGTCGCTCACGGGCTTGGCGGTGTCCGTGGCCGTGTCGGCGTCGTCCTCGTTGTGGCTCGCGGGCTTGCTGGTCTCCGTGGCCGCGTCCGCGTCCGCCGCGGCGCGTGAGCCGCCGTCGGCGCCGCTCGCGGGCTCGGCAGCGTCCACCACCGCCTGCGCGCCGGCGTCGGTGTCGGCGTCCGCCGTGGCGTCCGCGTCGCCCCGGTCGCCGCTCGCAGTCGCGGTGCCGTCCGCCCCCGCGCCGCTCCCCGCGTCGGTGTCGCTGCCCGTCCCCACGGCCCTGCCCACAGCCGCGCCCGCCTTCGGCGCCGCCTGGCTGTCGCTGTCGTCCGTGGAAGCCGCCCCCGCGCCGACCTCGGCGCCCTCGACCGCGGTCCCGGCCGCAGTGGCGTCCTCGGCGTCCTCGGCCCCGCGCGCGGGCGCCTGGGAGCCCGGGGCGCCCTCGTCGTCCCCGGCGCCGCTCCCGGCCGCGTCGGCGCCCGTGTTCCCGTCCGCCGGCCGCGCCCACGCGGCGACAGCCTCCCGCAGCCGCCCGTCACGGGCGGTGGCCCCAGCACCGCCACCCGACGAACCGGAGGCGTCGATAGCACCGGAAGCACCGGAAGAGCCCGAAGAACCGGAAGAGCCCGAAGCACCGGAAGAGTCGGAAGAGTCGGAAAGCACGGAAGAGTTGGAGGAATCGGACGAGTCCGCGTCACCGGTCGCCGCCGCGTCCGCGTCCGCGTTGCCAGAGCCCTCGCCCCCGCCGAGCCCGCCCTCCTCGGCATCCGCCTGCGTGTCCTCGGCCTGCTCGTCCTCCGCCCTCACCTCACGGACCGACAGCGTCCGCGTCGCCGTGTCGACGCCGCCCCGCGCCCCGGAGGAGGACGCAGCAGACGACGAAGAAGACGACCCAGAAGACGCGGAGGACGACGCCGAGGCCTCGCGGGCCACCGCCAGCCGAGGGTCGCGCGGCTCGCGCGACGTACCCGTCTCGCCCGCCTCGCTCCTGGCCTCGGGAACCGGACCCGCGCTCCCCGACGTCGGTTGTGCCGACGACTCGCGCTGCTTCGACCTGTCGGGGGACTCGCCCGCCACCGATGCCTCCTCCATGCGCCGCACGCCCAGCGTGCGCGAAACGAACCGTGAATCGCCGCCCGGGACACCGCTCCCCCGGCGCTGTCCGAACCATGTACCAGTGTCCTGTGTGCGGGCCCGACTCACGCGGTAGACGAGAACGACATACCTACTGGTTCCACTACGAACCGGTCACGCACCCTCGACAGACCAATGTGAGAGGGGTCACCCTGTCATTCATCCACGCGGGGAGGCATGGATGGGCAGGAGCCGCAGAACACTTCCGGAGGAGCTTCTGCTGCTGGCACTGGACCCGACCACGGGTACCACTGCACAGCCGCAGTCGCTCGACCTCGGTCTGGCCGGAGCGCAGCTAGTGGAGCTGGCGTTGGCCGGACGGATAGCCCCAGACGGGGATCGTATCGCCGTGGTCGTACCACGGCCGACAGGAGATCCGACACTGGACTGCGCGTTGGAGTTGCTGCGAAGGCGCGGCGCTCCGGTTCGGGCCGTCCACTGGATCGGCGGACCCCGTCTCGGGCTCCGCCAGACCTACCTCTCGCATCTGGAGCGGTGCGGCATGGTGCACGCCGTGGCCGGTCAGATGTGCGGGGTGCTGCCGACGACTCGCTACCAGGCGACGGACAACGCGATCAGCCGGGAGATCAGGGCCCGGCTGGATTCCGCGATCCGCACCGGCGTACCGCCGGACCCGCGGACCGCGGCGCTCGCCGCGCTGGCACACGCGGTCGGCCTCGGCAAGCACCTGTACCCGGGCAACGAGGGACGCTCGTCCCGTAGCCGGTTGCGGGACCTGATCCGGCACGACCCGATGGGCGGCCTCGTGGCGCACGCCGTGATGGACGTCCAGAACGGCGTGGCAGCCCAGCCGCGCCGCCCGGCCCCGGCCGGCCGCCAGGCCGCCCCCGGAGGCAGGGGAGTGGCCGAACCGGCCCGTGGTGTTCCGGTGCAGCCGCGCCGTGGATCCATGGCACGCGCCGTGGCCCACTGAGCCGCGGTCCCACCACGGGACCAGGACACCGCACCACCGCACCGCAGAGGCACCGCACCGCAGAACCACCGCACCGCAGAACCACCACGACATCGCACCGCCGCACCACGAAACCGCCGCACCACAGCACCGCAGCGCGGAGGTACGGCAGTACGTACGGCGTCACGCCCGTACGACGACCGGTACCACGCGCAACGGGATCCCCAGACCCGGTCACCGGGAGCCGCTGTCCGAGCGGGGTGGCAGAACCGTTCTGGTTCTGCCACCCCGCTCGGCGTGCCCCAACTGGCGTGTACCCGTCGCATATCCGCCGTTTCCCAGCGGTACGAAGCGCCTTGGTGGCAGTCTGCTCAACAGCAGATACGCAAAGTAGAGGCACGCAGCCGGAGGTGCACGTCCCGTGGCGTCCAATGTCAATCCCACCGTCAGGCGGCGCCGGCTGGGCCAGGAGCTGCGCAGGCTCCGCGAGCTCAAGGGCATGACGGCCGAGGAAGTGGCAGAACGACTGCTGGTGTCGCAGTCGAAGATCAGCCGGCTGGAGAACGGCCGGCGCAGCATCAGCCAGCGTGACGTCCGCGACCTGTGCGGGGTGTACGAGGTCGAGGACCAGCGGATCGTCGAGTCGCTGATGCAGATGGCGAAGGACTCGCGCCAGCAGGGCTGGTGGCATGCCTTCGGGGACATCCCCTACAGCGTCTACATCGGCCTGGAGACGGACGCCGAGTCGCTGCGGGTCTACGAACCCCAGATCATCACCGGCCTGTTGCAGACCCGCGCGTACGCCGAGGCCATCATCCGGGGCGCGCTGCCCGAGACCTCGCCGACGGAGATCGACAAGCGGGTCGAGGTGCGGATGCGCCGGCAGGAACGAATCACCACCGAGACCAACCCGCTCCGCCTGTGGGTGGTCCTGGACGAGGCGTCCCTGCGCCGGGTCGTGGGAAGCCGCCAGGTCATGCGCGAGCAGCTGGAGCACCTCGCGGAGATGTCCCAGCTCCCGCACGTCACCGTGCAGGTGCTGCCCTTCGACATGGGCGCGCATCCGGGAGTCAACGGGCAGTACGCCATCCTGGAGTTCTCGGACGCGGCCGACTCCAGCGTCGTCTACATCGAGGGCGTGACCAGCGACCTCTACCTGGAGAAGGCGCACGACGTGCAGAAGTACACGGTGATGTACGAGCACCTTCGGGCGCAGTCGCTGAACGTCGACCAGTCCCGCCAGCTCATCGAGGACGTGGCCAAGGAGTACGCGCGATGACCCGTGCCCGGCGATGTAGCCGGTGAAACGCCGCCGGATGCTACACCCCTGACACGCCGGACTGGAAGACTCCCCTGGAATATGCCATCCAGTCGAGTGAATGACTGCTCCGAATGCCGAGGTTGGCGAGTAGCGTCGATCACGCCAACGACATAGCGACGTTGGCGCAAACCGCTCCGCCGTCCAGCCGGACGGCGAAGCGGTGACAGCAGCTCAGCAACTGGCTACCGGAGCGAACATGGCAATTCTTCAGGGTTCCGCGGAGACGTGGACCAAGTCCTCCTACTCCACGGGAAACGGCGCGTGTGTCGAGGTCAGGACCCCGTCCGTGGCGGAACTGGCCGTACGCGACTCCAAGGTCCCCGACGGTCCCACGCTGGCCTTCCCCGCCGACGCGTGGAACGCCTTCGTGACGTCCGTCAAGGCCTAAGCGGCGCAGCAGCCTCGCGCTCCCGGCCCCACCGCGCGAGCGACAATCGCACCAGCACCACCGGAAGAGCCCTCTCGACAAGCCCGCCGTCCTTGCCGAGGGGGTTCGGTCTGTGACCTTGCAGGTCTGTGCCCTGCTCAGGTCTGTGCCCCGCTCTCACCGGGCGAGCGCGCTCTCCACGGCCGCCACGACCTCCGCCGACTCCGGCTCGGTCTGCGGCGAGAAGCGGGCGACGACCGTGCCGTCCCGGCCGATCAGGAACTTTTCGAAGTTCCAGCGGATGTCCCCGCTGTGCCCCTCGCCGTCGGCGAAGCCGACCAGGCGGTCGTACAGCGGATGCCGGCCCTCCCCGTTGACCTCGACCTTCTCGGTCATCGGGAACGTCACGCCGTACGTCGCCGAGCAGAACTCGGCGATCTCCCCGGCGCTGCCGGGCTCCTGCCCGAGGAACTGGTTGCAGGGCACGCCCAGCACGGTGAAGCCCTGCCCCGCGTACCGCTCGTGCAGCTTCTCCAGCCCCTCGTACTGCGGGGTGAGCCCGCACTTGGAGGCCACGTTCACGACCAGCACGACCGTGCCGGCGTATTGGGAGAGGTCCGCGGAACCGCCCTGGAGGGCGCCGATCTCGACGTTGAGGGGCGACTCGCCCTGGATGTCAGTGGTCATGCGCGGATGCTAGCCGCGCGAGGTGTCGTCCCCGCGCCCGGCCTCCATGAGCGGTTCCTGGCCGTGCCCGGCCGTGAGCGGGTTCTGCCCGTGCCCGGCCTCGACGAGCGGTTCCTGGCCCCGGCTCGACCGCACCAGCACCTCCCCGGCCGCCGTCCGCTCGTACAGCACCGAACGCCCCGCCCGCCGCCGCTCCACCAGCCCCGCGTCCAGCAGCACCCGCAGATGCCGTCCGACCGAGCCGAGCCCCTGGCCGGTCACGGCGACCAGCTGACTCGTGCTCAGGGGAGAGCCGAGCAGCACCAGGACTCGGGCGCGCGCCGTGCCGAGCAGCGCGCCGAGGCTCGCGGGCACGGGTCGGCCGGCGCCGTCGGCGAGGACGCCCGCGCACGGGTAGACGAGTGCGTAGCGGTCCGTGCCCTCCCACGACACCCAGCCGACGCGCTGCGGCGTGACGGGCACGAACACCAGCTCCGCTCCGGAGATCTCCCGCGGCGGATACTCGTGGGCGTTCACCTGCAGTCGGTTCCCGCCGAGCCACCGCGTGCCCGGTCGCAGCGTCTCCAGCGCGGCCGCCCAGCCGCCCTGGCCGACCTGCGCCGTGCGCGCGGCCACATCGGCCTCCAGGACGCGCCGGCGCCGCGGCCAGTACGGCCGTACGGCCTCCCGCCAGACGTACGTCAGCAGGCCGGCGGCCCGCTCCGGGAGGTCGTCGCGCTCCAGGCGGGCCGGGAGCGGGCCGCGCAGGGAGACGGCGAGGTGGGCGCGGGCCGCGTCCGGTGAGGCCGCCCGGACGCGTGCGACCTCCTGCTCGAAACTCTCCCCGGCACGCGGCGTGGGAGTGAGGAAGTCGGCGATCCACTCCGGCCCGAGCCCGCAGGTAACGAGCAGCGCGGTCACCGGGTCGTCCGCCAGGCACCGCCGGTAGGCGGGCAGGTGGGCGTCGAGCCAGGCCCGTTCGCCGGGGTGCGTGGCCTCGGCCGTGTGCAGCAGCCGCAGACTCGCGAAGGTCTCGGCGAGCGGGGAGAGCACGAACCGGCTTCCCGCGAGGGTGTCGGCGTTGATCTGCCACCAGCCCATCAGCGGCCGCCACCCCCTCGCCTGAGAACCACGAACCACCGACGGCGAACGACGGAGGTGGACCACCTGTCTCAGTCTTTCGCACGTGCGCGAAACAATAACGACCCGGCTCCCGGCCGCCGGAGCCTGAAGCCATGCGCAGTTACCGCGATCTCTTCCGCACCCCGGAGTTCACCCCGTTCTTCCTGGCGGCGTCGGCGCAGACGGTCGCCCAGACCACGGGCGGCCTGGCCCTGGGCACCCTGGTGTACCGGGCGACCCAGTCGCCGCTGCTGACAGCGGTGAGCATGTTCGGCTCGTCCCTCGCCCAGGTGCTGGGCGCGACGTTCCTGCTGTCGGCCGCCGACCGGCTGCCCCCGCGCGCCGCCCTGACGGGCCTCGCGCTGGTCTTCGCGGCCGGTACGGCCGTCCTGGCGCTGCCCGGCCTGCCGGTCTGGGCGGTCCTCACCGTCGTCCTCGCCAAGGGCCTCGCCGAGTCCGTGGCCGGGGGAGTGCGCTGGGGACTGCTGAACGAGCTGCTCAGCAAGGACGGCTACCTGCTGGGGCGTTCGGTGTTCAACATGATGAGCGGCGTCATGCAGATCGCAGGATTCGCCACGGGCGGCGTCCTGGTGGCGGCGCTGTCCCCGCGCCCGGCCCTGCTGCTCTCCGCCGTGCTGTACCTGACGGCGGCCCTCGGCCTGCGCCTCGGCCTGACCCGCCGCCCGCCACGCGCCGCGGGCCGCCCGTCCATGACCGCCACCTGGCGCACCAACGCCGTTCTGTGGTCGTCCCCGCCCCGCCGCCACGTCTACCTGGCCCTGTGGATCCCCAACGGCCTGATCGTCGGCTGCGAGTCGCTGTACGTCTCCTACGCCCCGCAGGCCGCGGGCATCCTGTTCGCCTGCGCCGCGTTCGGCATGCTCGCCGGGGACGTCGCCGTGGGCCGCCTGTCACCGCCCGGGTTGCGCCCCCGCCTGGGCACCCCGCTCCTGCTGCTCCTTGCCGTGCCTTACCTGGCCTTCGCCCTGCACCCCCCGCTCCCCCTGGCAGCGGCCCTCGCGACCCTGGCCTCCGTCGGCTTCGGCGCGAACCTGGCCCAGCAGGAACGCTTGATGTCGCTCACCCCCGGCGAACTGGCGGGCCACGCCCTCGGCTTGCACTCCGCCGGCATGCTCACGATGCAGGGCGTGAGCGCGGCGCTGGCGGGCGCGGTGGCCCAACTCGTCTCCCCGGCGGCGGCGATGACGGCGTTGGCGGCGGGGTCGGTCGCCGTGACGCTGACGCTGGCGGCGGCAGGGCGGCGGTGGGAGGGGCGCCGCACCGCTCACGAGTCCTCCGGCGCCTCCCCCTCGACCAGCCGCTCCGCGATGTCGTCCGCCCATTCCTGTGCCCAGCGGCGCAGCGCGACGATGTCCCGCTCGTCGAGTCCATAGGCGGCGAACCCCGCGTCGTCGAGCCAGTCCGTACCGCTCAAGCGGGCCTGGAGGTCGGACAGGTCGAAGGTGTCGGGCGCGTGGCGTCGGCCGAGCTCCTCCAGTTCGGGGCGGCTCCAACGGGCCGAGGCGGCATGGACGTCGATGAGGTCCCCGGGCAGCCCACGGTCGGCCAGCGCCCGCACCCGCGTGCCGACGAGGTCGTCGAGGGCGAGCGCCGGACCGTACTCCGTCGTCACGGGCGGCCGCCACAGCACCTCCTTGTGGAGACCGGCCTCGCACTCCTCCCCGCCGCCCGGGTCGCCGACGGTCAGCCGCGCGGAGAGCGGGAACGTCTCCACGGCCCGTACGACCCAGCCCCGTGCCTCCAGCCCGGTCCGCACGGTGCCGGCGATCTCCGCCATACCGGCGGCGTGCTCGGTGGCCACGTCCACGCTCCGGCTGAGCCGGTCCACCAGGCCGTGCGCCAGCACCGCGTAACCCCCGGCGACCACGAGGCCGTACGGCTCACCCGCGGCGAGCAGGTCGCCCAGCAGCCGCAGATGCGTCTCAGGCGGGCCCGCCGGCTGGGACGGCCTCACGCAACCACCCGCCCACGGAACGGGCGGCGCGACGGGAAGACCGGGGACGGCGATGCGGGCATGCCCCGATTATCGCCGCTGGTGCGCGGCCCGCGGAGACGATCGGCGCGGACGGGTGACGCCCCTGCCTGGACCTTGCGCCCCACACCGCAGTAGGCGTCCACGAGCACGCCGGAACCGCCCGCGGCGCCACCCGCGGCGCCGCCCACGGAACCGTCCGCGCCACCACCGGCGCCGGTGCCGCCCTCCGGACGCCACTCGGTGACCCGCACGATCCCGGGCTCCACCAGCTCCAGCCCGTCGAAGAAGGCGCCGATCTCCTCGACGCCGCGCACGTGGTACGGCACGGCACCGCTGGCGTTGTACGCCTCCGACGCGGCGATCAGGCCCGCGCTGGTCGCGGTACTGTCGCTGATCACCAGATATTCGATCCCCGACGTACGTCAACACAACGCTGCACCGCCGAGTTGTGCGGACTGACCCCCGACACCGGGACGTTTCGGCCGCACGCCCCGCCTGCCGTCAGGGGCTGTCGCCCTCATCCGCGCGTGCCTGCCCCGCTGCCCAACCGGCACCGGCACCGGCACCCGCGCCCACGGCGGCGC
Source organism: Streptomyces bullii (assembly GCF_042657145.1). Classification (NCBI taxonomy): domain Bacteria; kingdom Bacillati; phylum Actinomycetota; class Actinomycetes; order Kitasatosporales; family Streptomycetaceae; genus Streptomyces; species Streptomyces bullii. The sequence goes on from NZ_JBHSNY010000007.1 coordinate 300,797, forward strand.
CGAGGCCCATCCCCAGGGCGAGCCCCAGCCCGAGGTTGTCGAAGACCGTCAGCCCGAGCGCGATCCCGACGGCGGTCCCGAGCGACAGCCCGAGCGAGATCCCGATCGCGTCGCGATCGCCCGCCGCAGACCCGTCGCTCTCCCCGTCACCGTGCACCTGCTCATCCTCCACGAATGTCAGTCATCGACCTTGCAGACGACTGCCGTGACGACGGCGGGTTCCAGGTCGGGGTCGGCATCGCGGTGGGCGAGGATGTCGCCCTCCGGGTCAGCCGACGGCGTCGGCGTCGGCACCGCACATGCCGGGGACGACACCGACGCCGACACTGACGGCTTCGGCCGCGGCCCCGACGTCGGCTCGATCCCGTCGTCGATCGACTCCGTGAACGACCAGCTGACGACAACCAGCACAAGCCAACCACCGGCCAGCCAGGCCCTCGTACGCCTCGTCATCTCCGCCCCACCCCCGAGGCCCCTACGGCCTCTGCCACCTGGCTCGACGCCATCTGCCGGATTTTCTCACGGCGGCACCGCCAACTGGCAGGAGACGTAAGCGATCTTCGTGGGGCTGCGTACACCACGTGAGAGGGGCCAGTCTCGCTGAGACTGACTGGTGCTGCGAGCGGCAATGCCCGCCGGGCCGTTGTTGGCTTCCACTCCGCTCCGCCCGGATGTCCGGTTATCGCGCACAATGACGGAGATCGCCGTCTGCTTGTGCCCCGTGGGTGTGCTCATTACGGTGTGCGGTCTCATCCGCCCGCCGTGCGTTCATCCGGCGGGTGTCTTCACCTTGCAAGGGAGATCCATGCGCAAGCGCGCAATCTTCGCTGTGCTGGCCGCTGCCGCCGCGCTGGGCGGATTCACCGGCCCGGCAGCGTACGCGGACGAGGTCGTCGGCGACATACAGATCACCGACGTCTCCGTCAACGGTGGCAAGGACATCGTCGTCGGCGTCACCGACAAGACCGTCACGGTGTCCGTGACAGCCACCGACCCGTCGGGCATCTGGGACGCGGACTTCTACCTGTGGCGCGGCCCGGACGGCACCGACCCTTACTACAGCGCCACCGACTACGTCGTTCCGAACGAGGACACCACGCCCGCGGACTGCGTCGCATCCAGCGCCACGACCTCCGCCTGCTCCAAGACCTTCACCTTCGAGCCGGACTGGTGGGTCACCAACGCCGACGCGGGGACGTGGAAAGTCGGTGTGCAGGTCTGGGCCAATGACGACAGCTGGACGGAGCGGTGGGCCTACACCACCACGCGTCTGCAGCGCCTGTCGAACCTGACCGTCAACGCCGGTCCCGAACCGATCGCCAAGGGCGGGACGCTCACGGTCACCGGCAAACTCAGCCGGGCCAACTGGGACACGCTCGACTACCGCGGCTACACCAACCAGCCGGTCAAGCTGCAGTTCCGCAAGGCGGGCACCACGACCTACACCACCGTCAAGACCGTGTACACCTCCAGCACCGGGGGCCTGACGAGCACGGTCACCGCTTCCGAGGACGGTTACTGGCGCTGGTACTTCGCCGGCACCTCCACCACGCCGGCGGCCAAGGCGACCGGCGACTACGTGGACGTGCAGTAGTCACAAGCCCATGACGGTCGGTTCTCCCGGGGCTCGGTGCCAGGTCATGGCCGACTTGCCATCACGCCGACAGGATCCCCGCCCCGGTGAACCCGTCCGGTGACAACCCCAGCAGCGTCGGCGCTGTACCGCTTTCACCGTGATTTCCAGTGTCAGCGATGACATTCCGGGGAGTGTGCAGGGATGCCCGCAGCAGGGGAGTCGGTCTTCGTCAGTTACGCCGGGCCGACCGCGCCTGGGCCGAGCGGGAGGCATGGCACCTGCGGGAGGACGGCCACCGCCTAGAGTTCGACGGAAGACGACGTCACCACGATCCTCGCGACCGCCAGCCCCGGTGGCCCGAGTCCCCCCGGCAGGCTTCGAACCCGAGCCCGCGCCGGCTGCTGCCGTCGACTGGCGCGACGGCCGGACAGAAGCGCTGGTGTACACCGCCGTCCGGCCTCGTCGATGTCAGCCGTGGGTGTCAGAAGCCTGCTGATCCGTAGCTCTGGGGAGTACGGAAACGGAAGGCCCGCGGCCAGCTGTCGATTCCCCCCGTAGCCGGTGGGAGCCATATGCCTTGGGTCACGCTGCACTCATGCCTGAGACGTGTCCTTGAGCGTCCTCGAATACGGCAGCCTGGTCCTCCCCGAAGTCCGGGGCCTGGAAAGGGTTCGTCGTCGGAGGCGGCGATGCTGTGGCAGAGCAGCGAGCTGCCCCTTCCGGAGCGGAGAACAGCGAGGTCAGATCGATGAGAGGTCGTCCTTTTCGTTTCGAGTCCCTGGAGAAACCTGGCGTGCCTTGACTGGGCACAGAGGTCCTACAGCTTGGTCATCTTGGCGTACGGGCTCAAGATCCGCTCTTGCGCCGACCCGAAATCCACGAGTGCCGCGATACCGTCCTCGACGCCGATCACCCGGCCGAGGCCGTACATGTCGTGCGTCACCTGGTCACCCACCGCGAAGTGCTTGGGAGCCGGCGTGACCCGGGCCTTGAAGGGGCTGGTAGGCAAATGACGCTTCAGTGCAGCAGGCTTTGTCATTGCCCCCAGTATGCGCCCGCAGGTGTCCCCTTCGCTGCGGCCGTGCACGTCAGGTTCGACACATAGCCGGACGGCAACCTCCACTCCAGGAGAGGGGCTGGAGCGTCGCGCCGGTGACCTGCGGCTCGTCCCCGCACCGGCCTCCACCCAGCAAGGTGTCAGTGGCGGGCGCATCAGGGCGACGACGGGCCGGATGCGGTGGCGGAGTGCGTCCAGATCAGGCAGTCATGCCAGGTGTCGTCGCGAGGATCTTCGACGGTCCGGTGGCGGCAGTGGCGCGGTGCGGGCTTGATGACGACGCCTCCAGGGGGACCAGCGAAGCCAGTGACCAGCCTCGTGGACGGGTTGGGCGACGAGGGCTGTGAAGAGTCGCTGGATTTCGTTGCACGTCAGCGGTATCAAGTCGTCGGGGCCGGGGCCGGGGCCGGGGCGGAGGCGGTGTTCGTCGGCGCCGGACGACGGCCAGGAAGGCATGGGCGAGCATGGCGAGAGTGACCCAGCGGGACCAGGACGCTTCACTGACTGGAACGTCTCTTCGACCCTCCACCTGAGTCCCGCGACCCGCACCAGGGCTGTCAGGGGCACCGGCTGGGGTGAGTAGCAGCGGTAGTAGGCGAGTTCGCCGGTGCTTCGGTTACGGCGGATCAGCAGGTGGTGATGACCGGACGGGATGCTTGGCCACCACGTGGGCGCGTAGGTCGTCGCGGACGGCGCCGGCGTCCCGCTTGGCGCGGCTCAGGAGGTGCCGCATGGCGTCGGGAGTCGTGTCCCCGGCCCATTCGGCGATGGTCCAGCAGTTTTTCCGCGGCAGGTCCGCGAGGAGTCCCAGCACCAGGTGCCGCATTCGGCGACTTCGACCCGGGCGAACCTGCCCGCGATGCGGTCCATCAGATCCTCGAAGGCTTTCTGCCAGTGGGCAGTGTTTATGCTGTGCCCTGAGGCCACCGCGTGATCGTTTTACTGCACACCCCGATGATTAACGGTGGCCGCATCCACGAGTGCCAGCAGGGATTGGAACGCTCGTCGAAGGAGACGCAGTGCTGGGATTGCTGGGCTTCTACGACGAACTGGAGAACCGCTCCGGCCGGCCGAACGGATCGATACACGATGCCGTCCGGCCTGTCGGCGAGCCGGACGAGGCGGACCTGGTGGCCTACCTGGACGCCGGCCACGTCCTCGTCGACGTCATGGAGGGCGGACACGACGTCATCACCGGGAGCGCCCACCGGCACTCTCCCGGATGCTCGTCACTGGTGACCGACGGCACCTGGCTATGGCGCCAGGACTTCCCGCACTACGTGGAAACCCACCATGTTTCGCTGCCGGACGCGTTCATCGAACACGTCCGCAGCCTGAACTATCAGATGCCCACCATCATCGTCGCGCAGTTCGCGCCGCACTACGACGAGACCATGCCCTTGGTCGGCTGGGCCTCGGCTGTCCCGTGGCGATCGACTGCGACCAAGCTCGTACCTGAACCACGAGCAGTGACCAGCAAAGCCCAGTTCGACGCGGCGGCACTGGTCCAGAACCGGAACCGGCCACACGGCAGCTGGGCCAGACCGCGCAAACCTCGCAAGCCGCCGAGATCATAGGCGCCACCAGCACAAGAGCGATCTACCGGCTGAATCCCTTGGCGTCGCCGACGTCCGCCGGTTCCTCGTCCGCTTGGAGAAGAAGACCACCGCCGCAACCGTCAAGGAGTCGCACCGAGTCTGCGCTCCGCGCTGTTCCTCCGCCTGCCGCGAGGACCTGATCACACGCAATGTTGCCAAGTTGGTCGAGCCACCCCGCACCAACACTCGTCGAGTTGAAGCCTGGACCCTCGACGAGACGCTCGACTTCCTGACGGCGTCCCGCAGGGACCCGCTGTACGCGGCCTTCGTGCTTGCCATCGATGGGCCTTCGGCGGGGTGAGATCGTCGGCCTTCGCTGGTCGGACCTCGACCTCGACAACCGCGTACTCCACGTCCGGCAGCAGACCCAACGCCGCCGTGGCGTCCTGTACGGCGATGACCCCAAGGGCCGTCGCCGTCGTGCCGTCCCGCTACCCGCTCTCTGCATCGCGCCCCTGCGCTGGCACCGGATGCTGCAGGCTGCTGCCCGCGCCAAGGCGGGGATCATCCGGCTGCACGATGCCCGGCACGGCCACGCTTCTCACGGCGGCCGGGGTCGTGCCCCGAGTGGTGGCACCCATGTCGTTCAGGACACCCAGCGCGAGGCCATGAGCCACATGGACCGGCTGCTGCGGAGGCGCCCAACGCTGGCGACCGCCGTTGTTCCCCGCCGGTCGCTCCTCGATCGGGCATGCAGAGGGCACATGCTCTTCTCCCGCCCAGCACAGGTTGCGGGGGACTCTCCCTGCCTGATCGAACCTAGTCGGCGCTTACACGGCCGCCTGGGCGCCCCGTCCAACGCTTGACGGCACTGCTCCGGCTCGACACCGGCTTTTGCAGTCGAGCCTCATCCTATGAGTTGTGCGGGCCCCACCGTGACCGCACCAGCGGCCAGCGCCGGTGCGGTTGTGGGGGTAGGTCACTCGACGATGTTGTTGGATATCGTGACGTCCCAGTGGACGTAGTCCTCGGCGTCCTCGTCCGTGTTGGTGACGTGCGCTGACCGCTGAACGGTAGCGCCCTTCGGCACGGAGAATTGGAGTGGCTGGCTGCCGTCGAGGTCCCAGTTGTCCTCGCTGTCCGCCTCGTACAGGAGCGCGGTCCCCTGCACGAAGAGTTCGCTGTTCTGAACCCTTCCGTCCAGATGGATCTCGCCGCGGCATTCTCCGCCCCAGCGCAGTTCCCCGTCGAAGAAGCGGCGATACCCTTCTCCTTCCTGGAAGAACTCCACTCCGTTGCGGATGGCAGAGCTTCGTTCGTTGGTGCCGATGTTCTCGTAGTCCATGCCATGGACTGCTGCCACCGTGGTGATCCTGCGAGTCATAACGAGCTCCTTGCTTTCGGCAGACGCTCAGGGGCGGCACGGGTGCAGTGGCATGGCGGCTTCCGCGAGCGAGATCGATGCCATGAGCCCAGAAGACGTATCCGGACAGTTGCGCTTTCAGGAGACCTGGCATTGCTAGCCTGAAGCCCCTGATTTCCCCTATGCCCCTTTAGTTCCACCATGCTCTTTCGTCATGAGCTTGTCGACCGCAAGCGCTGTGGCCCCGTGTGGCAGGCTCAACGCGCGTCGAGCCACGGCAGCTGGTACGGCACTGCGTGTTCACTGTGAGCAGCCCTCGCCGTCTCCGCCTCGGCATCGAAGTCGAGGACTTTGCAATCCTCCTGGACGCAACGGCTACTGCCCTGGAAACCGGCGAGGCTGTGGACGGTTACCGGTCACCGGCACGGGTCTCTGCGGAGGGCTGCCTGATGGCCAACAGGAGAGGCAGGCGCCGGGACTTCGGGTCGGTCCGACAGCTTCCGTCCGGCCGTTGGCAGGTCCGCTACCGCGATCCCGAGACGGGGCAACTGCGTCCGGCCGAGAAGACGTACGCGACCAAGACCGATGCCCAAGTCGCCCTGACACACATCGAGTCGGACATCGCGCGTGGGCAGTGGTCGGACCCGGACGCTGGGGCGGTGAACTTCGGGGAGTACGCCACCGCGTGGCTGCGGGACCGGAAGCTCGCCGACCGCACCCGTGAGCGGAACGAGTCGGTGATACGGCTGCACATCCTGCCCACCTTCGAGGCCGGGAGCGTGGCCGACGTGACGACGGCCCGGGTGCGCAGCTGGCGCGGCAAGCTCCTCGCGGCCGGCGTCGGTGAGCCGACGGTGGTCAAGGCGTACCAACTGCTGCGTGCCCTGATGAACACGGCCGTGGACGACGAGCTGATCCGGCGCAACCCGTGCCGCATCAAGGGCGCGGACCGCTACGACGTGCCCGAGCGGCCGGTCCTCACGGTGGCGGAGGTCTTCGCCGTCGCCGACTCCATCGCACCGCGCTACCGGCTGCTCGTGCTCCTGGCGGCCTTCACCACCCTGCGGCTCGGGGAACTGGCGGCCCTGAGGCGCCGGGACATCGACCTGGAGGGGCTGACCGTCACCGTCCGCCGGGCTCAGGCCGAGCTCCAGAACGGCCGGCTCTTCGACAAGGCGCCGAAATCCGCGGCCGGGGTGCGCTCCGTCTCCTTCCCGGCTGAACTGCTCGACGCGGTCACACACCACCTGGAGCACTTCGCCGCTCCCGGCCGCGATGGACACGTCTTCGTCGGGCCGCAAGGTGGGCAGCTGCGGCGGAGCAACTTCCGGGACGACTGGGTCAAGGCTCGGAAGGCTGCGGGCGTCACGGCCGAGCTGCACTTCCACGACCTGCGGCACACGGGCAACACACTGGCCTCGACGGCCGGGGCCAGCACGCGGGAGCTGATGACGCGGATGGGGCACAGCAGCTCCCGGGCCGCACTGATCTACCAGCACATGACCAGCGACCGGGACCGGGCCATCGCCGACCGACTCGGGGCCATGATCCGCGACGGTGGGGGGAGAGGAAGCTCCCGGCTAAGACTTGTCCGAGCGATCCTTGTGGAGTCCTCAGCCCCTGGCACCGGTAGATATCAGGCTGTCAGGGGCTGATCGTGTGGGATAGAAACGGTCGTAGGGACGCCGCAGTGCTTGAACAGATGTTGGACGAGACCTTCGATCACGCCGTCGTCCACCACGGATACACCAGCTACATGCGCGACTACGAGGTCATCGTCTACGTGACGGCGGATCCCCGCACCGGCGTCGAGCCGGCGTATCTGCGGTATCTCTTCCGGTACTGCGTCGAGGCCCGGTGCGAATCGTCCGTACTGCCGGAGACCTGGCGTGTCTCTTTGGACGACCGCCTCATCGACCATGAGACCGGCGTCGACCTCGACGGGTACGTCTGGGGCGTGAAGTGGCACTCCTTGTACCCAGGTGCGAAGGTCCTCCCGCAGTCGGAAGCGACCCGCCGTTGGGCGCAAGCCGTTGGGATCGACTTCCATGAGGTCCGCATCGAGACCAACGCGCACCGTCTCACCCTGCTCTTCTCGGACTTGCAGGTCAGCGAGGTGCCGGACGGGTACGCCCCCTTTGTCACGGAGTAGCGGGCATCCCTTCCGCTTTGACGGGCTGCCGAGCGGACGTAGTGGCACGCGTGTGGCACGGAGCCCGGAACGGTGAAGGGCCAGCCTGGGAGGAAACCCCTCCTGAGCTGGCCCTTCTGGCTGTGCCCCCGGCAGGATTCGAACCTGCGACACCCGCTTTAGGAGAGCGGTGCTCTATCCCCTGAGCTACGAAGGCGTGGGTGTGGCCGTGCGGCCACAGGCGTCAGGGTACCGGATATCGATCGCCCGGTGGGGGTCAGGTCAGTGGGACGTGGGTGAAGCGGCTCGCCGTGTGGAGGTCCGTTTCGATGTGGCCTGCGGTGGTTTTCAGCTCGGGGAGGATGTGCGTCACGCACTCCTCGACCGTGTGGCGGGTCGCGTGCATCGCCGTGTTGAGGGCCGCGACCACCCGGCCCGTGCGGTCGCGGATCGGGACCGCGATGGAGCGCAGGCCCTCCTCCAACTCCTCGTCTACCAGGGCGTAGCCCTCGGCACGGACCTCCGACAGGACGCCGGTCAGGGCCGTGGTGCTGGTGACCGTGTGCGGGGTCGGCGCGTGCGGCTCGCCGAGGTGGCGTTCCGAGGCCGGGAGGTCCGCCAGCAGCACGCGGCCCAGTGAAGTCGCGTGGGCGGGCAGGCGGGTGCCGACCGTGATGTTGACGCTCATCACGCGGTTCGTCGCCGCCCGGGCGATGTACTGGATCTCGTCGCCGGACGGTGTCAGAACGGCCAGCGACGTCGACTCGTGGACGCGGTCCGCCAGCTCCGCCAGGTGGGGCTCGGCGATCTGGGGCAGCGACGTACGGGACAGGGGAGGGAACCCCAGGGACAGCACCCTCGGCGTCAGCGCGAACCCGCGCTCGCCGGCCGGTGTCACCAGGCCCAGGTGCTGGTACGTGATCAAGGCCCGGCGGGCCGTCGCCCGGGCCAGGCCCGTCGCCTTGGCGACCTCCGTCAGCGTCAGCTCCTGACGGCCCTCCCCGAAGGCCGTCAGGACGGTCAGCCCGCGGGCCAGCGACTCGACGAACTCCCGTCCCAGTTCCTGCTTCGACGCGCCCGTCCAGATCGCCAGGCCCGCGGGCGGCGGTCCCGGCTCCGGCGGCGGGGCCAGCCGCAGCTCGCGTTCCATGTCCGCCACCGCCGACCGCAGGCTCGGCAGCAGGCTGCTGCCCAGGTCCCGGGCCGTGTGCCGGCTGGTGTGGCTCACGACGCTCGCCACGCACGCCACCCGGCCCGTCCGCGGCTCCCGTACGGGTACGGAGACCGCGACCAGACCCGGCTCGATGAGCTGGTCGTCCAGCGCCCAGCCGTCCTCGGCCGCCTGCGTGGTGCGGCGTACGAAGTCCGCGTCGTCATGCCCGTGACCGCTGTGCACGGCAGCCTCGGCGTCCCTGTCGCCTCGTGCGGGCCCGCGTGGAGGTATCGCCGGGAACGTCCTGTCCTGCGGGTCCGCCGCCCTGCGTTCCCGCCAGCGTTGCCAGTCTTCTTCCGTCCATTGCGTCGCGAACAACGGGCCGGGAGCGGTGCGTTCCGCCGGGAGCAGGTCGCCGATGCGGAAGCTGAGGGACATCGCGCGGCGGCGGGTGGCCTGGTGGATGAAGCGGATGCCGTCGCGGTCGGCGACGGCCAGGGACACCGACTCGTCCAGCTCGTCGGCCAGCGCGTCGGCCCGCCGGGACAGCAGGGCCGGCAGGCGCAGGGCGGCCAGGTAGGCGTTGCCCAGTTCCATCAGGCGGGGGGCGAGGGTCACCTCCCGGCCGTCGAGGCGGACGTAGCCCATGCGGGCGAGGGTGGCCGTGATCCGGTCGACCGTGGAGCGGGCCAGGCCGGTGGCCCGTTCCAGCCCGCTGGGGCTGAGCGTTCCGCCTGCCTCGGTGAGCTGCCTCAGCACGGCGACACCGCGGATCAGCGGCGTGACCGCCTCGGCCGGTACGGCGGTCCGCTCGCGCGGGGCCTCGTCGGTGGTCTTCGCGGGCATCGGCTCTCCGGGACGGGGGGTGCGGCAGGGCTACCGTAATCCGGGCCGGAGGGTGCGGTAGGGCTGAGTGTCATCCGGGGACGGTGGTGCGGCAGGGCCAAGCGCCATCCGGGCCCTGAGGTGCGGCAGGGCTAGCGCCATCCGGCCCAAAACTACGGCAGAGCTACCGTCATCCGGTCCGGGGGACCGCCAACCCCTGCCCTCAGCCGGGCGACCCGCCCTACTCCCTCGTCACCCGCACCCGATACGACTGCTGCCCTCCTCGCACCCCATCGCCACCGCCGTCCCCGTCTTCATCTCCCTCCACCCCCACCACACTCACCCGAACCCCCCTGCCCGGGTCCGTGAACGTCTCGCCCGGGCGGAACGTCGCGTCGGAGAGTTCCGCGTGGACGTTGGGGCTGCGGGTGCAGCCGCCGCTGTCGCGCTGGGAGTCGTACACCGTCACCGGGCCCATACCCGTGTCGACGTCCGCGGCGACCCGGTAGATCAGCACGCCCGGCCGGCACACGCTCTCGTCGTTGCCCGCGCGGGTGCGCAGTTCGACGGCGTACGCGGTCGTCCGGTCCAGTGGTACGACGATCAGCTTCGAGCCGCCCGCCCGGGCCAGCGGCGTCAGTGTGTACTCCGTCGTCCCGCGCGCCGCCGCGCAGTGCACCTGGGGGGCGTCCAGCCAGCCCAGCTTCCACTTGTGCCACCCGAGCAGGTCGTTGTTGGCCCCCCAGTCCTCGCTCATGATGTCCCAGTGGCCGACCGCGCCCCCGCCTTCCTGGGTGTACAGGTCGGGCAGGCCGAAGACGTGGCCGTTCTCGTGGGGCAGGACGCGGTAGCCGGTGCGCTCGTAGGAGCCGGAGCCGTCGTCCTGGCGGGAGTAGACGAAGGAGGCGTTGGCCACCGGGACGCCGTCCGCGGTCGGGGCCTCCGGGTTTCCGGCGAAGGTGACGGACAGGACCGTGTCGAGGGCGGAGGGGCCCGCGTTGGGGGTCACCAGCACGTTCACGAGGTCGTACGCGCGGAAGTCCACCTTCGGGTCGGCCGCCGCGACGATGTCCTGGACGAGTTCCCGGTAGCCCGGGTCGAAGGGGGCCCCGCGCTCTATGCCGTACGCGCGGAAGGACTTGGGCATCCGCAGCCAGGTCGGGATCGGGGTCTCGGGGCGGTAGTCGAGGCGGCCGTAGGAGCTGGTGCGGAACCACTGGCGGGTCTGCGGGAAGAACTCCCGGAAACGGTGCAGGGCGCTGCCCTCGCCGCGCGCGTCGGAGAAGTCGATCATCAGGGTGAGGGCGCGGACGGTGCCGGTGGCGCGGGCGTAGCCGGTGGAGGTGGGTATGCCCTCCGACATCTGGACGTCCCTGTCGCCGCTGATCATGCAGGGGCCGTGCGCGGCCGAGCGTGCCACGGTGGCGGGGCCCGCGCCGGCCGCGGTGGTGCCGGGCGGGAGGTGCCCGGTGCCTGCCGAGCTGCTGACCGTGAAGGTCAGGGCGGTCGCCGAGGCCAGGGCGGCCACGCGGCGCGGGCGTATCCGACGGCTGCTCGGCGGCTGCTGCATGCGGGCACCCTCCGCTCCGTGGCAGCCGATGGTCGCCGGCTGCACCCCTGCGATCACACTGCGTCGACGGAATGGGGGGCGCGCGTTGGAGCGGACCGATCGTGGGTTTCCCGCGAGTAGGGGGTGTGACTCAGGTCACGGGAGTTCGTCGGCCGGGTGGGAAATAACCGGGGATCGATTCCCCGTTTAACCCAGCGTCCGACGAAACGGGGAGTCACTCCCCGGATCGCCGCCGGGCCGGCCTTCCGGCCGCAGCCGCTCAGGGCAGTCGGAGTCCAGCCGCCACCAGTCATCCAGGAGTACGCCGTGCAGACCGCCACCCCCGCGCCGCGCAAGGCGACCCGGCCGCGCGCCGACGCCCTGCGCAACCGGGAGCGGATCGTCACCGCCGCCCGGGAGATGTTCGTCGAGTACGGCCCCGAGGTGCCGCTCGACGAGATCGCCCGCAGGGCCGGCGTGGGCAACGCCACGGTGTACCGGAACTTCCCCGACCGCGATGCGCTGGTTGGCGAGGTCGTGTGCTCCGTCATGGAGCGTACGGCGCGGGCGGCCGAGCACGCGCTCGCGGAGACCGGGGACGCCTTCGGGGCGCTGGAGCGCTTCGTGCACGCCGCCGCCGACGAGCGGATCAGCGCGCTGTGCCCGATGATCTCCAGCACCTTCGACCGGCACCACCCGGACCTGGAGGCCGCGCGCGAACGGGTCGAGGGGCTCGTCGCCGAGGTCATGGACCGGGCCAGGGCGGCCGGGCAGTTGCGTCCCGACGTCGGCGTCGGTGACCTCCTGGTCGCCGTCGCCCAGCTCAGCCGGCCCCCGGCCGGTACGGAGTGCCTGAGCGCCGACCGCTTCGTCCACCGCCATCTTCAGCTGTTCCTGGACGGGATGCGGGCGCCGGCCCCGTCCGTCCTGCCGGGCACGGCCGTGACCCTGGAGGAGCTGCGGCAGTCCTGACCGATCAGTTCAGCGCGCCACCCCAGTCATCAGTCGGTCAGCAGCCGTCCAGCCGTCCAGCCACCGAGTCAAGCAGTCACCCGGTCACCCGGCGTCAGCCGTCTCCGTGACCGAGTCACCTGTCCGTTTCCGTTTTCCGTAACGACGTCCCGAATTTCCGTCACGAAGTCCCGAAGTGGGTACCCCCATGTCTGAAACAGCCGTAAAGGCACCAGGAGCCGTCGACCCGGGCCGCTGGAGAGCGCTCGTGTTCATCGCGCTCGCCCAGCTGATGGTCGTCCTGGACGCCACCATCGTGAACATCGCCCTGCCCTCCGCCCAGCAGGACCTCGGCATCTCCGACGGCAACCGCCAGTGGGTCGTCACGGCCTACGCGCTCGCCTTCGGCGGTCTGCTGCTGTTCGGCGGACGCATCGCCGACCTGTGGGGCCGCAAGCGCGCGTTCGTCGTCGGCCTGGCCGGTTTCGCCGCGGCCTCCGCACTGGGCGGCGCGGCCACCAACGAGGCCATGATGTTCGGCGCCCGCGCCCTGCAGGGCGCCTTCGGTGCCCTGCTCGCCCCGGCCGCGCTCTCGCTGCTCGCCGTGATGTTCACGGACGCCAAGGAGCGTGCGAAGGCGTTCGGCATCTACGGCGCGATCGCCGGTGGCGGCGGCGCCGTCGGCCTGATCCTCGGCGGCTTCCTCACCGAGTACCTGGACTGGCGCTGGACGTTCTTCGTGAACATCCCGTTCGCCGTGGTCGCCGCGGCCGGTGCCTGGTTCGTCATCCGTGAGCCGGAGGGCAGCCGCAACCGCTCGCCGCTCGACGTCCCCGGCGTCGTCCTGTCCACGCTCGGCCTGGTCGCCCTCGTCTACGGCTTCACCCGCGCCGAGTCCGAGGGCTGGAGCGACTCCGTCACCGTCACGATGTTCGTCGCGTCGGCGGTGCTGCTCGCTGCCTTCGTCGCCGTCGAGGCCAGGGTCAAGGCCCCGCTGCTGCCGCTGCGCGTGGTCACCGAGCGCAACCGCGGCGGGATCTACCTCTCCCTCGGCCTGGCGATCATCGCGATGTTCGGCCTGTTCCTCTTCCTGACCTACTACCTGCAGATCGTGAAGGGCTACTCGCCGGTCAGGACGGGCTTCGCCTTCCTGCCGATGATCGCGGGCATGATCACCGGTTCCACGCAGATCGGCACCCGCCTGATGACCCGGGTCGCGCCGCGCCTGCTGATGGGCCCCGGCTTCCTGGTCGCCGCGCTCGGCATGCTGCTGCTGACCCAGCTGGAGACCGACTCCTCGTACGCGGCCCTGCTGCTGCCGTCGATGCTGCTGCTCGGCCTCGGCATGGGTACGGCGTTCATGCCGGCCATGTCCCTGGCCACCCAGGGCGTCGAGCCGCGGGACGCCGGTGTCGCCTCCGCGATGGTCAACACCTCGCAGCAGGTGGGCGGCGCGATCGGCACGGCCCTGCTGAACACGATCGCCGCCTCCGCGACCGCGTCCTACATCGCCGACCACATGGCCGGGGCGACCAGCCGGTCCCAGCAGCAGCTGGTCCAGCTGGAGGGCATGGTGGAGGGCTACACCAGCGCGATCTGGTTCGCCGTCGGCATCCTCGTCGTGGCCGCGGCCATCGCCCTGACCTTCGTCAACGCCGGCCGTCCGGGCGGTACGACGGTGACCGGCTCCGCCGAGACCGTCGAGGACGAGGTGCCCGTCCCGGTCGTCGCCCACTGAGCCGACGCCGACCGGCGGCAGCCGTCGCGTCGTACCGCTCGCCGTACGCGCCGCGCGCTGTGCGTCGTACCCCTTCGGCGCCGTACGGACGGGGAGGGGACGCCTCGTCCGTACGGTCCTCAGGACCTGTCCCGGCTGTGCCGATGAGCGGTCAGCGGAGCCAGGGCAGGTCCGCGCCCGCTTCGTCGGGCTGGAGTCCCTCGGCGATGATCCGCATGATCTCGCCGAGGGACTTCTGCTGTTCCGGGGTGAGCCGGCTGAAGACCGCGTGGCGTACGAGCGCCACATGGCCCGGCGCGGAGCGCCGCAGCACCTGGTGGCCCTCGTCGGTCAGCACCGCGAACTGGCCGCGCTTGTCGGAGGGGCAGTCCTCGCGCCGCACCCAGCCGTTCTTCTCCAGGCGCGCCACGGCGTGCGACAGCCGGGAGCGGGTGATCTTCGCGTGCATCGCCAGCTCCGTCATCCGCAGTCGGCGGTGCGGCGACTCGGCGAGCTTGACCAGCAGGCCGTAGTAGATGTGCGGCATGCCCGCGTCCCGCTGGAGCTGGCGGTCCATGTGGTCCTCGAGCAGGGTGGTGGCCTCGATGTACGAGCGCCAGACCCGCTGCTCCTCGTCACTGAGCCAGCGGGTCTCCTCGGCCGGTGGCGGGTCGGGGACCGGTGCGGGTGCGGATGAGGGTGCCTTCATGTTCTCCACTTCTCCACTGTACGGCTCCTTGAATATTAAATAAATGGGGCGTACAGTCGGTTTTGCAAGAGAAGCTTGAGGATTCAAGCTCGGTGGAAGCATGTCCCGGAGGGAGCCGCCACCATGTCCGCCGCCCTGTCCGCCACCCCACAGGTGCGCATGCCCGCCCTGTACCTCAGCCACGGCGCACCGCCGCTGGCGGACGACCCGGTCTGGCCCGGTGAGCTCGCCGCCTGGTCCGCCGGTCTGCCGCGCCCGAAGGCGATCCTGATGGTCTCCGCCCACTGGGAGGAGGCCCCGCTGGCCCTCGGCGCCACCGAGACCGTCCCGCTCGTCTACGACTTCTGGGGCTTCCCCGAGCACTACTACCGCGTGACGTACGAGGCCCCGGGCGCGCCGGAACTCGCCGAGTCCGTGCGCAAACTGCTGCGCGCCCCCGGCATGCCCGTGCAGGACATCCCGGACCGCGGTCTCGACCACGGCGCCTACGTGCCGCTCGTCGAGATGTACCCCGAGGCCGACGTCCCGGTGCTGCAGATCTCCCTGCCGACCCTGGACCCGGTGCGGCTCATGGAGATCGGCCGGAAACTGTCGCCGCTGCGCGACGAGGGCGTACTGATCGTCGGCTCCGGCTTCTTCACCCACAACCTGGCCGCGCTGCGGCACGGCGGCGGGGTGCCCTCCTGGTCGGCCGAGTTCGACGACTGGGGCCGGCGGGCGCTGGAGGCCGGCGACGTGGACGCGCTGCTGGACTTCACCCGCAAGTCCCCGGCGGGCCTGCTCGCCCACCCGCGCACCGAACACTTCGCGCCGCTGTTCGTGACCATGGGCGCGGCGGACGCGGCCGGGGAGCTGGACCTGCGGAAATCGTTGATCGACGGCTTCTGGATGGGCCTGGCGAAGCGGTCGGTACAGTTCGGCTGAGCCGGGCGGCGCCCCTCACAGTTCCTTCTCGTACCAGGCCACGTCCCAGTACCGGCCGAACTTGCGGCCCACCTCGCGGTACGTCCCCACGTACCGGAAGCCGAAGCGCTCGTGCAGCCGCGCCGACGCCTCGTTCGGCTGCGCGATGCCCGCGTAGGCGCGGTGCAGGTCCTCGCCCGCCAGGGCCTCGAAGAGGGCCTTGTACAGGAGTGTGCCGACGCCCCGGCGGCCGGCGTCCGGGGCGACGTAGACCGACGTCTCCACGGAGGTGGCGTACGCGGGCTTCGCCCGGAAGGGGCTGGACGTGGCGTAGCCCAGGACCTTCCGTGTGTCCGTGTCCGTATCCGCGCCCGTGGCAACCATCAGCCGGTACGGGCCGTCTTCAAGGTGGGAGAGCAGCCACGGGCGGCGCTCCTCCGGAGCGAAGATCGCGGTGTCGAATGTGATCGCCGTCTCACGTACGTAGTGGTTGTAGAGGTCGGTGAGGGCTTGGAGGTCCTCCTCGGTCCCCGGTCTGACCTGGACCTCCGCACGCTCCGACAGCATCACGCCTCCTCTGTGGCGGCACAGGGTACTGCATGATCAGAAAAATTGAGGGACGGGTTGGGAATTCTGTCCGGATTCCAGTCGTTGTTTCCCACGGATGCAGGGCACTCGGCCAGAGTCCGGAGGGACCTGACAAGAGCGCTGAGCGTCTGAAGGACCACCCGCTGACCTCACCATCGCAAGGGAGCACGCATGGCAACCCGTGCCGTCGCCCGTCGTCAGTCCGCCACCGGCGAGACGGCCGACGCGGCAAGCAGTGTTCGCGCCCATGGCGGCGAGATCGCCGACCGCGACCTGGTCGGCATGTACCTCGACGAGATCGCGCGTACACCGCTGCTCGACGCCGCCAAGGAGGTCGAGCTGTCCCAGGTCATCGAGGCGGGTGTGTTCGCGCGGCAGATCCTCGACGGGTACGAGGAGACGAAGGCGGACGCCACCCGTGAGGAGCTGGAGGCCCTGGTCGCCGAGGGGGAGCGGGCCAAGGAGATCTTCATCCGCTCCAACCTCCGCCTGGTCGTCGCCGTCGCGCGCCGCTACCCCCGCAGCGGTCTGCCGCTCCTCGACCTGATCCAGGAGGGCAACGCCGGCCTGGTCCGCGCGGTCGAGAAGTTCGACTACCGCAAGGGCTTCAAGTTCTCCACGTACGCGACGTGGTGGATCCGCCAGGCCATCACGCGGTCGATAGCCGACCAGTCCCGCACCATCCGCCTGCCCGTCCACCTGGTGGAGGAGCTGGGCCGGATCCGGCGCGTGCAGCGTGAGTTCAACCGCGAGAACGGCCGGGACCCGGAGCCGACGGAGATCGCCGCCGAGCTCGGCTCGACGCCGGAGCGCGTCATCGACGTGCTGGACTGGGCCCGTGACCCGGTCTCGCTGAACATGTCGGTGGACGACGAGGGCGAGACGCAGTTCGGCGACCTGCTGGAGGACACGTCGGCGGTGTCGCCCGAGCAGTCGGTGCTGACGCTGCTGCGCAGCGAGGAGCTGGACGACCTCATCGGCCGCCTCGACCAGCGCACGGCCTCCATCATCAAGATGCGGTACGGCATCGAGGACGGCCGTGAGCGCACGCTGACCGAGGTCGGCAAGGAGCACGGTCTGACCCGCGAGCGCATCCGCCAGATCGAGAAGCACGCGCTGCTGGAGCTGAAGAAGCTGGCGCGCGACACGGGGTTCGACGCGGCGGCGTGAGCGCGAGCCCGTCCGGACGGCGGCGGATGCGGGTGTCCGTCGATCCGCGGGGCGGAGGCGGTGCCTCCCGTTGATCCGCGCGGCGGACGCCTTCCGTGCGCGCCGGGCTGCCGTCCGGCCGGGGTGCCATATGGCCGGGGTGCCGTACGGCCAGGGTGTCTACCGGCGCGTTCCTCGTGCCGGGCCGCCTGTGATTCGTGAGCTGTGCCCGGCCTGTTGAGAGCCTGCAGCTGCGCCAGCGGGAGGTGCGGGCGACGGGCCGGCGGGTGTCGGCCGGCCGGTGCCGGCGGGCGTCGGTGCGGTCGGTGTGCGCCTGGAGGCAGGCGCGTACGCCGGGTGGCGCGAGACCGCGCAAACATGGCGATGTAACGCCGCTTCAAGTGCCAAGGCCCTGGGAACAAGCATTCAGGGCCCAGGAGTTCGGGCCCGGGGCCACATCCCCGGGAAACCCTGGTCCCCCTGAGCCACGTCCCGTCGCACTCCCCCCGGCGCCGGGACTCTCCCGAGCCGGGCTTCGGCGCCTTCCCCCCGGGCGCCGGAGCCCGGCCGTCTCCTTCTGGAGGGCGGGTCACCCCGAACCTGAACCCCGGGGTGGCCCGCCGGATGACAGATTGTGCCACAACGGCATAGCCTGCCGAACGTGAGCAGCACCACCCCGTCTCCCACCCCTCCGCACCCCCCGAAACAGCCGGTCTCGCTGACCGAGCGGCGGAAGGCGGAGACCCGTATGGCGATCGCCCGTGCGGCGGCCGGCCTCTTCGTACGGCACGGTCTGCGGGCCACCCGCGCCGAGGACATCGCACAGGCCGCCGGCGTCGCCCCGCGCACCTTCTACCGGTACTTCGCCACGAAGGAGGAGGCGGTGGCCCCCCTCTACGCGGCAGGTGCCCGGCGCTGGGTGGAGGCGGTGCGCACCGCCCCGCCCGGAGCCACGGTCCCGCAGGCCCTGGAAGCGGCCGTCCGTCACACCCTGTCCCCCGGGCTCGGGGTGTCGGTGTCCTCCTGGGAGTGGGTCCGCACCCTGATCCGTCTGGCCATGGAGAACCCCTCCCTGCGGAAGGTGTGGGCGGAGGTGTGCCAGGACACCGAGCGCGAACTGGCCGACGCGCTGTCGAGTCGGTTGACGGCGTTGACGAGTGGTCAGATGACAGGGGCTCAACTGCCTGACGGGAACCGTGACAACGTTGCCGGGAGCACCGCCGAGAGCATCGCCGCGCCCGCCGTGCCGCCCCGTCTGCACTTCGCCGCGGCCGTCGCGAGCGCCGCAGTCCGTGTGGCGGTGGAGGACTGGGCGGCCGAGGACACCCCGGCGACGGGGCCGCGGGGCCCGGTGGAACGGGCCCTGGGAAACCTGGCCGCGCTGCGGGACTTTCCGTGGCGGGACCTGGGCGCCCCCACGACGGGCTGATCCTCACATCGTGGCGTCGCCTCTCGGCCGCCCGGGACCTGAGCTCTTCGCCGCCGGCACCTCCGCGATCCGCCGCCCCCGGCGCCTCAGCCCTCCGCCGCCCGGGCTCCCTCCGCCGCTCTGCTCAACCGGGCCCCCAACTCCCTGACGCACCGCACGAGTTCCTCGGGCTCCCGTACCGTGAAGTCGTACCCGAGCATCGCCAGGCGGACCGCCAGCCACTCCAGGTGGTCCGTGACCGTGGCCCGCAGTCGGCACCTGTGGTCGTCGACCGGCTCGGGGCTGCCGAGCCAGCCGGGCAGGCGGGTCGCGACGGCCTCGGCGGGGGCGGCGAAGGCGACGTCGACGTCGTACGTCTCCTGCCGGCGCTGCATCGACTGCCGCAAGTACTCCGCGGCGCTTCCCGTCGGCAGTTCCCGCGGGGCGAACCGCGCCCCTGTCGCGAACGGCTCGCTCACCCGGTCGACGCGGAACGTGCGCCAGTCGGCGCGGTCGAGGTCGTACGCGACGAGGTACCAGCGGCGGCCCGTCGACACGAGCCGGTACGGCTCGACGACCCGCCGCGTGTCCGTCCCGTCGGCCGCGCGGTAGGCGAACCGCAACCGCTCCCGCCCGGCCACCGTGGAGGCCATCACGGTCAGCGTCTCCGGCGCGATGCTCGGGCCGTCTCCGCTGGTCAGCGGGGTCGTCGCGGCTTGGAGGGTGGCGACCCGGTGACGCAGCCGGCCGGGCAGCACCTGTTCCAGCTTGGCCAGGGCGCGCACCGACGCCTCGTCCACGCCCTCCACCGCGTGGCCCGCGCCGGCGCGCAGGCCGACCGCGATGGCGACGGCCTCCTCGTCGTCGAGGACGAGCGGCGGCATGGCCTTGCCCGCGACGAGCCGGTACCCGCCGTCGGCGCCCTTGGTGGCCTGCACCGGGTAGCCGAGTTCGCGCAGCCGGTCGATGTCGCGGCGGACCGTGCGCCGGGAGACGCCGAGGCGGTCGGCGAGCTCGCCGCCGGGCCACTCGCGGGGCGTCTGGAGGAGGGAGAGCAGCTGGAGCAGCCGGGCCGGGGTGTCCGTCGTCATGGGGCCGTCCCCTTGCTGCGCGTGTCCGTCGTCATGGACCGGAGCATGCCCGATCACTAGGACATGATCTGACCTATATGGCTTCTAGCTTTACGGCATGACCACCCAAACCCCTGTGCGCAAGCCGGACGCCGCTCCCGACCGGCGCCGCTGGTTCGCCCTCGCGATCGTGATGACGGCGGCCTTCATGGACCTCGTCGACGTCACCATCGTCAACATCGCCCTGCCGTCGATCCGGCGTGAGGAGGGCGCCACCTTCAGCCAGATCCAGTGGATCACCGCGGGGTACGCCCTCGCCTTCGCCGCCGGTCTCATCACCGGCGGGCGGCTCGGCGACATCCACGGCCGCAAGCGGGTGTTCCTCGTCGGCATCGGCGGCTTCACCGTCGCCTCGGCGCTGTGCGGCCTCGCCGTGAACCCGGAGATGCTGGTCGCCTCCCGCCTGCTCCAGGGCGGTATGGCGGCGCTGATGGTGCCGCAGGTGCTGGCGATCGTGCACGCCACCTTCCCGGCGCACGAGCGGGGCAAGGTGTTCGGGCTGTTCGGCGCGATCGTCGGGCTGGGGGCGGTTTCCGGTCCGCTCCTCGGCGCGCTGCTGACCGAGTGGGACCTGTTCGGGCTGGGCTGGCGGCCCATCTTCCTCATCAACCTGCCCGTCGGTGTCGCGGGCCTGGTTCTCGGCGCCCGCTTCATCACCGAGTCCAAGGCGCCGAAGGCCCTGAAGCTGGACCTGGTGGGCGTCGCGCTGGTGACGCTGGGCCTGCTGATGCTGCTCTACCCGCTCACCCGCGGCCACGAGCTGGACTGGCCGCTGTGGGGTCATGTCTCGATGGCCGGCTCGCTCGCCGTCCTCGCGGCGCTGGTGGCGTACGAGCGGCGCAAGGGCGCGCGGGACGGCTCCCCGCTGATCGAGCTGTCGCTGTTCAGGGTGAAGAGCTTCGCGGCCGGGATCGCCGTCCAGACCGTCTTCGGGATCGGGCTCGGCGTCTTCTTCCTGGTGTGGACGCTGTACATGCAGGAGGGCCTGGGCTGGAGCCCGCTCAGGGCGGGGCTGACCGGTGTGCCCTTCTCGATCGCGGTGTCGGTGGCGGCCGGGCTGTCGGTGCAGAAGCTGGTGCCGCGTTTCGGGCGCAAGGTGCTCCAGGCCGGGGCGCTGGTCATGGGGGCCGGAGTCCTGCTCTACCTGTGGGAGTCCGAGCGGTACGGCCTCGGCATCGAACCCTGGCAGATGGCGCTGCCGCTGGTCGTGATGGGCGGGGGCATGGGGCTGATCTTCGCGCCGCTGACCGACGCGATCCTGTCCGAGGTGCCGCGGGCGCACGCCGGGTCGGCGTCCGGGCTGATCAGCACGGTGCAGCAGATGGGCAACGCGCTGGGGCTCGGGCTGGTGTCGGTGGTGTTCTTCGGAGTGATGGGCGACACCCTGCGCCCGTCCGAGGTGGGCCCGGCCTTCGTGGACGCCTTCCAGTACGCGCTGGGCTGGGTGGCCGCCGTGATGGGTGCGATCTTCCTGCTGATGTTCGCGCTGCCGAAGCGGCCGGCCCAGCACGTCGAGGGCGCCGGCGAGGAGGTCCGGGCGGCGGAGCGGGAGCCCGAACTGGTCTCCTGACGTCCCCCACCTCGTCTCCTGGTCTCCTGGAGCACCGGACACGGAAGGGGCCCGGCACCTCGCGTGCCGGGCATGAGGCGTTCGGTCACAGAGAAACGGACGCATCCGGAAGCCCGATCATGCCCGATTGAGCCCGAAGCTGTTTACTTTCTGGAAATCCAGGCGTAGCCTCCCGCCTAAACCACACGTTCGGGCACAGGTCGGAGGTGAACGGACATGTACGCACCGGAGCGCCAACAGGAGATCCTCCGGCTCGCCCGCGACAGCGGGCGGGTGGACGTCGTGTCGCTGGCCGAGGAGTTCCAGGTCACCGCGGAGACGATCCGCCGCGACCTGAAGGCCCTCGACCGCGCCGGGCTCGTCCGCCGGGTGCACGGCGGCGCCATACCGGTCGGACGCCTCGACTTCGAGCCGGACCTCGCCGAGCGCGAGTCGACCGCCGCCGACGAGAAGGACCGCATCGCCAAAGCGGCCCTGGCGGAACTGCCGACCGAGGGCACGATGATCCTCGACGCCGGTACCACGGTGGCCCGGCTGGCCGCCGCCCTGCCGCTGGAGACCTCGCTGACCGTCGTCACGCACAGCCTGCCCATCGCGGCCCGCCTCGCCGACCACCCCGGCATCCAGCTCCACCTGGTCGGTGGGCGCGTACGGCACCGCACCCGCGCCGCCGTGGACGCCTGGGCGCTGCGCGCGTACGGCGAGATCCGCGCCGACGTGCTGTTCGTCGCGGCCAACGGTTTCTCCGCCGAGCACGGCCTGACCACCCCCGACCTCGCCGAGGCGGCCGTCAAGCGGGCGGCCGTGGCCGCCGCCCGTCGCGTGGTGCTGCTCGCCGACTCCTCCAAGCACGGCCAGGAGCACTTCGCCCGCTTCGGCGACCTGAGCGATGTGGACCTGCTGATCACCGACAGCGGGCTGAGCCCCGAAGACACCGTCGCCATCGAGCGCGGCGGCACGGAAGTAGTGCGCGCATGATCCTCACCGTCACCCCGAACCCGTCGCTGGACCGCACCTACGAGGTCCCCTCGCTCGACCGCGGCGAGGTCATCCGCGCCACCGGCGAGCGCATGGACCCGGGCGGCAAGGGCGTGAACGTCTCACGGGCCGTCGCCGCCGCCGGGCAGCGCACGGTCGCCGTGCTGCCGCTGGGCGGAGCGCCGGGCGCGGTCGTCGCCGACCTGCTCGACGCGCAGGGCATCGAGGTCGCGCCGGTCCCGGTCGCCGGAGCCACCCGCTCCAACATCGCGCTCGCGGAGGCCGACGGGGTCCTCACGAAGATCAACGCGCCCGGGCCGGAGCTGTCGGCGGCCGAGCAGGAACTGCTGCTGGAGACCGTGCGGCAGCAGTCCCGGGACGCCTCCTGGATCGCCTGCTGCGGCAGCCTGCCGCGCGGACTCGCCCCGTCCTGGTACGCCGCACTGGTCGCCCGCGCGCACGCCGCCGGTGCCCGTATCGCGCTGGACACCTCCGGGCCCGCCCTCCTCGAGGCGCTGCGCGAGCGGCCCGACGTGGTCAAGCCGAACGCCGAGGAACTCGCCGAGGCCGTCGGCCGCCCCCTTTCCACCGTGGGCGACGCCGTGAAGGCGGCGGAGGAGCTGCGCGAGATGGGCGCCCGGGTCGTCCTCGCGAGCCTCGGCGCCGACGGCCAGCTGCTCGTGGACGACGCCGGCGCCTGGTACGGCACCGCGCGCGTCGACGCCGTCCGCAGCAATGTCGGGGCCGGTGACTCCTCCCTCGCCGGTTTCCTGATCGCCGGCGGCCGCGGCCCCGAGGCCCTGGCCTCGGCGGTGGCGCACGGCGCGGCGGCCGTGCAGCTGCCCGGCAGTGTCATGCCGACGCCGTCCGACCTGGACCCCGCGGCGGTGACGGTCACGGCGCAGGTGCCGGTGGACCGCGTACTGAAGGAGCCGGTGACATGACGTATCCCACGCTTGTCCGTATTGGTCCGCTTCTTGCCGAACCGGCCGACAAGCGGCGAAGCTCACCGTTACTCGCCGCCTCCGACGGACGGCAGGGCAACCTGAGCCGCTCTGCCGCCCGGGGAAGGCGGGGGTTCCCCGGCCCCGCCTTGCCCACCCCGACCCCCCACCGCACCCCCGTCCCCACTTCCGCCCACCCCACTCCCCGGGCGATACGCGTGCTAAGGAGCCCGCGATGAGCGACATGATCACCGCGGACCTGGTCGACCTCGACCTGTCCGCCGATACCAAGGAAGCGGCGGCGCGTGCCCTCGCCGAGCGCATGGTGGCCCTGGGCCGGGTGACCGACCTGGAGGGCTTCCTCGCCGACGTGGCCGCCCGCGAGGCACAGATGCCCACCGGCCTTGACGGCGGCATCGGCATCCCGCACTGCCGCAGCGCACACGTCACCGAGCCGACCCTGGCCTTCGGCCGCAGCGCGAACGGCATCGACTTCGGCGCGGCGGACGGCCCCGCCGACCTGATCTTCCTGATCGCCGCGCCGGCCGGCGCCGACGACGCCCACCTGACGATCCTGTCGTCGCTGGCCCGGCAGCTGATGAACGCCGAGTTCACCGACGCCCTGCGCTCGGTGGGAGACGCGGCGGCAGCGGCGGCGCTGATCCGGGGCGAGGAGCTTGAGGCATCGGGTTCCGGAGCCTCCGAAGACACCGTGGCGTCGGCGGAAGCGGCCTCTTCCGCCGCCGCCACGGCCACCACCGAGACGCCCGAGGCCCGGCGCCCGTTCCGGATCGTGGCCGTCACCTCCTGCCCGACCGGCATCGCCCACACCTACATGGCCGCCGAGTCGCTGGAGAACGCGGGCCGCGATGCGGGCGTCGAGATCGTCGTCGAGACGCAGGGCTCGGCCGGCTTCACCCGGCTCGACCCGGCCGTGATCGCGGCGGCCGACGGCGTGATCTTCGCGCACGACGTCTCGGTTCGGGAGAAGGACCGGTTCGCCGGGAAGCCGACCGTGGACACCGGGGTGAAGGCGGCCATCAACCGGCCCGCCGAACTGATCGCCGAGGTCCGTGCCAAGGCCGAACGCGGCGAGGTCACCGCCGCCGCCAGGCCCGGCACCCCCGTCGAACGCGCCGGCGAGCCCGGCGAGGGCTACGGAACCAAGCTGCGCAAGTGGCTGATGTCCGGCGTCAGTTACATGGTCCCCTTCGTCGCGGCCGGTGGTCTGCTGATCGCCCTCGGCTTCGCCATCGGCGGCTACCAGATCAACGAGGCCAAGTCGGTCACCGAGCACTTCGACTGGGGCCAGGTCGACAGCTGGGGCGCCCTGCTGTTCCAGATCGGCGCTGCCGCCTTCGGGTTCCTCGTCCCGGTCCTCGCCGGATACATCGCCTACGGCATGGCCGACCGGCCCGGTCTCGTGCCCGGCTTCGTCGGCGGCGCGATCTCGGTGACGATCGGCGCCGGCTTCCTCGGTGGCCTGGTCGCGGGTCTCATCGCCGGTGGTGTGGTCCTCGGCATCCAGCGGCTCACCATCCCGCCGGTGCTGCGCGGCATCATGCCGGTGGTGGTGATCCCGCTGGTCTCCTCGGCGGTCGTCGGGTTCCTGATGTTCGTGGTGATCGGCAAGCCGATCTCCGAGGCGCAGAAGGGCCTGACCGACTGGCTCAGCGGCCTGTCCGGTGCCAACGCCATCCTGCTCGGCGTGCTGCTCGGCCTCATGATGTGCTTCGACCTCGGCGGCCCGGTCAACAAGGTCGCCTACACCTTCGCCACGGCCGGCATCTCGGTCGCCGCCCCGAGCGACTCGGCCATGAAGATCATGGCCGCGGTGATGGCCGCCGGAATGGTCCCGCCGCTGGGCATGGCCCTGGCCACGACCGTCCGCAAGAAGCTGTTCACCGCCGCCGAACGCGAGAACGGCAAGGCGGCCTGGGTGCTCGGCGCGTCCTTCATCTCCGAGGGCGCGATCCCGTTCGCCGCCGCCGACCCGCTGCGGGTCATCCCCGCCTCCATGGCGGGCGGCGCGGTCACCGGCGCCCTGACCATGGCCTTCGGCTCGACCCTGCGGGCCCCGCACGGTGGCATCTGGGTCACCTTCCTGATCGGCAAGCCGTTCCTGTACCTGCTGGCCATCGCGGCCGGCACGGCGGTCACGGCCGGTCTGGTCATCGTCCTGAAGGGCATGCGCAAGACCCAGCCGGGCGCCGCGGTCGCGGGCACCCCGGACGACCGGGCCGCCCCGGCGGAGAAGAAGCAGCCGGTGGCGGCGTAGAACGGCGACAGTCCGCCCCTTTGTGCGGGTGTGAGCCGTTCACGTCGGCTGCGAGATAGATCACGATCATCACGGTCCGGGGCCACGGCCCCGGACCGTGGTGTGTACTGGGGCACATGTCTGAGCACGACTCGATCCTGCAGCTGACGGGCGTGGTCCTCCTCGCCCTGGCGACCGGGGCCTGGACGGTCGGCCTGATCCGTGTCCTGCGCCGCGGCCGTGCCGAGGCCTCCTGGCCCGCCACCGACCGCCTGCCCGGCCTGCCCCGGCAGCAGGGCGCGGGCCCCGGCGTGGAGGCCGTCGAACTGACCCCGGCGGAGCGGGCCGCCTTCACGGGCCTGGTGCGGCGGTTCGGCGAAGGTCACTGAGCCCCGGGCCGACGCGCCGGGAGAGCGGTGTGTCGGGAGAGCGGTGTGTCAGGAGACCTGCGCCGCTCGCCGCTCCATCGCCTGCCGTGCCGCGTCCTCGGTGACGTACACCTCGCACATGTGCCGTCCGTCGGGGGTGGCCGTGTGCTCGACCTCCCAGAGGGAGACCTCGCTGCCGTCGCGCAGCAGGAACGCGTGCTCGTAGAGCGAGAAGCACCGTCCGGCCCGTCCCGCCCGGCTCGGGCGGCCGAAGGCCTGGGTGATCCGGTGCGCACATGCCGTGGCCAGCAACGCGGCCATGTCGGCGCCCGGCCCGTCCGGGTTCTCCGCTCGGCGCAGTAACCGGCGCGCGTGGTCCGCCGAGTCGTCGGGCACGTAGACGTGCCGGGGCGGGAGGACCGGCGACAGCTGCACCGTGACCGGCAGTTCGAAGTCCGGCGCGTCCGGCGGCAGCGGCAGCCGGGCGGTGGCGGCGCGCAGCTCCTCCTCGTCGGCGTACACCTCGTGCTGCGGCTCACTGCCCGGCGCGGTGTTGTGCACGAGCTCCCACAGGGTGAGCCACGAGCCGTCGGCCAGCAGCCAGGTGTGCCGGTACGTCTCCCGGTGCAGCCCCGCGCTGTGGTGCGCGGAGTGCAGCGAACTGTCGCACGCCAGCGCGCAGTCCAGCCGCCCTATCGTCTCGTCGGGCAGCTCGAAGGAGTTCAGCGCGCGGCCGAGGAGTCGCGCGAGGTGCTCCTCCGGAGACTCGGGCGAGTCGGGGGCTTCGTACGCTGCCGTCTCGTACGGAACGCTCAAGGTTTCTCCCGGCGTTGCTGCATGTCACCTTGTGGGTGCATACCGTAGCCCCTCGGTCGGACATCATGTCCGGGAACCGAGAAAACGTACGCATGGAAAACGCGCGGGCCGCGCGGAACGTTCCCGCGCGGCCCGGAAAGTCGTCAGAGACCGCTGCTCAGACGATGGTTCAGTGGTTCAGGGTTCAGGTGGCGCTTCCGGCGACCCACTGGCTCCACGGCATGTTCCATCCGTTGAGCCCGTTGTCCGGCGCCACCGTCTTGTCGGGGGAGTTCTTGACGGTCACCACGTCCCCGATGAGGGAGTTGTCGTAGAACCACTTGGCGGGTGTGGCGCCCCGCGCCCCCTCCACGTCCTGCAACCCCACGCAGCCGTGGCTGGTGCCCTCACGGCCGAAGGGCGGATTGCCCTTGTCGTACCAGAAGTTGCCGTGGATGAAGGTGCCGGACGTCGTCAGACGCATCGCGTGCGGGACGTTCGGGATGTCGTACTCGCCGCCCAGGCCGACGGTCCGGCTGTTCATCCGGGTCTGCACGAACTTCTCGGAGATCACCATCTGCCCGTTGTACGTCGTGTACTTCGCGCTGCCGGTCGACACCGGGATCGTCTTGATGGTCCTGCCGTCCCGCACCACCGTCATGGTCTGCGTGGCGGCGTCGACCGTGGAGACCTGCGAGCGCCCGACGGTGAAGGTGACCGTCTTCTGCTGCGCCCCGTAGACGCCGTTCGTGCCCTCGACGCCGTCCAGGTCGATCTTCATCGTGACCTTGGAGCCGGCCTTCCAGTACTCCTCGGGCCGGAAGTCCAGCCGCTGCGCGCCGAACCAGTGCCCGACCACCTTCTGGCCGCTGCTGGAGGTGACCGTGATGTGCGACTGCACGGCCTTCTTGTCGGTGATCGCCCTGTCGAAGGTGAACGACACCGGCATCCCGACACCGACCGTTGTGCCGTTGTCCGGCGTGTACGTCCCGATGAAGCTGTTCGCCGAGGTGACGGTCGTGAAGATGGAGTTGGCGGCGGCCGGGCGGCCATCGGCGTCCTTCGCGGTCGCTGATATCTCGTACTTCGTGCCGCGCTCCAGCTGCTCCTTCGGCTTCCAGACGGTGCCGTTCGCGGATATCGCCCCCGGTACGGCCTGGCGCGTGCCCGCCACCGTCATCCTCACCTCGGTCAGCCGGCCGTCGCTGACCTTCACGCCGGTCGTGTTGATGGAAGCGCCGGTCGAGCCGTCCTTCGCCGAGATGGCGATCTTCGCCACGGAGGTCTTGGGGGAGGAGGCCTTGCCGTCGCCCCGGTCGTCGTTCTTGGCGTTGGCGCTGCCACCGCAGGCGGTGAGAGTCAGGGCGCCGACCACCAGGACGGCACAGGCCCCCAGTGCGCGCCGCGCTGCAATGTCCGGCGTTGTCACGGGCTGCTCCAGTTCGTGTGATGCGCGTGGTCCGTTCCAGTACGTGGAGGAAGAGGGACGGGGCGGCCGCCGGGGTTCCCTGCGGCCGCGATGAGGACCATCACGTGACAGAACCGCGACAATCGCCCGGCTGGAGAGCCACGGACCCTCTCAACGCCGCCCGTACAACTCCTCGTACGACGGCCACGCCCCACCCGGCCCGTCCACCGACTCGGCGGCGCGTACCGCGCGGATGATCGCGCGGGTGACCATGTCCGCGCCGGCCGCGAGGACGTCGTTCAGCGCCAGGGGGGTGCCGGTGTCGAGCGGGTGCTGCCCGGTCGCCAGGGCGAACACGGTGTCGCCGTCGTTGAGGAGGTGCACCGGGCGGACGGCCCGCGCGATGCCGTCGTGCGCCGTGCCGGCCAGCTTCCGCGCCTGCGCCTTGGACAGGTCGGCGTCGGTGGCGACGACCGCGAGCGTGGTGTTCAGCGGGGGAGGGGCGTTGCGCGCGGCGACCTCGGCGAGCCGCCGGCGCGCGACCTCGTGGACCCGCCGTTCCGGGTAGCGCACGCGCCCCTGGAACAACTCCCCGTACAGGACGCCCGTCTCCGGGTCCACCGCCGACCCCACCGCGTTGGCCACCACCAGCGCGGCCACCGTGATCCCCGAGTCGAGGACCGTGGCGGCGCTTCCGATCCCGCCCTTCACCGACCCGATCACGGCGCCCGTACCGGCGCCCACGCACCCCTCGGGCACCGGCGCTCCCGGCTCGCTCGCCGCGGCCGCCTCGACCGCCTGCCGACCGGTGGCCGCGTCCGGCCGGGCCCGGAAGTCGCCCCCCCGCCCGAGGTCGAAGACGCACGCGGCGGGCACCACCGGCACGACGTGCGCGGGATCCGGCCCGACGCGCACCCCGCGGCCCCGCTCCTCCAGCCAGGCCATCACCCCGGACGCCGCGTCGAGACCGTAGGCGCTGCCGCCGGTCAGCACGATCGCCTCGACCTTCTGCACGAGGTTGCGGGGGTCCAGGGCGTCGGTCTCCTTGGTGCCGGGGCCGCCACCGCGCACGTCCACGGCGGCGACGGCACCGCCCTGCGGGGCGAGCACGACCGTGGTACCGGTGAGCCATCCGTCGCCGGTCCGGGTCGCGTGCCCCACCCGCACCCCGGCGACATCCGTCAGCGCGTCAACTGTCATGGCGCCAAGTCTCGTGCAGCGGCCTGGCGCATCGGTGCCGCCGCGACGCCACGTCAGCCGGCGGGTGCCGCCGTCCTGGTCGCCCGGGCGGCCCGGCGCGCGGTGAGCGTCGTACCGGTCGCCACCGCCAGCGCGGAGACGATGCCCGCCGCGAGCACCGCCCAGTGCCCGAGGAACGTGCAGCAGATCACCAGCAGCGCCGTCGTCGGCAGCACGAGCTGCTGGGAGATGCCCACCTTGAAGTGCCGCGCGTGCAACGCCCACACGGTCAGCAGGAACAGCGCCGTCGGCAGTGTCACGGCGGCCGACGCGGTCAGCGTCGAAACGTGCGCCGTGCCGACCGTCTGCTCCACCGCCACCTCCAGGCCCGCACCGATCGCCGCCGCCGACGCGAACACCAGGTAGTGGCCGTAGCCCCACAGGAACGCCTGCCTGTTGGAGCGCAGATGGCCGTGGATGGGCACCACGAAGTAGATCCACCAGGCGGCGAAGATGACCAGCAGCCCGCCCGCGGCGATCGGCAGCAGCTCGTCCAGCGCGTCGTTCTCGTCGATGCCGGACTTCACGGCCACCGTGGCCGCGGCGATCGTCTCGCCCAGCACGATGATGGTGAACAGCCCGTACCGTTCCGCGATGTGGCGCGGGTGCCATGTCGTGGGGTGGTCCTTCTCCGCGAGGGGTGGCACGCACAGCTCCAGCGGCACCATCACCAGGAACACCCAGGGCCGGGCCTCCACCGGCAGGAACAGCAGCCCCAGCCAGCCGATCTGGCAGAGCAGGACCCCGACGGCGTACCGCAGCGCCGTCGTCCGCTCCGGGCCCTCCCCGGCGAGGGCCGCACGCAGCCACTGCGCCGCCAGGGCGAGCCGCATGATCATGTAGCCCAGCCAGACGGCGAGGAACTCGTGGTCCTCGAACGCCCGCGAGACCCCGGCCGCCAGGACCAGGACGCCCGCGATCTGCACCAGTGTGACGACCCGGTACAGCACGTCGTCGTTGTCGTACGCCGAGGCGAACCAGGTGAAGTTCATCCACGCCCACCAGATGGCGAAGAACACCATCGCGTAGTCGAGGATGCCCTCGCCCGCGTGGCGCTCGGCGACGGAGTGCACCAGCTGGATGCCCGCCTGGGCGATGGCCACGACGAAGCACAGGTCGAAGAAGAGCTCCAGCGGGGTGGCGGACCGGTGCGCCTCGTCGCGGCCGCGGGCCCGGAGCCGGCGCAGCGGTCCGCGGCTGTCCGGCCCGCCGGGCGAGGCGGATGCGGGGGACGGGCTCGACGTCATGCCTCTCAGCACAACAGACGGGGCCCGGTTTTTCTCGCGAGCGGGTCCACAAGGGGAGCGGGCGGGCCCAACGGCCGGACCGCGGGCCGGGCCCTGGGCCGTACCCTGGACGCATGAGCACCGCCCCCGACCCCGAGCCGCGCGAGCCGAAACCCGCCCTGGTCTTCGACGACCCGCTGGACCAGCAGACCTCGGACGACACCGACGGCGGATGGGGCGAGCGCACGGACGGCGACGCCGTGTCCGACCTGAAGCGCTTCCTGGACGAAAAGCCGCCCCACCACCTCTGAACCGGTCGGGCCGCAGTCGGCGTCACTGCCGGTCGTGGCCCGAGCCCCGCTGGGCGACCAGGGCGTCCCGGATCTCCTTGAGCACCTCCAGCTCGGTGACGTCGACGATCTCCTGCGCGCCCTCCTGCTCCTTCCTGCGGGCCTCCTGCCGGGCCAGGTACTTGGACATCGGCAGGACCATCAGGAAGTAGACGACGGCCGCGGTGATCACGAAGCTGAGCGTGGCGCCGAGGACGGAACCCCACATGATCGGGACACCGCTCGTCACCGTGCCGTCCGCGGCCACCTTGCAGGGGGCCTTCAGACATGAGCTGTAGTGGTCCAGGCTTTTGGTGCCGAACGCGCCGACCAGCGGATTGATGATGCCCTTCACCACCGAGTTCACGATGTTGGTGAAGGCGGCGCCGATCACCACCGCGACAGCCAGATCGACGACGTTCCCGCGCATCAGGAAGGCCTTGAAGCCCTGCCAGACGCTCGGCTCCTTCTTCTCGCTCACCTCGGGGCCTCTTTTCGTACAAGCGGGTTGTGGAACGAAACGCTCCGCAACCTACGTCAACGTTGGGCCGGACTGTCCAGCCGGGTCCCTCGTAGGAGGCATGTGACGGGGCGGCGCACAGCGCCCCGCTCACCACAGCGTCACCGCCAGCCGCGCCGTCGTGCTCGCGCCCGCGAGGCGCGCCGCGGTGGCGCGCGGCACCGACAGCACGACCAGCGCCCCGCCGTCCGCCGCACCCTCCAGGGGCTCCGGCACCTTCGTCACCCGCGCCCCCCGCGCGACCGCCCGGGCCTCGCCGCCCGTCACCGCGTCCACGGCGGCGATGACGTCGACCCGGTCGCCCGGCCGCAGCAACCGGACCGCGGCCGCGTCCGCGATCCGCACCGGTGCCGTCACCGTGCCCACGGTGCGGAGCGGGCGGCCGGGACGGTCCCCGGCCGCCGCCGACGACGCGGCACGGCTGGACGGCGGGCCCGGCGGATGTCCGCGGGCCCCGTCGGAGTCCTGCGGTCCGGCCGCCACCAGCGCGGCCGCCGTCACGGCGAGCCCGGCCGCCAGGGCCCGCCAGCGATGCCGTACGAGTGGGCCACGCCCACGCCATCCTCCCCGCACCCGTACGGGAGCGAAGGGCGGCACCTCGCAGGGAGGAGGCACATCGGCACCGGGCGGGCCCGGGCACGGAGCGGAGGGGGGCGTCGAGGCGGTGACAGCGGACAGAGGTGAAGAAGCAGACGGAGGTGCAGAGGCAGACAGAGGTGAAGAAGCAGGCAGAGACAATGAAGCGGACCGATGCAGGGAAGGACGCAGCGACACGGAGACCACCACCGGGGACGAGGGATCGGGCTTGCCAGCCCGCGATGTGCTGGCGCGTCCCACGATGAGGCCTCACGCCGCCGCCCACTCCGGCCTGTGGATCTACTCTCCGGTTGTGGACAACTCGCTCACCCGAAGGTGACGTTCCACCCCGGCGCCGGCACCGGTGTACCAGCACCCGAACCCGCCCGGCACCGGTGTACCAGCGCCCGAACCCGCCCGGCGCCGGTCCCAGCGCCCGAACCCGCCCGGCGCCCGACCCACCCCGGCCTCAGCACCCGCCCCGCCCCCGGCGCTCACGGCAGCGCGAACCCCGGATCCATCCCGCCCAGCGCCGTCGCGCACAGACAGTCCCGCTCCTGCGTGGAGGGCAGCGCCGCCACCGCGTCGAACAGCACACCCCGCAGCCGGTCCACGTTCGCCGCGAACACCCGCAGCACCTCCTCGTGGGAGACGCCCTCGCCGGTCTCGGCTCCGGCGTCGAGGTCCGTGACCAGGGTCAGCGAGGTGTAGCAGAGCTCCAGCTCGCGGGCGAGCGCCGCCTCGGGATGTCCGGTCATGCCCACCACCGACCAGCCTTGGGCCTGGTGCCACAGCGATTCGGCGCGGGTCGAGAAGCGCGGCCCCTCGACCACGACCAGCGTGCCGCCGTCCACCGGCTCCCAGTCCCGCCCGCGCGCCGCCTTCAGCGCGACGGCCCGTCCGGTGGGGCAGTAGGGGTCGGCCAGCGACACGTGCACCACGTTCGGCATCGTGCCGTCGGGCAGCGGCAGCCCGTCGAAGTACGTGTTCGCCCGGGACTTCGTACGGTCGACCAGCTGGTCGGGAACCAGCAGCGTGCCCGGTCCGTACTCGGGGCGCAGGCCGCCCACCGCGCACGGCCCGAGGATCTGGCGCGCGCCGACCGACCTGAGCGCCCACAGGTTGGCCCGGTAGTTGATGCGGTGCGGCGGCAGATGGTGGCCGCGGCCGTGCCGGGGGAGGAAGGCGACCCGCCGGCTGGCGACCTCACCCAGGAAGAGGGAGTCGCTGGGCGGCCCGTACGGGGTCTCCACCTGGATCTCGGTCACGTCGTCGAGGAAGGAGTAGAAGCCGGAGCCGCCGATCACGCCGATCTCGGCGTTCGCCTTGTTCACCATGCTCGCACCCTAACCGCACGCGCGAACGCCGAGGACCCTGTCGTCGGTCGACGACAGGGTCCCGTGAGAAGCGGGCCTTACGCGGCGGTGCTGCTGGAGCTCGACGACGAGCTGGACGACGAACTCGACGACGCGGACGACGAGGACGAGCCCGAGTCGGAGGACGACGAGGAGGAGCTCGACGACTTCGACGACGCCGGGGAGCTGCTCGACGAGGAGCCGCGGCTGTCGTTGCGGTAGAAGCCGGAGCCCTTGAAGACGATGCCGACCGCCGAGAACACCTTCTTCAGGCGGCCCTTGCAGCTCGGGCAGTCCGTGAGGGCGTCGTCGGTGAACTTCTGCACCGCCTCGAGGCCCTCGCCGCACTCGGTGCACTGGTACTGGTACGTCGGCACTGTCTTCCTCCTGGCACTCTCACTCAATGAGTGCTAACGACGAACCATAGTGACCTATTCCTTGCGTTCAGTCCACCGCAAGGGGGACGCGGTGACCCACGCCACGTGCGACGGTCCGCCCGCGGGGCCCCGCCGCCAGCCGTGAGCGCAGCGCCAGCAGGGTGACCAGGGCGAGCAGCGTGCCGCCCATCGGGACCAGGAAACCTGCTCCGTCCCAGAAGCGGTCCTCCAGCTGTCCGGCGACCGTGACGGCCGCGGCCTGGCCGAGGGCGACCGCGCCGGTCAGCCAGGTGAAGGCCTCCGTGCGGGCACCGGCCGGGACCAGGCTCTCGACGAGGGTGTAGCCGGTGATCAGGGTGGGCGCGATGCACATGCCGACCAGCAGGCCGAGACCGGCCAGGAGCAGCACCGAGTGCGCGGCCCACAGCCCGGAGGCGGCCAGCGCCAGGGCCGTGTAGCCGACGACCAGCCGCCGCTGCGGGGCCGCCTTCCAGGCGATGGCGCCGCAGACGATGCCGGAGAGCATGTTGCCCGCGGCGAAGACGCCGTACAGGACGCCGTTCAGACCGGGCTCGCCGATCGACTCGGTGAACGCGGCCAGCGAGACCTGCATGCCGCCGAAGACGGACCCGATGCCCAGGAACGTCACGATCAGCACGCGCACCCCGGGGACGCGCAGGGCGGAGACCTGCTCCACGCGCGCGTGCCCGGCCGCGGCGGTGACCGACGGCTGGGTGCTCCGCTGCGCGGCGAACAGCAGACCGCCGAGCAGTGTCAGGGAGGCCTCCGTCACCAGGCCGGCGGCCGGGTGCACGGCGGTGCACAGCGCGGTGGCCAGCAGCGGGCCGACGACGAAGGTCAGCTCGTCCGTGACGGACTCGAAGGCCGCGGCCGTGGTCATCAGCGGGGAGCCCTTGAGCTTCACGCCCCAGCGGGCGCGCACCATGGGCCCGATCTGCGGCACCGAGGCACCCGTGGGCACGGCAGCCGCGAACAGGGCCCACAAGGGCGCGTCGCCGAGGGCCAACGCCGTCAGGGTCAGGCCCGCCAGGGCGTGCACCAGGACGCCCGGGACCAGGACCGCACGCTGCCCGTAGCGGTCGGCGAGGCGGCCGCTGTAGGGCGCGAACAGCGCCATGGAGACGCCGGTGACGGCCGCGGCGGCGCCTGCCGCGCCGTACGAGCCGGTGGTGTGCTGTACGAGCAGCACGATGGAGAGGGTGAGCATCGCGAACGGCTGGCGCGCCGCGAAGCCGGGGAGCAGGAACGTCCAGGCGCCGCGGGTGCGCAGCAGCTGTCCGTATCCCGGGCGCGAGGGCGTCGCCGAGTTCTTCGACGTGGTGACCGTGGACGCCACGGCCCGTGCCTTTCTGCCGCCTGGTAGCGCCGCCCGTTCACGTCACGGGCACGCCGAGAGCTGTCCTCTTGCGCGGACTGCGGTAGATACCGGGGCCCGCTGAGTCGAGGAGGGGTGTCCCGGCCGCCATGCGGTCGCGCCAGCTCTGCGTCAGGCAGAGTTGGTTCGATCTGG
Source organism: Streptomyces bullii (assembly GCF_042657145.1). Classification (NCBI taxonomy): domain Bacteria; kingdom Bacillati; phylum Actinomycetota; class Actinomycetes; order Kitasatosporales; family Streptomycetaceae; genus Streptomyces; species Streptomyces bullii. The sequence continues at coordinate 336,017 of NZ_JBHSNY010000007.1, forward strand.
GTGACGCCTGCATCCTACAGGGATCAAGCGCGGCGTACCTGTGAAACCGGGCACCATGCGCCCCGTCGCCTGGGATTACTCCTGCGGGCCTGCTCGCTGCGTTCGTTCCTCGCGTTCCCGGTCTGCCTGGTGCCTGGTGCCTGGTGTGCCTGGGTTTCTAGTCCTGCGTCCCGTTGACGCCCAGCCACCCGGCCAGCTTGCCGCCGCGTCCCACCGCGCGCAGCCGCTTCTCCGCCGCGTCGCGGACGGGGTCGGTGGCGACCACGAGCAGTTCGTCGCCGCGCCGCAGGACCGTCGTGGGCAGCGGGACGAACGATTTGCCCTCCCGGACGATCAGGGTGACGGCAGCGCCGGTCGGCAGCCGCAGCTCGTGGACCTCGACGCCGTGCATCTTCGACCCCTCGGGGATCGCCACCGACAGCAGATGCCCGCGCAGCCGCTCCAGGGGAGCCGACTCGATGCCGAGGTCGGCGGCCTCCTGCCCGTCGCCCAGGTGCAGCCTGCGGGCGAGCCACGGCAGTGTCGGCCCCTGGAGCAGCGTGTAGACGACGACCAGGACGAAGACGATGTTGAAGATCCGGTGGCTGGCCTCGACACCCTCCACCATGGGGATGGTCGCCAGGATGATGGGCACGGCGCCGCGCAGCCCGGCCCAGGACATCAGGGCCTGCTCCCGCCACGGCACGCGGAACGGCAGCAGGGACACCACGACGCTCAGCGGACGGGCCACCATGGTCAGCACCAGCCCGATGACCAGTGCCGAGACGAAGTCCTCGCCCAGTTCGTGCGGGGTGACCAGCAGGCCGAGCAGGACGAACATGCCGATCTGGGCGATCCAGCCGAGCCCGTCGGCGAACCCGCGGGTGGCCGGCCAGTGCGGCAGCTTGGCGTTGCCCATCACCATGGCGGCGAGGTAGACGGCGAGGAAGCCGCTGCCGTGGGCCGTCGCGCCCGCCGCGTACGCCATGACGGCGATGGCCATGACGGCGATCGGGTAGAGGCCGGAGGCGGGCAGCGCCACATGCCTGAGGCCCCAGGCGCCCAGCCAGCCCACCGTGAGCCCGATGGCCGCGCCGATGGCCAGCTCCAGCAGGATCACGCCCAGCAGGACGTACCAGTGGTCCACCGGTCCGGCCGTGGACAGCGAGGCCACGAGGATGACCACCGGGGCGTCGTTGAAGCCGGACTCCGCCTCCAGCGTGCCCGTCACGCGCGTGGGGAGGGGAACCTTGCGCAGCACCGAGAAGACGGCCGCCGCGTCGGTCGAGGACACCACCGCGCCGATGATGAGGGCCTGACGCCACTCCAGCCCGATCAGGAAGTGCGCGGCCGACGCCGTCACCCCGACGCTCACCGCGACCCCGGCCAGCGCCAGCGTGGAGGCGGTCGGCAGGGCGGGCTTGATCTCCTTCCACTTCGTGCCCAGACCACCCTCGGCCAGGATCACGACCAGGGCCCCGTACCCGATCACCTGGGTCAGCTCGGCGTTGTCGAAGTGGATGCCGCCGATGCCGTCCTGTCCGATGAGGACGCCGATGCCCAGGTACACGAGCAGGCTGGGGAGCCCGCTGCGCGAGGAGACCCGGACCGCTGCGACGGCGACGATCAGGACGAGCGAGCAGACGAGCAGGAGCTGGTTGAGGTGGTGGACAGTCAGCGGCCGTTTCCTTCCCTGGCTCACACGCGCACCCCGCGCGGGAGCTCACGTACCACGTACATCGCACACGAAGCCGGGACGCTTCGCAGCAAACTACTTTGTTACCTTACCTAACTCTTGACGATTTCTTGACGATCGACCGGGCAAGATCGAACGCTCGTACGCGCCGGTTCTCGACTCCGCGTCCAGTGGTGTCGGGCCCTGCGCCTATCGTTGCTCCAGCGCTCAGTTAAAAGCACAGCCGAACCTGCCGCTCGCGTTAGGACAGCAAGGACAGCGATGCCCCCCAACACCACCGCCTCCACGGGTCAGCAGCCCGGCAAGTCCGGCAGGAAGAAGGGGCGCAGAGCCCGTCTGATCGTGCTCGTACTGGTGCTGGCCCTGATCGGCGGCGTCGCCTACGGGGCGTACTGGTCCATCAGCACGGTCCGCGCCTCCTTCCCGCAGACCAAGGGCTCCCTCACGCTGGAGGGCCTGTCGGGACCCGTGGACGTCAAACGCGACGGCTACGGCATCCCGCAGATCTACGCCTCCACCGACGAGGACCTGTTCATGGCGCAGGGCTACGTCCAGGCGCAGGACCGGTTCTACGAGATGGACGTGCGCCGCCACATGACGGCCGGCCGCCTGTCGGAGATGTTCGGCAAGAGCCAGGTGAAGAACGACGAGTTCCTGCGCACCCTGGGCTGGGACCGGATCGCCAGGCAGGAGTACGACACCAAGCTGTCGGCCGCCACGAAGAAGTACCTCCAGGCGTACGCCAAGGGAGTCAACGCCTACCTCCAGGGCAAGGACGGCAAGGACATCTCCCTGGAGTACGCGGCGCTCGGGTTCACCAACGACTACAAGCCGCAGAAGTGGACCCCGGTCGACTCCGTCTCCTGGCTGAAGGCGATGGCCTGGGACCTGCGCGGCAACATGCAGGACGAGATCGACCGGGCCCTGATGACCAGCCGCCTGGGCCCCAAGCAGATCGCCGACCTGTACCCGGAGTACCCCTACGGCCGCAACAAGACGATCGTCCAGCAGGGCCAGTACAACGAGCTCACGCAGACGTTCGACGGCGGTGACGGCACCACCGGCACGGGCACCGGAACAGACACGGTGGGCACGGCGGGCACCGGAGCCGGCACCGGGAGCACCGCGGGCACGGCAGGCACCTCCGCGGGCGGCGGAACCGGCACCGGGACCTCCTCGGGCACCTCGGCCCTGCAGAGCCAGCTGACGGGCCTCCAGGGCGTCCTGGACGACCTGCCCACGGCCGTCGGCGTCAACGGCAACGGCATCGGGTCCAACTCCTGGGTCGTGGGCGGCGAGCACACCATCACCGGCAAGCCGCTGCTGGCCAACGACCCGCACCTGTCGCCCTCGCTGCCGTCCGTCTGGTACCAGATGGGCCTGCACTGCCGCAGCGTCTCCGCCAAGTGCCAGTACGACGTCACCGGCTACACCTTCGCGGGCATGCCCGGCGTGATAATCGGCCACAACCGGGACATCGCCTGGGGCATGACCAACTCCGGCGTCGACGTCACCGACCTCTATCTGGAGAAGATCACCGGCGACGGCTACCTGTACGACGGCAAGGTCAAGCCGTTCACCACGCGCGAGGAGACCATCAAGGTCGCCGGCGGTGAGTCCCGGAAGATCGTCGTCCGGGAGACCAACAACGGACCCCTGCTGTCCGACCGTTCCGACGAGCTCGTGAAGGTCGGCAAGAAGGCCGGAGTCGACACCGCCGCCCCCGACCGCGGCGACGGCTACGGCGTCGCCCTGCGCTGGACCGCGCTCCAGCCGGGCACCACCATGGACGCCGTCTTCGCGATGGACAGGGCGAAGGACTGGAGCGACTTCCGCGCGGCGGCCGCCCTGTTCGACGTGCCCTCGCAGAACCTGATCTACGCCGACACCCGCGACCACATCGGCTACACGCTGCCCGGAAAGATCCCCACGCGCGCGGACGGCCACGACGGCTCGATCCCCGCGCCGGGCTGGGACCCCCGGTACCGCTGGACCGGCTACCTCAAGCAGGACCAGCTGCCCTACGAGTACGACCCGAAGCAGGGCTACATCGTCACCGCCAACCAGGCCGTCGTCGACAAGGACAAGTACCCCTACACCCTCACCACGGACTGGGGTTACGGCGCCCGCAGCCAGCGCATCACCGACCTGATCGAGTCGAAGATCAAGGACGGCGGGAAGATCTCCACCGACGACATGCGCCAGATGCAGCTCGACAACAGCAACGAGATCGCCAAGCTGCTCGTGCCCCGGCTGCTGAAGATCGACACCGGCGACAAGGACGTGCGCGAGGCGCAGAAGCTGCTGGAGGGCTGGGACTACACCCAGGACGCCGACTCGGCGGCCGCCGCGTACTTCAACGCCGTGTGGCGCAACATCCTCAAGCTCGCCTTCGGCAACAAACTGCCCAAGGAGCTGCGGGTCAAGGGGCAGTGCCTGTGGGTGGACCCGGTCAACACCACCGGGCCCGTCGACCGGACCGACAAGGTGCGCGAGTGCGGCCAGCGCGAGCCCGACCAGGCGCAGCCGGACGGCGGCGACCGCTGGTACGAGGTGGTCCGCACGCTCATGGACCAGCCCGACAGCGACTGGTGGAAGACGCCCGAGGCCGGCAACCGCGAGGGAGCGGACAACCGCGACGAGCTGTTCAAGCGCGCCATGGTCGACGCCCGCTGGGAGCTGACCGCCAAGCTCGGCAAGGACATCGACACCTGGAGCTGGGGCCGGCTGCACCGCCTGTTCCTGAAGAACCAGACCCTGGGCACGGACGGCCCCGGCTTCCTGCAGTACGTCCTCAACCGGGGCCCCTGGAAGCTCAGCGGCGGCGAGGCCGCGGTCAACGCGACCGGCTGGAACGCCGCCGGCGGCTACGGCGTCGTGTGGGTGCCGTCGATGCGGATGGTGGTCAACCTCGGCGACCTCGACAAGTCGCGGTGGATCAACCTCACCGGCGCCTCGGGACACGCCTACAGCGCCCACTACGTCGACCAGACGGACAAGTGGGCCGACGGCGAGCTGCTGCCCTGGTCGTTCTCGGACCAGGCGGTCGACAAGAGCACGCGCGACACGCTGGTGCTCCGGCCGTGACGTCCGCACCCTGACGGAAGGGGCCCGCACGCGCGCGTGCGGGCCCCTTCCGTCATCCCCGCCCGGTCACCCGAACCGCCGCACCCCCGACGGTGTCACCACCGCGTGCACGGGCCGGTCGTGGGCCTCCTCGGGGACGCGCTCGACGACCTCGGCGTCGTACAGCAGCACCACCAGCGCGGGATCCGCCCCCGCCCGTTCCAGGCGGGCCAGGACCCGGTCGTACGATCCGCCGCCGCGCCCCAGCCGCATCCCGCGCGCGTCCACCGCCAGGCCCGGCAGCAGGACGGCGTCGGCGGCGGTCACGGCCTCCGGCCCGAGACGCTCCCCGGCCGGCTCGAACAGGGCCATCCTCCCGCCGTGTTGCACGCGCGCGAGGGAGCCCTCCCCGCCGTACAGGCCCCAGTCCAGGTCGTTGTCGGGGAGCAGCACCGGCAGCAGGACGCGCACGCCCCGCGCGCGCAGCGCGTCCAGCAGCGCGAGCGTGCCGGGTTCGCTCCCCACGGAGACGTAGGCCGCCACCGTGCGCGCCCGCGCCAACTCGGGCAGCCCCAGCGCCCGCACGGCCAGCGCGGCCGCGGCTTCCCGCACGTCATCGGCCGTCAACCTGTTCCTCACCGCGAGGAGCTCCCGCCGCAACGTCCGCTTGTCAGGGTCGTTCGTACGTCCGTTGTGTACCAAGGTCGTTCCCGTACCGTTCCAATACGCTCATATGAGAGCCAAATAACCGGAGCCTCAGATTCCATGCAAAGGCACCGGATAAGGTGTCGGGCATGATTCAGTCGCACCCTCGGATCAGCAAGGCTGTCATTCCCGCAGCAGGCCTCGGCACCCGGTTCCTGCCGGCCACCAAGGCCACTCCCAAGGAGATGCTGCCGGTCGTCGACAAGCCGGCGATCCAGTACGTGGTCGAGGAGGCCGTGACCGCCGGCCTCGACGACGTCCTCATGGTCACGGGCCGCAACAAGCGCCCCCTGGAGGACCACTTCGACCGCAACTACGAACTGGAGTCCGCGCTCGAGAAGAAGGGCGACGCCGAGCGCCTGGCCAAGGTGCAGGAGTCCAGCGACCTCGCGACCATCCACTACGTCCGCCAGGGCGACCCCAAGGGCCTCGGCCACGCCGTGCTGTGCGCCGCCCCGCACGTCGGCGACGAGCCCTTCGCGGTCCTGCTCGGCGACGACCTGATCGACCCGCGCGACCCGCTGCTCAAGCGCATGGTGGAGGTCCAGGAGCAGCGCGGCGGCAGCGTCGTCGCGCTGATGGAGGTCGCCCCCGAGCAGATCCACCTCTACGGGTGCGCGGCGGTGGAGACGACGGAGGACGGCGACGTCGTCAAGGTCGGCGGACTGGTCGAGAAGCCCGACCCGGCCGACGCCCCCTCCAACTACGCGATCATCGGCCGCTACGTGCTCGACCCGCACGTCTTCGACATACTGCGGCAGACCGAGCCCGGCCGCGGCGGCGAGATCCAGCTCACCGACGCCCTCCAGCAGCTCGCGGCCGACGAGAAGATCGGCGGCCCGGTGCACGGCGTCGTCTTCAAGGGCCGCCGCTATGACACCGGCGACCGCGGCGACTACCTCCGTGCCATTGTCAGACTCGCGTGCGAACGTGAAGATCTGGGCCCGGACTTCCGGACCTGGCTCAGCCGTTACGTCACCGAGGAGATGCAGCAACTTTGAGCAGCGCCGCGCCCCGCACCGCAGGCCCGGACCACCTCTGGTCGGTGGACGAGCACCTGGAGGACATCCTCGCGACCGTCCGCCCCCTCGAACCGATCGAGCTGAACCTGCTCGACGCCCAGGGCTGCGTCCTGGTCGAGGACGTCACGGTGCCGGTGTCCCTGCCCCCGTTCGACAACAGCTCCATGGACGGGTACGCGGTACGGGTCGCGGATGTCGCGGGCGCGAGCGAGGAGTTCCCGGCGGTCCTGGAGGTCGTCGGGGACGTCGCTGCCGGCCAGGCCGACCTGCTGCACGTGGGCCCCGGCCAGGCCGCCCGCATCATGACCGGCGCCCCGCTGCCGCCCGGCGCCGAGACCGTCGTGCCCGTCGAGTGGACCGACGGCGGGATCGGCGAGGGCCCGGCCAGCGGCATGCGCGCCCGCAGCCTCGCCCCCGAGGGCGCCGAGGGTCACGTCCACGTCTACCGCCCGGCCGAGGCACACGCGCACGTGCGCGCCAAGGGCAGCGACGTCAAGGCCGGCGACCGCGCCCTGAAGGAGGGCACCGTCCTCGGCCCGCCGCAGATCGCCCTGCTCGCCGCGATCGGCCGCGGCAGGGTGAGGGTCCGCCCACGCCCGCGCGTGGTGGTGCTCTCCACCGGCAGCGAACTCGTCCAGCCCGACGCGGAGCTGCGCGCCGGCCAGATCTACGACTCCAACAGCTTCGCCCTCACCGCCGCCGCCCGCGACGCCGGTGCCATCGCCTACCGGGTGGGCGCCGTCGCCGACGACGCCGAGACCCTGCGCTCCACCATCGAGGACCAACTGGTCCGCGCCGACCTCATGGTCACCACGGGCGGCGTGAGCGTCGGGGCGTACGACGTCGTCAAGGAGGCCCTCGCCCACGTCGCCGACGAGGACGAGCCGGGCAGCGGCGTGGAGTTCCGCAAGCTCGCCATGCAGCCCGGCAAGCCGCAGGGCTTCGGTTCCATCGGCCCGGACCACACCCCGCTGCTGGCCCTGCCCGGCAACCCGGTCTCCTCCTACGTGTCCTTCGAGCTGTTCGTCCGCCCCGCGATCCGCACCCTCATGGGCCTGGAGGACGTCCACCGGCCGCGGACCCGGGCGACCCTGACGGCCGACAGGGCGCTGACCTCGCCGAAGGGCCGCCGCCAGTTCCTGCGCGGCACGTACGCGGACGGCACGGTGCGCCCGGTCGGCGGCGCCGGCTCCCACCTGGTCGCCGCCCTGGCGCAGGCCGACGCGCTGATCGTCGTCCCCGAGGACGTCGAGACCGTAGAGCCCGGGACCGAGGTCGAGGTCGTCCTGCTGGGCTGACCCCCCGCGCGCGTGCGCCCGCGGTGCGGTCCTGCCCGGCCCGGCGCCCCTGCTTGGCGGTACCGTGTCGCGCACAGCAGGCCCGTGCGCCGCACCGCGACGGGCCCGGACCGGGAGCGCCACACACGCATGAGTACGCAGGACCCAGGCACGCAGGGCCGAGACAGGCAGGACCGACTGACGCACATCGACGACGCGGGCGCCGCCCGCATGGTCGACGTGTCGGAGAAGGACGTGACAGCGCGCACCGCCCGCGCCAGCGGCCGCGTGCTCGTCTCGCCCCGTGTGGTCGAGCTGCTGCGCGGCGAGGGCGTCCCCAAGGGCGACGCCCTGGCCACCGCACGCATCGCGGGCATCATGGGCGCCAAACGCACCCCCGATCTCATCCCGCTGTGTCACCCCTTGTCCGTGTCCGGTGTGAAACTGGATCTGTCGGTCGCGGACGACGCGGTGGAGATCCGGGCCACCGTGAAGACGACGGACCGTACGGGCGTGGAGATGGAGGCCCTCACCGCGGTCTCGGTCGCCGCGCTCACCGTGATCGACATGGTCAAGGCGGTCGACAAGGGGGCGGTCATCACGGACGTGAGGGTGGAGGAGAAGACGGGCGGCAAGTCGGGCGACTGGAGCCGGGCATGACGTACCGCGCTCTTGTCGTCACGGCCTCCAACCGGGCCGCCGCCGGTGTCTACGAGGACAAGGGCGGCCCGCTGATCGCCGACGGCCTCAAGGACTTCGGCTTCGCCGTCGACGGCCCGCGGGTCGTCCCCGACGGCGACCTGGTGGAGGCCGCCCTGCGCGCCGGCGTCGAGGCCGGCTACGACGTGATCGTGACCACCGGCGGCACCGGCGTCTCACCCACGGACCGCACCCCCGAGGCGACCCGGAGGGTGCTCGACCACGAGGTGCCGGGCATCGCGGAGGCCATCCGGGCGTTCGGCCGGGACAAGGTGCCCACCGCGGCGCTGTCGCGGGGCCTGGCCGGAGTGGCGGGACGCACGCTGATCGTCAACCTGCCCGGTTCCACCGGCGGGGTGAAGGACGGCCTGGCCGTCCTGGAACCCCTGCTGGTCCACGCGGTCGACCAGATCCGCGGCGGCGACCACCCCAGACCCGGTACGGGGGGTGCGAGCTGAACAGCCCATCCTGGCCCGTCGAGCTGGTGGACGGCGATGTCCTCCTCCGGCCGATAAAGCTGCGCGACCAACGGGCCTGGCGCGAGGTCAACCGGCGCAACCGTGACTGGCTGCGGCCCTGGGAGGCCACCATCCCGCCGCCCGCGCCCGGCGGGCCGCTGGCGCACCGCCCCACCTACCGGCAGATGGTCCGCCACCTGAGGTCCGAGGCGAACGCGGGCCGGATGCTGCCGTTCGTCATCGAGTACCAGGGGCGGCTGGTCGGGCAGTTGACGGTCGCCGGGATCACCTGGGGCTCGATGTGCTCGGGGCACATCGGTTACTGGGTGGACGAGGCGGTCGCCGGCCGCGGAGTGATGCCGACCGCCGTGGCGCTGGTGGTGGACCACTGTTTCCGCACCGTCGGACTGCACCGCATCGAGGTCTGCATTCGCCCGGAGAACGGGCCCAGCCGCCGGGTCGTGGAGAAACTCGGATTCCGCGAGGAGGGACTGCGCCCGCGCTATCTCCACATCGACGGAGCCTGGCGCGACCACCTCGTCTTCGCGCTCACGGCGGAAGAGGTGCCCGAAGGGTTGCTCAGGCGCTGGCACCGGGCACGCTCCCACGACGAACCGCGCAACCCGGGAATCCACCACAGCCCCGGAAATTGAATAGACGTTCGAATTCGATCGGCCAACCACCGACTCATGGCTTTGAATTGCCGGCCATCGCGGTTCGCTGATCGGAACGGTCACAAAAAAAGTTCGAAATATCAGCCAGATCGTGCGACACACCGGCTCAATTGGCGGATGGCCTCACGCAAACCCCTCTACCGTGTGAGGCGTGAGCAGCAGCGGCCTCATCTACGCAGTCATTGTCGGGGCCTGGGCCGCCTACTTGGTGCCGATGTGGCTCCGTAGGCAGGACGAGCTGAACGAGGCCCGTCCGACGGAACGCTTCAGCACCGCCATCCGGCTCCTGTCCGGACGCGCGGGCATGGAGCGCCGGTACGCCAAGGACCTGCGGGCGCGCTCCGCCGACGAGGGGGAGCCCGCCGCCGTCGACCCGGACGCGGTCACCGACTCGGTGGACGTCCGGGCCTTCGCCGTGTCCCAGACCCGCCCGCAGACCCAGGTCCCCGTACCGTCGCCCACCGGGGAGCGCCCGGAGCCGGAGCGCGGACACCCGGAGCGGGTGCCCGCCGCCCGGCGCGCCCCGACGGCCCAGGCGGCCCAGGCGGCCGCCGCGCGCGCCCAGCGCTCGAAGGTCCTCGCACGTCGTCGGCGCACCACCGTCATGCTCTTCCTCGCCTTCACGCTCGGCGCGATCGTCGCCGCCGTCGGGGGGCTCGCGTTCCTGTGGGCGCCCGGGGTGCCCGCCGTGCTGCTCAGCGCGTACATCGCCTACCTGCGTTCCCAGGAACGCCGCCGGTTCGCCTACCAGATGGACCGCCGCCGGGCCGAGGTCGCCGCCCAGCGGCTGCGGGAACGCCGACGCCAGCCGCGCCGGCGCGCCGCCGAGACGTCCCCCGGCGAGGAGGCCGACGAACCGCACCAGGCGCCCGAGCCGGTGACCGACCCCGGCCTGTCGGCGCTCGCGGCGGACCGCCGCGCGCTCGTCGAGCAGACCGACCACGCCGAGTGGGTCGACCAGCAGCGCGAGCGGCAGCGCCGCCCGGGGCAGGGCGACAGCTGGGACCCGGTGCCGGTGCCGCTGCCGACGTACGTCACCGCCCCGGTCGCCCCCCGTGCCACGCCCGACGTGGATCTCGGCGCCCCGGACACCTGGAGCTCGGCGCGGTCGAGCACCGTCCCGCCGGACGGGGCGGGTGCCACGGACGACGAGGCGCCGGGAGAGACCGCGGCCCCCGGGGAGGCGGACGACGCCGCGCGCGGTGAGGCCCGGCGGGTGGCATCGGCCCGGCGCGCCAGGGAACGCGGCCGCACGCCGCTGTTCGACCAGTACGAGGACGGCGAGCGGCCCCGGGCGGCCAACGAGTAGCCGCAGGCATCCCACCTGCACCGCCTGCGCCCTCCGCCCCGGGAACGGATTTCCAAGCAGGCCGATCGGGGTGCTAAAGTTTCACTCGTTGCAAGGGCCTGTGGCGCAGTCCGGTAGCGCACCTCGTTCGCATCGAGGGGGCCAGGGGTTCAAATCCCCTCAGGTCCACGCAGCACAGAGCCCCGTCGGGATCCCGACGGGGCTCTGTCGTGTGTCCTGCCCGTGACTGGCCCTCAGGTGGCCCGCCTCACAGAGCCGTCGAGTGGCTCGCTCTGCCGTGCCGTCGTGTGGCCCGGCTCACAGCGCCTTGGCGAAGCAGCGGCTCGCCTCGTGGAAGCGGTAGTAGCCGAACTTCTCGCACGGCTCGTAGCCGCTGGAGGTGTACAGGGCTATCGCCTCCGGCTGCTTGGTGCCGGTCTCCAGGACCATGCGGATGCGGCCGGCCGTGCGGGCGTCCTCCTCCAGGGCGGCCAGGACGCGGCGGGCCAGCCCCCGGCCGCGCATCTCCTCGATCACGTACATCCGCTTCAGCTCCGCGTCCCCGTCGCGGTTGCCCGCTCCGTTCGCGTCCTGGGCGCGCCAGCCGCCGGAGGCGACAGGGCTGTCGTTCTCGTCGTACACCAGCAGGTACAGGCCGTTCGGCGGCTCGAAGTCCGACGGGTCCAGAAGGGTGGCGTCGCCGCCGTCGCCGTAACGCACGTGGTACTCGGCCTGTACCCGGTCGTTGAGCTTGACGGCGTCGGGGTGGTCGAAGGAGACGCGACGTATCATCATGCCGGTCATCGTACATGTGTACGAATCGGTTGTTCCCGGCATCCGGTCCCCGTCCAGTGTGCCGGTATCGTGCCGGGGTGCTCACCGTGACCTCCGTCAATGTCAATGGACTGCGCGCCGCCGCGAAGAAGGGCTTCGTGGAGTGGCTCGCGGAGACCTCCGCCGACGTGCTGTGCCTGCAGGAGGTGCGCGCCGAGCCGGAGCAGCTGCCCGAGCCCGTCCGCGCGCCCGACGGCTGGCACGTCGTCCACGCCCCCGCCGCCGCCAAGGGCCGGGCGGGTGTGTCCCTGTACACGCGCCGCGAACCCGACCGCGTCCGGATCGGCTTCGGCTCCACCGAGTTCGACGACAGCGGGCGCTACGTCGAGGCCGACCTGCCGGGTGTGACGGTCGCCTCCCTCTACCTGCCCTCCGGCGAGGTCGGCACCGAGCGGCAGGACGAGAAGACGCGCTTCATGGGCGAGTTCCTCGCCCACCTCAAGGAGCTGCGCCGGCGGGCCGCCGCCGACGGCCGCGAGGTGCTGGTCTGCGGTGACTGGAACATCGCCCACCGCGAGGCCGACCTGAAGAACTGGCGCGGCAACACGAAGAACTCCGGCTTCCTGCCCGAGGAGCGGGAGTGGCTGGGGCGGGTCCTCGACCCGGCGGACGGCGGGTACGTCGACGTCGTACGGGCGTTGCACCCCGACGTGGCCGGGCCGTACTCCTGGTGGTCGTACCGCGGGCGGGCGTTCGACAACGACACGGGATGGCGCATCGACTACCAGATGGCCACGCCCGGGCTCGCCGAGCGGGCCGTCAAGGGGTTCGTGGAACGGGCGGCCACGCATGCCGAGCGGTGGTCGGACCACGCGCCGGTCACCGTGGTCTACGACCGCTAGCCGGGCTCGCTCTGTCCGCGCATGCGGCGGTCCAGGGCCAGGGACAGTTCCGCCTCCACCACGCTGCGGGCCAGCGGGCGCAGGCGGGGCAGGTCCTCCTCGGAGGCGTGGCGCAGCACCAGGTCGGCGAAGAGTCCGGCGAGTGCGTCGGCGTGCCGGCGGACCTGCCGGCCCGCCGCCAGCACCTCCGCGAGGGGGATGCCCTCGCGGACGAGCGCCGACGACACGTCCAGCAGGCGGCGGCTGATGTGGACGATCTCGTCGCCGTCGGTGCCGAGGTAGCCCAGCTCCATGGCGGCGGCCAGGTTCTCGGGGGTGACCTCGCCCTCGAAGCGGGCGGCGAGCTCCTCGGGGGTGAGGCGGACCGGTTCCTCCTCGGTGGGGGTGCCCACGCCCAGCAGGTCGGCGACGTCCCGCCCGTGGTCGAAGGCCTCCGCCAGTTCGGCGATGCCGCTCAGTGTGTGGCCGCGGTCCAGCAGGGCGCTGATCGTCCGCAGACGGGCCAGGTGATGGTCGTCGTACCAGGCGATACGGCCCTCGCGGCGCGGGGGCGGGATCAGCTTGCGTTCGCGGTAGAAGCGCAGGGTGCGGACGGTGATGCCGGCCAGCCGGGCCAGCTCTTCCATGCGGTACTCACGCTTCTCGGCCACCAGGGCACCTTAAGGCGTACCGTCGGTAACTTCCTCGTACCGCCCCCTACCCAGGAGTACGGAGCTGCTCTACCCTCCCATTGCGCCAGTGTTCACTGGCAGAGTTCCGGGCGAGTGCGGAAGTGAGGCGTGGCATGGCCGAAGACGAACACGAGCATGTACGGGTCGCGGTGGTCGGGTCCGGGTTCGGCGGGCTGGGCGCCGCCGTACGGCTGCGCCGGGAGGGAATCACCGACTTCGTCGTGCTGGAACGGGCGGACAGCGTCGGCGGCACCTGGCGGGACAACAGCTACCCGGGGTGCGCGTGTGACGTTCCGTCACATCTCTACTCGTTCTCCTTCGCGCCCAACCCGGACTGGCCGCGCACCTTCTCCGGGCAGCAGCACATCCGTGCCTACCTGGAGCACGTCACGGACGTCTTCGGGCTGCGGCCGCACATCCGCCTCAACTCGGAGGTGACGCGGATGGCCTGGAACGGCGAGCGGCTGTGCTGGGACATCGAGACCAGCGCGGGGAACCTGTCCGCCGACGTCGTGGTGTCCGCCACCGGGCCCCTGTCCGACCCGAAGATCCCCGACATCCCGGGGCTGGACTCCTTTCCGGGCACGGTCTTCCACTCCGCCCGCTGGGACCACGACTACGACCTCACCGGCAAGCGCGTCGCGATGGTGGGCACAGGGGCCTCCGCCATCCAGATCGTGCCGTCCATCCAGCCCGTCGTCGGGAAGCTCACCCTCTTCCAGCGCACCCCGCCGTGGGTCCTGCCCCGCGTGGACCGGGCCATCAGCGGCGCCGAGCGGTGGCTGCACCGGCAGCTGCCCTTCACCGCCCAGCTGCGCCGCGGACTGCTGTGGGGCATCCGGGAGTTGCAGGTCCAGGCGTTCACCAAGCGCCCGAACGAGCTCGGTTTCGTCGAGCAGCTGGCCCGGCGCAACATGGCCCGCGCCATCAAGGACCCGGCCCTGCGCGCCAGGCTCACCCCCGACTACCGCATCGGCTGCAAGCGGATCCTGCTGTCCAGCGACTACTACCCGGCGCTCGCCCGGCCCAATGTGGACGTCGTCACCGGCGGTCTGAGCGAGGTGCGCGGCTCGACCCTCGTCGCCGCCGACGGCACCACCGCGGAGATCGACGCGATCATCTTCGGCACCGGCTTCCACGTGACCGACATGCCCATCGCCGAGCGGGTGGTCGGCGCGGACGGCAAGACCCTCGCCGAGGTCTGGAAGGACGGGATGGAGGCCCTGCGCGGCGCCTCCGCGGCCGGCTTCCCCAACTGGATGACGATCATCGGGCCCAACACCGGCCTGGGGAACTCGTCCATGATCCTCATGATCGAGTCGCAGCTGACCTACATGGCGGACTACATCCGGCAGCTCGACGTCCTCGGCGGCCGGGTCGCCCTCGACGCCCGCCCGAACGCCGTGCGCGCCTGGAACCACCGGGTGCAGGAACGGATGAAGCGCACGGTGTGGAACACCGGTGGGTGCACGAGCTGGTACCTGGACGCCAACGGCCGCAACACCACCATCTGGCCCGGTACGACGAGCGAGTTCCGGCGCGCGACGCGGCGCGTGGACCTCGCGGAGTACGACGTCCTGCGCGCCCCCGCACGGTGTGACGCCGCCGAGCGGCAGGACGCGGAGGTGAGCGCGTGAGCCGCCTGACGCACGTCACCTCCGGCCCCTACGCCCCGCCCACACCCACCCGTGAACTGACCGCCGTCTCCGCCGACGGCGCCCGGCTGCACGTCGAGGTGCACGGGCCCGAGGGAGCCCCCGCGGTCGTCCTCGCCCACGGCTGGACCTGCTCGACCGCCTTCTGGGCGGCCCAGATCCGGGACCTGGCCGCCGACCACCGGGTCATCGCCTACGACCAGCGCGGCCACGGACGCAGCCCGGCGAGCCCCGCGTGCAGCGCCGACGCCCTCGCCGACGATCTGGAAGCCGTTCTGCGCGCCACGCTCGCGCCCGGCGAGAGGGCCGTGATCGCCGGGCACTCCATGGGCGGGATGACGGTGATGGCCGCGTCCGGGAGGGAGGGCTTGCGCGCCCACGCGGCGGCCGTACTGCTGTGCAGCACGGGCAGTTCGCAGCTGGTCGCCGCCTCGACCGTCGTACCGCTGCGGCCCGGGCGGCCGCGGACCTGGCTGACCCGGCGGATCCTCGGCTCCCGGGCGCCGCTCGGGCCGGTCACGCCCCTGGCCCGCCGGATCCTCAAGTACGCCACGATGGGCCCGGATTCGGCCCCGCACATGGTGGAGGCGTGCGCCCGGATCGTGCACGCCTGCCCCCGCTCGGTGCGCTACGCCTGGTCGCAGGTGCTCGACCTGCTCGATCTCGACCACGCGGTCCGGGAGTTGACGGTGCCCGCGGAGATCGTCGTCGGCACGGCGGACCGGCTGACGCCGCCCGCGCACGCGCGGGCCCTGGCCGACGCACTGCCGCACTGCCTCGGCGTCACCGAACTGCCCGGCGTCGGCCACATGACGCCCGTCGAGGCCCCCGAGCTGGTCAGCGCGAAGATACGGACACTCGTCACCACCCGTCTCCGGGTGAAGGAGGGCGCATGAGCAGGGGCAGTCTGGAAGGGCGGGTCGCCGTCGTCACCGGAGCGGCCCGCGGCGTCGGGGAGTTGCTGGCCCGCAAGCTCTCCGCGCGCGGTGTGCGGACGGCGCTGGTCGGGCTTGAGCCGGACGCGCTCAAGCAGGTCTCCGCACGGCTGCACAGCGACAGCGCCCACTGGCACGCCGACGTCACCGACCACGAGGCGATGGCGCAGGTGGCCCGCGAGGTCAAGGAGCGCTTCGGCAGGGTGGACATCGTCGTCGCCAACGCCGGTGTCGCCACGGGCGGGCCGTTCGTCGACTCCGACCCGGAGTCCTGGCGGCGGGTGATCGAGGTCAACCTCATCGGCTCGGCGGTGACGGCCCGCGCGTTCCTGCCGCCGCTGCTGGAGAGCCGGGGGTACCTGCTGCAGATCGCGTCGCTCGCGGCGATCACTCCGGCTCCGATGATGACGGCGTACTGCGCCTCCAAGTCCGGGGTGGAGGCGTACGCGCACAGCCTGCGCGCCGAGGTCGGCCACCGGGGCGTGAAGGTCGGGGTCGGCTACCTGTCGTGGACCGACACCGACATGGTGCGCGGTGCCGACCAGGACGACGTCATGCGGGAGTTGAGGCAGCGGCTGCCCTGGCCGGCCGGCAAGACGTATCCGCTGGGGCCTGCGGTCGACCGGATCGTCGCCGGGATCGAGCGGCGGTCGAGCCATGTGTACGGGCAGTGGTGGCTGCGGGGCATGCAGGGCGTGCGCGGGTATCTGCCCGGCGTCATAGGCACCGTGGGCCAGCGGGAGATGCGGCGGTTCGCGGAACGGCTGACGGGCATGCGCACCGGGCTGGTCGGGGCGGGCGGTGCCGCCGACGAACAGCAGAGGATGACGCAGGGTGACTGATCGACATGCGCAGGGTCACCGCCCGTGTGAATCTGGTCGAGCAAGATTCCCTCACCCCCCACGGGAGTGAACCCACATGGGCATGAAGGACCAGTTCCAGGACAAGTCCGAGCAGTGGCAGCAGCAGGCCAAGCAGAAGGCCGAGCAGGCCAGGGAGCGGCTCCAGGAGCGCGGCGAGCGCGGTGAGCGCGGCGAGCGCGAGCGCGGTGAGCGCGGCCGTCAGCGTGACGAGAGCATGGACCCGATGGAGCGCGAGACGGAGGACCGCCTCGACCAGGACTACGACCAGGACTACCGGTAAGCCTGAGTCCTGACGTCGTGTGCTGAGCGGAAGGGGCGCCCCCAGGGCGCCCCTTCTCACATCCGGGGCGGCAGCTTCGGCCGGGAGCGGTCCGGTACGTCGCTGTACGTCGGCGGTGTCGCCGGCGGGGTGGACTCCAGCAGCTGGAGGGCCAGTTGGACGGCGTCGGCCAGCTGGGCGTGACGGCCCTCCGCCCAGTCCAGGGGAGTGCGCGGGATCTCCAGGTCGGGGGTGACGCCCTTGTTCTCCACCGACCAGCCGTAGGCGTCGAACCAGGCCGCGTTCATCGGCACCGTGATCACCGTGCCGTCGCCGAGGCGGTGGCGGCCGGTCATGCCGACCACACCGCCCCAGGTGCGCTGACCGACCACCGGGCCGAGCCGCAGCAGCTTGAAGGCGGCCGTGATCATGTCGCCGTCGGAGGAGGTCGCCTCGTCCGCCAGCGCCACGACCGGTCCGCGCGGCGCGTTGGAGGTGTACGACACGGGCTGGGCGTTGCGCGTGAGGTCCCAGCCGAGGATCGTGCGGGTCAGCTTCTCGATGACGAGTTCGCTGATGTGGCCGCCGGCGTTGCCGCGCACGTCCACGATCAGCGCGGGGCGTGAGACCTCCATGCGCAGGTCGCGGTTGAACTGCGCCCAGCCGGAGCCGCCCATGTCCGGGATGTGCAGATAGCCGCAGCGGCCGCCGCTCAACTCGCGGACCACGTCACGGCGTTTGGCCACCCAGTCCTGGTAGCGCAGCGGGCGTTCGTCGACGAGCGGGACGACGGCGACCCGGCGGGGCGGGCCCTCGCCCTGCGCCGGCCTGAAGGTCAGCTCGACCGTCGTGCCGCCCGACCCGGCAAGCAGCGGATACGGGCCCGCGACCGGGTCCACCGGGCGGCCGTCCACATGGGTGAGGACCGCGCCCTCCCGGATGCCCGTGCCGGCCAGCGGGGAGCGGGCCCTGGAGTCGGAGGAGTCGCCGGGCAGGATCCGCTTGACCATCCAACCTTCGTCCCGATGGACGAAGTTGGCGCCCAGCAGCCCCTGCCAGCGCTGGTAGTGCGCCGGGCCCTCGTTGCGGCGGGCGGGCACGACGTACGCGTGGGAGGTGCCGAGCTCGCCCAGCACCTCGCGCAGCAGGTCCGCGAACTCGTCGGGGGAGGCGACCCGTTCGACCAGCGGGCGGTACTGCCGCAGCACCGCGTCCCAGTCGATGCCGCACATGTCCGGCTCCCAGAAGTAAGCGCGGATCAGCCGCCCGGCTTCCTCGTACGCCTGGCGCCACTCGGCGGCCGGGTCGGCCTGGTGCAGGATGCGGCGCAGGTCGATCCAGGTGGTGGAGTCGCTGTCACCCGGCTCGGTGGCGGGCACCGCGCGCAGGTCGCCCTCGTCGAGCAGCACCAGCCGGGTGCCGTCGCCGCTCACCGCGAACCAGTCCAGGTGGCCGACGAGTTCGGACTTCTTCGCCTTGGTGACGTTGAAGTACTCCAGGGTCGGGCGTTCGCTCGGATCGTCCGGGTTGGCGAAGGTCTCGCCCAGCGCGCCCGAGATCGGCCAGCGCAGCCAGACGAGTCCGCCGCCGGCGACGGGGTACAGCGCCGAGTACTTCGAGGCGGTGACGGGGAACGGCGTCACCCGGCTCTCCAGCCCCTCCACCTCGACCGTCACCGCGCCGGGCTCACCGGTCTCCTCCTCGTCCAGCGGGTCCAGCCCGCCGGCGGCCGGACGGCCCTCGGGGTTCAGCGCGAAGGGGGAGGGCGTCGCCGACGACAGCGGCACCAGGTAGGGGCGGCAGCCCAGCGGGAAGGACAGGTCGCCGGTGTGCACGTCGTACACCGGGTCGAAGCCGCGCCAGGAGAGGAAGGCGAGGTAGCGGCCGTCCCGGGTGAACACCGGGTTCTCGTCCTCGAAGCGGCCGTTGGTGACGTCGACGACGAGCCCGTCCCCCTGCCCCGTGCGGGAGACACGGGCCAGTTTGATCTGCCGCAGGGTGCGGCCGATGCCCGGATGCGACCAGGTCAGCCATGCCCCGTCCGGTGAGAAGGCCAGGTCCCGCACGGGCCCGTTGATCGACCGGATCAGCTCGGTGACCTCACCGCCCGTGCCCTCCTCCGGCCCGGTGCGCTCCGCGGGGCCTTCGCCGGTGTCCTCCCCGGTGCCTGCCGGAGTGCCTTCGCCGGTGCCGGCTGCGGCCTGCCCGGTGCTTTCGCCGGTGCCTGCCGCGGCGTCCCCGGTGCTTTCGCCGGTGCCCGCCGTGGCCTCTTCCCCTGTGCCCGTCCCGGCCTCTTCTCCCGCGTCTTCCCCGATGTCGACGAGCAGCAGGCGTCCGTCGTGCGAGGCGACCGCCAGCCGGCGGCCCTCCGGGTCCGAGACCAGCTCCAGCACCCGGCCGAGCCGCCCCGAGGCCAGCCGCCGGGGCGCGCGGTCGCCGGTCGCCCGGGGCAGGGAGGCGATCTCGATCGCGTCCTCGCCCTCCGCGTCGGTCACATACGCCACCTGCCCGCTCTCGCCGAGCATCTCCGGCATCCGCACCCGCACCCCCGGGGCGTCGGTGAGCGTGCGCGCCGGGCCGTCCCGGTGGGTGAGCCAGTACAGGCTGCCGCGGACGACGACGGCGCTCGCGCGGCCGGTCTCGTCGACGGAGATGCCGTCGATGTGCTGCGCCGCCGGGACCGGGTACCGGCGCCGTCCGGCGCGTGGCCCGCTGAGCCGCACGTCGAGCCGACGCGGTACGGAGTCCGGGGCCAGGTCGTCGACGATCCACAGGTCACCCGCGCACTGGTAGACCACCCGTGCGCCGTCACTGGAGGCGTGCCGGGCGTAGAACGCGTCGTGGTCGGTGTGGCGGCGCAGGTCGGTGCCGTCGTACGCGCACGAGTAGAGGTTGCCGACGCCCTCGTGGTCGGAGAGGAAGGCGATCCGGCCGGCGACGAACATCGGGGAGTGCAGATGGCCGTCCAGTTCGGCCAGCAGCCGCTGCCCGTGCAGCCACAGGCGTCCCGTGGCGCCGCCCCGGTAGCGCTTCCAGGCGGCCGGTTCGTGCGGAGGCGTGCCGGTCAGCAGCAGCGTCTTGCGCACGCCGTCGAGGTCGGCGACCTGGATGTCGGAGGCCGGGCCCCAGGGGAGCTTGCGCCCGGGGTCGCCGTCCGGGGAGAGCTTGTAGGCCCAGGTGTAGTGCGAGAACGGCTCGCCGTGCGAGGCCACGGCGAGGATCGCGGTGTGCCCTTCCTCGTCGGGCGGTGCCCAGCCGCACACCCGGGTGTCGGCGCTGCCCCAGTAGCTGAGCTGGCGGCCCGGGCCGCCGTCCACGGGCACCAGATGGACCTCCGGCACCAGGCTGCGCCAGCTCGTGTACGCGAGGTGGCGGCCGTCGGGGGAGAAGCGGGGGTGGCCGACCTTGGTGCGGTCGACGGTGAGCCGCCAGGCGCGGCCGGGGCCGTCGAGGGGTGCGAGCCAGAGGTCGTCCTCGGCCACGAAGCACAGGAGATCGTCATGGAGGTGCGGGAGGCGCAGATAGCTCACCTCACCATGCTTTTCCGGGGGGCGAAGCGGGGCAACTCGTGATGTGGCGGGCGTCGTGACCCCGCTCACGTACGAAACGGTTTCGTTTTCTTCGGTGCTGCGCTACAGTCGTGCCGTACGAAACGGTGTCGTTCGGATCAGGAAGGTGAGAGAGATGACTGAGGCCGCGACGGCGCGTCGCAGTCGGATCACCCCCGAGCGCGAGGCTGAGCTGTACGAGGCCGTGCTCGACCTGCTCCGCGAGGTCGGTTACGACGCCCTGACCATGGACGCCGTGGCCGCCCGCACCCGGTCCAGCAAGGCGACGCTCTACCGCCAGTGGGGCGGCAAGGCCCAGCTGGTCGTGAAGGCCATCCGGCACACCAAGCCCGGCGAGATCGGCGAGATCGACACCGGGTCCCTCCGGGGCGATCTGCACGCCCTGGTGGCGCAGGACGACGACTGCACCATCGAGCGGAACTCCGCGCTGATGCGGGGTGTGGCGATGGCGATGCACAACGACCCGGAACTGCGTCACGAGTTCCGCGAGCAGTTCGTCGGCCCGGAGATGGCGGAGTTCCGGCGCATGATCCAGCGCGCCGTCGATCGGGGCGAGGTCCGCCCGGACTGCCCCGCGCTGGACTTCCTGCTGCACATGATGGTCGGCGGGTTCGTCACCCGGGCGCTGCTCGACGACCAGCCGCCGACCAAGGCATTCCTCACCTCGTACGTCGACGCCGTGGTCCTCCCCGCCCTCGGCGTGCCGACCCCGACCCCCTGACACGTCCCCCGAGTCAGCCCCACCCCGAATCACCACCCACCTGACGTCACCGCTCACGTCGTCGGGCTGATCACCCCTGCCCTGAAACCCACGACCTGACCGGGAGTACGCCCTCGTGGCCACGTTCCTCTACAAACTCGGCCGGCTCGCCTTCCGGCGACGGCACGTCGTCGCCTTGATATGGGTGGCGCTGCTGACGCTCGCGGGCGTCGGCGCGGCCGGCGCCCCCGCAGCGGGCACCACCTCATTCTCCATCCCCGGTACGGAGGCCCAGAAGGCCTTCGACCTGCTGGAAGAGCGCTTCCCCGGGATGAGCGCCGACGGCGCCACCGCCCGGGTCGTCTTCAAGGCGCCGGACGGCGAGAAGATGACCGACGCCGGCAACAGGGCGACCGTCGACAAGACCGTCCGGGAGCTGTCCGACGGCTCCGAGGTCGCCTCCGTCACCAACCCCTACCAGGCCCGGGCCGTCAGCAAGGACGGCACGATCGCCTACGCGCAGGTGTCGTACAAGGTCTCCGGCATGGAGCTCCAGGACGCCAGCAAGGACGCCCTGGAGGACGCTGCGCAGCACGCGCGGGACGCCGGGCTGACCGTCGAGGTCGGCGGTGACGCGCTCCAGGCGGTCCCGCACACCGGCACCAGCGAGATCATCGGCATCGCGGTCGCCGCGGTGGTCCTCGTCATCACCTTCGGCTCGCTGCTCGCGGCCGGTCTGCCGCTGCTGACCGCGATCGTCGGCGTCGGCATCGGCGTCTCCACGATCACGGCCCTGGCCGGCACCCTGGACCTGGGTTCCACCACCTCCACCCTGGCCACGATGATCGGCCTGGCGGTCGGCATCGACTACGCGCTGTTCATCGTCTCCCGCTATCGCGCCGAACTGGCCGAGGGTCGCGGACGGGAGGAGGCGGCCGGCCGGGCCGTCGGCACGGCCGGCTCGGCGGTGGTCTTCGCGGGCCTGACGGTCGTCATCGCCCTGGTCGGCCTGTCCGTCGTCAACATCCCGATGCTGACCAAGATGGGCGTCGCGGCGGCCGGCACGGTCGCCATCGCGGTGCTGATCGCGCTGACGATGATCCCGGCCCTGCTCGGCTACGCCGGCCGCAGGGTCCGCCCGGCGGGCGAGAAGAGCAGGCTGCTCGGCGGCGGGCGCACCCCGAAGAAGCCCGGGCGCCCGAACATGGGCACGCGCTGGGCGAGCTTCGTCGTACGCCGCCCGGTCGCGGTGCTGCTGCTCGGCGTCGTCGGCCTGGGCGTGGCGGCCGTCCCCGCGTCCTCCCTGGAGCTGGGCCTGCCCGACGACGGCTCGCAGCCGACGTCCACCACGCAGCGCCGGGCGTACGACCTGCTGTCCGAGGGCTTCGGCCCCGGCTTCAACGGTCCGCTGATGGTCGTGGTCGACGCCAAGGACAGCGCCGACCCGCAGGGGGCCTTCGGTGACGTCGCCGACGGGATCAAGGGCCTGAAGGACGTCGTGACGGTGACGCCGCCGGCGCCCAACAAGGCCGGGGACACGGCGACGATCACCGTCATCCCCGACTCCAAGCCGTCGTCGGCGGCGACGGAGGACCTGGTGCACGCCATCCGTGACACGGGCGCGGAGGTGAAGGCCGACACGGACGCGAACGTCCTGGTCACCGGCGCGACGGCGATGAACATCGACGTCTCGCAGAAGCTCAACGACGCCCTGGTCCCGTACCTGGTCCTGGTCGTCGGCCTGGCCTTCCTCCTCCTGATCGTGGTGTTCCGCTCGATCCTGGTCCCGCTGAAGGCGGCGCTGGGCTTCCTGCTGAGCGTCATGGCGGCGCTCGGCGCGGTGGTCGCGGTCTTCCAGTGGGGCTGGCTGTCCGGCCTGCTGGGCGTCGAGGAGACCGGTCCGGTCATGTCGATGATGCCGATCTTCATGGTCGGTGTGGTCTTCGGCCTGGCGATGGACTACGAGGTGTTCCTCGTGACCCGGATGCGGGAGGCCTACGTCCACGGCGAGAAGCCGAACCAGGCGGTGGTGACCGGCTTCAAGCACGGCGCGCGGGTCGTCACCGCGGCGGCGGTCATCATGATGGCGGTCTTCGCCGGGTTCATCGGTTCCAGCGAGTCCATGATCAAGATGATCGGCTTCGGCCTGGCGATCGCGGTCTTCTTCGATGCGTTCGTCGTCCGCATGGCCATCGTCCCGGCGGTCCTGGCCCTGCTCGGCAAGAAGGCCTGGTGGCTGCCGAAGTGGCTGGACCGCGCCCTGCCCAACGTGGACGTCGAGGGGGAGGGGCTGCGCGCTGCGGCCGACGCGAACAAGGACGGCGAGCCACAACCGGCCCGCGTCTGACGCCACCCGCACCGGGCTGCCTGCCTTCGTGCCGGTCCGGCCGGTGAGGGACCCGCTGGTGAGGGACCCGCTGAGAGGGGCCCCTCACCGGCTGCGTCATGTCGTCACGCTGTCCTCCGTCCCGCCCGGACCTGGCGGACCACAGCGGACAGCACCTGCCCTACATCGGTCCTGGCGTGACCGTGTCCCGGTCGGGGCGGTACGGGAGGCCGGCCGAGTGCCGGCGGACGGCGCGCGACGGGCGCGGGCAGCGCGCCCTCGACGCCGCACCCCGGGCAGCCACTTCGTCGCCAGGAACGCTCCCACCGCCCGCGCGACCGGCATCAGCACCTTCTTCACCGCGGTTCGCCGACCGACTGCGCGGGCGGCTGGGGGCGGGTCCGCAGGGCGCCGTAACCCAGTCGCATGTCTCATACACGTACCGCTACCGTGCCCTCCATGACGACGACAGCCGCCCCTGACGCCGAGGGCTCCGGAGCCCACCCCCGCTTCGCCGAAGCCCTGCGGGAACTCGGGCTGGAGGAGCTCACCACGCGGGTGCGCCGCTTCCCCGACGCGACCCGTACCGCCGCCGAGGCCGCCGCCGCGATCGGGTGCGAACTCGGCCAGATCTGCAAGTCGCTGATCTTCGCCGCGGACGGCGAACCGGTCCTCGTCCTCATGGACGGGGCCTCCCGGGTCGACGTGGAACTCGTCCGCCGGGAGCTCGGGGCGCAGAAGGTGACCCGGCCCAGGGCCGACGTCGTACGCGAAATCACCGGGTACGCCATCGGCGGCGTGCCGCCCTTCGGGCACAAGCGGCGGACCCGGGTGCTCGCGGACCGCGGACTCCTCGGCCACGACACCGTGTGGGCCGCGGCCGGCACCCCGTACACCGTCTTCCCCCTGGAGCCCAAGGCCCTGATCGCCCACGCCGGCGGCACTCTCGTGGACGTGCGTGAGCGCACCTCGTGACCCCGCTGGTCACCGCCGCCGTCCTGCTCGCCGCCGTCACCCACGCCGCCTGGAACGCCCTCGCCCACCGGATCACCGACAAGCTCGTCGGGTTCACGCTGATATCCGGCGGCGGGCTGCTGATCGGGCTGGCCGCCGCGCCGTTCGTGGCGTTCCCGGCGGACCGCGCCTGGCCGTACCTGCTCGGCTCGGCCGCCATCCACATCGCCTACTACGCGCTGCTGATGCGGTCCTTCCAGCTGGGGGACTTCGGCCAGGCCTATCCGATCGCGCGGGGCAGCGCTCCCCTGGCCGTCACGGTGCTCGCCGCCGTCTTCGCGCACGAGGTGCCCGACGGCTGGGCCGCCGCCGGCATCGCGGTGTCCTGTGCGGGGCTGACCGGCGTCGCCCTGTGGGGCCTGCGCGGTCGCCGGCCCGACTGGGCGGCGATCGGGGCGGCTCTCGCCACGGGGCTGACCATCGCGGCGTACACCGTCGTCGACGGCCTGGGCGTGCGGGCCTCGGGCTCTTCCCTCGGGTACATCGCCTGGCTGATGGCGGTGCAGGGCACCGTCATCCCGGCGTACGCCCTGTGGCGCCGGCGCGGGCGGGCCCTCGCCGAGCTCCGGCCCCACCTCGGCGTCGGACTCCTGGGCGCGGCCCTGTCCGTCGCCGCGTACGCCCTCGTCCTGTGGGCACAGACCAGGGCGGAGCTCGCGCCCGTCGCCGCGCTTCGGGAGTCCTCGATCATCGTGGGCGCGGCGATCGGCGCGGTCTTCTTCAAGGAACGCTTCGGCGCCCCGCGCATCGCCGCGGCCGGGCTGCTGGTCGTCGGCATCGGGCTGATGCTGCACACCCGCTAGCCCGGTCCGCCCGTCCCCCAGTGGGTGCGTCCGGACGCCGTCGGGAGCACTCTGGAACTAGGTGTTCCGGAGGTGATCGTCATGACAATGCACACCACGGTGGGATGGCACGTCGAGCTGGAGTTCCAGGAGGACGACCAGCACACGAAGGCGGTCGCGCTGGTCCGGCTGCCCGACGGCAGTGAGGTACGGGCACACGGGCACGCGACCCGGCACCGGACCGACGCTAATCAGCCGAGGGTCGGTGAGGAGATCGCCGGGGCGCGGGCGCTCAACGAGCTCGCCATGCGGCTGCTGACCAAGGCGCACGACGAGATCGACCAGGCCTCGGGACGGACCTCCCACCCGATCCACATCTAGGCGATGGCTCCGCCGAGAGCCGTCCGTACCGCCCGTACCAGTGCCTGCGCCCTCGGGTCCGCCGTCACCGTCCTGCGGAAGCCGTTGGTCACGTAGCCGAAGGCGATCCCCGACTCGGGGTCGGCGAAGCCGAGGGCGCCGCCGCGTCCCGGGTGGCCGAAGGAACCGGGGGAGAGGAGGGGGGAGGCGGTGCCGTGCAGCATGTAGCCGAGGCCGAAGCGGGTGTTGACGACCAGGACGCGGTCCGGGCCCGCCGACTCCTCGGCGCGGGCGAGGCCGACCGTGCCCGGGGCGAACAACCGCACTCCGCCGACCTCGCCGATCAGCGCCGCGTAGAACCGGGCCAGTCCGTCCGCCGTCGCGATGCCGTTGGTCGCGGGAAGCGCCGCCCTGCGGTACGCCGGGTCGTTCTGGTCGGGGAACGGGGTGATCGCGGCGAAGGCCCGGCGGGTGAGGGAATCCGGGTCCTGGTAGGCCTCGGTGACCGAGCGCTTGGGCCGCAGCCGCGGACCTCCGGCGGGCTCCGGGCCCTCGACGCGGCCGACCCGGCCCACCCGGCCCGCCGCCTCCACCGGCTCCGGCAGCCCCAGCCACAGGTCCAGGCCCAGCGGGCCGGCGATCTGCGTCGCGAGCCACTCGCCGGTGCCCTGTCCCGTCACGCGCCGGACCAGTTCGTCGAGGATCCATCCGTACGTCAGCGCGTGGTAGCCGTGGTCGGTGCCCGGCTCCCACACGGGCGCCTGCGCGGCCACGGCCCGCGGGCCCCGCAGCGGGTCGAGGGCCTCCTCGGGGGTCAGCGGCCGGTCCAGGACCGGCAGGCCGGCCCGGTGTCCGAGGACGTGCCGGACCAGCACCCGTTCCTTGCCGTACGCCTTGAAGTCCGGCCAGTAGTGCCCGACCGGCGCGTCCAGGTCCAGTCCCCCGCGCTGGTGCAGCAGCAGGAGGACGGCGGCGGCGACGCCCTTGGTCGCCGAGCGGATCACCTGGGCGGTGTCCCGCTCCCAGGGCACGTCACCGGCGTCACCGTCCACGTCCCGCGCGCCGCCCCACAGGTCGACGACCCTGCGCCCGTCCCGGTAGACGGCGACGGCCGCGCCGCGGTCACCGAGTGCGGTGAAGTTGCGGACGAACGCCTCCCTGACCGGCTCGAAGCCCTCGGCCACTGTGCCGTGCACGTCCACGTCCGCCGTCCCTTCCCGATCTCCTGCGACAGTGAGGGCAACGCCCGTTCGCAGCCTGCGATTCCCTGGCTTCCTCAGCCCAGCAGGATCGTGACGTCGATGTTGCCGCGCGTCGCGTTCGAGTACGGGCAGACCTCGTGCGCCTCGTCCACCAGCTTGGCCGCGAGGTCCGCGTCCAGCACCGGCAGGGAGACGCTGAGCGCGACCGCGAGTCCGTAGCCGCGCTGCTTGTTGGGGCCGATGCCGACCTTGGCGGCGACGGTGGAGCCGCTCAGGTCGTACCCCGCGCGGTTGCCGACCATGATCAGCGCGTTGTGGAAGCAGGAGCTGTAGCCGGCCGCGAAGAGCTGCTCGGGGTTGGTGCCGTTGCCGTCGCCGCCCAGCTCCGGCGGCATCGCCACCTTCAGGTCCAGCTGACCGTCCTGGCTGATCACATAGCCGTCGCGGCCACCGTGCGCGGTGGCCTCGGCGACGTACATGATCTTCGTCGGACGGGTGTCGACGGCGGTGCCGTCGGTCGTGGCCGCCTCGGTCATGAGGGCCCTCCCCCGGAATCATGTGCGCAAGTACATCGCGCACAAGGTACTGGCCGGCGGGTCCGTCCTGGTTACCAGGGGGTAGCAACCGTGGGTAACACGGGATCAGCCGGTCCCGCCCGAGGCCGGGTCCGCCCTCGCCGCCAGCCGCCACAGCTCCTCGCGCAGCCGCGTGACGTCCATGCCGTCGAGCCCGGTGGCCGCGAGCAGCGCGCCGGGCACGCGCTCCGCGCGCTCCCGCAGCTGAGCTCCGCGCCCGGTGACCCCGACGAGCACCGACCGCTCGTCGCGCGCCGACCGCTCACGCCGTACGAGGCCCGCCGCCTGCAGCCGCTTCAGCAGCGGTGAGACCGTGCCGTAGTCCAGGCGCAGGGCCGTGGCCAGCTCCTTCACCGTGGTCTCGCCGCGCTCCCACAGCACGAGGAGGACCAGGTACTGCGGATAGGTCAGGCCGAGCTCGTCGAGGAGCGGCCGGTAGGCGGCCGTCACCGCCCGGTGGGCGGCGTACAGCGCGAAGCACAGCTGCTCGTCCAGCAGCAGCGAGTGCCCGGTCCCGTCGCCCTCGTCGCGGTTCGTCACGCGCCCATTGTCACGGACCGCGGATCGAAGCCGAAGGGCAGCTCCAGACGGTGGGCCCGCATCAGCTCCTCGTCCGCGAGCAGCTCGCCCGTGGCGCCGTCCGCCGCGATCACACCGTCGCTGAGGATCAGCGAGCGCGGACACAGCTCCAGGGCGTACGGCAGGTCGTGCGTGACCATGAGCACGGTCACGTCCAGCGAGCGCAGGATGTCGGCCAGTTCGCGGCGTGAGGCCGGGTCGAGGTTGGACGACGGCTCGTCCAGGACCAGGATCTCCGGTTCCATCGCCAGCACGGTCGCGACGGCCACCCGGCGCCGCTGGCCGAAGGACAGATGGTGCGGGGGCCGGTCCTTGAACCCCGCCATGCCGACCCGTTCCAGCGCCCGGTCGACCCGCTCCTCCAGCTCGGCGCCCTTCAGCCCGGCCGCCGCCGGCCCGAACGCCACGTCCTCCCGGACGGTCGGCATGAACAGCTGGTCGTCGGGGTCCTGGAAGACGATGCCGACCCGGCGCCGGACCTCGGCCATGTGCTCTCTGCCGACCGGCAGCCCGGCGACCTTCACCGTGCCCGTGCCGCCGGTCAGGATGCCGTTGAGGTGCAGCACCAGGGTCGTCTTGCCGGCGCCGTTCGGGCCGAGCAGCGCGACCCGCTCGCCGCGCCCGATCGTGAAGTCCACACCGAACAGGGCCTGGTGCCCGTCCGGGTACGCGAAGGCCAGACCGGCCACTTCCAGCGAAGGTGTCACAGGGCCCATCCCAGCAGACAGACGACGAGGGCGGCGAACGGCAGGGCGAGGGCGTACGACCACTGCGCCCGGGACGCGGTCACCTCGTCGATGACCGGCATCGAACCGGCGTATCCGCGGCTGATCATGGCCAGGTGGACCCGCTCGCCGCGCTCGTAGGAACGGATGAACAGCGCGCCCGCCGACTTCGCCAACACGCCCCACTGCCGCACGCCCCGCGCCTCGAAGCCGCGCGACTCCCGGGCGATGCGCATGCGGCGCATCTCGTCGGTGATGACGTCGCCGTAGCGGATCATGAACGAGGCGATCTGCACCAGCAGCGGCGGGAGTCTCAGCCGCTGCAGGCCGAGGAGGATCTCCCGCAGCTCGGTGGTGGCGGCGAGCAGGACGGAGGCGGCGACGCCGAGGGTGCCCTTGGCGAGCACGTTCCAGGCACCCCACAGTCCGCTCACGCTCAGGGACACCCCGAGCACGTCGACGCGCTCGCCCTCCGCCACGAACGGCATCAGCACCGCGAACGCCACGAACGGCACCTCGATCAGCAGCCGCTTGAGCAGGAAACCGGCGGGCACGCGCGCGACGTACGCCACGACACCGAGCAGCACCGCGTACAGCCCGAAGGCCCACATCGCCTCCCGCGGCGTCGACACCACGACGACCACGAAGGCGAAGGCGGCGGCCAGCTTGGTGTGCGGCGGCAGACCGTGCACGGGCGAGTGCCCGTGCCGGTACAGCTTGTGCGCGTGCCCGGCGCCCATCTCAGACGTTCTCCACGGCCGTGGGGGAGGAGTCGGCGGTACGACGGCGGCGCACCGCCCAGAACACCGTGCTGCCGGCCACGACCGTGACACCGACGCCGATCACGCCCGCCAGCCCCCCGGACAGGCGGGCGTCCTCGACCTCCTTGACGCCGTAGTCGGCGAGCGGGGAGTCGGCGATCGCGTGGTCCTCGGCCTTCTTGTCGATGCCGTGGTCAGCGGCGACCTTCTCCAGGCCGTCGGGATCGGCGGAGGCGTAGAAGCTGACGAACCCGGCGAGCACCAGCGAGGTGACAAGGCCCGCGATCCACACCGTGCGGTGCGAGGCCCTGGCGGCTACGGGGGCGGGCTCGGCGTCGGGTACGTCCACGAGCTCGCCGCCGACCCGCAGCTTCAGCTTCTGGCGCAGCCCGCGCGCCCCGTACACCAGGTCCGGACGGACGGCGACGACGGCGCCGACGGTCAGAGCGGTGATCGCGGCCTCACCGAGGCCGATCAGGATGTGCACGCCCACCATGGCGGTGGCGACCTTGCCGATCGACACGTCGGTGGTGCCGCCCACGGCGTAGAGCAGTGTGAAGGCCAGCGCGGAGGCCGGGACCGAGACGAGGGCGGCGACGAAGGAGGCGGCGGTCACCGAGCGCCGGGTGCGGGGCAGCACCTTCACCAGACCGCGGAAGAGGCCGTACGCGACCACCGTCGTGACGATCGCCATGTCGGTGATGTTCACGCCGAGCGCGGTCAGACCGCCGTCCGCGAAGAGGATGCCCTGCATCAGCAGCACGACGGAGACGCACAGGACCCCTGTGTAGGGGCCGACGAGTATCGCGGCCAGCGCGCCGCCGAGCAGATGACCGCTGGTGCCCGCCGCGACCGGGAAGTTCAGCATCTGCACCGCGAAGATGAACGCCGCCACGAGGCCCGCCAGCGGTGCCGTCCGCTCGTCGAGTTCCCGGCGGGCACCGCGCAGGCTCACCGCGATGGCGCCCGCGGCGACGACTCCGGTGACGGCGGAGGTGGGGGCGTTGATGAATCCGTCAGGTACATGCACCGTTCGATGATAGTGGCTTGATGCGAATGACTTGCAAGAGCGAGTGCCTCGTGCATCTCAGATGTGATATGTCCGTCGCCCGGAAGCGCGATACGGAAAATATGCGACATTGGAGAGGGGGCGGACGCACAGCTTCCAGACAGGTAGCGCACCGTAAGGGGCCGGCCGATGTCCGTAGTCGAACAGTACGCACGCGCTCACATCCTCACGGACTCGGACGTCCAGGTGCTGGACGAACAGGGAGCCGTGCCGGTCAAGCTGCGCTACGACCCCGAGCGGGACCCGCGGTCGGTCGGGGTGGGGCTGCCCGGCACCGGGCCCGAGTGGACCTTCTCCCGGTCGCTGCTGGAGCAGGGCCTGCGGGCGCCGGCCGAGAGCGGAGACGTGCGCGTGTGGCCGTGCGGGCGCGTGCAGGCGGTCGTGGAGTTCCACTCCCCGGACGGGGTCTCGGTCGTGCAGTTCGAGACGAAGGCGCTGCTGCGGTTCCTGCGGCGGACGTACCTGGCCGCCGCGGAACCGGTCGTGCACTGACGCCTGACCGGCGATTCCCGGTGAGCCCCCCGACTAGGCGGTCTCGTTTGGATCATCGGGTGGACCAGAGGAAGATGCCTGCGATGTGGAGTCCGGCCAAGTAGATGGTGGCGGTCTTCTCGTAGCGGGTGGCGATGCCGCGCCACTGCTTGAGGCGGTTGATGCACCGTTCGACGGTGTTGCGTTGCTTGTATGCCTCCCGGTCGAAGGCCGGTGGTCTGCCGCCGGCCTGCCCGCGCCGCTTCCGGTTGGCCTGCTGGTCGGCCCGTTCCGGGATCACCGCGCGGATGCCGCGTTTGCGCAGGTGGTCACGGATCTCGCGGGAGGAGTACGCCTTGTCGGCCAGGACCAGGTCCGGCCTGGTGCGAGGCCGTCCACGAGGTCGGGGAACGCGCAAGCGGGCCATGACGTCCGTGAGGGCGGGAGCGTCGCCGGCTTGGCCGGCGGTGAGAACGAATGCGAGTGGCCGGCACCGGCCGTCGGCGGCGAGGTGGATCTTCGTGGTCAGTCCGCCGCGGGATCGGCCGATGGCATGGTCGTCCGGCTCGCCGGCCGGGGCCCCTTTTTGCGGGCCCCCGCTGCATGCTGGTGAGCCCGCACGATCGTGGAGTCCACCGAGACGGCCCAGTCCAGGTCCTCGTCCGCGTCGGCCTGGGCGACCAGGGCGGTGAACACCTGCTCCCAGGTGCCGTCGACGGCCCACATCCGCAGCCGGTTGTAGACACCCCGCCAGTTGCCGTACTTCTCCGGCAGGTGCACCCACTGCGTCCCGGTCTGGAACTTGTAGGCGATCGCGTCGATCACCTCACGGTGGTCCCGCCAGCGGCCACCACGCTTCGGCGTCCGGTCGGGGAGCAACGGCTCGATCCGCGCCCACTGCGCATCAGTCAACGGCACACCCGGACCAACGACCGACTGATCCAAACGAAACTGCCTAGCCCCCCGCCTTCAGCAGCGCCGCCACGATCGGGCCGGCCGTGTCGCCGCCGTGGCCCCCCGCCTGGACCACACCCGCGGCCGCCAGGTCGCCCCGGTAGGCGGTGAACCAGCCGTTCGGCTTCTTCTGGCCGTCGACCTCGGCGGAGCCGGTCTTGGCGCCGACGTCACCGCTCACCCCGGCCATCGCCTCGGCCGCCGTGCCGTACGCCGCCGTGTAGGACATCAGCTCGCGCAGCTGGGACAGCGTGCCCGCGGACATCGTGCGCGAGGCCGTAGCCAGCTGCCGCCCGTCCACCTTCGGGGAGACCAGGTACGGCTGACGGAAGACACCGGCCTTCACCGTCGCCGACACCGAGGCCATGTTCAGCGGGTTCATCCGCACCCCGCCCTGGCCGATCAGCGAGGCCGCCATCGGGGCCGCCGACTGCACCGGCACCGCGCCGTCGAAGGACGGCACACCGATCGCCCAGTTGTTCAGCCCCAGGCCGAAGACCTGCTGAGCCTGCTTGGTCAGATCGTCGTTCTCCAGCTTCGGGGCCTGGCTGATGAAGGCCGTGTTGCAGGAGCGGGCGAAGCTCGCCTTGAACGTGCCGTCCTTGATCTCGAACTTGTCGTCGTTCTGGAACTTCCAGCCGCCGTAGGTGAAGTACTTCGGGCAGGGATGCTTCTTGTCCGCCGAGGCCAGGCCCTTCTCGATGAGCAGCGAGGAGGTGATGACCTTCATCGTGGAGCCGGGCGCGAGGGAGCCCTGGAAGGCGGTGTTGAAGCCCTTCGAGGAGTTCGCCGCCGCGAGGATCTCGCCCGTCGACGGCCGCAGCACCACCACCGACGCCCGGGCCTTCCTGGCCACCTGGCGCTCGGCGGCGGCCTGCAAGGCCGGGTCCAGCGTGGTCTCCACCGTGCCGGGCGTGCCCTTGCTCAGTTCCAGCAGGGTCTTGTCGGACAGCTCGGACGACTGGGCGGACTTGCCGCGGACCACCCGCAGTTCGACGCCCGCCTTGCCGCCGGCCTTCTTGCCGTACTTCTCGCGCAGCCCGTCCAGCACCGGGCCGAGCGAGGGGTACTTCTCGGTGGTCAGCTCGCCGCCGTCCCGGTCGAGTGCCTTCACCGGGGGCGTGCCCGCCTCGCCGGTGACCAGCCTGTCGCCGTCCTTCAGATCGGGGTGGACGACGGAGGAGTGCCAGTCGACCAGCGGCTTCCCGTCGCCCATGCGGCGCACGACGGTCAGCTCGCTGTCATAGGCGAGCGGTTTGTCGGTGCCCTTGTACGACACCGTGCCCTTGACGGAGAACCGCACCTTGTCGCCGGTGCGCGGGCCCGCGGTGAGGGTGACGCCCTTGATGTGGGCGTCCTTGGTGTAGCCGGTCAGCAGCGTCCTGGCCGCCGTGGGGTCGTCGGTGGCAGCGGCGGCCCGGGAGACCTGGCCGGCCTGCCAGGCGGTGAGGAAGGCGCGCGCGGTGGTGGTGACCTCCGTCGCGGACAGCGGGCCGGTCTTGACCTTCGGCCTCTGGTCGGTGGCCGCGGACGTGGACCCCGTCCCGTTGTCGGCGGCGGCCCCGCCGCCGAACAGCGCGTAGCCGGCGACACCGGCACCGCCGACGACCACGGCGATCATCCCGCCGATCACGGCGGGTCTCGTCTTCCGTCGCTCGGCGACGCGCCTTCTGTTGCCCACGGCTTCCGTTTCCTCCGCGAATTCCCCAGGGTCCCCGCAGCCCTCGTAGTCCTCACCGACACCAACGACGGCCACCACCCTAGAGTCCTGACCTGAGCGGGTGACGCGCGGGCGAGGTCAGCCGCCCGCTTGTAGCACGGCTGCGACAATCGGCCCGGCCGCGTCCCCGCCGTGGCCGCCCCGCTCGGCCATGGCCGCCGCTGCGACGTCGCCGCGGAACCCGGTGAACCAGCTGTTGGCGTCGGCCACCCCGTCGACCTCGGCGGAACCGGTCTTGGCACCGATGTCGCCGCTGAGCCCGGCCATGGCCTCCTCGGCGGTGCCCTGGGTGGCGGTCAGGCGCATCATCTGCTTCAGCTGGGCGGCGGTGCTCGCCCGCAGCCCCTCGGCCCGCGCCAGCTGCCGGCCGTCCAGCCGCGGCGAGACCAGGTAGGGCTGGCGGAAGGTGCCGGTGATCGCGGTGGCCGTCACCGAGGCCATGTTCAGCGGGTTCATCTGGACCTGGCCCTGGCCGATGGCGTTCGCGGCGCGGTCCGGCCCGCTGACGGCGGGGACCCTGCCGTCGAAGGACTCGATGCCGGTCTTCCAGTCGTTGCGGCCCAGCCCGAACCGCTCCTCGGCCTCCCGGGTCAGCGACTCGTCGGTGAGCGGGTCCTCGTCGATGAGCTTGATGAAGGCCGTGTTGCAGGAGCGCAGGAAGCTGTTGGCGAGCGTGGCGCCGGTGTCGGCCTTCATGCCCCGCAGGTTCTTGAAGGTCTGGCCCTGCCACATTGCGTCGTCCGGGCAGGGCGCCGGGCCGTTCATCGAGGTCACGCCGTTGTCGATGAGCATCGCCGCCGTAATGATCTTCATGGTGGAGCCGGGGGCGACCTCGCCCTGGAAGGCCGCGTTGAATCCGTCGTCGCGGTGGTTGGCGACCGCCAGCACCTCTCCGGTGCTCGGCTTGACGGCCACCACCGAGGAATCGTCGTACTTCTTCACCGCCCGCTCGGCGGCCGCCTGCACACCGGCGCTGAGCGTGGTGCGCAGCGTGCCGGGTCTGCCCTTGGCGAGGGTCAGCAGCGGGGTGTCGGCGGCGGCCTCGTCGGCGTGCCGGATCGCCAGCTCGACGCCGGGGGCGCCGCCGGCCTTGTCGCCGTACTTGTCGCGCAGGGCGTCCAGGATCGGCCCGAGGGACGGGTACTTCTCCTTGGTGAGCACGGTGCCGTCGCGGTCCACGGCCTCGATCGGCGGGCTCGCCGACTCGCCGGTGACCAGCGTGTCGCCCTTGCGCAGCTGCGGGTGGACGACGGACGGCTGCCAGTCGACCAGCGCCCGCCCGGTCGTCACCCCGCGCACGACGGTCAGCTCGCTGCTGTACGTCAGCGGCTCGGACTTCCCGTCGAAGGTCACGTTCGCCTTGACCGTGTACGGCACGCGGGCGCCGCTCGCGCCGCCGGGGGTGATCCGCACGTCGGTGAGGTGCGCCTCCTCGGCGTAGGCCGTCAGCAGCGGCTCGGCCGCCACGGCGTTGTTGGTCAGGGCCGCCGCCTGGGCCGCCTGCCCCTTCTCCCACGCCGCGAAGAACTTCCGGGTCGTCTCCTGGACCTCGTCGCCGCTCGGCGGCCCGGACCGCTTCTCCGTGGCGCTCCCGCCCGAACCCCCGCCGCCGTTCAGCGCGTTCACGATGTTGTAGCCGCCGTATCCGGCGCCGCCCACCATCACCGCGAACACGCCGCCTATCACGGCGGCCTTGACCCCCTTGCCCATCAGGCTGTCCCCTCCCCGTCGGCACCCTCGTGGGGCTTTACTGAACGCGTTCAGATCCGCGCGTCCCCCACGGCACTGTATGTGGAAGACGGGACTCATGGGGCGGGGATTTCGAACGCCGGGGACGCTGACGCCAGGGATGCAGGGAAGGCGAACGCCGGGGAGGGGCGCCGCCGGTGCTGCCGGCCCGGGCGGTGTCACGTACGCCCGGGCCGGCTCGGCCTCACTGCAGGCCGACCGCCTGCGTGAGCGTGCGCACCGCGCCCAGCACCGGGGCGCCCACCTCGCCGACCAAGGCCGCGATCCCGGCGATGCCGGCGAGGGCCTGACGCAGTCGGCCGGGGTCGGCCGCGCCACCGTCCCGGATCACGTCGAGGGCGGTGTCGATGACCTGCTGGTCGTCCGTGGAGACCCGGTCGCGCAGCGCCAGGGCCGCGCTGATCATCTGCTCCAGCGCGGCCTGCGGGTCCGGTACGCCCTGGGCCTTGATGATGCCGATGTTGCCGTTGCCGAACTGCAGGACCGAGTCGCCGTTCACGGCGTGACCACCTTTCCGGTGTTGCTGTCCCCGAACTGGTAGATGTGATCGCCACCGGTGATGTTGTAGGTGGGCATCTGGTAGTGGACCTGGATGTCGGGGTTGTCCATCGCCTCCATCAGCTGACGGAACATCTGCTCCAGACCGTTCCTGTCGTCGGTGGTCAGGGCGGTCTTCGGCGTCCCCGACGTGGTGATCTGCAGGACGTACAGGACCGGCGCGTTCAGCACCCTCTGCAGTTCCAGGTAGTCGCGTATGCCCGCCGCGACGACGACGAGCACCACGATGCCGCCGAGCAGCGCGGACGCCTGAAGGAGCCCCAGCCCGAAGAGCAGCAGGAACACCTTGGCGATCAGGCGCCTGACGAACCGCGACCTGGCCGCGTTCCGGTCCGGGTGCAGCTCCCTCAGCGAGGTGTGGGCGATGTTGCGCAGTGGATAGGTGTCCGACCCGATCCACAGAGCGCCCTTGCTGATGTGTACGTCCGTGATGCCGCGTGTATACGCCACCGGCCGCCCCCCAGTTTTCTCGGCGCCGTGGGTGCCGGAACCAGGTGTCCGGTCACGCGCCTACGTGGAATGAGGGCACGACCGTAGTGAGCGCGCGCAGGCGGCCTCCGCGGATGACGCGAAGTGCTCCTCCCGCGACCGGCCGGGTCCGGGATCTGCCGCTTCCTGACCGGTCGGCGTGCGGACGGTGACGGTTTCCAGCGGTCACGCCGCCGGCGCCCGCCACCACTCCTGTCACACCCAGGTGTCCAGCCACATCCGCGAGCGCCACGAGTCGATCGGGATCGCCGTGCCCGTGTGGATCGGCCAGAAGTAGACGAAGTTCCAGGCGATCAGCAGGACCAGGACGCCCGCGCCCGTCGCGCCCGCGACGCGGCGGAAGTCGGTGGAGCGGGGCGGGCCGATGATCGCGCCGAGGAGCATGGCCACCGCCAGGCACAGGAACGGCACGAAGACGATCGCGTAGAAGTAGAAGATCGTGCGCTCCTGGTACATGAACCAGGGCAGGTAGCCGGCCGCGATGCCGCAGGCGATCGCGCCCGCGCGCCAGTCGCGGCGGAAGAGCCAGCGCCACAGCACGTACAGCAGCGCGAAGCAGGCCACCCACCACAGCAGCGGCGTGCCGATCGCCAGCACCTCGCGGGCGCACTTCTCGCCCGCGTCGACGGGGCAGCCGTCCTTGCCGGGCGCGGGCGACTCGTAGAAGTACGACACCGGGCGGCCGGTGACGAGCCAGCTCCACGGGTTGGACTGGTAGGTGTGCGGCGAGGACAGGCCGACGTGGAACTCGTAGACCTGGTGCTCGTAGTGCCACAGGCTGCGCAGCCAGTCGGGCAGGAAGGTCCAGTTGCCGCCCTTGCCGTCGGTCGCGGCCCAGTTGCGGAAGTAGCCGCCGCTGCCGTCGGTGGGGGAGAGGATCCAGCCGGTCCAGGAGGCGAGGTAGGTGACGAGCGCGACCGGCACCGTCGCCAGGAAGGCCAGGGGCGTGTCCCGCTTGAGGACCGCGCTGTACGGGTGCCGCGCCCCGGCGACCCGGCGGGAGCCGACGTCCCACAGCACGGCCATCACGCAGAACGCGGCCAGGATGTACAGGCCGTTCCACTTGGTGCCGATGGCCAGCCCCAGCATCAGGCCCGCCGCCCAGCGCCAGGGGCGCGCGCCGAGGCGGGCGGTCTCCGCGGTGTGCGCGTCGGGACGGACCCGGCCGTCGGCGTCCGCCGGCAGCGCGGCGGCCAGTCTCGCGCGTGCCCGGTCGCGGTCGATCAGCAGACAGCCGAAGGCCGCCAGCACGAAGAACATCAGCACGCCGTCGAGGAGCGAGGTGCGGCTCATCACGAAGTGCAGCCCGTCCACCGCCATCAGCGCGCCCGCCAGGCAGCCGAGGAACGTGGAGCGGAACAGGCGGCGGCCGATGCGGCACAGCATCAGCACGGAGAGGGTGCCGAGCAGCGCCGTCATGAACCGCCAGCCGAACGGGTTGAACCCGAACATCAGCTCGCCGAGCCCGATGACGTACTTGCCGACCGGCGGGTGCACCACGTACGCCGCGTCCGTCGGGATGGGGACGTGCCCGTTCGACGACAGGATCAGGTCGTTGGCGTTCTTGTCCCAGTTGACCTCGAACCCGCGGTGGACGAGCGCCCACGCGTCCTTGGCGTAGTACGTCTCGTCGAATATCACCGCCTTCGGGTTGCCGAGGTTCCAGAACCGCAGGACACCGGCGAGGAGCGTGACGAGCAGCGGACCGCCCCAGGCCGACCAGCGCGTGATGCGGCCCGCGAGGGTGTGCGGGACGCCGAGCACCGCCCACAGGCGCGGGCCCGGCTCGGTGTACGGCGGCACCAGGCGGTCACGGACATCGTCGGCCGGGCCCACCGAGTAGCCGAAACGGCGCAGCCGCTGCTGCCAGTCGGGCCGCTGCTCGTGCGGCGCCTGGCCCTGCCGGGTGTCCGTGGAGTCCGTGGACGACGCTGTACTGGTCACCGCGCCATCGTAGGGAACCCGTCTGTGGGAGTCCCGCGGATGGCCCCTGCGAGGATGGAAACGTGACAGGAACCCTTGTTTTGGCAGGCACCCCCATCGGCGACATCGCGGACGCCCCGCCCCGGCTCGCTGAGGAACTGGCCGGCGCGGACGTGGTCGCCGCCGAGGACACCCGGCGGCTGCGGCGCCTCACCCAGGCGCTGGGGGTCACGCCCAAGGGGCGCGTCGTGTCGTACTTCGAGGGCAACGAGGCCGCCCGTACGCCGGAACTGGTCGAGGAACTCGTGAGCGGGGCACGCGTGCTGCTCGTGACCGACGCCGGGATGCCGTCCGTGTCCGACCCCGGGTACCGGCTGGTCGCGGCGGCCGTCGAGAAGGACGTCCGGGTCACCGCCGTGCCCGGGCCGTCCGCCGTGCTGACCGCGCTCGCGCTGTCCGGGCTGCCCGTGGACCGCTTCTGCTTCGAGGGGTTCCTGCCGCGCAAGGCGGGGGAGCGGCTGTCCCGGCTGCGGGAGGTGGCCGGGGAGCGGCGCACCCTCGTCTACTTCGAGGCCCCGCACCGGCTCGACGACACGCTCGCCGCGATGGCCGAGGTGTTCGGGGCGGAGCGCCGCGCGGCCGTGTGCCGGGAGCTGACCAAGACGTACGAGGAGGTCAGGCGGGGTCCGCTGGGCGAGCTGGCCGCGTGGGCGGCCGAGGGCGTGCGCGGGGAGATCACCGTCGTGGTCGAGGGGGCACCGGAGCGGGGGCCCGAGGAGGTCGACGCGGCGGAGCTGGTGCGCCGGGTGCGGGTGCGCGAGGAGGCGGGGGAGCGGCGCAAGGAGGCCATCGCGGCGGTGGCCGCGGAGGCCGGGGTGCCGAAGCGGCAGGTGTTCGATGCGGTGGTGGCGGCCAAGAACGCCGGGGCGTGAGCAACGTCACGGGGGCGTGAAACCCCCTCTGAGCAGGGCGCTTGTCGGATGAGCGCGCGCCCCATGCGCGGGCAAAGCCGCCGGGGTGCTGGGGCAAGGAACGCCCAAATCGCCGCCAACACTCGACAGTTCTGCTGCTTTGGCGCCGGCGGAGGAGTCCACTGGGGGGCGGGACCGCATCCGGTCCCCTCCAGCGGACACCAGGAGCTGGCATGAGCGAGATCGCAGAGCAGAACGGCCTTCGCAACGGAGCGTCCGCCGTCGTCAACGAGTCGTACTCCTTCGCCTGCATGCGCTGCGGACACGGCTGGGAGCAGTCCTACGAGATAGAGCACCACACGGACGCCGAAGGCCACGAGTTCGTCCTGTACGTAGCGGACGGCAAAGTCGTGCCCTCGCCGCTGAGCCGCCCGACGTGCCAGAACTGCGACGGTCGCGTCGTACGGATCATGCGGGCGGGCCAGGTCTCCTCGGCCCGGGACGCCGCGCACCGGCCGCACCGCGTGCCGCCCGCCGGACCGGTGCAGGCACCGACGACCGCGGCCGAGGCACAGGCCGCGGCGCCCGGGGAGCACCACCACTGGCACCTGTCCGATCTCCTGCACCCGTTCCAGCGCAAGGCGAGCTGAGACTGCCGGCCCTCCCCGCCGGCGCCCTCCCCGGTTCTCCCCCACCGGGGAGGGCACCCCTCTTTTCGTAGGATCGGGGCATGCCTTCGAACGCCCCCGGCCGACAGGACGACCGCGACAAGAACGCGGCCCCGCCGCTCCCGGAGCCCCTCCGGGTGCCGGTCGCCGACTCCCACACGCACCTCGACATGCAGTCCGGCACCGTCGAGGAGGGCCTCGCCAGGGCCGCGTCGGTGGGCGTCACGACGGTCGTGCAGGTCGGCTGCGACCTCAAGGGCTCCCGGTGGGCGGCCGAGACGGCGGCGGCGTACGACAGCGTCCACGCGACCGTCGCGCTGCACCCGAACGAGGCCCCGCGCATCGTCCACGGGGACCCCGACGGCTGGTCGCGGCAGGGCGCCCGCGCGCCCGGCGGCGACGCGGCGCTGGACGAGGCCCTCGCCGAGATCGACCGGCTGGCCGCGCTGCCCCAGGTCAAGGGCGTCGGCGAGACCGGACTGGACTACTTCCGCACAGGCCCGGAGGGCAAGGCGGCCCAGGAGCGGTCCTTCCGCGCCCACATCGAGATCGCCAAACGGCACGGCAAGGCCCTGGTCATCCACGACCGTGACGCCCACGCCGACGTGCTGCGCGTCCTGAAGGAGGAGGGCGCCCCCGAGCGCACCGTCTTCCACTGCTACTCCGGCGACGCGGAGATGGCGGAGATCTGCGCGAGCGCC
The DNA here is from genome assembly GCF_042657145.1 of Streptomyces bullii. Lineage (NCBI taxonomy): Bacteria > Bacillati > Actinomycetota > Actinomycetes > Kitasatosporales > Streptomycetaceae > Streptomyces > Streptomyces bullii. Next base: position 376,746 of record NZ_JBHSNY010000007.1, read on the forward strand.
GGGTACTTCATGTCCTTCGCCGGCAACGTCACCTTCAAGAACGCCGGGAACCTGCGCGACGCCCTCGCCGTGGCCCCGCTGGACCTCGTCCTGGTCGAGACGGACGCGCCCTTCCTGACCCCGGCGCCCTACCGCGGACGGCCCAACGCGCCGTATCTCGTCCCGGTGACGGTGCGCGCGATGGCCGCCGTGCGCGGCATCGGCGAGGACGCGATGGCCACCGCCCTCGCGGCGAACACGGCACGGGCCTTCGGTTACTGACCCACCCCCGCACGACTGTGCGTAGTCGCGTCGCTTTGGAGAGTGACGATCACTCCGCTAGGTTCTGGTGGCCCGATCCGGACCCCCTATGGACCCCTCCGCCCCCTGGAGCGTGTCGGCGTGAGCAACTCCCCGTACGAGACCCACGAGACGTACGGCACACACGAGCCGCAGGCGCACGGCGGTCTCGACGCGTACGGCGCCCCGACGTCGTCGTACAGCACCCTGTACGACGACCCGCACGGGGTCCCGTACCCGCACGGGGTCCCGTACCCGCACGGGGTCCCGTACCCGAGCGGTGTCCCCTATCCGGACGGTGTCCCCTATCCGGACGGTGTCCCGTACCGGAATGGCGTCCCCTACGGCGGCGTCCCGTACGAGGACACCTACCGGCCCGCCTACGAGCGGGCCGAGCCCGCGGTGCCCCGGCAGGGCGGGCCCAGGGCGCAGGCGCCGGCGGCCGCGCCCGTCGCGCGGCCGACCGGGGGCCGGCGGGCCGCGCGCCGGCGCAAGGCCCGGTACGCCGAGCGCTCGGACGGCTCGATGCGCCGTCTGCTGCCACAGGCGCTGGTCGTGGCGTTCCTGGCGGGCGGCACCACCGCGTTCGTCGCCAAGGACAAGGCGATCGAGCTGAGCGTCGACGGCGAACAGCGCACACTGCACACCTTCGCCGACGACGTGACCGAACTGCTCGCCGAGGAGGGCGTCGAGGTCGGCGCGCACGACGTGGTCGCGCCCGCGCCCGGCTCAGAGCTCACCAGCGGCGACGAGGTCGCGGTGCGCTACGGGCGCCCCGTCAGGCTCACGCTCGACGGCCGGCGGCGCGAGGTGTGGACGACGGCGCGCACGGTCGAGGGGGCGCTCAGGCAACTGGGCGTGCGCGCGGAAGGCGCCTACGTGTCCACCTCGCGCTCCCGGCGGATCGGACGCGCGGGACTCGCCCTGGACGTACGCACCGAACGCGCGGTGACGATCATGGCGGACGGCCGGGCGCGCACCGTCCGCACCAACGCGGCGACCGTGCGGGAGGCCGTCGAGGAGGCCGGCATCACCCTGCGCGGCCAGGACACCACCTCTGTGCCGCCCGGCAGTTTCCCCCGCGACGGGCAGACCGTCACCGTGCTGCGGATCACCCGCGGCAAGGAGGTCCGCGAGGAGGCGGTCCCCTTCCCGGTGCGGCGGATGGAGGACCCCTCCCTGTTCCGGGGCACGGAGGTCGTCGAACAGGCGGGCCTGCCCGGCCTGCGCCGCGTCACCTACTCCGTGCGCACCGTCAACGGTGTCAAGCAGAAGCCGCGCCTCCTGAGCTCCGAGCTGGTGCGCGAGCCGCGCCCCCAGTTGGTGAAGGTCGGCACCCAACCGCAGCCGACGTCCGTGCGGGGCGCCGACCACCTCGACTGGAAGGCCCTCGCGGCCTGCGAGTCCGGCGGCCGGCCCGACGCGGTGGACCCCTCGGGCACCTACGGCGGCCTCTACCAGTTCGACACCCCGACCTGGCACAGCCTCGGCGGCCGGGGCCGCCCGCAGGACGCACCGGCCGCGGAACAGACGTACCGGGCGAAGAAGCTGTACATCCGGCGGGGGACCAGCCCCTGGCCGCACTGCGGGGCGCGGTTGCACGGGTGAGCCACGGTTAGGCTTGGGCCGTGACCAGCCCCGCCCCCGACGCCCTCCTGGGCCCCGCCGACGTCCGCGAACTGGCGGCAGCCCTCGGCGTCCGCCCCACCAAGCAACGCGGCCAGAACTTCGTGATCGACGCGAACACGGTCCGCCGTATCGTCCGCACCGCCGGCGTCCGCCCCGAGGACGTGGTCGTCGAGGTCGGTCCGGGACTCGGCTCGCTCACCCTCGCGCTGCTGGAGGCCGCCGACCGCGTCACCGCCGTGGAGATCGACGACGTGCTGGCCGCCGCGCTCCCGGCCACCATCGCCGCCCGTATGCCGGAGCGCGCCGACCGGTTCGCGCTCGTCCACTCCGACGCACTGCACGTCACCGAACTCCCCGGCCCCGCCCCCACCGCGCTGGTGGCCAACCTGCCCTACAACGTGGCCGTCCCCGTGCTGCTGCACATGCTCGACACCTTCCCGAGCATCGATCGCACCCTCGTCATGGTCCAGTCGGAGGTCGCCGACCGCCTCGCCGCCGCGCCCGGCTCGAAGGTGTACGGCGTCCCCTCGGTCAAGGCCAACTGGTACGCCGAGGTCAAGCGGGCCGGCGCCATCGGCCGCAACGTCTTCTGGCCGGCGCCCAACGTCGACAGCGGACTGGTGTCCCTGACCCGCCGCACCGAGCCGGTCAAGACCACCGCCTCCAAGGCCGAGGTCTTCGCCGTCGTCGACGCGGCGTTCGCCCAGCGCCGCAAGACGTTGCGGGCCGCGCTCGCCGGATGGGCAGGTTCGGCGCCGGCCGCCGAGGCGGCCCTCGTCGCCGCCGGTGTCTCCCCGCAGGCACGCGGCGAGTCCCTCACCGTCGAGGAGTTCGCCCGCATCGCCGAGCACAAGGAGGCCCAGTAAGTGGCCGTGAGCGTCACCGTCCGCGTCCCCGCCAAGGTCAACGTCCAGCTCGCGGTCGGCCCCGCCCGCCCCGACGGCTTCCACGACCTGGCCAACGTCTTCCTGGCGGTCGGCCTGTACGACGAGGTCACCGTCACCCCGTCGCCCGGCGGACTGCGTGTCACCTGCGACGGACCGGACGCCGGGCAGGTGCCGCTCGACCGGACCAACCTGGCGGCGCGCGCGGCCCTGGCGCTCGCCGAACGGTACGGCCGGACGCCCGACGTGCACCTCCACATCGCCAAGGACATCCCCGTCGCCGGCGGCATGGCGGGCGGCAGCGCGGACGGCGCGGGCGCCCTGCTCGCCTGCGACGCGCTGTGGCGGACGGGCGCATCCCGCGAGGAACTGCTCGACATCTGCGCCGAGTTGGGCAGCGACGTGCCGTTCAGCTTCGTCGGCGGGGCGGCGCTGGGCACCGGGCGCGGCGAGAAGCTCCAGCCCCTGGAGGTCGGCGGCGCCTTCCACTGGGTGTTCGCGATGGCCGGCCGGGGCCTGTCCACCCCGGCCGTCTTCCGGGAGTTCGACCGGCTCGGCGAGGGCACCAACATCCCCGCCCCCGTCGCCTCCCAGGAACTCCTCGACGCGCTCGCCAAGGGCGACCCCGACGCGCTCGCCGCAACCGTCTCCAACGACCTCCAGCCCGCGGCCCTGTCGCTGTTCCCGGAGCTCGCCGGCACCCTCGCGGCCGGCCGCGCCGCCGGTGCGCTTGCCGCGCTGGTCTCCGGCTCCGGCCCGACCACGGCGTTCCTCGCCCGGGACCCGGAGTCGGCGGCAGCGGTGGCCGGGGCGCTCAGGACGTCCGGCACGTGCCGCAGCGTGCGCACGGCGACGGGTCCCGCGCCGGGCGCCACGGTCATCAGAAACGACCGGAGTCAAACATTCTTCGCCTGATCTCCACACCAAATACTGCCATCGCAGTACGGATGTGACACCAGTGACGGCTAGCCTCACTTGACGATTCAAGCAACCATGCGCCACCGACTCCCTTGGCGCGCCGCCCGTCATGTGAACGGCTGGAAGGTCGACTGCCGTGTCGAAAGCCCCCACCCCCACTCCCGCCCCCTCCCACCGCAGGAAGCCGCGCCTGTCCCGGCGCGGTGTGATCGGCGCCGCCGGAGCCGTGGCCGCCGGGACCGCCCTCGCCCCGGTCGTCTTCGCGGCGACCGACGGCTCCGGCAGCACCCCCGCCTCCGGCACGGAGCCCGGCACCACGGCCGAGACCTTCCCGGCCACCCGCGCCGAGACCGCCACCGGCACCGGCCGGGCCACCACCGCCTTCGCCGCCTCCTACGTCGGCGTCCGCTGGAACGGCACCCAGGACGCCGCCGGCATCCGCTTCACCGACGGCCACGCCTCCCCCGGCACCTGGCAGACCCTCAGCGGCGGATGCGCCACCGTCGAGGGCGGCGGCACGGCGCTGGTCCCGGCCGGCGAGGCCACGGCGTACGAGGTGGAGGCGCCGGACGGGGCCACCGGCGTGCGCTCCCTGGCGATCGACACTACCGACGGCCCCCGGCGCACCTTCAAGGTGCCCTCGGAACCCACCCGCGTACGGGGCGTGCGCTACCTCTCCCGCCCCGCCTGGGGCGCCGACGAGTCCAAGCGCTTCAAGGACGGCAAGGTCAACTCGCCCGAGCAGTACTACCCGTTGCAGGCGATCACGGTCCACCACACCGACACACCGAACGACGACCCCGACCCGGCGGCGACCGTCCGCGCGATCTACGAGTACCACGCGGTCACCCTCGACTGGGGCGACATCGGCTACCACTTCCTCATCGACGAGGCCGGCACCGTCTACGAGGGCCGCTACTCCAGCGACGACGCGATCCCCGCCTTCGACAAGGGCGGCAACGTCGTCACCGCCTTCCACACCGCCGGCTTCAACTCCGGCAACCTCGGCATCGCCCTCCTCGGCAACCTGACCGACACCGGCCCCACCGACGCCGCCAAGGCGTCCCTGACCCGGCTGATCAAGGTGATCGCCCGCTTCAAGGGCCTCGCCCCGGAGGCGACGATCACGTACACCAACCCCATCAACGGCGTGACCAAGGAGGTCACCACCGTCAGCGGTCACCGCGACTGGCTCCAGACCGACTGCCCGGGGCGGACGATGTACGAGCTCCTCACCGAGGTCCGCGCCACCGCCTCCCGCTGACGGACGGCCGACAGGTCGGCCTCCCGCGCCCGTTACGCTGGGAGGCTGACCCACGCGGCGGAGCCGCACATCGACACAGCCGCCTGCGCAGGAGAGAAATGGCCGTCAACCTGGTCAATGTCGAGAACGTCAGCAAGGTGTACGGCACCCGTGCCCTCCTCGACGGCGTCTCGCTCGGCGTCTCCGAAGGAGACCGCATCGGGGTCGTCGGCCGGAACGGGGACGGCAAGACCACCCTGATCCGGATGCTGGCCAGGCTGGAGGAGGCCGACACCGGACGCGTCACGCACTCCGGCGGGCTGCGCCTCGGCGTGCTCACCCAGCACGACTCCCTCGACCCCGAGGCCACCGTCCGGCACGAGGTCATCGGCGACATGGCCGACCATGAGTGGGCGGGCAACGCCAAGATCAGGGACGTACTGACCGGGCTGTTCGGCGGTCTCGACCTGCCGGGCTTCCCCAAGGGCCTCGACACCGTCATCGGCCCGCTCTCCGGCGGCGAGCGGCGCCGGATCGCGCTCGCCAAGCTGCTCATCGAGGAGCAGGACCTGATCGTCCTCGACGAGCCCACCAACCATCTCGACGTCGAGGGCATCGCCTGGCTGGCCGCGCATCTGCGGGCCCGCCGGTCGGCCCTGGTGTGCGTCACCCACGACCGCTGGTTCCTCGACCAGGTCTGCACCCGCATGTGGGACGTGCAGCGCGGCACCGTCCACGAGTACGACGGCGGCTACTCCGACTACGTCTTCGCCCGCGCCGAACGCGAGCGCATCGCCGCCACCGAGGAGGTCAAGCGGCAGAACCTGGTCCGCAAGGAACTGGCCTGGCTGCGGCGCGGGGCACCCGCCCGGACCTCCAAGCCGCGCTTCCGCGTGGAGGCCGCCAACGAGCTCATCAAGGACGTACCGCCGCCCCGGGACAGCAGCGAGCTGATGAAGTTCGCCTCCTCGCGGCTCGGCAGGACGGTCTTCGACGTGAAGGACGTGACCGTCCAGGCCGGCCCCAAGGTGCTGCTCAAGCACCTCACCTGGCAGCTCGGCCCGGGCGACCGCATCGGCCTGGTCGGCGTCAACGGCGCCGGCAAGACGTCCCTGCTGCGGGCGCTCGCCGACGCCGCGTACAGCGACGGCGAACGGCAGCCCGCGGGCGGGCACATCCGGGTCGGGAAGACCGTCAAGCTCGCCTACCTGTCCCAGGAGGTCGCCGAACTCGACCCGAACTGGCGGGTGCTGGAAGCCGTGCAGCGGGTGCGGGAGCGCGTCGACCTGGGCAAGGGACGCGAGATGACCGCCGGGCAGCTGTGCGAGACGTTCGGCTTCAGCAAGGAGAAGCAGTGGACGCCCGTCGGCGACCTGTCCGGCGGTGAGCGCCGCCGGCTGCAACTGCTGCGGCTGCTGATGGACGAGCCCAACGTCCTCTTCCTCGACGAGCCCACCAACGACCTCGACATCGAGACCCTCACGCAGCTGGAGGACCTGCTCGACGGCTGGCCCGGCTCGATGATCGTCATCTCCCACGACCGGTTCTTCATCGAGCGGACGACGGACCGGGTGTTCGCGCTGCTCGGCGACGGAACCCTGCGGATGCTGCCGCGCGGCATCGACGAGTACCTGGAGCGGCGCCGGCGGATCGAGGAGGCCGCGGCCGCCTCGGTGCCCTCGCCCGTCGCGGAGCGGCCCGCCTCCGAGAAGAGCGCCGCCGACCTGCGCGTCGCCAAGAAGGAGCTCCAGAAGATCGAGCGGCAGCTGGACAAGATCTCCGAGAAGGAGACCAAGCTGCACGCCCGGATCGCCGAGCACGCCACCGACTTCGCGAAGGTGGCCGAACTCGACGCCGAACTGCGCGAGTTGGCCGGTCAGCGTGAGGAACTGGAGCTGCGCTGGCTGGAACTGGCGGAGGACGCCTGAGCCGCCGAGGGGGACCGGGGCGGACACGGCCCGTTCCGCTGTCCGAGCCGGGTGATAGAAAGAGCCGTCTGAGAACTACCTGAAGACGGCTCTGGGGCCCTCGCGTACCTCAGGGCGTGGCTAGAAATCAGTGAGGAACGGGGGAAGCCGCTGATGACCCAGCCGCCCAACCAGCCGCCGCAGGGCCAGGCTCCGCAGCAGGGCGGGTTCGGCGCACCGCAGGGTCCGCCACCGCAGCAGCCGGGGTACGGCCATCCGCAGGCACCGCAGACGCCCCCGGCTCCGCACACCCCGCCCCCGCCTCCGCCCGCGCAGCAGCCGCAGCCGCAGCCCGGTTTCGGCTACCCGCAGGCCCCGGGCTACCCGCAGGCACCGCCCGGCTACGGCTACCCCGGTCAGCAGCCGGGCCCGTACGGGCAGCCGCAGCCGGGACCGTACGGCGGGCAGCCCGGCTACGGTCATCCGCAGGCGGCCGTGCCGCTGCATCCGCATCCGGGACAGCCGGGCGGCGGGCGGAAGGTCAGCGCGCAGCTGCTCGTCATCGTCGCGGCGGTCGTGGCGATCGCGCTGATCGTCGGCGGCGTGTGGTACGCGTCCGGCGAGGACGACGGCAAGAAGGACGACACGGCGAGTACCAGCGGCGGCACCGGCGGGGGCGAGGACACGAGCGGCGGCACCGGGGGCGTCGCCTCCGGCGGCAAGGAGAAGGTGCCCGCCGACCCCGCGTCCAAGGTCCTCTTCCAGGTCCCGATGCCCGCGCTGAAGAAGGGCGACAGCTCCGTCGTCGTCTCCGGCTCGTGGCTCACCGACAAGGCGTACGTCAAGAGCGGCATCGCCGAGATCGTCGGCTACGACCCCGACAAGGGCACCAAGCTCTGGACGATCCCGCTGCCCGGCCCGGTGTGCACGGCCAGCCGCCATGTCACCGCGGACAACAAGACGGCCGTCCTCTTCCAGCCCGCGATGCCGACCAAGGCCGAGCCCTCGCACGGCTGCAGCCAGGTCGCGGTGCTCGACCTCGACGCGGGCAGGAGACTGTGGACGAAGACGGTCAAGGACGGTGACCGGCCGACCACCTTCGACAACATCACGCTCAGCGGGAACACCGTCGCCGTCGGCGGCACCAGCGGCGGCGCCGCCTTCGACGTCTCGGGCAAGGCGCTGTGGAGCCCGAAGCCGAGCGACTCCTGCTACGACGCCGGGTACGGCGGCGGCGCGAAGCTGGTGGCGCTGCGCAAGTGCGGCTCGTACGGCGAGCGGCAGCTGCACGTCCAGACCATCGACCCGAAGTCCGGGAAGGTGATCTCGGAGTACAAGCTGGCGCAGGGCATCGAGTACGCCAGCATCGTCTCGACCGACCCGCTCGTCGTCGCCGCCGACGTCGGCGACAGCGCCGGGGACGGCAGCGGCATCTCGGACTACTTCTCCATCGACAACAGGACCGGCAAGCTGCGCACCCGCATCTCCGCGCCGGGCGAGCAGCTCGCCGGCCGCTGCGACCGTGTCTCCAGGATCGAGAACTGCACGCAGATGGTGGTCGGCAACGACCGGCTGTACGTGCCGACCGAGGAACACGAGGGGACCGGCAAGTACAGCCGCACCAACGAGATCATCGCCTTCGACCTGGCCACCGGGAAGCAGACCGGTCAGCGGGCGGACGCCGGCGACGGGTACGTGATCTCGCCGCTTCGCATGGACGGCGGGAACCTGCTGGCGTACAAGCGCCCGCCGTACGACAAGGGCGGGCAGATCGTCAGCGTGGACGGCGGCAGCTTCAAGGTGACGACGCTGCTGGAGAACCCGGCCACGGAGGCGGTGCGGGACGTGGAGACCAGGATGCTGCCGGAGTACTCGGAGATGCAATTCGGGCAGGGGCGTCTGTACATGTCGCAGGTGTACGCCTCGTCCAGGCGGTCCGGCACGCAGGACAAGGAGTACCTGGCGATCGCGTTCGGTACGAGCTGATCAGCGTTGACCAGCGCTGATCGTGTGTTGATCGTGTGCTGATCCAGGGCTGACGGTGGCCGCTGATCGAGGAGATCCGGCGCCGTCCGCCGTTGTAGGGTTGCGGCCCCGTCCCTGTTCAGGGGCGGGGCCGTGCACGTACCGCTCATCAGCTTCGAATGGCCCTCGAATGCTTCGAATGACTCGCGAATGCGAGGAACTTCGGCGTTCCGGGGCGATTCTCGCCGGTAGGGGGAGCGCAACGTCGAACAAGCGTGTAGCTTCCGGGGGCATGAAGGGCGGGGGGCCATGAGGGGGGCTCCTGTCCGCGCGGACCAGTGGGCATCCGTGGGCGGCTGTGGATCCATTGGGGGGACTGGGGGGTTGCTCGATGGGAGTGCGGCTCATGGTGGTCGACGACCACCGACTGCTGGCCGAGGCGTTGGCCTCGGCATTGAAACTGCGGGGGCACCGGGTGCTGGCCGCGGCGGCGCCGGCCGCCGGGGCGGCGGAACTGGTGATCAGCCGCGCGCCGGAGGTGTGTCTGCTGGGGACGGCGACCCCGGCGGAGCCCGGGGCGTTCGATCCGGTGGTGAAGATCAAGCAGGAGCGGCCGCAGGTGGCGGTGCTCGTGCTGGGGCCGGTGCCGAGTCCGCGGGGCATCGCGGCGGCGTTCGCGGCCGGGGCCTCCGGCTATGTCCGGCATGACGAGCGCATAGAGGGTGTCGAGCGGGCGATCATGAAGGCGCGGGCGGGGGAGGCCGCGGTGGCGCCCGCGCTGCTGCAGGGGGCGTTCAGCGAGCTGCTCAACCCCGCCGCCCAGCCGGACGACGAGGGCCAGCGCCTGCTGCGGATGCTCACGCCTCGGGAGGTCGAGGTACTGGTCCGGGTCGCCGACGGCGAGGACACCCGGGTGATCGCGGCGGGCATGGGCATCGCACCGTCGACGGCCCGCACCCATGTCCAGCGGGTCCTGATGAAACTGGGCGTCGGCTCACGCCTGGAAGCGGCGGCACTGGCGGCGCGGACGGGGCTGCTGGACCGGGCGGGGGAGGTACCGCGGTCGGGGCTGCCGGACGCGTAGGTGCGGGTGCCTGCGGCGGCTTGGGCGGCGTGCGTGCGCGGGGGCGGGGCGTCTGCGGCGGCCTGTGCGGGTGGGTGGTGGTGCTCGCGGTGGTCATGGGTGGCGCGGGAGAGTTGTCGGATCGGGCGCGGGATGCCGCGGTGAGCGCCGCCGGACGCGGTTGGTGGGTGGTGCGGGATGCCTCCGGCGGCCTGCGCGCGTTGCGTGAGGTTGCGGTAGCGCCTGCCGTCGCTGGTGGGTCGGGGCCGCGCCGAGGGGTGTCCGTCCTCGGAAACGGCGCGATGGAGTGCCTTGGTGAGCCACTGCCGTTGACGCGCCAACCGCTGCGGGCGGACACCCCCCGACACGACCCCTTCCCGCCGTGGGCGAGTGCGGGCGCGTACCGCTGCACGTAGCGCTCGGCTGCGAGCAGCGGCACCTCCCTGGCGTCGTGTTTCGCACCTGCCCGGTCGCAGGCGCCACGCGGGGCGCCCAGTCAGCGCCGGGTGGCGCACGCCGCGGTCTCAGCCGTCGGGCTGGGCGCCCAGTCGGTGCCGGTACGGCATTCGCTCTGCGTGGGCGCCACGCGGGGTGTCGTGGAAGGGGCTGCGTGCGCTCGCGCGGGCTGAGCCGACGTGGTTGTGCGCGGGTGGGTGCAGCCGGTGCCACGCGGGGCCGGGTGGCGCATCCGCCAAGCCGCAGCGCCACTCCGGGCCGCGCCTGCGCCGAGTTGAGCACCCAGCCAGTCGCTACGCCGTGCGTCGGCGTCCGGGCCGGGCGCGGCGGTCAGCGCCGGCCGGATCGTGGAGAGGGCGACACGACACCCGGCGCTCCGTGGCCCTCACTGTCCCCGTTCATCCCCCGGCACCGCACCCGGTGGTGGCGGGGTCGTCGGCTTGAGTTTCTGCCAGGCGAGGAAGAAGAGGCCGAGGGCCAGCATGCCCAGGCCGGTCCACAGGTTGATGTTCACGCCCTCCGCCTTGTCGATGTCGGCGTCGGACGCCACCAGGCCCGCGATCGTGACGATGACGCCGTACACCACGAACAGCCCGCCGATGATGCGCCGGATGTCGAACAACCGCGCCGCCGTGGCCGACTTGCCCTCCAGCTCGGTGACTTCCTGCTGGACGTCCTTCTCGGAGTATCCGGAGTATCCGGAGTGTTCGGACATGGTCTCTCAAGCTCCCAGTCGGAAAGCGGTCAGAACGAGAACGGGATGTAGCAGGCCGCGGCCAGCACCACCGCGCCCCAGCCCAGCAGCGCCGGCTTCCGGTACCAGGCGTCGTCGCCGACGGCGGGCGGCTCGGCCATCCCCGGGGAGCGCGTGCCGTAGACCAGGCCCTGGAGTTCCTCGGCCGGCTTCGGCTTGGTGAAGAGCGACACCGCCACCATGACCACCGCGCCCGCGACGAACCCGGCGATCGCGGAGACGAAGTTGGCGCCCTGGTCGGAGGGGATGTCGATCATGCCCTCCTTGTAGATGACGAAGTAGTTGACCATCGCGGCGGTGGTGCCCGCGATCAGGCCCCAGAAGCCCGACTTCATCGACGCCCGCTTCCAGAACATGCCGATGATGAAGACCACGAACATCGGCACGTTGAAGAAGGAGAACAGCGTCTGGAGGTAGCTCATGATGTTGGAGAAGGACGACGCCAGGAACGCCGTGCCGATCGAGGCCAGGACACCGATCGCCGTGATCACGCGGCCGAACCTGACGTAGTAGTCGTCCTCGCGGCCCCGGACCACGTACTTCGCCCAGATGTCGGTCGTGAACACCGTGTTGAAGGACGAGACGTTGGCCGCCATGCCCGCCATGAAGGCGGCGAGCAGACCCGTCACCGCGATGCCGAGGACGCCGTTGGGGAGCAGTTGCTCCATCAGGTACGGGATCGCGTCGTTGTACTGCAGGTCCGAGCCGGCCGTGCCGATCCGGGGCACCAGCACGGCCGCGACCAGGCCCGGGATCATCACCAGGAAGACGATGAAGATCTTGGGGAACGCGGCGATGAGGGGGGTGCGCTGGGCCGCCGAGAGGTTCCTCGCGGACAGGGCGCGCTGCACCTCGGCGAAGTTCGTCGTCCAGTAGCCGAAGGAGAGGACGAAGCCGAGGCCGAGGACGATCGTCAGCCAGTTGGCGCCCAGCGGGTTGGGGCTGCCGATGCCGGTGCCGCCCCAGGCGGTCATGAAGTCGCCGCCGTGCGTCCGGGTCAGGGAGTCGGACAGGCCGTCCCAGCCGCCGACCTTCTTCAGCCCGAGCACGGTGATCGGGATGAGCGCGGCGAGGATCACGAAGAACTGCAGGACCTCGTTGTAGATCGCCGAGGACAGGCCGCCGAGGGTGATGTACGCCAGGACGAAGAAGCCGGCGACGACGATCGCCACCCACTGCGGCCAGCCGAGCAGCGCCTCGACGACGATGGCGAGGGCGTAGAGGTTGACGCCGGCGATCAGGATGGCCGCGAAGGCGAAGAGGACCGCGCTGAGCAGGTGGGCCCACTTGTCGAAGCGGAGGAGCAGGAACTCCGGGACGGAGCGGACCTTGGAGCCGTAGTAGAACGGCATCATCACCAGGCCGAGGAAGACCATGGCCGGGATGGCGCCGATCCAGTACCAGTGGGTGGTGTACACGCCGTACTGCGCGCTGTTGGCGGCCATGCCCAGGATCTCGGTGGCGCCCAGGTTGGCCGCGATGAAGGCCAGGCCGGTGACCCAGGCGGGCAGGGAGCGTCCCGAGAGGAAGAAGTCGAGGCTGGTCTTCACCGAGCGCCGGGCGGCGAAGCCGATGCCCAGGACGACGACGAAGTAGATGCCGAGGATCGTGTAGTCGAGCCAGTTGGTGGGGAGCCGAAGCTCTGCAGCCAGATATGTGGGGGTTGTGGGGGTCTGCATAAGCACTCGCTTCGTTGCGCGAACTGATCCGTAGCGGAACCTACGCCTCTGTGTTCAGGAATTGAACACTCGTGATGACGCTCTTTGTTTGATTGTGATGTTGACGAATGGGGGGAGTCATGTTTTGGTGTGTTCGGTTATGTTTGAAGAGTGAGTGGCCCTGACTGCGGGGCTGGACAGTGAGTGGCTCGAATGAGGAGTCCGGCGTGAAGAAGACCTCGACCCTGCTGGCCGACGGTCGCGAGCTCATCTACTACGACCTGCGTGACGACACCGTGCGGAACGCGGCGGACCGCCGCCCGCTGGACCGTACCGTCACCACGTCCGAGATCCGCCGCGACGCGCTGCTCGGCGACAGCGTCGCCATCGCCTCGCACCGCCAGGGCCGCACCTACCACCCGCCGGCCGACGAGTGCCCGCTGTGCCCCTCCGAGGGCGACCGGCTGAGCGAGATCCCGGACTCCTCCTACGACGTCGTGGTCTTCGAGAACCGTTTCCCCTCGCTGGCCGGCGACTCCGGCCGCTGCGAGGTCGTCTGCTTCACCTCCGACCACGACGCCTCCTTCGCCGACCTGACCGAGGAGCAGGCGCGCCTGGTCCTGGAGGCGTGGGCGGACCGCACCTCGGAGCTGTCGCATCTGCCCTCCGTGGAGCAGGTGTTCTGTTTCGAGAACCGGGGCGCGGAGATCGGCGTGACCCTCCAGCACCCGCACGGGCAGATCTACGCCTACCCGTTCACCACCCCGCGCACCGCCCTGATGCTGCGCCGGCTGGCGTTGTACAAGGAGGCGACCGGCGGGGAGAACCTCTTCGACGCCGTGCTGGAGCGCGAGCTGGCCGACGAGCGGGTCGTCCTGGAGGGCGAACACTGGGTCGCCTTCGTGCCGTACGCGGCGCACTGGCCGTACGAGGTGCACCTGTACCCCAAGCGGCGTGTGCCCGACCTGCTGGCGCTCGACGAGGCGGCGCGCACAGAGTTCCCCAAGGTCTATCTGGAACTGTTGAGGCGCTTCGACCGGATCTTCGATGGGCCGGGTGGAGGGAGAGAGGGGGCGGGTGAGCCTCCGACGCCGTACATCGCGGCCTGGCACCAGGCACCGTTCGGCGCGCTGGAGGAGTTCGACGGCGTCGTCCGCGAGGACTTCGCGCTCCACCTCGAGCTTTTCACCATCCGACGCACTTCCGGCAAGCTGAAGTTCCTCGCGGGTTCCGAGTCCGGCATGAACGTGTTCATCAACGACGTGCCGCCGGAGCGCGCGGCCGAGCGACTGCGAGAGGTAGCGAGTTCATGAGCGGGAAGTACCTGGTGACGGGCGGCGCGGGCTACGTCGGCAGCGTCGTCGCCCAGCACCTGCTGGAGGCCGGTCACGAGGTTGTCGTGCTCGACAACCTCTCCACGGGCTTCCGCGAGGGCGTGCCCGCCGGTGCCGACTTCATCGAGGGCGACATCCGCGACGCCGCCAAGTGGCTGGACGCGTCGTACGACGGCGTCCTCCACTTCGCCGCGTTCTCGCAGGTCGGCGAGTCGGTCGTGAAGCCGGAGAAGTACTGGGACAACAACGTCGGCGGCACCATGGCGCTGCTGGAGGCCATGCGCGGCGCCGGTGTCGGCAAGCTGGTCTTCTCCTCCACGGCGGCGACCTACGGGGAGCCGGAGCAGGTCCCGATCGTCGAGACGGCCCCGACCCGCCCCACCAACCCCTACGGCGCCTCCAAGCTCGCCGTCGACCACATGATCACCGGCGAGGCGGCGGCCCACGGCCTCGGCGCGGTCTCGCTGCGCTACTTCAACGTGGCGGGCGCGTACGGGGAGTACGGCGAGCGCCACGAACCCGAGTCGCACCTCATCCCGCTCGTCCTCCAGGTCGCCCAGGGCAGGCGCGAGGCGATCTCCGTCTACGGTGACGACTACCCGACGCCGGACGGCACCTGCGTCCGCGACTACATCCACATCGCGGACCTGGCCGAGGCACACCTGCTGGCGCTGGACGCCGCCACCGCGGGCGAGCACCTGATCTGCAACCTCGGCAACGGCAACGGCTTCTCCGTCCGCGAGGTCGTCGAGACGGTCCGGCAGGTCACGGGCCACCCGATCCCCGAGGTCGTGGCCCCCCGCCGGGGCGGCGACCCGGCGGTCCTGGTGGCGTCGGCCGTCACGGCCCGCGAGAAGCTCGGCTGGAACCCGTCCCGCGCGGACCTCGCGGGAATCGTCGCGGACGCGTGGGAATTCGCGCAGCGGCGCGGCAAGTAGCAAAGTACGGAAGGGTCAGGGCATGAGCGAGGCTGTTGCCGACACGGTCGCCGAGCGGTTCAGGGGGCTGTACGGAGCCGACCCGGACGGGGTCTGGGCGGCACCGGGCCGGGTCAACCTCATCGGCGAACACACCGACTACAACGACGGCTTCGTCATGCCGTTCGCCCTGCCGCACACCGCGGTGGCGGCGGTGGCGCGCCGCGAGGACGGCGTACTGCGCCTGCACTCCGCGGACATCGAGGGCACCGCCGGCGGCGTCTGCGAACTCGTCCTGGACGACCTCGCCCCCGAGTCGGACAAGAACTGGACGGCGTACCCGGCGGGCGTGGTCTGGGCCCTGCGCGAGGCCGGCCACACCGTGACCGGCGCCGACATCCACCTGTCCTCGACGGTCCCCGCGGGCGCCGGGCTGTCCTCCTCGGCGGCCCTGGAGGTCGTGGTGGCGCTCGCCCTGAACGACCTGTTCGCACTGGGCCTGAGAGGCTGGCAGCTGGCCCGCCTGTGCCAGCGCGCGGAGAACGTCTACGTCGGCGCGCCGGTCGGCATCATGGACCAGACGGCCTCGGCCTGCTGCGAGGCCGGCCACGCCCTGTTCCTCGACACCCGCGACCTGTCCCAGAAGCAGATCCCCTTCGACCTGGCCGCCGAGGGCATGCGGCTGCTGGTCGTCGACACGCAGGTCAAGCACTCCCACAGCGAGGGCGAGTACGGCAAGCGCCGCGCCGGCTGCGAGAAGGGCGCGGCCCTGCTCGGCGTCGACGCGCTGCGGGACGTGCCGTACGCCGGACTGGACGCGGCGCTGGCCCGCCTGGGCGACGAGGAGGAGGTCCGCCGCCTGGTCCGCCACATCGTCACGGAGAACCAGCGCGTGGAACGGGTCGTGTCGCTGCTGGAGTCGGGCGACACCCGCGCCATCGGCCCGGTCCTGGTCGAGGGGCACGCCTCCCTGCGCGACGACTTCCGCATCTCCTGCCCCGAACTCGACCTCGTCGTCGACACGGCCCTGTCCTCCGGTGCCCTGGGTGCCCGTATGACCGGCGGCGGCTTCGGCGGCTCGGCGATCGTCCTCGCGGAGGAGGCGGACGTGGAACCGGTCACCAAGGCGATCCAGGAGGCCTTCGCGGCAGCGGACTTCATCGCCCCCCGGGTGTTCGAGGCGGTCCCTTCGGCGGGGGCGCGGCGGCTGCGCTGAGAGGGCCGGGGCGCCGTCACCGGTTCGTACCGGCACGCCGGGCGGCTCGGGCGCCGTCACCGGTTCGTACCGCACGCCGGGCGGCTCGGGCTCACCCCAGCCGTTTCACCAACGTGTACTCCGTGATCCCCGGCGGATAGTCGGGGATCACGCACACCACCTCGTAGCCCTGCTTCCGGTAGAACCCCGGAGCCTGGAAGTCCCACGTCTCCACCCGGGCGCTGCGGCATCCCCGGAGGCGGGAGGCGACGCGTTCCGCCTCCGCCAGGAGGTGGGTGCCCAGGCCCGCGCCGCGGTGGCGTTCGTCCACCCACAGGTAGGTCACGTGCAGCCAGGTCGCCCAGGTGTGGCCGACCAGGCCGGCGGCCAGCCGGTCCGCTCCGTCCATGGCCCACACGTGCAGGGGGGTCTCCCGTTCGTCGGGCGTGCCGCGCAGGGCGCGCAGCACCTCGGACGCCGCCGTGTTCGTGTCGCGCAGACGCGCGCGGAGCAGATCACGTCGGGCCTTGTCGACTTCTGTCTCAAGACGAAACATGCGGCACACCATAAACGCGCAGGACAGCCAGTTCTGCAAATGTCCTTCCGCTCCAGGCCGCCGCCCGTACCCTGATGAAACAGCGCCGGTGGGGGCCGGTGCCGATCAGGGGGCGAGACAGCCGGGTACGACGCCCGGAGTGGGGGTAGCGGTTTCTGCACGGCGGCGGCCGTGCGGCTGCGGCGACCCGGCCAGGTGGCGGCAAGGACGGACACGGCGGACCTGGGCACTTTGGGGCGTCGTACCCGGGCCGGTGTCGTCTTCCGACGATGGGGTATCCCCTGCTCTTCAGGAGCCTGGGGAAGGGGGTTTCGTGGTGCGCATCCGAGTCCTGGTCGTCGACGACCATCGCATCTTCGCCGAGTCGCTCGCGGCGGCCCTGGCCGCCGAGCCCGACGTGGACGTCTCCGCGGCCGGCAGCGGCCCGGCCGCGCTGCGCAGTCTGGAGCGGGCCGCCGCCGAGGGGCGGCGGTACGACGTGCTGCTCGTCGACGCGGATCTGGGCGGCAACGTGCCGGGCGTCAGGCCCGCCGTGCCCGTGCAGGAGGCCAACGCCGACGGGCTCGTCGACGGGATCTCGCTCGTCGCGGGGGTGCGCTCCGCGCAGCCGAACGTGCGGATCGTCGTGCTCGCCGAGAAGGACGATCCCCGCCGGGCCGCGCTCGCCCTGCAGGCCGGCGCCTCTGGCTGGGTGGCCAAGGACTGTTCGCTGTCCCGGCTGCTCACCGTCATCAGAGGCGTGCTGCGCGACGAGACCCATCTGCCGCCCGCCCTGCTGACGGGGGTGCTGCGGGAACTGACCGCCGCCCGCAAGCACCGCACCGAGAGCGAGCGGCTCGTGGAGTCCCTCACGCCCCGGGAGCGGGAGGTGCTGCGCTGCATGGTCGCCGGGCTGGGCAGGAAGGCCGTCGCCGAACGGCTCTACCTCTCCCCGCACACCGTGCGCACGCACATGCAGAACGTGCTGGGCAAACTGGGCGTGCACTCCACCCTCGCCGCCGTGGCCCTGGCCCGGCGGGCCGGTGTCGGGCCCGTCGACCTAGCCGGGGATGTTGTCGAACGGGGCGGTCAGCTGGCGTAGCAGCCCCGCCAGTTCGCCGCGCTGGGCGCGGGAGAGCTCCGCGAGGATGGCGCGCTCCTGGTCCAGCAGACCCGCCAGGGCCTGGTCGGCGCGGTCCCGGCCCTCGTCCGTCAGCCGCACCAGGACGCCCCGGCGGTCACTGGGGTCGGGCAGGCGTTCCACCAGGCCCTTCTTCGCCAGGCGGTCGATGCGGTTCGTCATCGTGCCCGAGGTGACGAGGGTCTGGGTGAGCAACTGCCCGGGCGAGAGCTGGTACGGGGTGCCCGCGCGGCGCAACGCGGTCAGCACGTCGAACTCCCACGGCTCCAGACCGTGCTCGGAGAAGGCCAGCCGGCGTGCCCGGTCCAGGTGCCGGGCCAGTCTGCTCACCCGGCTGAGCACCTCGAGCGGTTCCACGTCGAGGTCAGGGCGCTCCCGGCGCCACGCCGCGACCAGCCGATCGACCTCGTCCTCCATGGCGATCAGTGTAGTGGTTGTGTCGATGTGAAGTCTCTTGATGTCGATTCTCTTGACATCGAGAGAAATGCTCGGTGACGCTGGGTACCCGTCGACCGCGAGGTGCCGACGGTCCACGCCCACCGGTCACGCCAGGAGGCCCCATGCCCGCAGCAGCCCCCACCTGGGACCCCGCCCAGTACCTGCGTCACGCCGGCCACCGCGCCCGCCCCTTCACCGACCTCCTCGCCCGCGTGCCCGAACCGCCCGGCCCCGCGCCCCGTATCGCGGACCTCGGCTGTGGCCCCGGCAACGTCACCGCCCTGCTCGCCGACCGCTGGCCCACCGCCCGCATCACCGGCTACGACAACTCCACCGAGATGCTCGACAAGGCCCACGTCGACCACGAGGGCCCCACCCCGGGCGGCGGCCGCCTCTCCTTCACCCACGCCGACGTGCGCACATGGAGCCCGCCGGAGCCGTACGGCCTGATCATCAGCAACGCCACGCTCCAGTGGGTGCCCGGGCACATCGACCGCTTCCCCGACTGGATCGCCGGACTCGCGCCCGGCGGCACCTTCGCCTTCCAGGTGCCCGGCAACTTCGACGCGCCGAGCCACCGGCTGATGCGCGAGCTCGCCGACGCCCCGCACTGGCGCGACCGCCTCGCCGGAACCCTCCGCCACTCCGGCGCCGTGCACAGCCCCGAGACCTACCTGGAGCACCTCACCGCCCTCGGCTGCACCGCCGACGTGTGGGAGACGATGTACGTCCATCTGCTCCAGGGGGAGGACCCGGTACTGGACTGGGTGAAGGGAACGGGCCTGCGGCCCGTGCTGACCGCCCTCGCCGACGAGCCCGGGGCGCAGGCGGAGTTCCTCGCGGAATACCGTCACGCACTCAGCGAGGCCTACCCGGCAGGCCCGCACGGCACGCCGTTCCCGTTCCGCCGCGTCTTCGCCGTGGCCCGCAAGGAGAGGGCGTGATCAGCGACCTGGGGATCGACAGCGCCCCGGCCGGGATATCACGCTCGCGGGCCGGGGAGGCGTCGGAGCTCCTCCTGGGGGATGCCCTCAGCCACGACGGACGGTGAGGCCGCCGGCTCAGCTCTTGCGGTGCCCGATCAGCCGCGGCTTCTGCTCCAGCCCGTCCAGGCCGTGCCACGCCAGGTTCACCAGGTGCGCGGCCACCTCGGCCTTCTTCGGCCTGCGGACGTCCAGCCACCACTGGCCGGTCAGGGCGACCATGCCGACCAGGGCCTGCGCGTACAGCGGGGCCAGCTTCGGGTCGAAGCCGCGGGACTTGAACTCGCGGCCCAGGATGTCCTCCACCTGCGTCGCGATGTCCGAGATCAGCGAGGCGAAGGAACCCGTCGACTGCGGGATGGGGGAGTCACGGACCAGGATGCGGAAGCCGTCCGTGTACTCCTCGATGTAGTCCAGCAGCGCGAACGCCGCCTGCTCGCACAGCTCGCGGGGGTGGCCCGCGGTGAGGGAGCTGGTCACCATGTCCAGCAGGCGCCGCATCTCGCGGTCCACCACCACCGCGTACAGCCCCTCCTTGCCGCCGAAGTGTTCGTACACCACCGGCTTGGAGACCCCGGCCTTCGCCGCGATCTCCTCCACCGACGTGCCCTCGAAGCCCTTCGCCGCGAAGAGGGTGCGACCGATCTCCAGCAGCTGCTGGCGGCGCTCGGCACCGGTCATCCGGGTGCGACGTGCGCGCCGCGGCTTGTCATTGCTGGGGGTGCTGCTCGAGTCGGTCGCCACAGCGACCATCATGCCGCCTTGACGGGCTCCTTCCCCCGCCGGGAGCCGCCTTCCCCGGAGTAACGGCGGGAATCGATACGTGAGCGTGACGGCCAGCGCACGTCGTACGCCCAGCCCAGCATCTCGAACCAGCGGATGAGGCGCGCCGAGGAGTCCAGCTGGCCGCGCTCCACACCGTGCCGCGCCGACGTCGGGTCGGCGTGGTGCAGGTTGTGCCAGGACTCCCCGCAGGACAGGATCGCCAGCCACCACACGTTGCCCGAACGGTCACGCGACTTGAACGGACGCTTGCCCACCGCGTGGCAGATCGAGTTGATCGACCACGTCACGTGGTGCAGCAGCGCCACCCGGACGAGTGAACCCCAGAAGAACGCGGTGAACGCGCCCCACCAGGACATCGTGACCAGGCCGCCGATCAGCGGCGGAAGCCCGAGCGAGACCACGGTCCACAGGACGAACTGGCGGGAGATCGTGCGGAGCGTCCTGTCCTTGATCAGGTCCGGGGCGTACTTGTCCTGCGGCGTCTGCTCCTCGTCGAACATCCAGCCGATGTGCGCCCACCACAGGCCTTTGATCAGGGCGGGGACGGTCTCGCCGAAACGCCACGGCGAGTGCGGGTCGCCCTCGGCGTCGGAGAACTTGTGGTGCCTGCGGTGGTCGGCGACCCACCGCACCAGGGGACCCTCGACCGCCATCGACCCCGCGATGGCCAGCGCGATCTTGAGCGGCCGCTTGGCCTTGAACGAACCGTGCGTGAAGTGGCGGTGGAAACCGATGGTGATGCCGTGGCAGCCGAGGAAGTAGAAGAACACCAGCAGACCTAGGTCCAGCCAGCTCACTCCCCAGCCCCACGCCAGCGGCACTGCCGCCAGCAGCGCCAGGAACGGAACGGTGATGAAGAGAAGAAGGGTGATCTGCTCGATGGAGCGCTTCTGCTCGCCGCCCAGCGTGGCGGAGGGTTCGGCGGCATCGCCTGCCTGACCGGGTGTCTTCTTCGGCGCTTCTTCGATCACATCGGAACTACTGGTCATACGCGTCCCCTGGGGGGTATGTGGATGTGGGCTGTCGCCGGGCTGCCGAAACACGCAGGCTTTCCTACGGTTCCGTAACCTACGGCTTCGTAAGTATGGCAGTGCCTCGCCCGGCGGCAAGAGCCCGTGGCCTGCGCGTCACGACCGACACATATCCTGTTGTCGGTCGGACAGCGCGGTCCGTTCTGAGTTTTTCCCGGATGTCCGGCCCCGTAAGCGGCACCCGCCGCGCGAGACGCCGTCCGGGTACCCCTCCCAGACGAGCTTCAACACTGCAAGGAGCCGCACCTGTGAGCAGTGCCGACGACCTGACTAAGCGGTCCACGACGACCAGCAGCGAGCTGCGCGCCGACATCCGCCGACTGGGCGACCTCCTCGGTGAGACCCTCGTCCGGCAGGAGGGCCCCGAGCTGCTCGAACTGGTCGAGAAGGTCCGCCGCCTCACCCGAGAGGACGGCGAGGCCGCTGCCGAGCTGCTGCGCGGCACGGAACTGGAGACGGCGGCCAAGCTGGTCCGCGCCTTCTCCACCTACTTCCACCTGGCCAACGTCACCGAGCAGGTCCACCGCGGCCGTGAGCTGCGCGCCCGGCGCGCCGCCGAGGGCGGCCTGCTCTCCCGTACCGCCGACCGGCTCAAGGACGCCGACCCCGAGCACCTGCGCCGCACCGTGGAGCACCTCAACGTCCGCCCGGTCTTCACGGCCCACCCCACCGAGGCCGCGCGCCGGTCGGTGCTGAACAAGCTCCGGCGCATCGCCGCGCTCCTGGAGACCCCGGTCATCGAGTCCGACCGGCGCCGCCTGGACATCCGCCTCGCCGAGAACATCGACCTGGTCTGGCAGACCGACGAGCTGCGCGTGGTCCGCCCGGAGCCGGCCGACGAGGCACGCAACGCGATCTACTACCTCGACGAGCTGCACGCCGGCGCGGTCGGCGACGTCCTGGAGGACCTGACCGCCGAGCTGGAGCGCGTCGGCGTCAAGCTGCCCGACGACACCCGCCCCGTCACCTTCGGCACCTGGATCGGCGGCGACCGCGACGGCAACCCCAACGTCACCCCCCAGGTGACCTGGGACGTCCTCATCCTCCAGCACGAACACGGCATCAACGACGCCCTGGACACCATCGACGAGCTGCGCGGCTTCCTCTCCAACTCGATCCGCTACACCGGCGCGACGGAGGAACTGCTCTCCTCGCTCCAGGCGGACCTGGAGAACCTCCCCGAGATCAGCCCCCGCTACAAGCGCCTCAACGCCGAGGAGCCCTACCGGCTCAAGGCCACCTGCATCCGGCAGAAGCTGGAGAACACCAAGCAGCGCCTCGCCAAGGGCACCCGCCACGAGCCCGGCCGCGACTACCTCGGCACCAGCCAGCTGCTCCAGGACCTGCGGATCATCCAGACGTCACTGCGCGAGCACCGCGGCGGCCTGTTCGCCGACGGCCGTCTGGCCCGCACCATCCGCACCCTGGCGGCCTTCGGCCTCCAGCTCGCCACGATGGACGTACGCGAACACGCGGACGCCCACCACCACGCCCTCGGCCAGCTCTTCGACCGCCTCGGCGAGGAGTCCTGGCGGTACGCCGACATGCCCCGCGAGTACCGCGCCAAGCTGCTCGCCAAGGAGCTCCGCTCCCGCCGCCCCCTCGCCCCGACCCCGGCGCCCGTGGACGCGGCCGGCGAGAAGACCCTCGGCGTGTTCCAGACCGTCAAGCGCGCCCTGGAGGTCTTCGGACCCGAGGTCATCGAGTCGTACATCATCTCCATGTGCCAGGGCGCCGACGACGTCTTCGCCGCCGCCGTCCTCGCCCGCGAGGCCGGTCTGATCGACCTGCACGCCGGCTGGGCGAAGATCGGCATCGTGCCGCTGCTGGAGACCACCGACGAGCTCAAGGCCGCCGACACGATCCTGGAGGACATGCTCTCCGACCCGTCCTACCGGCGCCTGGTCGCGCTGCGGGGCGACGTGCAGGAGGTCATGCTCGGCTACTCCGACTCCTCCAAGTTCGGCGGCATCACCACCAGCCAGTGGGAGATCCACCGCGCCCAGCGCCGCCTGCGCGACGTGGCCCACCGCTACGGCGTCCGGCTCCGCCTCTTCCACGGCCGCGGCGGCACCGTCGGCCGCGGCGGCGGCCCGACCCATGACGCGATCCTCGCCCAGCCCTGGGGCACCCTGGAGGGCGAGATCAAGGTGACCGAGCAGGGCGAGGTCATCTCCGACAAGTACCTCATCCCGTCCCTGGCCCGGGAGAACCTGGAACTGACGGTGGCCGCCACCCTCCAGGCCTCCGCCCTGCACACCGCGCCCCGCCAGTCGGTGGAGGCACTGGCCCGCTGGGACGCGGCCATGGACGTGGTGAGCGACGCCGCCCACGCGGCCTACCGCCGCCTGGTCGAGGACCCCGACCTGCCCGCGTACTTCTTCGCCTCCACCCCCGTCGACCAGCTCGCCGACCTGCACCTGGGCTCCCGGCCCTCCCGCCGGCCCGACTCCGGTGCCGGACTCGACGGACTGCGCGCCATCCCCTGGGTGTTCGGCTGGACCCAGTCCCGGCAGATCGTCCCCGGCTGGTTCGGCGTCGGCTCGGGCCTGAAGGCCCTGCGGGAGGCCGGACTGGACACCGTCCTGGACGAGATGCACCAGCAGTGGCACTTCTTCCGCAACTTCATCTCCAACGTCGAGATGACCCTGGCCAAGACCGACCTGCGGATCGCCCAGCACTACGTCGACACCCTCGTCCCCGACGAGCTCAAGCACGTCTTCGACACCATCAAGGCCGAGCACGAGCTCACCGTCGCCGAGGTGCTGCGGGTCACCGGCGAGAAGGAACTGCTCGACGCCCAGCCCGTCCTCAAGCAGACCTTCACCATCCGCGACGCCTACCTCGACCCGATCTCCTACCTCCAGGTCGCCCTGCTCAAGCGCCAGCGCGACGCGGCGGCCGCGGGCGAGGAACCCGACCCGCTGCTCTCCCGCGCCCTGCTGCTGACCGTCAACGGCGTGGCGGCGGGCCTGCGCAACACCGGCTGACCCCGACCCCGGACACGACCGTGCCCCCGAGCCTCGTACGGGCTCGGGGGCACGGCGCGTTCCACGTCAGCCGCGGCTGATCTTCCTGCGGCGGAACACCAGGTACCCGCCGGCCGCGACCAGCGCCGCCGCGACGCCGGACAGCACACCCACCGGGGCCCCGTTGCCGGTCTCGGCGAGGTCACCCTCCACACCGCCCTGCGCGGACGGCGACGGTGACGGCGACGCCGTCGCACCCGCACCGGCCGGCGAACTCGGGCTCGCCGACGCCCCCGGCTCACCCGACGGCTCCTGCGACGCACCCGACGAGGCCGACGGAGAGGCCGACGCCGACGGCACCGAACCGCCCGGCTCCTGCGCGTCCTCGCAGTCCGTCCAGAACACCTTGTGCTTGGCGGAGCCCTTCTCGCCCTCGAAGGTCCAGTACAGCTTGTAGTGCCCGTCGGGCAGCGACAGGTCCTCGGTACGGGCGTGGCCCTGATCGTCCAGCGTCAGCGAGCCGGACTTCACCGTCTCGCCCTTGTTCTCGCTCGGGGGAATGGCGTCGATGTGCCAGTCGACCTCCTGGGCACCGTCGAATCCGAAGGCGTCCAGGTAGAACGTGCACACGTGCGGCTCGTTGCGGCGCAGTTCCTCGCCGGTCGAAGCGTCGTGGATCTTGACCGTGCCGTTGTCGCCGGGAGGCGTGGCGTGGGCGGCCGGAGCAAGGAGGAAGGCCGCCGAAGCGACGGCGGAGACAGCGCCGACGCGAGTGAGGGATCGCATGAAGCAGTAGTCCATCTTCGAGAGGTGAACAGGGAGATGTGGAGGGGGCGGCTCAGCATCCTGCCACATCTGACCGGAGGTCAATCACGAACCGACAACAGTGCATCGCCCTGCTGACGAGGCATCCCCCGAAAGGCTTCAGACCGCCACGAAAGCGGCCGTGAGCAGGGCGAACCCGACACCTGCCAGCAGCCACGCGGCCCGCGTCCGCAACAGCCCGCCCGCCACCACCACCGACGCCAACAGCAGCGCACCACCCAACGGAATCCAGGCGTACACGATCCCGGCCGGACCGGAGCGCACCACCTCGTCACCGCCCGGCTTCACGACCACCGTGTACGTCCGCCCCTCCCGGACCGCGATCGACTTCTCCACGACGACCTTCGCCCGCGGCTGCGACCCCTGCGACAACGGCGCGTACGGACCCGTACACGTGTCCTGCCCGCACCGCGTCACCTCGACCGTGCCGCGCTCCCGCCCCTTGGTCAGCATCACGTGCTGCGCCGTCCCCCACGACGCCCACACACCCGCGATCAGGATCAGCACCGCGACCGTACTCATCACCGCGAACCGCCCGAACCGCAGAACAGCATGGGCACCGTGGCGGGTGGCAGCGGCAGTGGCTGTGGCAGGCATGGCCGGGATCATTGGCCATACCCACACAGCCGGTCAACTCCGATGGGTGACAAGTCAGGAGTTGTACGTACTCTGCGCCCGTTCCAAGCCCTCGATCACCAGACACTCCACCGCGTCCGCCGCCCGGTCCACGAAGTAGTCCAGCTCCTTGCGCTCCGCCGACGAGAAATCCTTCAGCACGAAATCCGCCACCGGCATCCGCCCCGGCGGCCGGCCGATCCCGAACCGCACCCGGTGATACTCCGCCCCCAACGCCTTCGTGATCGACTTCAGCCCGTTGTGACCGTTGTCCCCGCCACCCAGCTTCAGCCGCAGCGCCCCGTAGTCGATGTCCAACTCGTCATGGACCGCCACCACGTGAGCCACCGGCACCTTGTAGAACTCCCGCAGCGCGTTCACCGGCCCGCCCGACAGGTTCATGTACGACATCGGCTTCACCAGGACCACCCGCCGGTTCGCCGGCCCCGGCGGCCCGATCCGGCCCTCCACGACCTGCGCCTGCGCCTTCCCGGCCCGCTTGAACCTCCCCCCGATCCGCTCCGCCAGCAGATCGGCCACCATGAAGCCCACGTTGTGCCGGTTCCTCGCGTACTCCGGCCCAGGATTGCCCAGACCCACGATCAGCCACGGCGCATTGGCCTCGGTCGTCACGTCCATGTCTCCTTCATACGCGTCGGCCGCTGCCCCGCGCGGGAACAGCGGCCGACGAAACGACGACGACGAGGATCAGGCCTCGGCGGCCTCTTCACCCTCGGCCTCGGCACCCTCCGGCGCCTCCTCGGCCTGCGCGGCCAGCACCTGAAGGACGACCGTGTCCTCGTCGACGGCCAGCGTCGTGCCCTTCGGCAGCGGGATGTCCTTGGCGAGGATGGAGTCACCCGCCGACAGACCCTCGACGGAGACGGTCACGGACTCCGGGATGTGCGTGGCCTCGGCCTCGACCGGCAGCGCGTTCAGGACGTGCTCCAGCAGGTTGCCACCCGGGGCCAGTTCGCCCTCGGTGTGAACCGGGATCTCGACGTTGACCTGCTCGCCGCGCTGCACCAGCTGCAGGTCCACGTGCTCCAGGAAACCCTTCAGCGGGTCACGCTGCACAGCCTTCGGAATCGCCAGCTCGCTGGTCTTGCCGTCGATGTCCAGGTTGATCAGAACGTTCGGCGTACGCAGCGCCAGCAGCAGGTCGTGACCCGGGAGGGTCAGGTGCACCGGGTCACCGCCGTGCCCGTACAGCACACCCGGAACCTTGTTGTCACGACGGATACGACGGGCGGCACCCTTGCCGAACTCGGTACGCGTCTCGGCGGTGAGCTTCACCTCGGACATGATCACTCCTCGAAGTCAGAAACGGACGTGGTCACCCGGCCACGAACGGCCTGCTACGAAGAGCGCGTCGATAACGGACCGCCGGCACCCCGTTCACCACGGAGTACGGCCTCCCTCGCCGAGCAACTGCAGCAGTTTACCCGGCCAGGGAGGCCGCACCCAAAACGATCACCAGGGCCCCTGAGGAACCCTTCCTGCTCGGCTCCTGTCCCTCGACGCCTACTGCTCGTCGAACAGGCTCGTCACCGAACCGTCCTCGAAGACCTCACGCACCGCACTCGCGATCGTCGGCGCGATCGACAGCACCTTGATCTTGTCCAGATCACGGCCCAGCTCCATCGGCGTCGGCAGCGTGTTCGTGAACACGAACTCACTCACCCGTGAGTTCTTCAACCGGTCCGCCGCCGGACCCGACAGCACACCGTGCGTCGCCGTCACGATCACGTCCTCCGCACCGTGCGCGAACAACGCGTCCGCAGCGGCACAGATCGTCCCACCCGTGTCGATCATGTCGTCGACCAGCACACACACGCGGCCCTCGACCTCACCCACGACCTCATGGACGGTCACCTGGTTCGCCACGTCCTTGTCCCGCCGCTTGTGCACGATCGCCAGCGGCGCGCCCAGCCGGTCGCACCACCGGTCGGCCACCCGCACACGGCCCGCGTCCGGAGAGACCACCGTCAGCTTGTCCCGGTCCACCTTCGCGCCCACGTAGTCCGCCAGCAGCGGCAGCGCGAACAGGTGATCCACCGGCCCGTCGAAGAAGCCCTGGATCTGGTCCGTGTGCAGATCCACCGTCAGCAGCCGGTCGGCGCCCGCCGTCTTCATCATGTCCGCGATCAGACGCGCCGAGATCGGTTCACGCCCCCGGTGCTTCTTGTCCTGCCGCGCGTAACCGTAGAACGGCACGATGACCGTGATGGACCGCGCCGACGCGCGCTTCAGCGCGTCGATCATGATCAACTGCTCCATGATCCACTTGTTGATCGGAGCCGTGTGGCTCTGGATCAGGAAGCAGTCGGCACCACGCGCCGACTCCTGGTAACGCACATAGATCTCACCGTTGGCGAAGTCGAAGGCCTTCGTCGGAACGACCCCGACACCCAGCTGGTGGGCGACCTCCTCGGCAAGCTCGGGGTGGGCGCGGCCGGAGAAGAACATCAACTTCTTCTCGCCGGTCGTCTTGATCCCGGTCACAGCACTTTCTCCTCAGAGGTGTCGCAGCTGGGTTGTCGAGCAGGCCGACCCCCGCTGGGTGCGGGGAGCCGTCTCAGCTGGTGGGGTGCGGGTGTGCACTTATCACGGTACGCCCTGTTCAGAGCGCCGGTTTCCGGTCAGTCGCCGCTGTCCGCCTCCCGGGAAGCCGCCTCAGCCGCCCTCGCGGCCGCACTCCCCGGACGCTTACGGGCCACCCAACCCTCGATATTCCGCTGCTGACCACGGGCCACGGCCAGCGAACCGGGCGGCACATCCTTCGTGATCACCGACCCGGCAGCGGTGTACGCGCCGTCCCCGATCGTGACAGGCGCCACAAACATGTTGTCCGAACCGGTACGGCAGTGAGAGCCGACCGTGGTGTGGTGCTTGTCCTGCCCGTCGTAGTTCACGAAGACACTCGCGGCACCGATGTTCGTGTACTCACCGATCGTCGCGTCACCGACATAGGACAGATGCGGAACCTTCGTCCCCTCACCGATGACCGCGTTCTTCGTCTCGACGTACGTACCGATCTTGCCCTTGAGCCCCAGCCGCGTCCCCGGACGCAGATACGCGTACGGCCCGACCGACGCCTCCGGCCCGATCTCCGCACCGAGCGACACCGTGTTGTCCACCCGCGCGCCCGCACCGACCCGGGTGTCCGTCAGCCGGGAGTTCGGCCCGACCTCTGCACCCTCCGCCAGATGCGTCGCACCACACAGCTGCGTACCCGGATGGACCGTCACGTCCTGCTCGAAGGTGACCGTCACATCGACCCACGTCGTCGCCGGATCGACCACCGTCACACCGGACAGCATCGCCACGGTCAGCAACCGGTCGTTCAGGATCCGGCGCGCCTGCGCCAACTGCGCACGGTTGTTGATCCCCGCGATCTCCCGGTGGTCGCCGGCCACACACGCCCCCACGCGATGACCGGCCTCCCGCAGGATCCCCAGCACATCGGTCAGGTACTCCTCGCCCTGACTGTTGTCCGTACGGACCTTCTTCAATGCGTCCGAGAGCAACTGCCCGTCGAACGCGAAGACACCCGAGTTGATCTCACGGATGGCCCGCTGCGCGTCGGAGGCGTCCTTGTGCTCCACGATCGCCGTCACCGCACCGGTCGCCTCGTCCCGGACGATACGGCCGTACCCGGTCGCGTCCGGCACCTCGGCGGTCAGCACGGTGACCGCGTTGCCGTCGGAGGTGTGGGTGGCGGCCAGGGACCGCAGCGTCTCGCCGGTCAGCAGCGGGGTGTCCCCGCAGACGACGACCACGGTGCCGTCGACGGCACCGCCGAGCTCCTCCAACGCCATGCGGACGGCGTGCCCCGTGCCGTTCTGCTGCGCCTGGACCGCGGTGCGCACGTCCGGGGCGATCCCGGCGAGGTGGGCGGTGACCTTCTCACGGGCGTGGCCGACCACGACGACCAGGTTCTCGGGCTGCAGCTCACCGGCGGCGGCGAGCACGTGTCCCACGAGGCTGCGACCGCAGATCTCGTGCAGGACCTTGGGTGTGGCCGACTTCATACGGGTGCCCTCACCCGCTGCGAGAACGACGACGGCTGCCGGGCGGTTGGCGCTCACGGGATGCCCTTCGGCTGTGGATGGGGTGGGGGTGGACATCCGCAGGATACCGGGGGGTTTTGTGGGGGGTATGAGTGCGGGTCCTGACCGGGGGTTCATCGGTCAGGACCCGAACTGAGGTCTTGGCTGCTGTTGGCTCCCCCGCAAGGATTCGAACCTTGTCCTGCTGGTACCAAAAACCAGTGTGCTGCCAGTTACACCACGGGGGACAGCGCTTCAGACCTTACCGGAGACGTGCTCGCGCGTGGGCAACGATGCCGCTCCACCAACCCTCGATGCGCTGGTACAGCTCGGCGCACTGTGCGACGGAGACGACCAGGCAGCCGTGGTACGTGTCCCCGGTGTTCTTGCGGACCGTTTTCGGGTTGTGCCTCTTGAGCGTCGGCTTGGCGAAGACCGAGGCGTCGACGCCGGCCAGGTCCGCCCAGTGCCGGTGGGCCGCGTCGACGTCCGCCGACTCGTGGATGAGCACCCGGAAGCGCAGGCGGTCCCGACCCACGCCGAGCAGGTCGAGCCAGGCGAGGTAGACGTGGATGACGCCCGGGTCGCTGTTGACGAAGACCACTCGCTCACGGCTGTCGTACGGCTTGCTCTTGGCGCCCTCCGCCCAGTACAGCGCGACGCCCGCCAAGAACAGCTGTCTGTCGGTGAGCTCGCCGATCTCGCGCGCCGCGTCCTCCTTGATGCGTCGGCGTTCCTCGTCCTGTGCGGTGCGCAGGCGTTCGAGTCCTGCCCGCATGAGAGCCCGTTGTTGCGTCCTTCGGGTTCGGGTGCCTGGTCCACTCGGGTGGCGGTTCGCCCTCCAGGAGGCGGTTGAGGATGTCGTTGTTGTCGACGTGCAGCCGGTCGCGGATCTGGCGTCGGCTGAGCCCTGCCCGCCGCAGCGCCACCGCCCGTTCCCGAAGGTTCTCGAAGTCGGTGTATTTGCCTGGTGCATGTGCCATACGCATACCGTCCGGGCGGAATGATCGGCTCCGGGGTCGAACGGTGAGCGATTCAGCAGTTCGAGGGATATCGGGCGGTTTCGCGAGCGAACGGTCACGCAGTGTGGTGTGGGGCGGTCGTCGAAACTCGCCGGAAAACCGGCACCGGCCGACCGTAGGCTGGAGGCATGACCACGACGGGGGAAGAGCATGTGACGGCCCGGGGAGGGCCGTGGTGGTGGGCCAGGCGGCGCAGTGCCGTGCTCGATGTCGGGCTGGGTGCGCTGTCCGCGCTGGAGTGCGGAGTCGAGGGGATTCCGTTCGCACGGGACGCGGGGGTCCCGGCGGTCGCGGGGGTCGTGTTCGGCCTGTTGGCCGGTTCCGTGCTGGTGGTGCGGCGCAAGTGGCCGATCGCCGTCGTGCTCGTCACGATCGCGGTCACGCCGGCCCAGATGGGCTTCCTGATGGGCATCGTGGGCCTGTACACGCTGGCCGCGTCGGAGCTGCCCCGGCGGATCATCGCCTCGCTGGCGGGGATGTCGCTGGTGGGCACGCTGATCGTGACGTTCGTGCGGGTGCGGCAGGACATGGTGCGGGGGGATCTGGATCTCGGGGACTGGTTCGTGCCCTTCGCCAGCATCACGACCTCGCTCGGGCTGACGGCGCCTCCGGTGCTCCTCGGGCTGTACATCGGGGCCCGGCGGCGGTTGATGGAGAGCCTGCGGGAGCGGGCGGACAGTCTGGAGCGGGAGCTCCAGTTGCTCGCGGAGCGGGCCGAGGAGCGGGCCGAGTGGGCGCGGAACGAGGAGCGGACCCGGATCGCGCGGGAGATGCACGACGTCGTCGCGCACCGGGTGAGTCTGATGGTGGTGCACGCGGCGGCGTTGCAGGCGGTGGCGCGGAAGGATCCCGAGAAGGCCGTGAAGAACGCGGCGCTGGTCGGGGACATGGGGCGGCAGGCGCTGACCGAGTTGCGGGAGATGCTCGGGGTGCTGCGCAGCGGCGGTGACGGTGCGGGGCGGCGGGAGCCGGCGGTGCCGTTGGTCGCTGTGGGGGTGGCCGCGGCTGCCGCGGCGTCGCGGGCGGTGGAGGACGCGGGCGCGGCGGAGGGGCCGTGTCTGTCGGAGTTGGAGGAGTTGGTCGGGCAGTCGGCTGCCGCGGGGATGGTGGTCGATCTGTCGGTGGAGGGGGAGGCGCGGTCGTACGCGCCGGAGGTGGAGCAGACGGCGTACCGGGTGGTGCAGGAGGCGTTGACGAACGTCCACAAGCACGCGGCGGGGGCGAAGACGTATGTGCGGCTCGCGCACCGGGTGTCGGAGATAGCGATGCAGGTGGAGAACGAGCCTCCGCCGGAGGAGTCTGCGTCGTCGGCGGGGTTGCCGTCCGGGGGGAACGGGCTGGTCGGCATGAAGGAGCGGGTCGCCGCGCTGGGCGGGGTGTTCGTGTCGGGGCCGACGGAGGCGGGGGGCTTCCGGGTGTCGGCGGTGATTCCGGCGTCGTAGGCCGCGGGCTGCCGATGGCGGTGAGCCGATGGCGGTCGGCCGGCTGTGCGGTCAGCCGACTGTGAGGCGTACGGGTTCTGTGCCGGAGATGAGGGCGGCGAGGGCCTGGTCGATGTCGGGGCCGAGGTACCAGTCGCCGGTGTGGTCGAGGGCGTAGACGCGGCCTTCGGTGTCGATGGCGAGGAGTGCGTGGGTGTCGGTTTCGGCGCCGAGGGGGCAGACCTCGGTGTCGAGGGCGCGGCCGAGATCGCCGAGGGTGCGGGCCATGTGGAGTCCGTGCAGGGGGTCGAGGTGGAGGGCGGCGGGGGCGACCTGGCGGCCGGGTCCGGTGGGGGCGATGTGGAGGCCGCCGAATTCGGCCCAGGCCTCGACCGCGGCGGGGAAGACGGTGTGCCGGTGTCCGGCGGGGGAGGCATGGTCGCGCAGGGCGTCGGCCCAGATTTCGGCCTGTTTGATGTCCCAGCGTCCGGGTTGCCAGCCGGCGGCGCGCAGGGCGGCGTCGACGGGGACGGGGAAGCGGGTGGTGGAGTGGCGGTCGGCGTGCATCTGCCCTTCGTCCGTTGAGGTTGCTGAGGTAGCTGTGACTGGGTGAGTCGAGGCGGGGGTCGGCGAGGTCGCGGTGTGGCGACCGGGGTGGGCGTCGTGGTGGGGGTGTCGTGGCGCGGGTGGGGGAGGGGGTCAGCCGTTCTGTGCCGCCGGGTCGACTATGCGGACGCCGAAGTGGGCGCTGAGCGCGGTGCAGGCGCGGCAGGGGGCGGCGAAGCTGCCGTGCAGGGGGTCGCCGTCCTCGCGGATGCGCCGGGCGGTGAGTTTGGCCTGCTTGAGGGCTTTGCGGGCTTCGCCGTTGGTCATGGGTTTGCGGGCGGCGCGTTTGCTGCGGGCGGCGTCGGCGGCGGTGATGTGGCGGGAGATGAGGATGGTCTCGGCGCAGCGGCCGGTGAAGCGGTCGCGCTGGGCGCTGGTGAGGGTGTCGAGGAAGTCCTGGACGAGGGGGTGCAGGGCGGGGGGTGTGTCGCCGCGGGCGGCGGTGCCGGTGAGGGTGGTGCCGCGGACGGAGAGGGCGGCGGCGATGGTGGGGAGGATGCCGTCGCGGCGGTGGCGCAGGACGGGGGCGTGAGGGGTGTCGGTGGCGCTCCAGCCGATGCGGGGGTCGCCGGAGCGGGCGGCACCGGGCCCGGGGGTGGCGGACCGGGGGTCGCCGGGGCGGCCGGTGTGTGGTCCCGTCTGCGTCGCGCTCATGATCGTCTTCCCCTCGTGTGCATCCCCCGGGAGGTCACAGAGTGCCAAATGTCGTGGCTGGTGCGGAAGCTGGGGCGGGGCGACACGCCCGGGTCCGGGCATGCCGTCACGGTGGGGTGACGGCTGGTCACGGATGCGGAGGGGCTGGTGGCCGGTGCCGGTGACCGGTGTCGGCGTACCGCATAGGCTGTCGGCACCGCGATCCATGTGGGTGACGCGTGGAGAAGGACGTGACAGTCGATACGGGTCGTAGTGCGCCGAAGACGGCCGCTACGGGTCGTACAGAATGCCGCAGGGGGCAACCGCCATGACGACAGGTCGGCTCGGGCTGGGGGTACCTCCCGGCCGCCAGGCCGGGGGACAAGCCGCGCCGCCGAACGCGGCGTACGCCGGGCAGGTCGTGCATTTCCCGGACCCGGTGCGGGCGGCCCGTCACCCGAGAGGGGTGCGGGTGGACGAGCGTGGTTACCCCGATTTCTCGCCGTACGCGCGGGCCGCCGCGGAGATCGCGGAGCCGCCGGAGGGGTTCGGGGTCGACGAGTTGCGGCTGACGGACTACGTGTCGGCGAACGCGGCGCTGTCGGCGTCGGGGCACGAGTTGTGGGACACGGTGCCGGCGGTGGCGACGCCGCACGGCTGGACGTGGCACCACGTGGCGGGTACGCGGCGGCTGGAGTTGGTGCCGGTCGAGGTGAAGGCGCTGCTGCGGCACCACGGGGGTGTCGCGACCGCGAACGTCGACCAGGGCAAGCGGGGCACGCGGCCGTTGCAGGAG
This sequence comes from Streptomyces bullii, assembly GCF_042657145.1. Lineage (NCBI taxonomy): Bacteria > Bacillati > Actinomycetota > Actinomycetes > Kitasatosporales > Streptomycetaceae > Streptomyces > Streptomyces bullii. The sequence goes on from NZ_JBHSNY010000007.1 coordinate 410,801, forward strand.
ACGCGTCCGGCGCACTTCGGGCTGCCGAAGTCGGGGGTGGCGGTGACGGAGTCGCAGGTGCTGCAGGTCGAGGAGGATCTGGGGTACCGGCTGCCGGGCGCGTACCGGTCGTTCGTGAAGGCGGCGGGTGGGTGTGCGCCGGTGGGCGCGGCGCTGGACGCCGAGTTGGGGCTGCTGATCGACCAGCCGTTCTTCACGGTGCGGGACGAGGCGGCGGTCAATGACCTGGTGTACGTCAACAAGTGTCTGCGGGACCACCTGACGAAGGACTATCTGGGTGTCGCGTTCGTCCAGGGCGGGCTGCTGGCGGTGAAGGTGAAGGGCGAGCGGATCGGGTCGGTGTGGTTCTGCGCGTACGACGACGCGCGGGACGTGGATCCTTCGTGGTCGCCGGCGGAGCGCGTGGAGCGGCTGCTGCTGCCGTGCGGGGACGACTTCGACGTCTTCCTGGCCCGGCTGGCCGGGAATCCGCCGGAGTTGGAGACGGTGGCGAATCTGATGGTGGACGGCGGGTTCGCGCGGGCGGTGCCGGTGTCGTCGGCTGCCTCCGCTTCGCCTGCCGCTTCGGCGTCTTCGGTGGGGGAGTGAGTCGGCGATGGTGACGTTCGCGCAGGCGCAGGAGCGCGCCGAGGAGTGGATCAACGGGGACGTGCCGGCGTACCAGCACCGCGAGGTGCGGGTGCGGGAGTTCGGCCTCGGGTTCGTGGTGTGGGCGGAGGACCGTGCGGACGGGCCGCGTTCGGACGGGGGCGCGCAGCGGCTGGTGATCGCTCGGGACAGCGGGGAGGCCACGTTGTGGCCTTCGCTGCCGGTGGGCGAGGTGATTCGCCGGTACGAGGAGGAGTACGGCCGTCCGGATCCGGTGGACGAGCCGTCGCCGGCGCCTGCCGTGCGGGTGGACCTCAACCAGACGTCGTTCTTGCTGACTCCGCCGGAGTGGTTGCAGGAGGCGGCGGACAGGTTGGGGAGTGCGGACCGGCGGGGGGAGGCGTCCGGCGGGGGTGGTGGTGACCGTGCCGGTGCCGGTGCCGGTGTCGCCGGGAGTGAGGTGCCGGGTAGTGGCGCGTCGTGGCCGGCCGCCGGGGGGAGCGACTTCGACGTGCCCGCGGGGGCGACTCCGTGGGCGGGTACGGACACCAACGCCGATGCCGGTGACGACCGTTCGGTGCCGCTGCCCGAGACCGTGTTCGCGCCGCCGCTGAGCGAGGCCGGTGACGATGCGCCGCCGCCCGCGGTGACGCCGGACGCCGAGACGGCGCTGATGTCGGGCGGCAGCCAGCTTCCGCCTACGGCGCTGGCCCCGGCGGTCGACGAGCCGAACGCACCGGTATCTTCGGGGAGTTCGCAGGGGAGTGGGGCTGCCGGTGCGCACGGTGCGCCGCCGCCGGGTGCTCCCGGCACGCCTCCGCCTCCGCCGGGCGCGCCGACGTACGGATATCCGCCGGGGCCGGGTGGGCAGCGGGGCAGTACGCCTCCGCCTCCGCCGGGTGTGCCGTCGTACGGGTATCCGCAGGGGCCGGGCGGTCCTGGTGGTGCCGGTGGTCCTGGTATGCCGCCTCCGCCGGGTGGGCCCGGTGCGCCGCCCGCGCCGCACGCGGGGGACATCGCCGATGCCGCGACCAGCAAGGCGGCTCCGCCGCCCCGTCGTGGACGGGGGGCCGGTTCGACCGCGCCTCCTCCTCCGGGCGTTCCGGGTACGCCGGGCGCGTGGCCGGGGAGTGCGCCTGCGCCGCCGCCGGGGCCCGGTGCGCCGGGTGGTCCGGGGGGCGGCTACGTGCCGACGCAGTTCGTGTCGGCCCTCGGGCCCGAGGGGCCGGGCGGCGGCCAGGGCACCGGACAGGGTGCCGCGCAGCCTCCGCAGGCTCCTGGCACGCCGAACCAGCCCGGCGTCCAGGGCCCGTCCGGGGGCCCGACTCCGCCGGGCGCGCCGCAGCCTCCGGTTCCGCCGGCCCCGCCGGGTGTCCCGCACCCGCCCGGTGCGCCGAACGCTCCCGGCGGTACGCCGCCCGGTGGTGTCCACCATGCCGCCACGATGCTGTCCGAACCGGGCCGGATGGGCCCGGGCGCACCGGGCACGCCGGGTATCCCGGCTGCTCCAGGTGCTCCGGGCGCTCCAGGTGCGCCGCAGCCCCCGGGTCCTCCGGGTGCGCCTGCCGCGCCCGGCGCGCAGGGGGCTTCCGGGGGCGGACGTGGACCCGTTCACCACGCGGAGACCGTGCTGGCCGGCCCCCCGGTGGGTGCCCCCGGCACGCCTCCGCCGCCGCCACAGGCTCCCGGCGTTCCCAGCGCTCCCGGTGCGCCTCCGCCGCCGCCCGGCGTGCCCGGCGCCCCCCAGCCGATGCCACCCGCGGCGCACCAGCCCATGCCGCCCGGTGCGATGCCCCCGCCGGGGCAGCCCAGGCCCGGGCAGCCGTCGGCGTACGGCTACCCGCAGCAGCCCACCGGCCGGCCGACCGTCGGCCCCGGCTACCAGGCCGTGCTGCGCTACCGCGCGCAGGACGGTTCCGAGCAGCAGCTGATCCGGCGTTCGGCGCCGGGTACGCCGCACCCGGAGTGGCAGATCTTCCACGAACTGCGGGCCATGAACGTGCCCCCGGACCGGGTGCTGGAGCTGCACACGGAGCTGGAGTCGTGCGAGCTGCCGGGTGCGTACTGCGCGCGGATGATCCGCGAGCAGTGGCCGCAGGCGCGCATCACGTCCATCGCTCCCTACGGCACCGACCACGCGAGCAGGCAGCAGGGCATGCGGGAACTGCTCGCGCACCAGGGTGAGTTGCACCAGGTGGCCGACGGCCCGGCGCGTCCGGCGCCGGTGCGTGCGCCGCTGCCGCCGGTGCAGGCGGTGCCGCCGATTCCGCCGGAGGGCGTCGCGCAGGAGCTGGGGGCCGCGTTCGGTCCGGGGATCTTCCGGTTCGAGCATGCGGCCGTGTCCCGGCAGGGTGTGCCGCCGGTGGTGGCGCACTCGCTGGTGGTGGCCGGACTGCCGGTGGAGATGGGGCCCTTCTTCTGGGCGCAGGCCCAGCCGGGGCGTCCGGTGCCGACGCTGGCGGAGCTGGCGGCCGAGCGCGGGGTGCAGCCGGCCTCGGACGCGGGCTCGTACCTGGTGCTGGGCAGCGACTTCGGCAAGGCGATCTGCGTGCAGTACGGCACCGCGAACATCGTCGCCGTGCCGGTGGAGGCCGGGCCGGGCGGAGCGCCCGTACCGCCGCAGTTCGTGAACACGGGCCTGCCGGAGTTGCAGCGCTGCCTCGCCCTGCTGGGGCGGATGTGGCGGCTGCGGTTCGGGCTGAACCAGGAGCAGGCGGGGCGCTGGACCGTCGATTTCCAGGCGCAGTTGGCCGCGCTGGACCCGGCCGCGCTCGGGTCGCCGGAGAGCTGGTGGTCGGTGCTGCTGGAGCAGATGTGGGACGGGCTGCTGTGACACGCGGCCGCCGCTGACGTACGAGACGGGCCGGGCCCGGTCGCCACTCGGGGCGACCGGGCCCGGCCCGTTCGTGGCCCGGTCCACGCTGCGGGTCCCGGGTGTGGTCCGGACGCGGGCTCGCCGCGGAGTGTCGGGTTATGCACACTTCCGTCTGACCCGCCAAGATGTGCGCGACATCATCCCTTTTGGGGTTCGTTGTCGTGTCCGTCTGGTGGAGAGGGGTCCGAGGATGAGCAGCGCATCGGTGTCGCCGCACGGTTTCGTGGCCGTACGGGGTCGCGGCTACCGTCCCGAGCAGGTCGATGCGTACGCCGCCACCCTCTCCCGGGACCGTGACGCCGCCTGGGAGAGAGCCGCCCGGCTCACCGTGCTCGCCCGGGAGATGGGGGAGGAACTGGCGCGGCTCCGGGAGACGTTGGCGGGGCTGGCTCCGCAGACGTACGAGTCTCTCGGGGAGCGGGCGCGGCACGTGTTCGAGCTGGGGCGGGAGGAGGCCGCGGCGGTACGGAAGGACGCGCGTCGGGAGGCGCGCCGTCTCGCGGAGCAGGCGCGGGCGCACGCGGCCGGTGCGCGGGAGTCCGCGCAGGTGTACGCCGGTGCCGTGCGCGCTGAGGCCGACGAACGCTTCCGGCAGTCGCTGCGCCTGGCGCGCGCCGAGGCCGACGAGATCCGGACCGCGGCCCGGCGCGAGGGGAAGGAGCGGCGCGGTGAGGCGCTGGCCGCGCTGCGGGAGATGCGGCAGCGTACCTCCGGGATGCTGGCCGGGCAGGACCGGGAGCACGCCGAGCGGTGGGCCGAGGCCGAGCGGGACGAGGCCGACCGGGCGGCAGCTCTGGACGTGCTTCACGCGGCGGCGGTGGCCCGTGCGGAGGCAGCGGTGTCCGAGGCGGAACAGGACGTCGCCGCCGCGCGGGAGTCGGCGCGGCAGTGGGAGGAGGAGGCCGGGGCCCGGGCGGCGCGACTCGTCGCCGAGGCGCGGGCACAGGAGGAGCGGATCGCCCAGGAGACCGAGCGGGTGCTGCGGGAGCACGCCGAGAGGGCCGAGGAACTGCGAGCCCAGATGGAGCACGTACGGGAGAGCCTGGCGGCGGTGACGGGCAGGGTGGCTTCGGCGGAGTGAGGCGGCGCCTGGCGCACGCTCTCCCGGCTCACCCCACTCCCCACTCTCAAGTCTCCACTCCCACCCCCGCTCAACTGCCCTTCCGCGCCGCCCCCGCCAGGATCAACCCCTCCACCGCCTCGTACTGGTGCCGCTGTTGTTCCGCCTTGGCCCGGCCGGAGGCCACCGTGCCGAGCCAGCCGCACAGGAATCCGACGGGGATGGAGACCAGGCCCGTCGTCGTGAAGGGGAACCAGTTGAAGTCGGCGTGGGGGAACGCGGCGACGGGTGAGCCGGAGACCAGGCTGGTGCCCGGCATGAGGAGCAGGACGGCCAGGGAGCCGCCGATCAGGGTGCACAGCAGGCCGGCCTGGGTGTAGCGGCGCCAGAAGAGGCTGTAGACGAGGGCGGGTGCGACGGCCGAGGCGCCCAGGCAGAAGGAGAGGGTCACCAGGGGCTGCAGGCTGTGATGCTGCACGAGGGTGGCCAGGAGGATCGCCGGGACGCCCACCGCGAGGGCGGAGACCCGGGCGAGTGTCATCTCGCGGCGCGCCGACATCTGCTGCACGCGGGCCGCGAAGACGTCGTGGGCGAGGGAGTTGGCGCAGGCGAGGATCATGCCGGCGACGGAGGCGAGCAGGGTGAGGAAGATCGCCGTGGTCACGGTCGTGAAGAGGAAGGTCTCCGCCGTGGAGACCTCCGCGCCGAACACCGCCTGGGAGCCCAGCAGATAGGCCGTGTTCCCTCGCGGGTCGGCCTGTGCGACCGCCGTCCGGCCGATCAGCGCGGTCGCGCCGAAGCCGACGACGGTGATGACGAGCACGAACAGGGCCACGCTCGACACCGCCCAGGACATCGAACGGCGTACCTGCCGTGCGCTGGAGGCGGTGTACATGCGCATGGTGACGTGCGGCAGGCACGCGCCCCCGAGGACCACGGTCAGCTGCGAGGTGATCATGTCCAGTCCGGGGTGGGGACCACCCGCGAACTGCAGCCCGGAGGCGAGGAAGGCCGAGCCCACGCCGCTGTTGCCGGCGGCCGCGGTGAACAGGGCGCCCGGGTCCCAGCCGAACCTGTCCAGGACCAGCACGGCGACCACCGCGCCGGAACCGAGCAGCATCACGATCTTCAGGATCTGGATGAGGGCGGTGCCCTTCATCCCGCCGATCGCCGCGTAGCTGATCATCAGCGCGCCCACGCCGATGATGCAGCCCGTCTGCATCGTCTCGCCGGTAAAGCCGAGGATGAACGACATCAGCTGTCCGGTGCCCGCCAGTTGCACCAGCATCATCGGCAGCAGCGCGGCGAGGGTCACCGCGCACGCGGCGATACGCACCGCGCGTCCCGGCATGCGCCGGGCCAGCGCGTCGCCCATGGTGAACCGGCCCGCGTTGCGCAGGGGTTCGGCCAGCAGGAACATCAGCAGCATCAACGACAGGGCCGTGCTGAGCGCCAGCACGATCCCGTCGTACCCGCACAGCGCGACCACGCCGGTGGTGCCGAGGACGGTCGCGGCGGAGATGTAGTCGCCGGCGATCGCCAGGCCGTTGCGCATCGGGGAGAGGGAGCCGTAGCCGGTGTAGAACTCGTCGAGGTCGTCCCGGTCCGGGCCGGTCATCACGCACAGCAGCAGCGTGATCGTGGCGACGGCGGAGAAGCCGACCAGGGACATCTCCTGGGCGTTGCCGCTGAACTCGGTGGTCACCGGGCAGCCTCCCGCTTGGCGTCCAGTGCGGCCTGCCGGCGGATGCGGTCCGCGATCGGGTCGACGTGGCGGCGGGCGGTGTGCTCGTACAGGGCGATCGCCAGCCAGGTGACCGGGACCTGGACGAGGGCGAGCAGCAGGCCGGTGGGCAGTCCGTCGCTGACGGTACTCGTCATGAACGACGGCGCGGACGCCGACAGGATCAGGAACAGGACGAAGTAGCCGAGCGCGGTGAGCGTGGCCGTGCGCCGCTGCCAGCGGTAGGCGCTGCGCAGCATCCGCAGGTCACTGTGGTTGCCGAGCACGGGCCGCCGCGGCCCCCGCCGCCGGTCCGGCTCGGGCGACGGCGGAACCGGGGGCTGCCAGGGGTAGGTCGCGTACGGCGGCGAGACGTCGGGCGGTCGGTGGGGATACGGGTCGTGGGACATCCCGTGCTCCTTGCGCGGCTCGGGTCCGGGTGCGGCGGACCGCAGGGAGATGGGGGGGTGCGAGCCACGCACGCTACTCGGCGGCCCCGAAGGGCGCGACGTTTTCATCAAACTGAGTGGTCGGTATGCGCTTGCCTTGTCCGAGCTGTGACGTTACCGGCGTTAACCAGGCATCTTGGGCGGTCGGTCGGCGCCCTTGCCTACGACGACGGCACGCGGGCCCGACCGAAGCGGCGACGCCCGCGGGATTCCTCAGCGCCGCAACTGCGTAGCGTCCTCGGTCTGCCCGTCGCCGCCCTGCTGATCCAGCCGGAGGCCGGGATCTGGTCCAGCCCGGGGCGAAGCGACATCGACGCGAACGCCGAGTCGCCGGGACAGCGCGCCGAGCAAGGCCCCAGGTCAGTACGTCAGACGCCGGCGCACATAGCGAACCCCCGGCCGCCCGTCCACGGTCGTTGCTCCGGCGGGCGTGAAGCCGTTGCGGGCCAGGATCCTCATGGAGGCCGGGTTGCCGAAGGTGGTGACCGCCGTGTGGGACGTCAGCCCGTACGCTGCCGCGGCCAGTCGGCACACCTCCGCGACGGCCGCCGTCGCCACGCCCCGGCCCGCCGCGCGCTCACCCACGCGGTAGCCGACTTCGGCGCGGCCGTCCGCCACGTCGACCGGATTGACGCGGCCGACCAGGCGCCCCTCCTCGTCCAGGACGACATGGAAGTGGCACACACGCGCGTGCTGCTCCGCGAGCAGCGCCCGATGGCGTTCGGCGAACCCGGACTCGGTGAAGTACGCGTCCCCACGGTCGGAGACCGACCGCGCGAAGTGCGCCCGGTTCTCCTGCTCGAAGGCCAGCAACGCGTCCGCGTGGTCGGCGCGGAGCCGCTCCAGGGTCACCCAGGTCGCCATGGGCGCGAGGATACGGACCGCTCAGTCCTTGAGCACCGGGAATGTCCGCGGCGCCAGCACCAGCAGCACCACGAACGCCAGTGCCGCCGCGCACGCCGCGCCCAGGTACACCGCGTGCACGGCGTCCGCGATCGCCCGCCGGGTCACCTCGGGGACCCTGCCCGCGTCCAGCGCCCCGGTCACCGAGTCCAGGTCGCCCGCGCCGCCGAGCCGGGCGGCCAGCACACCGTTGGCGACCGCTCCGAAGACCGCCGCCCCGACCGTCTGGCCCGTCTGGCGACAGAAGAGCACGGACGCCGTCGCCGTACCGCGCTCCTCCCACACCACCGTCGACTGCACCCCGACGATCAGCGGAAGTTGGAACAGGCCCAGCGCCGCGCCGAGCAGCAGCATCAGCAGCGCCGGCTGCCACGCCCGGCCCGGATACGGCAGAAAGGGGAAAACGAACAGGACCGCCGCCGCCGCGCCGATGCCGAGCAGCGCGGTGTTGCGGAAGCCGATCCTGCGGTACACGTGCTGGCTGAACGCCGCCGACACCGGCCAGCTCAACGTCCATACGGACAGCACGAATCCGGCCGCCACGGGCGCCAGGCCCAGGACCGCCTGGGCATAGGTGGGCAGGAAGACCGTCGGGGCCACCATCAGCAGGCCCAGCGCGCCCAGCGCGAGGTTCACCGCGGCGATGGTGCGTCGCCGCCACACCCAACCCGGGATGATCGGCTCCGCCGCCCGGCGTTCCACGACGACCGTGACCACCAGCAGGGCGAGTCCCGTACCGAACAGGGCCAGTGAGGGCGCCGACAGCCACTCCCACGCCACCCCGCCCTGCACCACCGCCGTGAGCAGCGCGCCGCCGCACGCGAACACCGCCAGCGCTCCCGACCAGTCCACACGCGCGCGTGCGTCCGGCTCTCGCCGCGGCTCGTGCAGATGACGCACGATCAGCCACAGGGCCACCGCGCCGATCGGCAGGTTGACCAGGAAGATCCAGCGCCAGTCGGCGTACGCGGCGAGCACCCCGCCCAGGCCCGGGCCGGCGACCGCGGACACCGCCCACACCGTGGACAGCTTGGCCTGGATCCTGGGGCGGTCCTTGAGCGGGTACAGGTCGGCGGCGAGGGTCTGCACCGTGCCCTGGAGCGCGCCGCCGCCCAGGCCCTGCACGATGCGGAAGGCGATGAGCGCGCCCATGTTCCAGGCCAGGGCGCACAGCAGGGAGCCCAGGAGGAACAGCGCCGCGCCGACGACCAGGACGGGTTTGCGGCCGAAGGTGTCGGAGAGCTTGCCGTACACCGGGAGGGTGACGGTCACGGCCAGCAGGTAGCCGGAGAACAGCCAGGAGAAGACGGAGAAACCGCCCAGGTCGCCGACGATCTGCGGGACGGCGGTCGAGACGATGGTGGAGTCGAGAGCCGCCAGCGCCATCGTGAGCATCAGGGCGGCGACCACGGCCCCGCGCCGGTCGGTCGCGGCGGGTCGTACGGTGTCGCGCGCCGCGGGTCTGGCGCTGCCGGTGCTGCCCACCCGGAATCCTTCCTTCGCCTCGCTGTCCGGCCCCCGTACCGGTGCCTGCCCCTTGCACGCATCGGCCGTCGGACAGCTTCCCACTTGACCCTGACGTGGCGGGAGGGTGGAGCCTGACCGGGCCGGCGGGTGGAGCGAACCCCGAGAAATGCTCCACCCTTCGGTGGACTGCCCCTAGGGGTACCTCCGTACTACGGCCTGGGGAGGGTTCGTACCGCCGGAGGACGAGGCGGGGCGGGTCCGCTCCCTAACCTGGTCGTACACCGCTGGGGGGCGGTGAACCGCAGGAGTGGGGGTGGGGTTTTCCCCAGGAGAAGAGTGCGCTGAACACCAGCGCGCCGGGCCCCCTCCCGCCGCAAGACTGATGCACGTCGGACCGAACGCGTCATCCCGTCCGCACAGGCATCCGCACCCGTTCCGCGCGAAGCGGCCGTCGACCGTCGACCGCCTTCCGCACCTGCTGACCGACATCTGACCGACATAGGAGACATACCGTGACATCGGCTGTAACCATTCCCAGGCACGGGGGTACTGGAGGGCGTACGGCCGTTGCCGCGCGGGCGCGGCAGGTCGTGAAGGCGTACGGGTCCGGGGAGACCCGCGTCGTCGCCCTCGACCACGTCGACGTGGACATCGCCCGCGGCCAGTTCACCGCGATCATGGGCCCCTCGGGGTCGGGCAAGTCCACGCTGATGCACTGTCTGGCCGGTCTCGACACGGTGACGTCCGGGCAGATCTACCTCGACGAGACCGAGATCACCGGCCTGAAGGACAAGAAGCTCACGCAGCTGCGCCGGGACCGGATCGGGTTCATCTTCCAGGCGTTCAACCTGCTGCCGACGCTGAACGCGATAGAGAACATCACGCTGCCCATGGACATCGCCGGGCGCAAGCCGGACCGGGACTGGCTGGCGCGCGTGGTGGAGACCGTGGGGCTCGCCGACCGGCTCAAGCACCGGCCGACCCAGCTGTCCGGCGGTCAGCAGCAGCGGGTCGCCGTGGCACGGGCACTGGCGGCCCGGCCCGAGATCATCTTCGGTGACGAGCCGACCGGCAACCTCGACTCGCGCGCGGGCGCCGAGGTGCTCGGCTTCCTGCGCCGCTCGGTCGACGAGCTGGGGCAGACCATCGTGATGGTCACCCACGACCCGGTCGCCGCCTCCTACGCCGACCGTGTGCTGTACCTCGCCGACGGCCGCATCGTCGACGAGATGTACCAGCCGACCGCCGAGCAGGTCCTGGACCGCATGAAGGACTTCGACGCCCGGGGACGTACGTCATGACCGTCTTGAAGACGTCGCTGCGCAACTTCTTCGCGCACAAGGGGCGGATGGCGCTGTCGGCGGTGGCGGTGCTGCTGTCGGTGGCGTTCGTGTGCGGCACGCTGGTGTTCACCGACACGATGAACACGACGTTCGACAAGCTCTTCGCGACGACCGCTCCCGATGTGACGGTCGCCCCGAAGGGGGCCAGGAACGACGAGACCCCGCAGAACGGCAGGCCGGCGTCGCTGTCGGCGGCCACACTGGAGCAGGTGACGAAGGCCGACGGCGTCAAGTCCGCCGAGGGCGCGGTCGTTTCGTCCAGCGTGACCGTCGTCGACGGCGACAACAAGAACATGGGCTCCACCAACGGCGCCCCGACCATCGCGGGCAACTGGACGAAGAACGACCTCCGGTCGATGGAGATCACCTCCGGGCACGCCCCGCGCGGGCCGACCGAGATGATGGTCGACGCGGACACCGCCGACAAGCACGACCTCGAGCTCGGCGACGAACTGCGCACGATCTCCGTCGCCGGCGACTTCACCGCGCGGATCGTCGGCATCGCCACCTTCAAGGTGACCAACCCCGGTGCCGCCATCGTCTTCTTCGACACCCCGACCGCGCAGCGCGAACTGCTCGGCTCCACCGGCCGGTTCACGCAGATCAACGTCACCGCGGCGTCCGGTGTCAGCGACACGGCACTCAAGCAGAACGTCTCCCGCGCCCTGGACGGCACGTACAAGCTCCAGACGCAGAAGGAGAACGCCGACGAGAACCGCGAGGACGTCGGCGAGTTCATGAACGTCATCAAGTACGCCATGCTCGGTTTCGCCGGCATCGCGTTCCTGGTCGGCGTCTTCCTGATCATCAACACGTTCTCGATGCTGGTGGCCCAGCGCACCCGCGAGATCGGCCTGATGCGGGCCATCGGCTCCTCGCGCCGACAGGTCAACCGGTCGGTGCTGGTGGAGGCGCTGCTGCTGGGTGTCGTCGGCTCGATCCTCGGTGTCGGCGCGGGTGTCGGCATCGCGATCGGCCTGATGAAGCTGATGTCGATGACGGGCATGAACCTGTCCACGGACGACCTGACCGTGCGGATGACCACCCCCGTGGCAGGTCTCGTGCTGGGCATCGTCGTCACCGTCCTCGCCGCCTACCTGCCCGCCCGCCGTGCCGGCAAGGTGTCCCCGATGGCCGCGCTGCGCGACGCCGGTACGCCCGCCGACGGCAGGGCCGGCTGGGTGCGGGGCCTGGTCGGCCTGGTGCTGACGGGCGCGGGTGCCTTCGCCCTGTACGCGGCGGCCACGGCGGACAGGGCCGCGGACGGCGCGCTGATGCTGGGCGCGGGCGTGGTCCTGTCCCTGATCGGGTTCGTCGTCATCGGCCCGCTGCTGGCCGGCGGCGTGGTCCGGGTGATCAGCGCGGTGCTGCTGCGGGCCCTCGGCCCCGTCGGGCGCATGGCCGAGCGCAACGCGCTGCGCAACCCGCGCCGCACCGGCGCCACGGGCGCGGCCCTGATGATCGGTCTGGCCCTGGTGGCCTGCCTGTCCGTGGTCGGCTCCTCGATGGTCGCCTCGGCCACCAGCGAACTGGACAAGTCGGTCGGCGCGGACTTCATCGTGCAGGGCAACCAGCGGATCGTGCCGCAGGCCGAGAAGGCGATGCAGCAGTCCGAGGGCCTGGCCCACGTCACCCGCTACCGGGAGCTGGAGGCCACACTGACCTCGCCCGACGGCAGGACCGACGACACCGGCGTCACGGCCGCCGACCCGACGTACGCCCAGGACCTGCGCCGCCCCACCACCGCGGGCACGCTGGCGGACGCCTACGGCAAGGACGCCATGTCGGTCGGTTCCGACTACGCCAAGAAGCACGGCGTGCACGTCGGTGACACCGTCACCGTCGCCTTCAAGGGCGGAAAGACCGCGAAACTGAGGGTGGCGGCCATCACGGACGACGACGCCGCCTTCGACCAGGGCGCGAGGTACATCAGCACCGCGACCATGGAGAAGTACCTCCCGGCCGGTCTCGTGCCGCCGAGCTCGATCATGTTCGCCAAGGCGAAGGACGGCCAGGAGGAGCAGGCGTATGCGGCTCTGAAGGAGTCGATGGAGCGGTACCCGCAGTACCAGGTCCGCGACCAGACCGACTACAAGGAGGAGCTGAAGGACCAGATGGGCCAGCTGCTCAACATGGTGTACGGCCTGCTGGCCCTGGCGATCATCGTCGCCGTCCTGGGCGTCGTGAACACCCTGGCCCTGTCGGTGGTCGAGCGGACGAGGGAGATCGGCCTGATGCGGGCGATAGGCCTCTCCCGCCGCCAGCTGCGCCGCATGATCCGCATGGAGTCCGTGGTGATCGCCCTCTTCGGCGCGCTGCTGGGCCTCGGACTGGGCATGGGCTGGGGTGCGACGGCCCAGAGGCTGCTGGCCCTGGAGGGTCTGAACGTCCTGGAGATTCCCTGGCCGACGATCATCGGCGTCTTCATCGGCTCGGCGTTCGTGGGCCTGTTCGCCGCACTGATCCCGGCGTTCCGCGCGGGCCGCATGAACGTCCTGAACGCGATCGCCACCGAGTAGCCACCGCGCACGGGGGTTGCGGGGGAGCCGGCGCCGGGGAGTCCTTCGAGGACTCCCCGGCGCCGAGTGCGTCACCCGACCTCCGCCCGGGCTTCCAGGGCGTCCCACCCGGCGTCCCGGGCAACTGCGGGCGGGGGGAGAGGCCGGGGGCCAAAGGCGGGGCGGGGCACCCTGGCGACCTGAGCGGCGATGCCCAGCACCTGGCGGCAGGGGCGTTGTCCACAGCCCCACCGCCCAGCCCACGCAGCGTCGTAGGCTGGAGACCCCCGGCCCGCAGCGCGCGTCGGGCCCGTCGTGTTGCCCACCCCTGGACGGAAAGCGCCCCGAATGAGCCTGCACGGTCTGCTCGACGCCGTAGTCAAGGACGCCGCCCTCGCGGAAGCGATCAGGGCGGCCGAAGACGGCAACCGCATGCACGTCGACCTGGTCGGTCCGCCCGCGGCACGCCCCTTCGCGGTGGCGTCCCTGGCCCGGGAGGCCGGCCGCCCCGTGCTGGCGGTGACGGCGACGGGGCGCGAGGCGGAGGACCTGGCCGCCGCCCTGCGCTCCCTGCTGCCGCCGGAGGGCGTGGTGGAGTACCCGTCCTGGGAGACGCTCCCGCACGAGCGGCTCAGCCCCCGCAGCGACACCGTGGGACGACGCCTGGCCGTCCTGCGGCGGCTCGCCCACCCGAGCGGCGACGACCCCGAGACCGGCCCGGTCTCCGTCGTCGTCGCGCCCGTGCGGTCCGTGCTGCAGCCGCAGGTCAAGGGTCTGGGCGACCTGGAGCCGGTGTCGTTGCGGACGGGCCGGACCGCCGACCTGAACGAGGTCGTCGACGCCCTCGCCGCCGCCGCGTACGCGCGCGTGGAGCTCGTCGAGAAGCGCGGCGAGTTCGCCGTACGCGGCGGCATCCTCGACGTGTTCCCGCCCACGGAGGAACACCCGCTGCGCGTCGAGTTCTGGGGCGACGACGTCGAGGAGATCCGCTACTTCAAGGTCGCCGACCAGCGCTCCCTCGAGGTCGCCGAGCACGGCCTGTGGGCGCCGCCCTGCCGCGAGCTGCTGCTCACCGAGGACGTGCGCACGCGTGCGCGTGCCCTCGCCGAGCAGCACCCCGAGCTCGGCGAACTGCTCGGCAAGATCGCCGAGGGCATCGCGGTGGAGGGCATGGAGTCCCTGGCGCCGGTCCTCGTCGACGACATGGAGCTGCTGCTGGACGTCCTGCCCAAGGGCTCCATGGCCGTGGTGTGCGACCCGGAGCGGGTCCGTACGCGTGCCGCCGACCTGGTGGCGACCTCGCAGGAGTTCCTCCAGGCGTCCTGGGCCGCCACCGCCGGCGGCGGCGAGGCGCCCATCGACGTCGGCGCCGCGTCGCTGTGGTCCATCGCGGACGTCCGGGACCGGGCCCGCGAGCTGGGCATGATGTGGTGGTCCGTGTCGCCGTTCGCCGCCGACGAGGAGCTCGACGCGGACACCCTCAAGCTCGGCATGCACGCGCCCGAGACGTACCGCGGCGACACCGCCCGCGCCCTCGCCGACACCAAGGGCTGGCTCGCCGACGGCTGGCGCACGGTGTTCGTCACCGAGGGCCACGGCCCGGCGGCCCGTACGGTCGAGGTGCTCGGCGGTGAGGGCATCGCGGCCCGCCTGGACGCCGACCTGGGCGAGATCTCCCCGTCCGTCGTGCACGTGGCGTGCGGCTCCATCGAGCACGGCTTCGTCGACCCGGCGCTCAGGATCGCCGTGCTGACCGAGACCGATCTGTCCGGGCAGAAGGCCGCCGGCCGCGACGGCACCCGCATGCCGGCCCGCCGCCGCAAGACCATCGACCCGCTCACCCTGGAGGCGGGCGACTACATCGTCCACGAGCAGCACGGTGTGGGCCGTTACATCGAGATGCTGCAGCGCACCGTGCAGGGCGCCACCCGCGAGTACCTGGTGGTCGAGTACGCCCCCGCCAAGCGCGGCCAGCCCGGCGACCGTCTCTACATCCCCACCGACCAGCTGGAGCAGATCACCAAGTACGTCGGCGGCGAGGCCCCGACCCTGCACCGTCTGGGCGGCGCCGACTGGACGAAGACCAAGGCCCGCGCCAAGAAGGCCGTCAAGGAGATCGCGGCCGACCTGATCAAGCTGTACAGCGCCCGGATGGCCGCCCCCGGCCACGCCTTCGGTTCCGACACCCCCTGGCAGCGGGAGCTGGAGGACGCCTTCCCGTACGCGGAGACGCCCGACCAGCTCACCACGATCGCCGAGGTCAAGGAGGACATGGAGAAGTCGGTCCCCATGGACCGCCTGATCTGCGGCGACGTCGGTTACGGCAAGACCGAGATCGCGGTGCGGGCCGCCTTCAAGGCCGTGCAGGACGGCAAGCAGGTGGCCGTACTGGTGCCGACCACCCTGCTGGTGCAGCAGCACTTCGGGACGTTCAGCGAGCGGTACGCGCAGTTCCCGGTCAACGTCCGGGCGCTGTCCCGTTTCCAGACCGACACCGAGGCCAAGGCGGTCCTGGAAGGCCTCAGAGACGGCTCGGTGGACGTCGTCATCGGCACCCACCGCCTGTTCTCGTCCGAGACGAAGTTCAAGGACCTGGGCCTGGTCATCGTCGACGAGGAGCAGCGCTTCGGTGTCGAGCACAAGGAGCAGCTGAAGAAGCTGCGCGCGAACGTCGACGTGCTGACGATGTCGGCCACCCCGATCCCCAGAACCCTGGAGATGGCGGTGACCGGCATCCGCGAGATGTCCACGATCACCACGCCGCCGGAGGAGCGGCACCCGGTACTGACCTTCGTGGGCCCGTACGAGGAGAAGCAGATCGGCGCGGCGATCCGCCGTGAGCTGCTGCGGGAGGGCCAGGTCTTCTACATCCACAACCGCGTCGAGTCCATCGACCGCGCGGCGGCCCGGCTCAGGGAGATCGTCCCCGAGGCGCGCATCGCCACCGCCCACGGCCAGATGTCGGAGTCCGCGCTGGAGCAGGTCGTCGTCGACTTCTGGGAGAAGAAGTTCGACGTGCTGGTGTCCACGACGATCGTGGAGTCCGGCATCGACATCTCCAACGCGAACACTTTGATCGTGGAGCGCGGTGACACCTTCGGACTGTCCCAGCTGCACCAGCTGCGCGGCCGTGTGGGACGTGGCCGGGAGCGTGGCTACGCGTACTTCCTGTACCCGCCGGAGAAGCCGCTGACCGAGACCGCGCACGAGCGGCTCGCGACCATCGCCCAGCACACGGAGATGGGCGCCGGCATGTACGTGGCGATGAAGGACCTGGAGATCCGCGGCGCGGGCAACCTGCTCGGCGGCGAGCAGTCCGGCCACATCGCGGGCGTCGGTTTCGACCTGTACGTACGTATGGTCGGTGAGGCGGTCGCGGACTACCGGCGGCAGCTGGAGACCGGCGGGATCGAGGAGGAGCCGCCGCTCGAGGTCAAGATCGAGCTGCCCGTGGACGCTCACGTCCCGCACGACTACGCACCGGGCGAGCGGCTCCGGCTGCAGGCGTACCGCGCCATCGCCTCCGCCAACACGGAGGAGGACGT
The DNA here is from genome assembly GCF_042657145.1 of Streptomyces bullii. NCBI lineage: Bacteria > Bacillati > Actinomycetota > Actinomycetes > Kitasatosporales > Streptomycetaceae > Streptomyces > Streptomyces bullii. Next base: position 427,252 of record NZ_JBHSNY010000007.1, read on the forward strand.
CAAGGCGGTACGGGAGGAACTCGTCGACCGCTACGGCAAGTTGCCGGAGCCGGTGGAGAACCTGCTGCTGGTGGCGGGCCTGCGGATGCTCGCGCGTGCGTGCGGCGTCGGCGAGATCGTGCTGCAGGGCAACAACATCCGCTTCGCGCCCGTGGATCTGCGCGAGTCGCAGGAGCTGCGGGTGAAGCGGCTGTACCCGGGCAGCGTCGTCAAGCCGGCGGTGCACCAGGTGCTGGTGCCGCGCCCGAAGACCGCGAAGGTCGGCGGGAAGCCGCTGGTCGGGCGGGAACTGCTGGGGTGGGTCGGGGAGTTCCTGACGTCGATCCTCGGCTCCTGACACCAGGGGGCGGGGCAAGGACTTCGGGCGGGCGGCTCGTCGGGCCACCGGACGCTTGTACGTGCACACTGGACGCTCGCACGCGCCTACCGGACGCCCGCGTGTGCCCACCGGGCGCACACGTGCGCCGGTGGCCTCGCGCAGCGCCGCAGCGAGCCTGCCGCGACCCGCGCCGCTATACGCGCCGCCCTCACGGCCAGGCACCGCGGCACCACCGTGTCAGCGTCAGGCGCTCGCCCGGACGCCGAGCCGCCACCGGAGCGGTGAGGCGCCACCGGGGCGGTGAGGCGCCACCGGAGTTGTCTCCTTCGCCGCTAGAGGCGCCGCGTCCGTCGAACGCTTCGAGAGCCGCGGCTGGAGCGCGGTCGAATGGGCCGCCGCGCGCGACCGCCTGGCCGCCCGCGGCCTGGTCGACGGAGACGGTACGGCTGCGCAGGCGGGTCGCGACCTGCGTCGCCGCGTGGAGGAGGACACCGACCGTCTCGCCGCCGGACCCTGGCAGGCCCTCGGCCCGGACGGCACCGCACGCCTCGCCGAACTCCTCGGTGACTACTGGGTGGCGGTCCTGGCCTCCGGGCTGCTGCCGTCGGAGACGACGCTGGGCATCGAAAAGGTCTGAGCGTCGGAGTCACGCCGCGACGCGGTGAGCGGCCCGGAGCCGCAGCACCCGCCGCTCTGCCCGGACACGGGAAGCCGCCCGCGGGCGCCGGGCCTGCGCGGACGGCCTCGGTGTTCCTCGTGGTGCAACGCGATCCCGCCGGGCGGCGGACGCGGGCGCGGTACCTGCCGGAAGCCGTGCCTTAGCGTGCCGTGACCGACAGGGTCTTCTGTCCTCCGTGAGTCTCCGGCCGGACGGCTGGAAAGAGGCCTTGCCGATCCCTACTGCTGTTCGGGCCGCTCGCGGTCCATGCCGAGCGAGCCCTCGATGTGCTGCTGCCCGGTGTCGACCCGGTCCTCGTACTTGCCGCCGGTCTTCTCGTCGATCTTCCGTTCCGCGGCGTCGGAGGGTTCCTTGCCCCTCTTGCGTGCCTGGCTCTTGAGCTTGTCGAAGATGCCCATCCAGAGCTCCTTCCGGAGGTGATTCAAAAATGACGATACGCGCGAGATGGGGGGAATGCCCATTTGGGTCCGGTGTGGTCTGGACCTCCCGCTCGCTACGGTGGGACCAGCCAGAGCCCGCCCGCGCGGGGGTGGAACCGGGAAGCAAGGGGAGGGGTGAGCGGTGCTCACTGAGGGGGACACGAGTCACAAGGGAGCGGGCAACGCACGCCGTGTCCGGGTGGCGTCGGCGCTGGCGGCCGTCCTGCTGCTCGTCTCGGGATGCGAGGGTCTCGGCCAGGACGACACCTCCGCGGGAGCCGGGCCGGCCGCACCGGCGGGACGGGCGGTCAGCCCACTCGAGAATCCGGACGGCACCAAACCAGGGCTCGCGCCGGTGACCACGGACGCGGACAAGGCCGCGGCCCGCAAGCTCATCGAGGAGCTGGCCACGAAGGGGCGAGGTCCGAGGACCGGCTACGAGCGGGACGAGTTCGGCTACGCGTGGATGGACACGGCCGACGGTGTGCCACTCGCGAGGAACGGATGCGACACCCGCAACGATCTCATTCGTCGCGACGGTCGGAACCTTCGTTTCCGAGCCGGCTCGGACTGCGTGGTGATCGCCATGACGCTGGACGACCCGTACACCGGGACGACCATCGCGTGGCGCAAACGGCAGGCCTCCGAGGTGCAGATAGATCACGTGGTGCCGTTGTCGTACAGCTGGCAGATGGGTTCGTCGCGCTGGCCGGAGAGCAAACGTGAGCAGTTCGCCAACGACGTGCTCAATCTGATCCCGGTCGAAGGGCGGGCCAACTCGGCCAAGGGCGATTCCGGACCGGCGTCCTGGTTGCCGCCCAACACACGGATCAGGTGTGCCTACGCCGTCCGGTTCGCCCAGGTCGCCGTCAAGTACGAGGTACCGGTCACCGAACCGGACAAGCGGATGATGCTGCGCCAGTGCGGCGGTTGAGGAGCGCCGGAGTCGGTGGCGCTGGTCCTCAGCCCACCGGTCCGCCGGCGACGTGGACCGCCTGGCCGGAGACGAATCCCGCCTCGGGACTCACCAGGAAGAATGCCGTGTGGGCGATGTCCTCCGGCTCGCCCACCCGCCCGACCAGGATGGACCGCGCCGCACTGCGCCGGAACTCCTCGAAGTCGCGGCCGAGGTGCCGGGCGGACGCCCTGGTCATGTCGCTGACGACGAAGCCCGGGGCGATGGCGTTGGCGGTGATGCCGTGCCGTCCGAGTTGGAGGGCGTGCGACTTGGCGAAACCGATCAGACCGGCCTTCGCGCTGCCGTAGTCGACGCGAGCGGCATCGCCGACCGCGGAGACGCTCGACATGCAACCCGCCCTCAGCCCGGGCCGCGCCCTCAGCCCGGGCCGCGCCCTCAGCCCGGGCCGCGCACCCGGCCCCGGGCCTCGTGCGTGTCAGCCGCTCAGCGCGTCCAGGTCCAGGACGTCACCGCTGGGCTTCTGGGCCGGGACCGGCTCGTTGTAGTCGCTCAGGGTGATGGAGCCCTTGTCGCCGGGGGTGAGGCTGTCGAGGCGCAGCACGTACGGCTCGTCCTCGGTCGCGACGTACAGGGTGTGGCGCTCCTTGCGGTCCTTCTCGTGCAGGGTGAGCGCGGGCGTCCCGTCGACGGTCGTCGTCTTCCCGCGGGTCGCGAGGGAGTGTCCGTCCTCCGTGCCGCCGAGCACCGAGTCGAGGTCGCAGAAGGTCGCGATGTCCTTGGCATCGGCGCCCGTGGCGGACATCTTGGTCCACTTCCCGGCGAGCAGGGCCACGGCCGCGTCCGTGTCCGCCTTGGGCTCGCCCTCGCTCTGGGCGCGCAGGAACGCCTCGTCGTACTTCATGTAGAGGGTGTCGCCGGTCTTGATCAGCTCGGCCTCGCCCTCGCCGTCCAGGCTCATGGTCCCGGCGCACTCGCCCTTCTTGTCCAGGGCCATGTCGATCCGGATCGTGCCGCCGCTCTCGTCGTCGGGCAGGTCGCCCGTCATGCGCAGTGACGAGGCGCCGGTGGTGGCCTTCACCGCCCGTTCGGCGATCTGCCCGCCGGTCAGTCCGGCGAAGGGCTCTTTCTTCTTCTCCTGGGGCGTGCTCGGTGCGTCCGAGTGGTCCGTCCGGCCGTCCGTGCCGTGCTGGCCGGCTTGGCGGGACGCGCTCGGCTTGCTGTCCGCCTTGTCCCCGCCGGGCAGACAGCCGGTGAGCCCCGTGGTGGCGGCGGCGAGACAGAGGGCGGCAAGCGCGGTACGACGCATGGGAGTTCCTTGGTGATCAGGCGGGCCGGACGGCCCGTGAAGCGGATGCGGGGCTGCGCCCCGGGCGGTCAGGCGGTCTTCTTCCAGTCCTGACAGCCGGTCGTCTTGAAGTAGCCGTCCGAGGAGCTGATGGTGACGACGGCCGTACCGGTCACGTTGTCGTTCGCGATGATCGAGTCGATCGAGTGCTCGGCGTCCTTGCTGCGCTCCCAGTAGCAGGAGTCGTCGGTGTTGCCGGTGGACTTGTAGGTGCCGGGCGCGATGTCGAGGCCGACTCTCAGCATGCCGCCGTCGCCGGCCGGCGTGGCGTCGGGGGAGCCCTTGGCCTTCGGGCCGACGGCCTCCCAGTCGTTGCAGCCGTTCGACGTGAAGATCTTGTCGGTGGCCTTGACGGTGACGTAACTGGTGCCCGTCACGTTGTCGTTGGCCAGCAGCGAGTCCATCTCGCCGGAGGCGTCCTTGGCGCGCTCCCAGTAGCACAGGCCGTCGTCGTTGCCGGTGGTGCGGTAGGTGCCGGGCTTGATGTCCGTACCGACCTGGAAGTCCCCGTCCCCCTCGAACGCGACCTTCTTCTCGGCGGTTTCCGCCTTGGCCTCCTTCTCCGCCTGCTTGCCTCCGGCCGTGCGCTGCGCACCGGCCGACGAGCCCTTGGAGGTGCTGGAGCCGCTGCCGTCCCCGCCGCCGTTCGCCGACACCGCGCCGATGACCACGATCCCCACGACGGCGCCCAGCGCGACCTTGCTCTTCATGCCCATGACTGTGCTCTCCCCCCGGCGGCAAACGGGGCCGCCCCATGACGCGACCGCCGCTCCCTGACGGCCGCCGCTCGTTCGATGGACCAATGAGAGCAGAGCTTGTGAACCGAGTCAACATGGTTCACGGAGTCGAGTGTGTACACGGCCGTGAACGTACGAATGTCACGGTCGTCGGTATGCTCGGCACCACACATGACGAGGGGAGCGGGGCGGGTGCAGGACAACGCCACAGAAGTGACCGCCGCCGGAATCGCGCGGCTCGCGGGAGTGGGGCGGGCCGCCGTCAGCAACTGGCGCCGTCGGCACCCCGACTTCCCCAAGCCGGTCGGCGGCACCGAGACGAGCCCATCCTTCGCCCTCGCCGAGGTCGAGGGCTGGCTGCGCCGGCACGGCAAACTGGCCGAGGTACCCCTGCGGGAACGCGTCTGGCAGCACATCGTGGGCCATCCCGAGGGCCCCGTCTCCGCCCTCACCCACGTCGGCTGCGCGCTGCTGCTGATCCACGACCGCCCCACCGTCTGGCTGGAGCTGAGCGCCGGCTCCGACGAGCGGCTCGCGGCGATGCTCCCCGGAGCGCTGGAGCAGGTGCTCACACCACGATTCGGCCCGGTACGGGACGAGGAGGAGCGCGGCGGAGCCCACCGTGCGGGCCCGGGGCAGGCGAGCCCGGCTGTGAACACCCAGCCGTCCGCCCCCGCGCCGCCGACTGTTCACACCTCCGGGACTGTGAACGGCCGGACCCCGGTGCCCGCCCCCCACCGGGACGACGACCCGGCCGCCGTGAACACCCACCCAGCCGCATCTTCCCCCGTCGCACGTCCCCCCGCCGCAGGGGCTCCAGCCGTACGTCCCCCCGCCGGCTCCGCCCTCCTCGCCTCCGCCCCCCTCCTGCGCGGCGCGGCCGAGCTCGCCGCCGAACTCGGCGCCCGTCAGGCCTTCGAGTTCCTGCTCGGCCGTCACCTCGACGCCAACCCGCGCCAGTACACGCTCACCCCCGCCGACCTCGCCGGACTCATGGCCGACCTGGCGGGCCCCGCGCGCACCGTGCTCGACCCGGCCTGCGGAACCGGCGCCCTGCTGCGCGCCGCGGCCTCCCGCTCCGACCAGGAGCTGTACGCGCAGGACAGCGCCCCCGACCTCGCCGCGCTCACCGCGCTCCGGCTCGCCCTGCACACCAAGGTCCCCGTCCACGCCGCCGTCGGCGACACCCTGCGCACCGACGCCCACCCCGGGCTGCGCGCCGACGCCGTCCTGTGCCACCCCCCGTTCAACGAGCGCAACTGGGGCCATGACGAACTCGCCTACGACCCGCGCTGGGAGTACGGCTTCCCGGCCCGCAACGAGTCCGAGCTGGCCTGGGTGCAGCACGCCCTCGCCCGCCTGCGCGACGGCGGCACTGCCGTGCTCCTGATGCCCCCCGCCGCCGCCTCCCGCCGCTCCGGTCGGCGCATCCGCGCCGACCTGCTGCGCCGCGGCGCGCTGCGCGCCGTCATCGCGCTGCCGGTCGGCGCGGCACCCCCGTACAACCTCCCGCTCCACCTGTGGTTGCTCCGACGGCCCGAACAGACGCCCGCGCAGGCCCCCGCACACCCCGAGGTGCTGTTGGCCGACGCGGGTCAGTTCGCCGGCGAGGTGCGCGGCGGACCCGACTGGCGGGCGGTGCGCGACGCCGTCCTCGACGCCTGGCGCGCCTTCGACCGGGCCGGCCGCCTCGACGAACGCCCCGGCCTGGCCCGCTCCCTGCCCGTCATCGCCCTCCTCGACGACGACGTCGACCTGGCGCCGGCCCGCCACCTGCCGCCCCCGACGGCGGCCGACGGCGCCGAACAGCTCACCGTCGTGCGCGAGCGCCTCGGCGAGACGCTGCGGCTGACCGCCGACCTCACCCCGCCGGCCGCGCACCCCGCACCCCGCTGGCCGCTCACCACCGTCGGCGAACTCGCGCGCGGCGGCGCCCTGGTGCTGCGCACGGGCGGAAACGGCGGCCACGCGCGCGTGCCCGTGCTCACCGACCACGACGTGCTCGCCGGGACCGGCCCCTCCGGGACACTGCCCGAGAGCGACGAGGAGCCGGTGCTCACCGAGTCCGGCGACGTCGTGGTCCCGGTGCTCGGCGGCGGCTCCGTGGCACGCGTCATCGACGCGGAGACGCGGGGGGCGGCCCTGGGGCGCAACCTCGTCCTGCTGCGCCCGGATCCCACCGCTCTCGACCCCTGGTTCCTCGCCGGATTCCTGCGCGGCACCGCCAACAACCGCCAGGCCAGCAGTTATGCCTCCACCGCCACCCGGCTCGACGTGCGCCGGCTCCAACTGCCCCGCCTGCCCCTGGACGAGCAACGGCGCTACGGCGACCGCTTCCGCGCACTCGACGCGTTCGAGCGGGCGCTGCGGCGCACGAGCCGGCTCGGGGAGCAGCTGGTGCGCGGGATGTACGACGGCCTGACGGACGGTACGGTCGCGCCCGGCTGAGCCGAAACCCGCCGCGATTCGCACGAAGTGATCAGCACGACAACGGTTCGGTACAACCCGGGACCGCTTGTCCGTGTCGGCCTATACGCTCGAAGCGGCATTCGCACGGCCGGCGTCGCCCGACACCGGCCGCCCTCGTGCGCCCACCTCAGGCATCAGGAGCTGTCATGCATGGCCACGGCTACACGCAGCCGGTGAAGCAGCCACCCCCGACGGGGTGGCTGGTCTTCCTGCGCGTGCTGTTCGTGGTGATCTCGATCTTCAGCATCGGCCTGCTGGCGTGGACGATGCTGCTGCGCCTGGCGATCGTCACGCGCCGGGCGCTCGACTGGACGCTGTTCGTCCTCGCCATCCTGGCCGACGTCCTCGCGCTCGTCCTGCTCGGCACCGAGCCCGGCGACGAGGTCCACACCGTAGGCGGCTGGACGGGCATGGCCCTGCTCCTCGGCACGCTCGTGGCCGCCATGGCGTACTACCTGGCCGCGGACATACGGCACTTCCACCAGCTCCGCTACGGCGGATACGCCCCCCAGCCGGCGCCCGCGCCGGCACCGGCGTACGGCTACCCGCCCTCCGCGCCCGCGCCGTCGACGCCGTCCCCGTACTCCGCGACGCCCCAGCCGCGGCCCCCGCACCGCCCGCAGCCGCCCCAGGCCCCGCACACCCCGCCCCCCATGTCCCCCACACCCCTGCCGGAGCCCCCGCCGCCCACCGCGCCGCCCCAGCGCCCCACGCCCGCCCGCATCGACCAGGTCCGTGCCGAGCTCGACGAACTCAGCGACTACCTGCGCCGCAACGAAGGCGGCACCGAGGGCCGGCACGAGGGCGGACGGTGAGCGTGGCGGCGGGACGCCTCGTCGCCGGCCGTTACGAACTGTCCACGCTCATCGGGCAGGGCGGCATGGGACAGGTCTGGACGGCGTACGACCAGCGGCTCGACCGGCGCGTGGCGGTGAAGCTGCTGCGCCCCGACAAGGTCGCCGGCCAGGAGGCCGACGAACTGCGCCGCCGGTTCGTGCGCGAGTGCCGGGTGACCGCGCAGGTCGACCACCCCGGCCTGGTCACGGTGCACGACGCGGGCAGCGAGGGCGAGGAGTTGTTCCTCGTCATGCAGTACGTCGACGGGGCCGACCTCTCCGACCACCTCGCCGAGCACGACCCGTACCCCTGGCAGTGGGCGGTCGCGGTCGCCGCGCAACTGTGCGCCGTGCTCAGCGCCGTGCACGCCGTGCCGATCGTCCACCGCGACCTCAAGCCGCGCAACGTGATGGTGAGGCAGGACGGCACGGTCACCGTCCTCGACCTCGGCGTCGCCTCCGTCATGGACACCGACACCACCCGCCTCACGCACACCGGTTCCCCGATCGGCTCGCCCGCCTACATGGCCCCGGAGCAGGCGATGGGCGGCGCCGTCGGCCCGTACACGGACCTGTACGCGCTCGGCGTCCTGCTGCACGAACTCCTCAGCGGCGACGTGCCGTTCGCGGGCTCCACGGCCCTCGGCGTGCTGCACCGGCACCTGTACGAGCCGCCGCTGCCCGTGCGCCGCACCCGCCCCGAGGTCCCCGAGGCCCTGGAAGCCCTGGTCCTGCGCCTGCTCGCCAAGGACCCGCAGCACCGCCCCGCCTCCGCGCAGGAGGTGTACGAGCACCTGGAACTGCTCCTGCCCGCGCGCGGCACCCCCACCGGTGCGCCGCTCGACCCCACCCGCCCCTTCCTGCGTCCGCACGCCCCCTGGCCGGACCGCGCCCGCACCCCCGCGCCGCAGCCCGCCCCGGCACAGCAGGTCGCCGAGAAGCCGGACGTCGCCCGGGCCGTCGACGAGGTCAAACGCCTCCTCGGGGAGGGCCGCATCACCCAGGCCGTCGACATCCTCGGCGCGATCCTGCCCGTCGCCGCCGAACAGCACGGCGAGCACTCCCCGGTCGTCCGCACCCTGCGCAAGCAGTACGCCGCCACGCTCCTGGACGACGGCCAGTACCGGCGGGCGCTGCCCGAACTGCGCCGCCTCGCCGACGAACGCGCCGCCGAGGCCGGCCAGGCCGACCCGCAGTCCCTGCGCTTCCGCTACGAGGCCGCCCAGTGCCTGGAGCAGCTCGGCGAACCGGCGGCGGCACTCGCCGAGTACCGCGCGCTGCTGCCGTACTACGAGAACCGGTACGTCGCCGCCGGCGACCCGGAACTCGCCTACGACGTCCGCCGCCGCATCGGCCACCTCCTCCTCGCCCTCGGTGACCGCGCCGCCGCGCACGACACGCTGGTCCGTCTGCTGCACGAGCTGGAGCGCGCGCACGGCCCCGGGCACCCGCTCGCCGCCGAGCTCCGGCGGACCCTGCAGTGGCTGGGACAGGTGCGCGGCTGACCGTCGCGGCGGCGGCCGTGGCGCGGCGGTGCCGGAAGTCGTGGTGAATCGTTGGTCGAATGGGTTGGCCAGAGCTCGGCCGCTGCCTACCATCGATCACCGCAAGACTTTGTGCACCGTCGCACAATCTCCTCGGGAGGTTTCCTTGCACCGCCGCCGTCGCACCGCGCTCGTCCTCACCGCCGCGATCGCCGCCGCGGCGCCCCTCCTCACCGCCTGCGGAAACGATGCGCGCCCCGGTGCGGCGGCCGTCGTCGGGGGCCAGCGGATCACCGTCTCCGAGCTGGAGCGGCGGGTCGACGAGGTGCGCGCCGCCCAGCGAGCGGCGGTGCGGAACGACGCCCAGTACCAGCAGGCCATCGCCGCAACCGGCACCCTCACCCGCGACACGCTGCACACCCTGGTCCTCGACCGGGTGCTGCACCGCGCCGCCCAGGACGCGGGCGTCACCGTCACCCGGCGGGAGATCCAGCAGATGCGCACCGGCCTGGAGCAGCAGGCGGGCGGCGCCAAGGCGCTGGAGACGGCCTGGCTCCAGCAGTACGGCATCCCGCCGCAGCGCCTCGACGAGAACCTCCGCCTCCAGCTGGAGGCCCAGAAACTCGCCGAGAAGCTCGGCACCGACACCAGCCGCCCGGACTTCTGGAAGGCCCTGTCCAAGGCCTCCGAGAAACTGAACGTCGACCTCAACCCCCGCTACGGCACCTGGGACGTCCAGAAGAGCAGCCGCGTCGACGCGAAAACCCCGTGGGTCCGGGACGTCACCGCGGCACAGGCACAGCGGACGACGTGACGACACGGGCTGACCGCCGGCGCCCTGGACGGCTCGGCCCTGTGGACAACTGATCCCCCGGTCGGTCCGTGGGTTAGCTTCGAACCGTGAACGCAACGAGTCCCGAAGCCACCCCCGGCACCGGCCCGGACGCCGCCACCGGCCGCATCGTCCTGCTCACCACCAGCCACCGCGTCGCCCCCGGCCTGCTGTCCTGGCCCGCCTGGCAGGCCCTGCACGCGGCCGACCGGGTGCTGTGCGCGGACGCGGCCCACCCGCAGCTGCCGTACCTGCGCGAGGCGGGCATACCGGTCGACGAGGCGTCCCCGACGGCCGAGGAACTGATCGACGCCTGCGCGGGAGGCCGCACGGTGGTCGTGGTGGCGACCGGCGAGGGCGAACCCGCCCTCACGGACGGCCTGGCCCGCCTGGCCGGCTCCGGCCGCGTCCAGATGCCCGAGCTGGAGCTGCTCCCCGCCTCCTACGACCTGCCGGGCGCCCGCCTCCTCGACCTCGTCCAGGTCATGGACCGCATCCGCGCCGAATGCCCCTGGTCGTCACAGCAGACCCACAAGGGCCTGGCGAAGTACGGCATCGAGGAGGCGTACGAGCTCGTCGAGGCCATCGAGGAGGGCGACCGCGACGAACTGCGCGAGGAGCTCGGCGACGTCCTGCTCCAGGTCGTCTTCCACGCCCGCATCGCCGAGGAGGACGGGGACCACCCCTTCTCCATCGACGACGTCGCCGCCGGCATCGTCACCAAGCTCATCCACCGCCACCCCCACGTCTTCGGCGACGAGACGGCGACGACCCCGGAGGAGGTCAAGGAGCACTGGCTGCGCACCAAGGCGGCCGAGAAGCAGCGCACCTCCGTCACGGAGGGCATCCCCCTCGGCCAGCCGGGCCTGGCCCTCGCCGCCAAGCTGGCGTCCCGCGCCCGTACGGCGGGCCTCGACGTCCCGCTGCCCCAGGTCGAGGGCGTCGGCTACGAGCTGCTGGCGCTCGCCGTCCGCGCCGAGGCGGAGGGCGTGGACCCGGAGGCGGCGTTGCGGGCCGCGGCCCGGGCCTACCGGGACGCGGTGCGGGCCGCCGAGGACGTGGACGCCTGAGGAGCGCCGAGGGGGTGGACGCCTGAGGAGCGCCGCCCTCGCGGGCAGTCGTCGGCGGCGGTGGTCGCCTACGGGTGCGGCGGCGCGGCTTGGCGGGACCGGGAGAGGGCCGGGGCGGAACGGCCCGCGGAGCGACCTTTGGATACCGTCGAGGAGTGACCACCCGGCCCACCCCCGACAGCCCCGCCCCGGAACTCTTCACCTGGGAGTTCGCCACCGACCCCTACCCCGCCTACGCCTGGCTCCGGCAGCACGCCCCCGTGCACAGGACGAGGCTCCCCAGCGGGGTCGAGGCCTGGCTGGTCACCCGGTACGGCGACGCCAAGCAGGCGCTCGCCGACAACCGGCTCTCCAAGAACCCGGCGCACCACGACGAGCCCGCGCACGCCAAGGGCAAGACCGGGATCCCCGGGGAGCGCAAGGCCGAGTTGATGACGCATCTGCTCAACATCGACCCGCCGGACCACACCCGCCTGCGCCGGCTGGTCAGCAAGGCGTTCACACCACGCCGCGTCGCCGAGTTCGCCCCGCGGGTGCAGGAGCTGACCGACCGGCTCATCGACCGGTTCGCTCCCACCGGCTCCGCCGACCTCATCCACGAGTTCGCCTTCCCGCTCCCCATCTACGCCATCTGCGACATGCTCGGGGTCCCGCCCGAGGACCAGGACGACTTCCGGGACTGGGCGGGCATGATGATCCGCCATCAGGGCGGTCCCCGGGGCGGGGTCGCGCGGTCGGTGAAGAAGATGCGCGGGTACCTCGCCGACCTCATCCACCGCAAGCGCGAGGCGCTCCCGCCCGAACCCGCCCCCGGCGAGGACCTCATCTCCGGCCTGATCCGCGCCTCCGACCACGGCGAGCACCTCACCGAGAACGAGGCCGCCGCCATGGCCTTCATCCTTCTCTTCGCGGGGTTCGAGACCACCGTCAACCTGATCGGGAACGGGACGTACGCCCTCCTCACCCATCCCGACGAGCGGGACCGGCTCCAGAAGTCCCTCGCCGCCGGTGAACGCGGCCTGCTGGAGACCGGCGTCGAGGAACTCCTGCGCTACGACGGCCCCGTCGAGCTCGCCACCTGGCGGTTCGCCACACAGCCGCTGGCCATCGGCGGGCAGGACATCGCTCCCGGCGACCCCGTCCTCGTCGTCCTCGCCGCCGCGGACCGGGACCCGGAACGGTTCGCCGACCCCGACCTGCTCGACCTCTCCCGCCGCGACAACCAGCACCTCGGCTACGGCCACGGCATCCACTACTGCCTGGGCGCCCCGCTCGCCCGACTGGAGGGCCAGACCGCGCTCGGCACGCTCCTCACCCGCCTCCCGGACCTGCGGCTCGCGGCGGACCCGGCCGATCTGCGCTGGCGCGGCGGGCTCATCATGCGCGGGCTGCGCACCCTGCCGGTGGAGTTCACACCCCCTGCCGAAGCGGCACGACCGTCCCCGCCATCGGCGCAAACGTGACACACCCTCACCTCTGTGATCTTCACGTGATCTGCGCGGCATGAACTTGTGACAAGTGATCGTCTGCCGATACGTTCACCCATCAGCGCGGCGGCCGCGAACAGCCCGCCGTGCCGGTCACCGCTGTCTCGTGAAAGGTCTCCGTATGCTCTCCGGGAACGGTCGTCACCGTCGCCCCCGTCAGGCTCCGGCCCTCCTCGTCGCGGCCGGAGTGACCGGCTCCGCCATCGCGATCCCGCTTCTCGGGGCGACCGGCGCGAGCGCGGCCGACGGAACGACCTGGGACCGGGTCGCGGACTGCGAGACGGGCGGCGCCTGGAGCCAGGACAGCGGCAATGGCTACTACGGCGGCCTGCAGATCTCCCAGGAGAACTGGGACACGTACGGCGGCCTCGACTATGCCGCGAGCCCGGACCTGGCCAGCCGTTCCCAGCAGATAGCCGTCGCCGAGAGAATCCTCGCCGACCAAGGGGTCGGCGTCTGGCGCACCTGCGGGCTGCTCGCCGGCCTGGACAAGGACTCGGCCACGCTCGACATCGACACCGGGGTGGCGGGCGACACCTCGGGATCGTCCGGCTCTTCTACTTCGTCCGACTCTTCCGGCTCCTCTGACTCCTCCGGCTCTTCCGGCCTCCTGGGCTCCTCCGGGTCGCCCTCCCCCTCGACTTCGTCTGACGGGTCGTCGGATATCGGGGACGAATCGGCCAAGTCGGGCACGTCTGCCGGCTCCGACGAGGGTGGCGCACAGGCTGCCGACGGTACGTCCGCGGGCGACTCCGGCAGCGAAGATGCGGACAACGCGGGGCGAAACGTCGGCTCTTCGGCGCTGACCGACACCGGGTCGGCCGCCACCGGCCGGCATCGCGGCCCCAGTGCCGAGGAGGGCGCGGAGCGCGCTCGCGCGGCAGAGTCGACGGGCCGGCATGCCTCGCGCGGTGACGCGGACGCGCGTGACGCGGTGGACGGCTCCTACACCGTGCGCGCCGGGGACAGTCTGTGGTCCATCGCCGACTCCCTTGACCTCAGGGGCGGATGGCGCGCTCTCTACACCGAGAACGAGAAGGTCGTCGGCGCCGACCCGGACCTCATCCTCCCCGGTCAGACCCTTGAAGTCGGGGTCGTAGCGGGAGAAGAGTAGCGAGAAACGGACCGCAGAACAGCGGGAGTTCGGGTCACCGTTTGCGTTGAATGTCCTTTGTAAGAGTGATGAGAGATAGATCTCAGAAGCCCTGATCGTCTTTGAAATTCCGCGGATCGCGTGTCTACGGTCATGACCGCTCGCAAGCCGCGAGCCCCTGCTGCCGTCACGCCGAATCCTGCCGGCGGCCGCATGGGAACAGTCGTCGCGTCACGCGCCGTAGGCAGGAGCGGGGGACCCAAGGTAGGCGCCGGGCCCGGCAGTTGAGGCTGCTGGATCCGGCTGGGGGTGAAGCCGTGTCCCGTGAGGGGCGCGGCCGGGCAACTCAACCGGCCCGAACCCGACAGCTCACCTCGCAGGCGTCGGTGAGGGGATCCATCCATGCTGTTTTCCAGCAAGGGCAAGCACCGTCGTCCGTCCAGGGCCGTTCGCGCCGTCGCCATGGCCGGTGTCGCCGGCGCCGCCGTCGCCGCCCCGCTGATGGCGGCCGGCAACGCCTCCGCCGCCACCGCCTCCGAGTGGGACGCCGTCGCCCAGTGCGAGTCCGGCGGCAACTGGTCCATCAACACCGGCAACGGCTACTACGGCGGCCTGCAGTTCTCCGCCTCCACCTGGGCCGCGTACGGCGGCACCCAGTACGCCTCCACCGCCGACCAGGCCACCAAGGCGCAGCAGATCGAGATCGCCGAGAAGGTCCTCGCGGGCCAGGGCAAGGGTGCCTGGCCGGTCTGCGGCAAGAACCTGTCGAGCGCCCCGTACAACGGCGGTTCGGCGAGCACCGGTTCCACCGAGACCCGTGAGACCGAGCAGCAGCCGGCCTCCCGCTCCGCCGAGCGCCCGGCCCAGGCCGAGAAGAGCCAGAAGACCGTCACCACCCCGACCGGCAAGAAGGTCAAGAAGGGCGACGGCGAGTACAAGGTCGTCGAGGGCGACACCCTCAGCTCCATCGCGGCCGAGCGCGACGTCAAGGGCGGCTGGGAGAAGCTGTTCCAGCTGAACAAGGACATCGTCCAGGACGCCGACCTCATCTACCCGGGCCAGCAGCTGCACCTGAAGTAAGAGGAGCAGCGGCCCTCCCCGTCTCCCGCCCCGGTGCGTGTTCCCCCGTACGCGCCGGGGCGGGGTCATGTCCCGAAAATCCACGGGACACAACCCCCTTTTGTTCCGTTCGGAAACAATTTATTCTCGGTTCCGTCCACAGTGTGGGTGACCGGCTGGCCGATCCCCCGGAGCCGGTTAGGCTCGTCTCGCAGAGCCCACCGCGGACTGCACCTGCCGGGCGTCGGCCCGGGGGGACCCCGCGTCACATCGCAAGAAGGAGATGCTCGTGCCGTCCATCGACGTCGTCGTAGCCCGGGAAATCCTGGACTCCCGAGGCAATCCCACGGTCGAGGTCGAGGTCGGCCTCGACGACGGCAGCACCGGTCGTGCCGCCGTCCCGTCCGGCGCCTCCACGGGCGCCTTCGAGGCCATCGAGCTCCGCGACGGCGACTCGAACCGCTACCTGGGCAAGGGCGTCGAGAAGGCCGTCCTCGCCGTGATCGAGCAGATCGGCCCGGAGCTGGTCGGCTATGACGCCACCGAGCAGCGCCTGATCGACCAGGCGATGTTCGACCTGGACGCCACCGACAACAAGGGCTCCCTCGGCGCCAACGCCATCCTCGGCGTCTCGCTCGCCGTCGCCCACGCCGCCTCCGAGGCCAGCGACCTGCCGCTCTTCCGCTACCTGGGCGGTCCCAACGCGCACCTGCTGCCGGTGCCGATGATGAACATCCTGAACGGCGGCTCGCACGCCGACTCCAACGTGGACATCCAGGAGTTCATGATCGCCCCGATCGGCGCGGAGTCCTTCTCCGAGGCCCTGCGCTGGGGCGCCGAGGTCTACCACACCCTCAAGAAGGTCTTGAAGAGCAAGGGCCTGGCCACCGGCCTCGGCGACGAGGGCGGCTTCGCCCCGAACCTCGGCTCCAACCGCGAGGCCCTCGACCTCATCCTCGAGGCGATCAAGGAGGCCGGCTACACCCCCGGCGAGCAGATCGCCCTCGCCCTCGACGTGGCCGCGTCCGAGTTCTACAAGGACGGCGTGTACGTCTTCGAGGGCAAGGAGCGCTCGGCGGCCGAGATGACCGAGTACTACGCCGAGCTCGTCGAGGCGTACCCGCTCGTCTCCATCGAGGACCCGCTGTTCGAGGACGACTGGGAGGGCTGGAAGACCATCACCGCCCAGCTCGGTGACAAGGTCCAGCTCGTCGGCGACGACCTGTTCGTCACCAACCCCGAGCGCCTGGCCCGCGGCATCGAGGAGGGCGCCGCCAACGCCCTGCTGGTGAAGGTGAACCAGATCGGCTCCCTGACCGAGACCCTGGACGCCGTCGAGCTGGCCCAGCGCAACGGCTTCAAGTGCATGATGTCCCACCGCTCCGGCGAGACCGAGGACGTCACCATCGCCGACCTGGCCGTCGCCACCAACTGCGGCCAGATCAAGACCGGCGCACCGGCCCGCTCCGAGCGCGTCGCCAAGTACAACCAGCTGCTGCGCATCGAGGAGATCCTCGACGACGCCGCGGTGTACGCCGGCCGCAGCGCCTTCCCGCGGTTCCGCTCCGCGAACCACTGAGCACGGCAAGGGCTGACCCTCGACGGGTCAAGGCTTAGCCAGTCGTACGTACGTCCCCGTACTCGGTCCCGTACCGTGTGCGGGGACGTACGCGCGTGTGACATGTGAACGGGAGGCGGGGCGACCATGGCCGTGAAGGACCGGGACCGTTTCTCCACCGCGACCAGGATCCGGCTGATCGGGGAGCAGACCGCGGCCCGGGTCTACCGCTCGCAGACCCGGCGCCAGGCCCGCCGCTCCCGGCTGACCGGCCGGGCCGCGCTGCTCGCCCTGGTGCTGTGCTCGCTCATCGTGGCCCTGGCCTACCCGATGCGGCAGTACGTCTCCCAGCGCGCCGAGATCGCCGACCTCCAGCGGCAGCAGGAGCGGGCCCGGCAGCGGGTCGAGCAGTTGCGCGACGCCAAGGCACGCTGGAAGGACGACGCGTACGCCGAGCAGCAGATCCGCGAGCGGCTGCACTACGTCATGCCCGGCGAGACCGGCTACATCGTGATCGACCCGGGCGCGGCCGAGCGCTCGCGCGCCGACCTGGGAGCGGCCGACCGCCCCTGGTACTCGAACGTCTGGGACGGAGTCGACAAGTCCGACGCCTCCGACCAGTGAGACCCGGACCGCGGTGACGGCCAGTGACACCCCAGACCTCAGTGACACCCAGACCGCAGTGACACCGTAGAAAGACAGGTATGGAAACGCCTCCGCCGACGACTCCGCGCACCGCACCCACCGACGCGGACGTCGAGGCCTTCAAGCAGCAGCTCGGGCGGCCCCCGCGCGGGCTGCGCGCGATCGCGCACCGCTGCCCGTGCGGACAGCCGGACGTCGTGGAGACGGCACCGCGGCTGCCCGACGGGACGCCGTTCCCGACGCTGTACTACCTGACCTGCCCCCGCGCCTCCTCGGCGATCGGCACGCTGGAGGCCGACGGCGTGATGAAGGAGATGACGGACCGGCTGGCGACCGACCCCGAGCTGGCCGCCGCCTACCGCGCCGCGCACGAGGACTACATCCGGCGCCGAGACGAGATCGAGGAGCTGACGGGCTTCCCGAGTGCCGGCGGCATGCCGGACCGGGTGAAGTGCCTGCACGTGCTGGTCGCCCACTCGCTGGCGGCCGGGCCCGGGGTCAACCCCCTGGGTGACGAGGCCCTGGCGATGCTGCCGGAGTGGTGGCGCAAGGGACCGTGCGTGACGACCACGGCCGAGGAGGACGACCAGTGACCCGTGTCGCCGCGATCGACTGCGGTACGAACTCGATCCGGCTCCTCGTCGCCGACGCGGACCCGGCCACCGGCGAGCTCGTCGACCTGGACCGCCGGATGACCATCGTCCGCCTCGGGCAGGGCGTCGACCGCACCGGACGCCTCGCGCCCGAGGCGCTGGAGCGGACCTTCGCGGCCTGCCGCGAGTACGCCGGGATCATCAAGGAGCACGGCGTGGAGCGGCTGCGCTTCGTGGCCACCTCCGCCTCCCGGGACGCCGAGAACCGGGGCGAATTCGTACGCGGGGTGCTGGACATCCTGGGCGTCGAGCCGGAGGTCATCACCGGCGACCAGGAGGCCGAGTTCTCCTTCACCGGCGCCACCCGGGAGCTGACGGGACGGCAGGACCTGCACCGGCCGTTCCTCGTCGTGGACATCGGCGGCGGCTCGACCGAGTTCGTCGTCGGGGACGACCACGTGCGCGCGGCGCGCTCCGTCGACGTCGGCTGCGTCCGCATGACCGAGCGCCACCTCGTCAGGGACGGGGTCGTGTCCGACCCGCCGACCGAGGAGCAGATCGCCGCGATGCGCGCCGACATCGAGGCCGCCCTCGACCTCGCCGAGGAGACCGTCCCGCTGCGCGAGGCACGCACGCTGGTCGGCCTGGCCGGGTCGGTCACGACGGTGTCGGCGATCGCGCAGGACCTGCCCGAGTACGACTCGACGGCGATCCACCACTCCCGCGTCTCCCACGACCGGGTCCGCGAGATCACGACCCGTCTGCTGCACTCCACCCACGCCGAACGCGCGGCGATCCCGTCGATGCACCCGGGCCGGGTGGACGTGATCGGCGCGGGCGCCCTCGTCCTGCTGTCGATCATGGAGCGGATCAGCGCGGAGGAGGTCGTGGTGAGCGAACACGACATCCTGGACGGCATCGCCTGGTCCGTCGCCTGACCCGGCAGGTCAGGCCCCCGGTTTCCGACCCCCGGACCCCCGGTGCGCTACCCCAGGCCACCCGGTTCTCAACCCCGGCTGAGCGGCCCGGACGCCGTTTGAGCACGCTCTCCGGGGGCTCCCGGGCGTCCCGGTGACATCCCGCCGAAAAAGTTCGTGAAGTTCTTCACAAGGAATTGGGCCCGGCAGGACGAAGAAAGCGTCCCCGTTGACCCGTCCGGGGGGTCAACCGGCCCCTGAACACGTTCAGAAGGGGACTTTCACGGTGCTTCCGGAGAGACCCGCCGAGGGGTCGGCGAGCGGCCTCACAGGGGGACGAGCGACCCAGAGAGGCAGCTCACGCGGCATTGACAACGGTCCGTGCCGGAGGCCGGTTCCCGCTCGCCACCATGACGTCCGTCACGTGGGCGCGGGAGTGTAACACAGGCCCCGCCGGAGCTTGTGAAGGGGCGCACGAGCCACCCCCCTGAGGCGGGTGGATACTCGATGGCATGAGCACCACGGAGCGTCCCAGGATCCTCGTAGTAGGCGGTGGGTACGTAGGCCTGTACGCAGCTCGGCGCATCCTCAAGAAGATGCGTTACGGAGAGGCGACCGTCACGGTCGTCGACCCCCGGTCGTACATGACCTACCAGCCCTTCCTCCCCGAAGCCGCCGCCGGCAGCATCTCCCCGCGTCACGTCGTCGTCCCGCTGCGGCGCGTGCTCCCCAAGGCGGAGGTCCTCACCGGCCGGGTCACCACCATCGACCAGGACCGCAAGGTCGCCACGATCGCCCCGCTGGTGGGCGAGGCGTACGAGCTGCCCTTCGACTACCTGGTCATAGCCATGGGCGCGGTCTCCCGCACCTTCCCGATCCCCGGCCTCGCCGAGCAGGGCATCGGCATGAAGGGCATCGAGGAGGCCATCGGCCTGCGCAACCACGTTCTCGAGCAGCTCGACAAGGCCGACTCCACCAACGACGAGGAGATCCGCCGCAAGGCGCTCACCTTCGTCTTCGTGGGCGGTGGATTCGCCGGTGCGGAGACCATCGGCGAGGTCGAGGACATGGCCCGCGACGCGGCGAAGTACTACAAGAACGTGTCCCGCGAGGACATGCGCTTCATCCTGGTCGACGCCGCCGACAAGATCCTGCCCGAGGTGGGTCCCAAGCTCGGCAAGTACGGCAAGGAGCACCTCGAGGGCCGCGGCGTCGAGGTCTACCTGTCCACCTCCATGGAGTCCTGCGTCGACGGCCACGTGGTGCTGAAGAACGGCCTCGAGGTCGACTCCAACACCATCGTCTGGACCGCCGGCGTCAAGCCGAACCCGGCCCTCGCCCGCTTCGGCCTGCCCCTCGGTCCCCGCGGCCACGTCGACTGCGAGCCGACGCTCCAGGTCAAGGGCACGGACTACATCTGGGCCGCGGGCGACAACGCCCAGGTCCCGGACCTCGTCGGCCGCAAGGCCGGCAACGAGAACGCCTGGTGCCCGCCCAACGCCCAGCACGCGCTGCGCCAGGCGCGCGTCCTCGGCGACAACGTGGTCTCCGGCATGCGGGGCTTCCCGCAGAAGGAGTACAGCCACGCCAACAAGGGCGCGGTGGCGGGTCTCGGCCTGCACAAGGGCGTGGCGATGATCGTCATGGGCAAGATGAAGATCAAGCTCAAGGGACGTCTCGCCTGGTACATGCACCGTGGCTACCACGGTCTGGCGATGCCGACCTGGAACCGCAAGATCCGCGTCTTCGCCGACTGGACCCTCGCCATGTTCCTCAAGCGCGAGGTGGTGTCCCTGGGCGCCATCGAGTCCCCGCGCGAGGAGTTCTACGAGGCCGCGAAGCCGGCACCGGTCGCCGCCGCCCCGAAGGAAAAGACCGAGGAGAAGGCCAAGGCCTCCTGACCCCAGGCGCCTGAACCACCCGAAGGACCTCCCGCCATCCGTGGTGCGGGAGGTCCTTCGGCGTCGGGTGGGGTTCTCTCCTTGCGAACGGCGGCCGGTCGGGGCTTGTCCCGGGCGTGGGGTGGGCAAGGACCGGGGCAGGGGCGGAGCCGAAGGGCAGGTGCTCGGCAGACCGTCATGGCGGGGCGGCACGCCGCCTCCCGGGCGTGCAGAGACGGTTTTGCGAAGGCATGACGCGTGCCGGGGACTGCGCTTCGGCCCCGTAGGTGTTTACGTGGGTGTGGACATTCCGGGATCACCTGTCACGGAGGTGGTGCACCATGCCAGACGCCGCACCGCGGCTGAAGGGCCTCGTGGAACAGATGGTGGGAGCCCCGCTCCCGCTGCGCATCCGCGCCTGGGACGGTTCGGAAGCGGGCCCGCCCACCGCGCCGACCCTGGTCGTACGCAACCGCCGCGCTCTGCGCCGCCTCCTGTGGAAGCCCGGGGAGTTGGGCCTCGCGCGCGCCTGGGTCGCCGGCGACCTCGACATCGACGGAGACCTCTACACCGCGCTCGACCTGCTCGCCGGCATCGTCTGGGAGCGCGGCGAGGACGCCCGCACCCTCGCCCAGGCCCTGCGCGACCCCGAGGTCAGGTCCGCCGTACGCGGGCTGCTCCGGCTCGCCGGGCCCCCGCTGCCGCCCGCCCCGCCCCGCGAGGAGGCCCGCAGGCCCCGCCGTCACCTGCACACCAGGAGCACCGACAGACGCGCCATCAGCCACCACTACGACGTCGGCAACGACTTCTACGAGATCGTCCTCGGGCCGTCCATGGTGTATTCCTGCGCCTACTGGCCCGCCCCGGACAGCACCCTCGAAACCGCCCAGCGCGACAAGCTCGAACTGGTCTGCCGCAAGCTCGCCCTGAAGCCGGGTCAGCGTCTGCTCGACGTCGGCTGCGGCTGGGGTTCGCTGGCCATCCACGCCGCCCGTGAGCACGGCGCCACCGTCGTCGGCGTCACCCTCTCCCAGGAACAGGCCGCCTACGCCCGCAAGCGCGTCGCCGACGAGGGGCTCACGGACAAGGCCGAGATCCGGGTACAGGACTACCGCGACGTGCGCGACGGACCGTACGACGCGATCTCCTCCATCGGCATGGCCGAACACGTCGGCGCCGAACGGTACCTGGAGTACGCCACCGATCTGCACCGCCTCCTCAGGCCCGGAGGCCGGCTGCTCAACCACCAGATCGCCCGACGCCCGCAACGGGACGAGTCGCGCTACGAGGTCGACGCGTTCATCGACTCCTACGTCTTCCCCGACGGCGAGCTGCAGCCCATCGGCATGACCGTCACACAGCTGGAGCGCGCCGGTTTCGAGGTGCGCGACGTCGAGTCGATCCGCGAGCACTACGCCCTCACCCTGCGCCGCTGGGTCGCCAACCTGGAGGCCGACTGGGGCCGGGCCACGCAGCTCACCGGCCCCGGCCGCGCTCGTGTCTGGCGGCTGTACATGGCCGCCTCCGCGCTCGCCTTCGAGCACAACCGCATCGGCGTCAACCAGGTCCTGGCCGTGAAGACCCCCGAGTCGGGCATGTCCGGCATGCCGTTGCGGGCCCGTACCTGGAACTGACACGCCAAGGGCCCCGTTCCCGCCGGCGGGAACGGGGCCCGAGCGGTACGTCCCGGCTACTCCGCCTTGATCGCCGCCAGCATGTTCAGCCGCGCCGCCCGCCGCGCCGGCCACAGCGCCGCGAGCACGCCGACCGTAGCGGCCAGCAGCAGGAAGACGGCCATCCGGGCCCAGGGCAGGACGAGTTCGTACGTCGCCATCTTCGAGGCCAGCAGCTCACCGGCCGCCCAGCCGAAGAACACGCCCAGTCCGATGCCGAGCACCCCGCCGAACAGGGAGATCACCAGGGACTCCAGGCGGACCATCCGCTTGGTGCCCTTGCGGTCCAGGCCGATCGCCCGCAGCATCCCGATCTCCTGGGAGCGTTCGAACACCGACATGGCCAGGGTGTTGATGACGCCGAGCACCGCGATGATCACTGCCATCGCCAGCAGGCCGTAGACCATGTTCAGCATCAGCGTGAACATCCTCGCGACCTCGTCGGAGAGGTCCTTCTTGTCCTGGACCTTGATCGCCGGGTTGGTGCCGAGGGCCTCGACCAGCCGGTCCTTCGTCGCCCCCGAGGCGCCGTCGGCGGTCTTCACCATGACCTGCATGTCGGCCGGGTCCGACTCGTGCGGCGCGAGCGTCGCGGTGTCGATCATGATGCCGCGGATCAGCTCGTTGCCCTCGTAGACCCCGGCGACCGTCAGCTTCCGCTTCTCGCCGTCCTCGAAGGCGGTCGTGAAGCTCGAACCGGCCTTCCAGCCGTGCAGCTTGGCGGTGTCCTGGTCCACCACCACCTGACCGCCGCCGACCCGGAAGGAGCCGTCGTCGACCTCGAGGTCGGTGAGCTCGCCGATCGTGGCGCCGTCGACACCGGTCAGGTACTCGGTCTCGCCGTCGATGCGGGAGGGCGCGAGGCGCAGCGGGCTGGTGGCGGTGACGCCGTCGGTCCGCTTCAGCTTCCGCTCGACGTCCGGCGACAGGAGGTTGCCGTTCGCCATGGACACCACGTAGTCGGCGCGGACCGCGGAGGCCGCCATCTTGTCGATGGACTTCTGCAGGCTGCCGGCCATCACCGTCATGCCGGTGATGAGGGTGAGCCCGATCATCAGCGCGGAGGCGGTGGCGGCCGTACGGCGCGGGTTGCGCACCGAGTTCTGCCGGGCCAGCTTGCCGGAGACGCCGAAGGCGCGCAGCGCCGGCGCCGCCGCCGCGATCAGCGGGCGGGACAGCAGCGGAGTCAGGATGAACACGCCGATGATCAGCAGGACCGCGCCGAGCCCCATAGGGGCCTGCCCGTCCGAACCGTTCATCGTCGTGGCCGCGAGGACGACGGCGACGCCCGCGGCCGAGAACAGCGCCCCCAGCGTGTTGCGCAGCACCAGCGACTTGGTGGTCGCCTTGGCGTGCACGCTGCTCATCGCCGCCACCGGCGGGATCTTCGCGGCCCGGCGGCCCGGCAGCCAGGCCGCCAGCATCGTCACCAGGATGCCCACCGCGAAGGCGGTGAGGACCGTGCCCGGCGTGATGACCAGCGGCCCGTCGGGGACGGTCGCCCCGAACGATCCCAGGAGCGACCGCAGTCCGGCCCCGATGCCGATGCCCGCGAGCAGACCGGTCACGGCGGCGACCGCGCCGACCACGAATGCCTCGACCAGCACCGACCGCGTGACCTGCCGGCGCGAGGCGCCCACCGCGCGCAGCAGCGCCAGTTCCCTGGTGCGCTGGGCGACCAGCATGGTGAAGGTGTTGGCGATGATGAACGTGCCGACGAACAGCGCGATGCCGGCGAACACCAGCAGGGCCGTCCGCATCCCGCTCATCGACTCGGTGATCGCCCTGGCCTGGTCGTCGGCGAGCCGCTTGCCGGTCGTGGTCTCGACGACGTCCTTCGGCAGCGCCTTGTCCAGCTCGGCCTTGAGCGCCGCCTGCGTGACGCCGGCCTTCGCGGTGACGTCGATCTGGTCGTACGTGCCCGCCTTGCCGAACAGCTGCTGCGCGGTCGCGGTGTCGAACAGCGCGAGGCTGCCGCCGGCCGCGACATTGCCGTCGTCGGTGGTGAAGACGCCCGTGATCCTCGGTGTCAGGACCGGTCCGTCGACCGAGAGCCGCACGGTGTCGCCGACCCGGTAGCCGGTGCGTTCGGCGGTCGCGGAGTCGATGAGGATCTCGCCCCGGCCCTTGGGGGCGTGTCCACGGACGAGCGGGTAGCGGGGGTCCTTGGTGCCCCAGTAGTTGCCGCCCTGCGACTGGAAGCCGTCGCCGATCAGCTTGCCGTCCTTGTCGGCCATGGCGGTGAAGCCGGTGACGACCCCGATGGCCTGTGCGGCGCCCGGGACCCGGGAACTCCGATCGAGCACCGCCCGGTTCAGCTCGTGGAGCTCGCCGAGCTTGTCGCCCTCGGCGTCCCGGTACTTCGGCTGTACGGCGACGTCGACCCGGTCGAAGCCCTTGGCGGAGCTCTTCTGGTAAGCGTCGGAGATGGTGTTGGTGAAGACCAGGGTCCCCGACACGAACGCCACGCCGAGCATCACGGCGAGCACGGTCATCAGGAGCCTGGCCTTGTGCGCGAGCACGTTGCGCAAGGCGGTACGGAACATGGTTGTCTCAAGTCCAGAGAGTCAGTGGGGGTGAGGGGACGTCAGCTCGTGCGGCCCTTGGCGTCGAACCGCTTCATGCGGTCGAGCACCGAGTCGGGCGTCGGCCGGTGCATCTCGTCCACGATCCGTCCGTCGGCGAGGAAGATCACCCGGTCCGCGTACGCCGCCGCCACCGGGTCGTGGGTCACCATCACGACCGTCTGGCCCAGCTCCCGCACGGAGTTGCGCAGGAAGCCCAGGACCTCGGCGCCGGAGCGCGAGTCGAGGTTTCCGGTGGGCTCGTCACCGAAGATGATGTCGGGCTTGGAGGCCAGCGCCCGCGCCACGGCGACGCGCTGCTGCTGACCGCCGGACAGCTGGGAGGGCCGGTGGCTCAGACGGTCCGCCAGACCGACCATGCCGATGACGGAGTCGAGCCACTGCCTGTCCGGCTTGCGGCCCGCGATGTCCATCGGGAGGGTGATGTTCTCCAGGGCGGTCAGCGTCGGCAGCAGGTTGAACGCCTGGAAGATGAAGCCGATCTTGTCCCGGCGCAGCTTGGTCAGCTGCTTGTCCTTCAGGGAGCCCAGCTCCGTGTCGCCGATGCGCACGGAGCCGGAGGAGAAGGTGTCCAGACCGGCCACGCAGTGCATCAGCGTCGACTTGCCGGAGCCGGAGGGCCCCATGATCGCGGTGAACTCGGCCTGGCGGAAGTCGACGGAGACCCGGTCGAGGGCGACCACCTGGGTCTCGCCCTGCCCGTAGATCTTCGACAGGTCCGTGGCGCGCGCGGCCACGGTGGTGGTCCGGTCGGCGAGGGGGGTGGTGGTCACGGAAAGACTCCTGTCGGGACGACTGCGTTCGGGACGTCATCCATGGTTCCGGCCGTGTCCCGCCGTGGAGTCACCCGTTGATCCGGTTCCTGGGGCCGACTCGGGTCGGATCGCGTGGGGCCGCGTCATACCTGGGGATGACGGGCGACCCTGACGGACGGCCCGGTGGGGCGCGGTGTCGAGAACAAGCCGGGAACCATGTCGAGAACAGGTGGAGTGCCCTCGTTCGGACGGTGAAATTCCGTCATTCCGCATGCGTGGCCGACCGCCGCACGCAAGGCTGTTGGCAAGTGCGGATGGCGTGTACCGAGTGCTGATGCACCCTCAGACGTCAATAAAATAAGACAACATCGGCCCGCCCTTCCGCTGTCCGGGGGATGCGTCCCGATAGGCTCGGAACCTCGATGCGGAGCCCATGGCCTGCCCGGATGGTGGAATGCAGACACGGCGAGCTTAAACCTCGCTGCCCCTTCGCGGGCGTGCCGGTTCGAGTCCGGCTCCGGGCACCTTCCGACCCCTGCACCGTTCATTGAAGACTTCACGGCAGACCCGTTGACAGCGAGCGCGTGCCGTCGGAGACTCACGCCACACAGTCAGTGAAAAAAAGTTCACTACACGAACGGTGGGGGCCGCGAGTGTCCGGAGACGAACCCAGGGAAGGGGCGCCCATGCGCACGACCGTCGGCATCATCGGAGCCGGCCCCGCCGGCCTCCTGCTCGCCCGACTGCTCCACAACGCCGGCGTCGACGCGGTCGTCCTGGAGGGCCGCGACCGCTCCTACGTCGAACGGCGCCAGCGCGCCGGGATCCTGGAGCAGGGCACCACGGACGTGCTGCGCGCGGCCGGTGCCGGGGAACGCATGGACCGCGAGGGCCTGCGCCACGACGGCATCGAACTGCGGTTCGCCGGGCGGCGTCACCGCGTCGACTTCCCCGCCCTCACCGGCGGGCGGTCCGTGACGGTCTACGCCCAGACGGAGGTCTGCAAGGACCTCATCGCCCTCCAGCTCAAGGAGGGGGGCCCGCTGCTGTTCGAGGCGGAGGCGCTGGCCGTCGAGGGCGCCGACACCGACCGGCCGCGGATCCGCTTCCGGCACGAGGGCGCCGAGGAGGTCCTGGAGTGCGACTACGTCGTCGGCTGCGACGGCTTCCGGGGCGTCTCACGGCAGGCGGTCCCCGCCTCCCTCTCCCGGGTGTTCGAGCGGACCTATCCCTTCGGCTGGCTCGGCATCCTCGCCGACGTACCGCCCTCGCACGACGAACTCGTCTACGCCCGCCACGACCGCGGCTTCGCCCTGCTGTCCATGCGCTCGACGTCCGTCTCCCGCCTCTACCTCCAGGTGCCCGCCGGAACGGACGCCGGGAGCTGGAGCGACGAGGAGATCTGGGACGAGCTGGAGCTCCGCCTCGAGACCGCCGACGACTGGGTACTGCGCCGCGGCCCGATCACCCAGAAGTCCGTGACGCCCATGCGCTCCTTCGTCCACGAGCCCATGCGGTACGGCCGGCTGTTCCTCGCCGGGGACGCGGCGCACATCGTGCCGCCGACCGGGGCGAAGGGGCTCAACCTGGCGGTCGGCGACGTCGTGACCCTCGCCCGGGCGCTCACCCATGAGAGGCGTACCGGATCAGCGGACCTCCTCGACGCCTACTCGGCCACCTGCCTGCGCCGCGTCTGGCAGGCCGAACGCTTCTCGTACGACATGACGGCCCTGCTGCACCGCGCGCCCGGCGCCACCCCCTTCGAGGACCGTCTGCAGCTCGCCCGTCTGGAGCGGCTCACCGCCTCCCGCGCCGCCGAGACCGACCTCGCCGAGGCGTACACCGGCTTCCCTTTCGGGTGAGGCCGCCCAGCCAAGGGGTACTTGTCGCAGGGGCACAAGGAGGGGGTCTCCGGCCGGTTCCGGGCGCGTCGCAGGTTGGTCATGAACGGCCCCCTCACGTGCTGGGAATCACCGACCCGCGTAGCGTGTTGCGCAGCACAGCGAGGGAAAGATCCTCCCCAAGCACTAGGGTCAATCCTTTGCCTTTCTATTACTCTTGAGCCAAGGCTACGCAGGGTGGCCATGGAGGAGTGAAATGAGGAGCAGAAACCCGGTCTTCTCGCGACGGGGGTTCAGCCGCGACAACGGCTACGCGGGCTTCAACACCGCGCCGCAGGCCGGGGGCCCCGCCGTCGCCACGCAGGGCAACCCGTACGCGCAGGGCAACCCGTACGCCCAGCCGGCCGGCAATCCCTACGCGCAGAACCCTTACGCCCAGCAGGACCTGCAGTACGGCGCGCCGCCGCAGGCTCCGGTCACCGCCGGCCGGATGACCATCGACGACGTCGTGATGCGCACGGCGAGCACGCTCGGTGTACTCATCCTCACGGCCGCCCTCTCCTGGGCCCTGCTGCCGATCGACGACGCCAACCTCAGCCGGTCCTACGGCATCGGCATCGGCGCCGCGCTGATCGGCATGGTCCTGGCGTTCGTCCAGTCCTTCAAGCGCAAGGCCTCGCCGGCGCTGATCCTGACGTATGCCGCGTTCGAGGGCGTCTTCCTCGGCGTCGTCTCCAACATCGTCGACAACCGCATCGCCAGCGGTGCGGCCATGCAGGCCGTGCTCGGCACCATGGCGGTCTTCGTCGGTGTGCTGGTGGCGTACAAGGCCGGCTGGATCCGCGTCAACCGCCGCTTCGTCGGCTTCGTGATGGCGGCCGCGCTGGGCTTCATCCTGCTGATGACCGTGAACCTGCTGTTCGCGGTGTTCGGCGGCGGTGACGGCCTCGGCTTCCGCAGCGGTGCGCTGGGGGTCGTCTTCGGCGTCATCGGCGTCATCCTGGGCGCCTGCTTCCTCGCCCTGGACTTCAAGCAGGTCGAGGACGGCGTCGCCTACGGCGCCCCGCGTGAGGAGGCGTGGCTCGCGGCCTTCGGCCTCACGCTGACGCTGGTGTGGATCTACCTGGAGTTCCTGAGGCTCATCTCGATCCTCAACAGCAACGACTGACGCGAGCAGCCACCGACGCCCACAGGCGCGTGAAAGGGCCCCGGATCCGTCCGGGGCCCTTCGTCGTGGATCAGGCGGTGGGCGCCTAGAGCCTTCGCGCGGCCCTCCTCAGGTCGTACTCATGGATGATCGCCTTGGCGTGGCCGTACGCGAGGTTGTGCTCGTGGCGGAGCCAACTGACCTTCTCCTCGAAACGGAGGGCGGGGCCTTCTTCGACGGTGCGCAGCCAGTCGGAGATCTCACGACCGGTGCAATGGGGGATGCGGGCGAGAATGTTGCGGTGGGTCTCCTCGGAGAGGACGTGGGACATCGGCGCCTCCGGACGCATGGGATGTAAGCCGGTCCTTCAGGTCACGGTGCCTGAGTGTTCGCCCGTTGGCAACAGTCCCGCCGGGGTGCGTAGGCTCGCGGCGTGGTTGATACGACGCCTCTCACCCGTGCCGTGGATCATTTCGCCGATCGTCTGAGGGCCGCTCCGCAGAGCCGGCTGCAGCGGGGCGCCGCCGCGGAGGCGCTGGCGCTGGCCAGGCGGTTGGCCCGGTGGGCGCAGTCCCTGGAGGCTCCTGACGTGGAGCCTCGGGAGATGCCGGACGCGGGGATGTTCGCCGCCGCGGACCAGATCACCGTCGCCGGGCACGATCTGGCGCTGGTGCTGCGCGGTGAGGGCGAGGTGGAGGAAGCGGTGCGCGTGGTGGAGGAGGCGCAGAAGCGGGCGGGGGTGTGAGGGGTCCTGGCCGGATGCGGGAGGTGGGCGGCCGATCGTGCGGGCCCCGGGCCGTCACAGGGACGCGATGACCCTGTCGGCCAGGATGTAGACGTTCTCGTCGCCGCACCGGAAGGTCAGGGTGTAGGCGCCCGAGACGCCGGAGCCGCCCAGCAGGACGGGCGTCTCGCCCGCGCGTACGGCCTTGGCCAGGTGCTCCGCCGTCTCGCGGTGGCCCGGGGTCATGCACAGGGTCGTGCCGTCGGAGAAGACGTACACGTCGAGGGTGCCGAGCGGGCCCGGGCGGACGTCGGTCAGCTCCACGCGGGAGGCGGCCAGCCCCTCCAGGGTCGCCACCGTGCGCTCGTGGTCGTTCACGAGGGGGGACGAGACCGGTACGAAGTCGGGGTGCGAGGGGTGGCGGCGGCGTGCCGCGGCCAGCTCGGCGGACTCGCCCGTCACCTCGTCGGCATCGGCGCCCGGCTCGGTGACCGGCTCCAGACCCGCGAAATCGGCCTGCCGGGGCAGGAACAGCTCGGTGTCGGGCAGACCGAGCAGGGAGGGCGTCTCGGACGCGTCACGGGCCTCCTGGGCGGCCCAGAACGCCCGTGCCTCGGCCAGCTCCCGCTCCCGCTCCTCGGCGAGCGCCTCGGCCACGGCGGCGCGTATCTCGTCGGCGTCCGCGGTGGTGCGGGCGGCGGGCAGGAGAGCGCGGGTGGCGGCGGCGGGGTTCTCGACGAGCTCCGTGTGCAGCGCCGTGACCTGGCGGCGCAGCTGCATAAGGGTGCGCAGGACGGCGACGCCCACGGCGCCCGTGGCGGCCGTGGTGACCAGCAAGGCGATCGGCATGGCGCTCACTGACGTACTCCCGGTTCAAAGTCGACCCCCGACTTCCTACATCAGCTTGAAGGGCGGACTAACCCGCTGTCAGTGCGTAACGTCACGAAACGGACAGGTCTTTTGGTTCAGGGGTCGGGGGTGCGCGGCTCTGACCTGCGTGATCACTGGCGTGAGCGAGATAGGTCACATCCTGGGGGAGATTGGGTCACAAAACGACCCGGAACCCTGGTGTTTCCAGGGTTCCGGGCCCAAGGTTCACCGTCGGTGCCGCGCCGACTACGGTGCGGCCGCGGTGCGTGCCGCGGTCGGTGCGCTCAGCTGAGGCGTTCGATGACCATCGCCATGCCCTGGCCGCCGCCGACGCACATCGTCTCCAGGCCGAACTGCTTGTCGTGGAACTGCAGGGAGTTGATGAGCGTGGTGGTGATGCGGGCGCCGGTCATGCCGAAGGGGTGGCCGACGGCGATGGCGCCGCCGTTGACGTTCAGCTTCTCCAGCGGGATGCCCAGGTCGCGGTAGGAGGGGATCACCTGGGCGGCGAACGCCTCGTTGATCTCCACCAGGTCGATGTCGTCGATGGTCAGCCCGGCCCGCCCGAGGGCCTGCTGGGAGGCCTCGACCGGACCGAGGCCCATGATCTCCGGGGACAGGCCGGAGACGCCGGTGGAGACGATCCGGGCGAGCGGGGTGATGCCCAGCTCGCGGGCCTTGGTGTCGCTCATGATGACGAGGGCGGCGGCGCCGTCGTTGAGCGGGCAGCAGTTGCCGGCGGTGACCAGCCCGTCCGGACGGAAGACCGGCTTGAGTCCGGCGACGGCCTCCAGGGTGACGCCGGGCCGGGGGCCGTCGTCCTTGCTGATCACCGTGCCGTCGGGGAGGGTCACCGGGGTGATCTCCCGCTCCCAGAAGCCGTTCTTGATGGCTTCCTCGGCGAGGTTCTGCGAGCGGACGCCGAACTCGTCCATCTCCTGCCGGGTGACGCCCTTGGCACGGGCCAGGTTCTCGGCGGTCTGGCCCATCGCGATGTACGGGTCGGGGAGCAGGCCGTCCTCGCGCGGGTCGTGCCACGTGGAGCCCTCGCTCTGGGCGACGGCGGCGGTGCGGGCCTCGGCCTCGGCGAAGAGGGGGTTGTGCGTGTCGGGGTGGTCGGAGGTGCCGTGCGCGTACCGGGAGACCATCTCCACGCCGGCCGAGATGAAGACGTCGCCCTCACCGGCCTTGATGGCGTGCAGGGCCATACGGGAGGTCTGCAGCGACGAGGAGCAGTAGCGGGTGACGGTGCAGCCGGGGAGGTGGTCCATCCCCATCTGCACGGCGACGACGCGGCCGAGGTTGTGGCCCTGCTCGCCGCCGGGCAGTCCGCAGCCGAGCATCAGGTCGTCGATGTCCTTCGGGTCCAGCTGCGGGACCTTGGCGAGGGCGGCCTGGACGATCGTGGCGGTCAGGTCGTCCGGGCGCAGGTCCTTCAGGGAGCCCTTGTTGGCGCGGCCGATGGGGGAGCGGGCGGCAGAGACGATCACGGCTTCGGGCATCACGGCTCCAGGGCATACCGGGTGGTTGGCAGGGCTGGTTGGGAAGTTACCCGTACGTATGGGCCGGGTCACGGGTGTCGCGGTGTGACTAGGACCGCACTTTTCTAAGCGCTTGCTTTGTCGAGGGAGGAGGGGGTGCGCCTGCCGTGGCCGTGCCGGGGGTGTGCCCCTCACCCCCGGCGGCCGTCGCGCTGCCGGGTGCCCGGCACCGCGGTCGCTGTGCCCGGTCGGCTCCTCTGCCCGGCCGGCCGCGCTGCCCGGCGCCCCACCGCTCAAGGTGAGGGCGCCGCGGGCTCCGGTTCGGGCAGGCGCCGGCGCCTGCGGCGTTTGAGGAGGGCCCAGGGGCCGCGGGGGCCCGTCGGCATCGCCGCCGTGACCTCCGTGCCGGCCTCCTCCGCCGCCTCGGCCGCCGCCTTGGCCACCGGCAGGAATCCCTCGCGGCGTGAGGCGTCCGGGCGTTCCTCCTCGGCGGGCCAGAGGCCGAGGGTGGCGCACACCGTCGGCAGGACCGCCATCGCCGCCGTCGCGTAACCCTCCGCGGAGGGGTGGTAGTTGTCGGGGCCGAACAGTTCCCGCGGGTTCGCCGCGAACTCCGGGCCCAGCAGGTCGCCCAGCGACACCGTACGGCCGCCCTGCTCGACCACTCCGATCGTCTGGGCGGCCGCCAGCTGGCGGGAGGCCCGTCTGGCCAGCCAGCGCAGCGGCTGCTGCACCGGCTCGATCGTGCCCAGATCGGGGCAGGTGCCCACCACCACCTCCGCGCCGGCGGTACGCAGCCGCCGTACCGCCGTCGACAGATGACGCACCGAGCGGGTCGGCGGCATCCGGTGCGTGACGTCGTTCGCGCCGATCATGATCACGCAGACGTCGGGTACCCGTGAGGGGTCCGCCAGCGCCAGCGCCACCTGCCGGTCCAGGTCGTCGGAGCGGGCCCCGGGCGCCGCCACCGTGCGCAGCTCCACCGGGCGTTCCGCGATGGCCGCGACCCCCGACGCCAGCAGCGCTCCCGGTGTCTGCCCGACCCGGTGCACCCCCTGCCCGGCGGCCGTGGAGTCGCCCAGCATCGTCAGTCTGAGCGGCGCCTCACCGGGAGCGGCGCAGGTACGGCCGTACAGACCGTCCGCGTTCGGCACATGGGGAGACGTGCCGTTTCCCACCCGGCGCCGCGCCAGGTGCGCCTCCGCCAGCAGCAGCCCGACCGCGGCCGCACCGGCCAGGCCGATCCCTCCACCGCCGTACGCCGCGCCGGCCGCGATCCGCCGGGCCACCCTCGCCCTCGACATGCTCGTCATGCGTCGCCGCCACCTCCTCGAACCCCTACCCCCAGTGCTTGCCCCGTACAGGGCGTTGCCCAATCTCAACAGGGAGTGAACGACCGGCACGGGGCATCGGCGGGCCCCGAGCCCCCTCGCCGGATCTGGCGCACGACGCGGACCCGGCGACAGGGCCTAGGCTGGCGGCACCACGACGACCACATCTTTTGCAGCGACCGGAGACAACGGTGCAGTTCCACGACTCGATGATCAGCCTCGTCGGCAACACCCCGCTGGTGAGGCTCAACAGCGTGACCAAGGGCATCAGGGCGACCGTCCTGGCCAAGGTGGAGTACTTCAACCCGGGCGGTTCCGTGAAGGACCGCATCGCCCTGCGCATGATCGAGGCGGCCGAGCAGAGCGGGGAGCTCAAGCCGGGCGGCACGATCGTCGAGCCGACCAGTGGGAACACCGGTGTGGGGCTGGCCATCGTGGCGCAGCAGAAGGGGTACAAGTGCATCTTCGTGTGCCCCGACAAGGTGTCGACCGACAAGATCAACGTGCTGCGCGCGTACGGGGCCGAGGTGGTCGTGTGCCCGACCGCGGTGGACCCGGAGCACCCGGACTCCTACTACAACGTCTCCGACCGGCTGGTGCGCGAGACGCCGGGCGCCTGGAAGCCCGACCAGTACTCCAACCCCAACAACCCGCTCTCGCACTACCACTCCACGGGCCCCGAGCTGTGGGAGCAGACCGAGGGCAGGATCACCCACTTCGTGGCCGGCGTCGGCACCGGCGGGACCATCTCCGGCACCGGGCGCTACCTGAAGGAGGCCAGCGACGGTCGGGTGAAGGTCATCGGTGCAGACCCCGAGGGGTCCGTCTACTCCGGCGGGTCCGGGCGTCCGTACCTCGTCGAGGGCGTCGGTGAGGACTTCTGGCCCACCGCCTACGACCGCACGGTCGCGGACGAGATCGTCGCCGTGTCCGACAAGGACTCCTTCCAGATGACCCGCCGCCTGGCCAAGGAGGAGGGCCTGCTGGTCGGCGGCTCCTGCGGCATGGCGGTCGTGGCGGCGCTGCGGGTCGCCGAGCGGCTCGGCCCGGACGACGTCGTAGTGGTGCTGCTGCCGGACAGCGGGCGCGGCTACCTCAGCAAGATCTTCAACGACGAGTGGATGGCCGACTACGGCTTCCTGGAGGACGAGGGCCCGAGCGCCCGCGTCGGCGACGTGCTCAGCGACAAGGACGGCGGCATGCCCTCGCTCGTCCACATGCACCCGGACGAGACGGTCGGCCAGGCCATCGAGGTGCTGCGCGAGTACGGCGTCTCGCAGATGCCGGTGGTCAAGCCGGGCGCCGGTCACCCGGACGTGATGGCCGCCGAGGTCGTGGGGTCGGTGGTGGAACGGGAGCTGCTGGACGCGCTGTTCAGCAAGAACGCCTCGCTCGACGACCCCATCGAGAAGCACATGTCCGCTCCGCTGCCGCAGGTCGGCTCCGGCGAACCCGTCGGCGACCTGATGGCCGTCCTGGGCAAGGCGGACGCGGCCATCGTCCTCGTCGAGGGCAAGCCGACCGGGGTGGTCAGCCGGCAGGACCTGCTGGCCTTCCTCGCCGAGACCGGGAAGTCGGGGAAGTAGCGTCCTGTCCCGGGCCGCGCAGGCCCGGGAACGCGGGGCCGCCCGGGAGGTTGCTCCCTTCTCCGGGCCACCCCGGGCCGGGGAAGCGGGGGAGCCCGAGAAGGAGCCTCCTTCCCCGGGCCGGGGAACCGGAGGCGAACCTGCGGTGAACTGCCCGTGTCCGCAGTGCACTTGGGGCGTCCGCGATCTTCGAGGACTTCGCGGAAGTGGTACGAGCGCGTCACGTCCGCGCAGCACCCGCTTAACACGGGTCCGGCACATTGGTGGGTGTCGGCAGGGCGGGAGCGGCTCCCCGCCCCGGCCGGCGCAGAACGGCGTCACAGGACCTCCGGAGCGGCTCCCGGACCTCCACGGACGCCACGGACGCGCAAGCCCGGCCCTGACCCGGCCCGCGTCCCTCGCGGGGACCGCCGTCGTCCCGCCCCCCGGTGACGGGGGTGCGGCGGTCCCCGCGCACAGCTTCCGGCGGCAGGCCTGGCGCCGGAAGCTCGTGCGGCAGGCCCCTTGTCAGTGGCGGGTGGGACGATCACGTGTTCCGTGGCTTCGAAGACGCGTGACCCCCAGGTCCCCGGCAGGGCCAGCCGCTGCGCCGTCTCCGATGCCGTCCACGTCCAGGGCCGTCGGGCAGGGGCGGCGGCCTGTCCGGCGGGGCCCGGTGACCGGGCCCGGCAGCGTGTCCGGCGGGAGCCGGTCACCGAGCTCGGCGGTCAGTCCTCCCAGCCGTCGTCCTGAGACGGCCTGCGGCGGCGGAACAGGTGGGGACGGGTGCGGGCGGCCTGTACGACGTTGACGCCGACGATGCCGGCCCAGGCGACCAGCAGACCCGAGAGCCCGGCGACACCGCCCCCGATGCCGGACAGCGGCACCGCGAGGACGAGGGAGACGATCCCGAAGCCGAAGCGCTCCCCCCAGGAGTCCGTGGCCTGCGGCGCGCGCGAGTCCCGGGCCGTTGCCAGCTGCTGCTCGGCCAGCTGCCTGCGCACCCGGCGCTCGACCGCGCCGTCGATGCGCTGGTCGACCTTCTCCAGGAACGAGTCGACCAGCGCGGACTCGTACTCCTCGCCCAGATCCCTGCGCGCCTGCAGGGTGGCGTCGAGTTCCTTCTTCAGGTCGGTGTCCCGCGCGTCCATTCCGGTCATGCACTCACCGTAGGGAGCCGGGTCGGCCGCCGCACTGGGGATATCCCCCGTGTCCGGGCTCCAGTCTGCCGGGCGGACGCCGGACATAGGGCCCCGTCTCTTCGTACGTGCGCAGGTGCGAAGGGTGCCGCGCCGAGGCATGCCCGAGGGCATCGGTGGCTCAGGGGCCCGGCGGCTCGACGCCGCAGGCCCCTGAACCGGTCCTCCCGGGCTCAGCCGATCTGGATCTTTCCGTTCGCCTCGCCAGCCGGTGTGGCCGTGGGCTGCGCTGCGCCCTTGCCCTGTGTGATGCCCTTCAGCAGCTCGGCGAGGTCGACGCCCGTGGTGGAGCTGAGGAGTTCGACGCCCTGCGCGACGTTGTCGGCAACCGTGCGCGACAGCCGGCTCGCGCCGTCCGTGGAGATGACCGTCATCTTGTCCACGGCGCTCAGCGGCTCGGACGCCTTCGCGACGACCTGCGGCAACACCGCCACCAGCATCTCCAGCACAGCGGCGTCGCCGTACTGGGCGAAGGCCTCGGCCTTCTTCTGCATCGCCTCGGCCTCGGCCGCACCCTTGGCGCCGATCGCCGCCGCTTCCGCCTCGCCCTCCAGCCGGACCGCCTCGGCTATCGCCGCGCGCCGGGACCGCTCGGCCTCACCCTGCTTCAGGCCCTCGACGGCCTCCGCCTCAGCCAGCGCGGACCGCCGCTGCTTCTCGCCCTCGCCGGTCAGCCGGGCCCGCTCGGCCTCCGCCTGCGCGGCAGCGATTTCGGCCAGCCGCTCCGCCTCGGCCTGCTTGACCCGGGCCACGCGCTTGGCCTCGGCCTCCTGTTCGGCGGCGTAGCGCTGGGCGTCGGCGGGCTTGCGGACCTGGGTGTCGAGTTGGCGGTCGGTCAGCGCGGCCTGCCGCTCGGCGACCTTCTCCTGCTGGGCGAGGATCTCCTGCTGCCGGGCCGCCTCCGCGAGCGGACCGGCGGCGGCCGCACGCGCGGCGGCCTCGTCGGTCTCGGCCTTGATCTCGGCCTGCTTGAGGTAGAACGTCCGCTGCGCCACGGCGATCTCCTCCTCGGCCTTCAGCCGGGCCTGTTCGGCGGCGCGCCGGGCGACCGCCTCGGCGATGTCGGCCTCCTGCTTGGCCCGGGCGGCCTCGGGCCGGCCGAGGTCCTCCAGGTAGGAGCCCTCGGTGGTGATGTCCTGGATCTGGAAGGCGTCCAGCACCAGTCCCTGCCCGGACAGGCTCGCCTCCGCCTCCTCGGCCACCTGCCCTGCGAAGGCGGCCCGGTCGCGGATGATGTCCTCCACCGACATCCGGCCCACGATCGCGCGGAGCGCGCCGGAGAGCACCTCCTGGGTGAAGCCGACGATGCCGTCCTGCTGCATCAGAAACCGCTGCGCGGCGGCCCGGATCGCGTCCTCACTGCCGCCGACCTTGACGATGGCGACGCCCTCCAGGTTGGCCTTCACCCCGCGCAGCGTGACCGCGCCGCGCACGGCGACCGGGATGTGCCGCGAGGACAGGTCCAGGGTGAACTTCTGCTGCACGAACGGCACCACGAACACGCCGCCGCCGACCACGACCTTCTGCCCGCTGTTGTCCGTGAACACCCGCCCGGTCTCCGGATCGGTGGCCTTCTTCCCGCGCCGCCCGGTGACGATGAACGCCTCACTCGGACCGGCGACCTTGTACCGGCTGACGACGACCAGCGCGATCAGCACGAGAAGTACGACGACTCCTCCGACCGCGATAACGACAGAACTCATGGTGTTGTCCCCTCAGCCCTCCCTCAGGACGGCGTTCGGTAAGGGTTGCGTGAAGGTGAACGGCGCGAGGGCACGGCCGGAGCGCCGTCGGCCGGAGTGAGCGGCTGCGCCGGGTCAGCGTTCGACCGGACGGACGGACACCGCCGACTGCGACAGTGCCTGCTCGACCCAGACCTCGGCTCCCCGCGCCACGGCGACCGGGCTCTTCGCCGAGAGCTTCACCGGCTGCCCGGCCCGGTGCACCAGCACCTCGCCGTAGCCACCGGCGGGGATCGCGGTCACCACCGAGCCGGACGTGCCGACCAGATCGTCGTCACGCGGAGCGGCTCCGGACGATCCGTCCATCAGGGCCCGGCTCAGGCGGTAGGTGAACCAGCCGGTGAGGACACCGGCCGGCACCCCGATCACCGTGGCCCCCACCGCGCCCAGCCCGGTGGTCTCCAGGATGATCGCCCCGGAGAAACCGAGCATGGACACGAAACCGGCGATCACGGGCAGCGACAGCAGCCCGTCGACGATGCCGTCCAGCACGGCGACACCGTCGAACAGCCCCTCCAGCACGCCGTCGAGGACGAGCGACAGGGCAAGGAGGACGACCCCCGCAATGCCGAGCCCCAGAAACCAGGCCATCCGCGCACACCGCCTCTCCTTGCCCTACCCCCGTTGTCGCAGGCATCTTCACACGCGGCCCTCCACGAGACATTGCCTGCTTCCGGCAATCTTCACGCTGCTTCCATGCCGCGCCCTGCACAGTCGGCGGGCCGTAGGCGGGTGACCTCCCCGACGCTCTGTGACGCTGCGTCAAGCGCCCTCTCATTCTGAAATGAACACGCTCATTTGGGCCTGCCGCTCCGAGACACCTGCCGCTCCCTTCGGGAACGCTTGCTGGTCTGCATATGCTCATGCAGAATCCTCAGCTACTGAATAGGCGAGGGGGAGCACGTCATGAGCGCGAACGACAGCCCTGCCGCGCGGCTGCAGGCGCTCTTCGAGGGGCACCGGCTGACGCCGACCCAGCGCCGCATCGCGCACAGCATGGTGCGGCGCGCCGCCGACGTGCCGTTCCTGTCCAGCGTGGAGCTCGCCGAGCTGGCCGGGGTCAGCCAGCCGTCCGTGACCCGCTTCGCCGTCGCCCTCGGCTTCGACGGTTACCCGGCCCTGCGCCGCCACCTGCGTGAGGTCGCCCCCGCCGAACCGGCCCCGCAGGCGGGCTCGTACAACGAGTACCAGCAGGCCGTCGAGGCGGAGATCGAGAACCTGCGGCACCTGTCGGAGGTCCTGGCCGACCCCCGTCCCGTGCGGCAGGCGGGGCGGCTGCTCGCGGCCTCCCGGCCCCTGCCCGTGCTCGGGCTGCGCGCGGCGGCCGCCCAGGCGCACGGCTTCGCGTACTTCGCCGCCAAGGTCCACCCGGACGTCCGGCTGCTGGGCGAGGGCGGCACGATGCTCCACGACCGCATCGACGCCGCCGTGCGCGCCGGGGCGACGGCCCTGCTGTGCTTCGCGCTGCCCCGGCACCCCCGCGAGGTCGTCGACACCCTCGCCTACGCCAAGGGGAGCGGGCTGACCGTGGTCACGGTCGCCGACTCCGCCTTCGCGCCCGTCGCCAAGGTGTCCGACCTGTTGCTGCCCGCCGCCGTCGGCACGGGCCTCGCCTTCGACACGGCCTGCGCGCCGATGCTGCTGGGCCGGGTCCTGCTGGAGGCCATGTGCGACGACCTCCCCGACGCCCAGGCCCGGCTGGAGGAGTTCGACGCGAAGGCGGCGGCGCGGGGCCTGTTCGTGGAGTGACACCGGGGCACCGTGTTTCTCAGACGCGTCTCACCTTGCCTCGCTAGCGTCGGTGTCCTAAGACACTGAGCGAACGCTTCGCAGGACTGCACGGATGGACGGGAGGCTGAACGTGACGCGCGGAGGACAGGGGCTGGCTCGGGTGGCCGTCGTCGTACGGGCGGGAGCGGCTCCGCTGTGGTGGCTGGGTGTGTTCGCGGCGGGCACCGGCCTGCTGGTGCCGGGACTGACCGGGCGCCGGATCGGCGTGCTGGCCGGGGCGGCGCTGTTCGTCGTGGCGACGGCCGTCGTCGCGTACGCGCGGCGCGGGCGGTACGTCGCCCTGTCCGGCTCGGCGGCCCGCGCGGGCAAGCACGACGTGCTCCAGGACCGGGCGGTGACCACCCGCAACTGGCGTCGGGGCCACCGCTGGTGGCTGCTGCTCGCCTTTCTCGCCGCCCTGGGCAGCTCCTTCGCCGCTCCGGCGGCGGGCGGCATGCTGCTGGCGGGCTGCGCCGTCGGGCTGTGGCTGAAGGCCGCGTGGATCGGACGCCGCGAGCGGGCCGGGGAGGCCCTGCTGTGGGTCCGCGTCGACTGGCTCCGCGCGGGCGGACGCCCATCCGGCAAGGCCGTGAAGGCGTACCGCAGCACGGGAATCGCGGCCGGGGACGCGGCCCCGGGCGGCGCACGGAAGAAGACCCCGGCCCTGGTGTAGCCATCACCCCGTCACTGCCTGGTCGCGCAGGACCGCGTCGCCCCGAGGGGCGCGGGGAGCTGCGCGACCAGCCACGACGGCCCCTACCCACCCGGTGGGACGCCCGCACCCCTACGGTGCGAGACCGGACGTCAGCGCATCCGCGTGCGCTCCACCGGCCTCCACCACGACCTCCTCGATCCCCTGCGGCGAGCGCACGACCGCGAACACCACGCCTCCCGCCCCGTCCGGCCCGAAGCCGTACACCCCGGGCCGCACCAGCGAGTTGTACGCGTAGTGGTGGGCGAAGTAGTACGCGCCCGTGTCCAGCGCCGCCACATGGTCCCCCTGCTCCAGCAGCGGCAACTCCCGCCCCTCGGCCAGCAGGTCCCCCGCGAAACAGGCCGGACCGGCGATGTCCTGCACGACGGCGGGCCCCTCCTTCGGCCGCCCCTTGGCGTCGTACGCGGCGATCCGCAGCGGCCAGTTCTCCGGCGCGTACACCGTCCGCGTCGCCACCTGCACCCCCGCGTGCGTCACCGCGACCGCACGCCCGCCCGCGCTCTTGGCGTACTCGACGCGCGCCACCACCGTGCCGTGCTTGGCCAGCAGTGAGCGCCCGAACTCGGTGACCAGCCCGTACCGCCCGTCGAACAGCCCTGGCACCGTCTCCCTCAGCGTCCGCGCGTACTGCGCGTACGTCGGTGTCGTCGCGTCCGAGGCGAAGTTGACCGGCAGTCCGCCGCCGATGTCGAGCGTGTCGATCCGGCGCCGCCCGGCACGCCGGTTGATCTCCTCCGCCAGCGCGTACGCCTCCGCCACGCCCCGCGCCATCAGGGACAGCGGAACGCCCTGCGACCCGGTGTGCGCGTGCAGCCGGGTCAGCCACGGCCGGTCCAGGTACGCCCGTACGACCCACTCCCGGGCGCCCTCGTCCCGCAGCGCCACCCCGAACTTCGAGGTCGCCGTCGCCGTGGACAGCGCCTCGATGGAGCCCGCGCCGACCTGCGGATTGACCCGGATGCCGAGCGGGGACCGGCTGACGCCGGACCTCATCAGGCCGTCGATGCGCTCCAGCTCCTGGGGGTTGTCCGCGTTGACGGCGATCCCGAGCGCCAGGGCCTCGCGCAGCTCGGCCGGTGTCTTGGCGGGGGAGTCGAGGACCGTCATCGCCGGCGGTACCCCGGCCGCGCGGGCCAGCGCCAGCTCACCCGGGCTCGCCACCTCAGCGCCGACACCCTCCGCGCGCAGCAGCCGCAGCACCGGCACCAGCGGCGTCGCCTTCACCGCGAAGGCGTGCAGCACCGGCGTGCCCGGTGCCGTCACCGCGTCGAACGCCGCCCTCAGCTCCGCCGCCGTCTCCCGGATGCCGGTGACGTCGAGAAGGCCGACGATGGGGGTGTCCGGCCCCAGCAGCCCCTGCTCCACGGCGGCCCGCACCGCCTGGTCCCGCCGCGCCGCCCGCTCGGCGCCCTCGCCCACCTGGCCGTCGTCGCCCACGCCGTCCCCCGTCACGTCGATGTACGTGCCCATGCCTCCAGCCAAACATCCCCGGCGCGCCCACGCCGACCCCCCGACGTATTGACTAGTTCTATTCATAAGGTCAGGATGTGAATATCCGCAGCCACAATCCGCCGGGAGCACCCCCCAGGAGGCAGACCATGTCAGGACCCCGCCCGCCCGTCTCCCTCCAGCCTCGAACGAGGCTCGACGGGCCGCCCCCCGGTCCTGTCCGAGCACCACGCGGCACGGAACTGAGCACCCTGGGATGGCAGCAGGAAGCCGCCCTGCGGATGCTGCAGAACAACCTCGACCCGGAGGTCGCCGAGCACCCCGACAAGCTCGTCGTCTACGGCGGCACCGGCAAGGCCGCGCGTGACTGGCGGTCCTTCGACGCGATGGTGCGTACGCTGCGCACCCTCAAGCAGGACGAGACGATGCTCGTCCAGTCGGGCCGTCCGGTCGGCGTCATGCAGACCCACGAGTGGGCCCCGCGCGTGCTCATCGCCAACTCCAACCTCGTCGGCGACTGGGCCACCTGGGAGGAGTTCCGCCGCCTGGAGGCCCTCGGCCTGACCATGTACGGGCAGATGACGGCCGGCTCCTGGATCTACATCGGCACCCAGGGCATCCTCCAGGGCACCTACGAGACCTTCGCCGCCGTCGCCGCGAAGAAGTTCGGCGGCTCCCTCGCCGGGACCATCACCCTGACCGCCGGACTCGGCGGCATGGGCGGCGCCCAGCCGCTCGCCGTCACCATGAACGACGGCGTCGCGATCTGTATCGACTGCGACCCGCGCGCCATCGACCGCCGCATCGAGCACCGCTACCTGGACGTCAGGGCCGACTCCCTCGACCACGCCCTCCACCTGGCCGTGGAGGCCCGGGACCAGCGCAAGGCCCTCTCCATCGGCGTCCTCGGCAACGCCGCCGAACTCGTGCCGCAGTTGCTCGCGATGGGCGCCCCCGTCGACATCGTGACCGACCAGACCTCCGCCCACGACCCGCTGGCCTACCTGCCGCTCGGCATCGCCTTCGAGGACATGGCCGACGCCGCCGCCAAGGACCCGGCCGGCTTCACCACCCGCGCCCGCGAGTCGATGGCACAGCACGTCGAGGCGATGGTCGGCTTCCAGGACGCCGGCGCCGAGGTCTTCGACTACGGCAACTCCATCCGCGGCGAGGCGCAACTCGCCGGTTACGACCGGGCCTTCGCCTTCCCCGGCTTCGTCCCCGCCTACATCCGGCCCCTCTTCTGCGAGGGCAAGGGCCCCTTCCGCTGGGCCGCCCTGTCCGGCGACCCCGCCGACATCGCGAAGACGGACAAGGCCATCCTCGACCTCTTCCCCGAGAACGAGTCCCTGGCCCGCTGGATCCGCATGGCCGGCGAGCGCGTCCACTTCCAGGGCCTGCCCGCCCGGATCTGCTGGCTCGGCTACGGCGAACGCGACAAGGCCGGTGAGCGGTTCAACGACATGGTCGCCGGCGGCGAGCTGTCCGCGCCGGTCGTCATCGGCCGCGACCACCTCGACTGCGGCTCCGTCGCCTCCCCGTACCGCGAGACCGAGGCCATGCTCGACGGCTCCGACGCCATCGCCGACTGGCCGCTGCTGAACGCCATGGTCAACGTGGCCTCCGGCGCGTCCTGGGTGTCCCTCCACCACGGCGGCGGCGTCGGCATCGGCCGGTCCCTGCACGCCGGACAGGTCACGGTCGCCGACGGCACCCGGCTGGCCGGCGAGAAGATCCGCCGCGTGCTGACCAACGACCCCGGCATGGGCGTCATCCGGCACGTCGACGCCGGGTACGACATCGCCGAGTCGGTCGCCCGGGAGCGGGGCGTCCGCGTGCCGATGCGCGAGGGCGACGACGCGGTCCGCGAGGGTGACGAGGCGTGAGCTTCCACAGCATGTGGGCGGAGCTGCTGCCGGTCGGCCGCGGCTCCGCCTCCGGCGGCTACCGCCGCTTCGCCTGGACCGGCGCCGACGCCGAGTGCCGGGCCTGGTTCCAGGCGCAGGCCGAGTCACGCGGTCTGCGCTACGAGGTCGACCGGAACGGCAACCAGTGGGCCTGGCTCGGCGACCCCGCCGACGGCGACGCCGTGGTCACCGGCTCGCATCTGGACTCGGTGCCGGACGGCGGCGCCTTCGACGGGCCCCTCGGCGTCGTGTCCGCCTTCGCCGCCCTCGACGAACTGCGGGCCCGGGACACCCGGCTCCGCAAGCCCTTCGGGATCGTCAACTTCGGCGACGAGGAGGGCGCCCGCTTCGGGCTCGCCTGTGTCGGGTCCCGGCTCACCGCCGGGCAGCTCACCCGTGAGCAGGCGCACCGGCTCACCGATGGCGACGGCATCACGCTGCCGCGGGCCATGGAAGCCGCCGGGTACGACCCCGACGCCATCGGACCGGACCCGCATCGGCTCGCCCGCATCGGCGCCTTCGTCGAACTCCACGTCGAGCAGGGACGGGCCCTCGACCTGTCCGGTGACCGCGTCGGCATCGCCAGCGCCATCTGGCCGCACGGCCGGTGGCGGTTCGACTTCCGCGGCGAGGCCAACCACGCCGGCACCACCCGGCTCGCCGACCGCCGCGACCCCATGCTGTCCTACGCCGAGACCGTGCTCGCCGCCCGCCGCGAGGCCCGCCTGGCCGGAGCCGTCGCCACCTTCGGCAAGATCACCGTCGAGCCGAACGGCGTCAACGCCATCCCCTCCCTGGTGCGCGGCTGGCTCGACTCCCGCGCCGAGGACCAGGACGGCCTGGACCGTGTGGTCGGCGGCATCGAGAAGGCGGCCCGGGAGTGCGCCGAGGCACACGGCGTCGACCTCGACGTCGTCCGCGAGTCCTTCACCCCCGTCGTCGAGTTCGACCACGCCCTGCGCGACGAACTCGCCCGCATCCTCGGCAAGGACCCGGACCGGGACAGCGGCCTGAAGGTCCCCGTGCTGGGCACCGGCGCCGGACACGACGCCGGGATCCTGTCCGGCAGCATCCCCACCGCCATGCTGTTCGTGCGCAACCCCACGGGCGTCTCGCACTCCCCGGCCGAGTTCGCCGCCGAGGACGACTGCGTGGCTGGAGTGCTCGCCCTCGCCGACGTAGTGGAAGGACTGGCCTGCACGTGACGCGGACGTACTGGTTGGAGTACGCCTGGCTCGACACCCGCGTCGAGCCGGGCGTGACCGTGACGGTGTCCACCAGCGGCTCCGCCGCGAGGGACGGCGGCCGCATCACCGCCGTCCGCACCGACACCCCCACCCCGCCCCCCGGCGCCGAGATCCTCCGCGGACTGACGCTCCCGGGCCTGGCCAACGCCCACTCGCACGCCTTCCACCGCGCCCTGCGCGGCACCGTGCAGGTCGGCTCCGGGACCTTCTGGACCTGGCGCGAGGTCATGTACTCCGTCGCCGACCGGCTGACCCCCGACACGTACCACGCGCTCGCCCGTGCCGTGTACGCCGAGATGGCCCTCGCCGGCATCACCGCCGTCGGCGAGTTCCACTACGTCCACCACGCCCCGGGCGGCACCCCGTACGCCGACCCCAACGCCATGGGCGAGGC
Organism: Streptomyces bullii; assembly: GCF_042657145.1. Classification (NCBI taxonomy): domain Bacteria; kingdom Bacillati; phylum Actinomycetota; class Actinomycetes; order Kitasatosporales; family Streptomycetaceae; genus Streptomyces; species Streptomyces bullii. The sequence continues at coordinate 471,988 of NZ_JBHSNY010000007.1, forward strand.
CCTCGTCGCGGCCGCCGCCGAAGTCGGCATCCGCATCACCCTCCTCGACACCGCCTACCTCTCCTCCGGCTTCGGACAGCCGCCCAACACCCACCAGCTCCGCTTCTCCGACGGCGACGCCGAGGCCTGGGCCGAACGCTGTTCAGTTCTCAAGGAGCGGGATCACGCACGGATCGGGGCGGCGATCCACTCCGTACGGGCCGTGCCCGCCGACCAGTTGGCGACCGTGGCGCGGTGGGCCGAGGAGCGGCGGGCCCCGCTGCATGTGCACCTGTCGGAGCAGACCGCCGAGAACGAGGCGTGCCTGGAGGTCCACGGGTGCACCCCGACGCAGCTCCTCGCCCTGCACGGTGTGCTGGGGCCGCGCACCACTGGCGTCCACAACACCCACCTCACCGCCGAGGACATCTCCCTCATCGGCGGCAGCGGCACCGGCACCTGCATGTGCCCGACGACCGAGCGGGACCTCGCCGACGGCATCGGGCCTGCCGTCGCCCTCCAGAACGAAGGCTCCCCGCTCTGCCTCGGCTCCGACAGCCACGCCGTGATCGACCTGCTCGAAGAGGCGCGGGCGATGGAGCTCAACGAGCGCCTGCGCACCCGTACGCGAGGTCACTGGACGGCGGCGGCCCTGCTGCGCGCCGCCTCGGCCGACGGCCACGCGGCCCTCGGCTGGGACGACGCGGGCTCCCTGGAGCCCGGCGCGCTGGCCGACTTCACGACGATCGCGCTCGACTCGGTCAGGACGGCAGGGCCGCTTCCGCGGCTCGGTGCCGAGACGGCCGTATTCGCCGCGTCGGCAGCAGACGTGTCGCATACGGTCGTGGCAGGCCGGCACGTCGTCCGGGACGGGGTCCACACCCTCGTGCCGGATGTGCCGAAGGCCCTCGCGGACGCCGTCGCAGCCCTGCGCGGATGACCCCCGGCCGCCCACCACCCGCGCGGCCCCCTCCCGCCCCCGAACCCGACCCCACCGCCGACCAGGCCAGCAAGGACGCCATGAGCAACGCGACGACCGTCAGCCCCGCCCACTCCGCGAGCACCGCGAGCACGCTCATCACCAACATCGCCGCCCTGGTCACCAACGACCCCTCCCTGGGTGACAGATCCCCCCTCGGACTGATCCAGGACGCGGCCGTCGTCATCGAGGGCGACCGCATCGCGTGGACCGGTCATCAAAGCAAAGCACCCGCCACTGACAGTCGGGTCGACGCCGATGGCCGGGCGGTCCTCCCCGGCTTCGTCGACTCCCACTCCCACCTCGTCTTCGCGGGCGACCGGACGCAGGAGTTCAACGCCCGGATGTCGGGGCGGCCCTACAGCGCGGGCGGCATCCGTACGACCGTCGCGGCCACCCGCGCCGCGACCGACGAGGAACTGGAGGCCAACCTCACCCGTTACCTCCGCGAGGCGCTCCGCCAGGGCACCACCACCTTCGAGACGAAGTCCGGCTACGGCCTGACCGTCGCCGACGAGTCCCGAGCCCTGCGCCTCGCCGCCCGCCACACCGACGAGGTCACCTACCTCGGCGCCCACATCGTCCCCCCGGACCACGCCGACGACCCGGCCGGCTACGTCGCCCTGGTCACCGGCGAGATGCTCGACGCCTGCGCCCCGTACGCCCGCTGGATCGACGTCTTCTGCGAGAAGGGCGCCTTCGACGGCGACCAGGCCCGCGCCATCCTCACCGCGGGCAAGGCCAAGGGCCTCCACCCCCGCATCCACGCCAACCAGCTCTCCCAGGGACCCGGCGTGCGGCTGGCGGTCGAACTGGACGCGGCCAGCGCCGACCACTGCACCCACCTGACCGACGCGGACATCGACGCCCTCGCCAACAGCCGTACGGTCGCCACCCTCCTGCCGGGCGCCGAGTTCTCCACCCGCGCCCAGTGGCCCGACGCCCGCCGCCTCCTGGACGCGGGCGTCACAGTCGCCCTGTCCACGGACTGCAACCCCGGCTCGTCCTTCACCTCGTCCATGCCGTTCTGCGTCGCGCTCGCCGTCCGGGACATGGGCATGACCCCCGACGAGGCGGTGTGGTCCGCCACGGCGGGCGGCGCCCAGGCCCTGCGCCGTACCGACATCGGCCGCCTCACACCGGGAGCCCGGGCCGACCTGACCCTCCTCGACGCCCCGAGCCACGTCCACCTGGCGTACCGGCCCGGCGTACCGCTGGTCGCGGGAGTCTGGCGGCGGGGCGTACGGGTGGTCTGACCGGCGGTCCGGTCGTACGGGCGGTCCGACCGGCGGATGCGGTCGAAGCGGTCGGTGCGGTCGTGGGGGTCGTCCGACCGGCGGATGCGGTCGTACGGGCGGTCCGACCGGCGTACCCGGTCAGGAGGCCCCCGCCCGCCACCGCTGGTCCGCCCGCCCCGCCTCCCGCATCAGGGACACCGTGTCGTCCCCGCCCGGTGTCACCGCGTGGTCCGGGGCGATGCCCGGGCGGATCACGCCACGGGAGTCCACCGCGAACCTCAGGTTCTGGCCGTTGGGCCCCTGTACCGCCGAGCACTCCCAGATGCCGACGCCCCGGTACACCGAACCGCGGCTGTCCAGGCAGTAGTCGGGGTAGGCGTACGACTGCAGCACGCCGCGCCCGGGGTCGACCCGCCATCGTTGGTCGCGCGCGGACGTGCAGGTCGCCGTGGTGACGTCCGTGCCGTTCCCCGGGTCGCCCTCGATGTCCAGGCACAGGCCCGAGGCGAGGTTGACCACCTGTGCGTACCCGGGGCCCGGCGGCCGGTACGTCGGTGTGGCGCGTGTGGGGGACGGCGTGGGGCGCGGCGTGCGGGAAGGGGGCGAACTGCGCGTCGCGGAAGGGGAGGAGGAGGGCGAAGGCGGCCTGCTCGTCGCCGAGGGGGACGGCGAGGGGGTGGCCGACACCGTCGCCGTCACCGTCACGGGCGGTGGGGGAGGGGTGACCACCGAGCCCGCCGCCTGCCGGGGCGGCCCGTTGTCCGGCGACAGCAGCAGGACCAGCAGGGGCACGACGGCCACGCCGAGCGCCGCCGAGGCCAGGGCGAAGCGCCGCGAGGGGGGCCAGGCCACCGGCCCGGTACGCGAGTCGGCGCGGGGCAGGCCCTCCTGCGCCGCGCGCGTCGCGTACGCCGTGCCCGCCCACGGCAGCAGCCCCTCGGCCAGCGTGGTGCGGGGCGTGTCCCGCAGGGCGCACGACTCCTCGTACGCGGCCGTGCAGTGCGCGCAGCGCGCCATGTGGGTGTGCAGGTCCGCACTGCGGCGGGGGCTGTCCGGCCGTACCGACTCCTCGATCAGCCTGCGGAAGTCGCCGCACCGGGCGTCGTCGGAGGCGGCCAGCCGGGACCGCAGGCAGGCCCGGGCCAGGCTCTGCAGCGCGGCGGCCGAGCCGTAGGTCACGTCCTCGCGGGTGAGGCCGAGCAGGGTGGCCGTCTCGTCCTCGGGCTCCCGCTCCACGAGCGCGTACCAGATCAGGCCCTGGGCGCGGTGGGGGAGGGTGCGGAACGCCGCCAGCATGGGCGGCACCGGGCCGCCGGGGCCCGCCGTGTTCAGGACGAGCAGCAGTCCGGCGTCGAGTCCGGCGGACCGCTCGTCCGCCGCCCAGGAGGCGGCCACCCGCGCGGTCAGCAGCAGCAGATGGTGGCGCAGCGGGCCGCCGGGTTCGGTGCCGCGCGCGATCTGGCGGGCGGCGAGCGTGACGACCTGTGCGGCCAGATGGCGGGCCGACGACTCGCTCGCGGTGCACAGACGGGCGTAGGCGAGCACCGACGCGCCGTGCCGGGCGCGCAGCTCCCGTACGGCGGAGTACGCGGCCGAGGTGTCGGCGCGCAGCAGTTCGGTCAGCCGCGCGTCGGAGACACCGCCGTACTCGCCGCCGTACTCGCCGTCTCCTGCGGCGTCACCGGTCCCGTCGGCCCGCACCATCGCCCCGCCTCCTCATCGCCCTGTGCAAACCGCTCCGCCGGTGCTGATGTACCGGCCAGTAGGGGTTGCCCATAGTGGTGGACGGGGGCAGGTGAGAAAAGGGGTTTCCGTGGGTAACCGAGGCGCGCCCGGCGCCCGGTCGGCACCCGGTGCCCAAGCCCGGCAGGCCTGGACATCCGGCGCCGACGGGGCGCCGGGCGCGAGCCCAGCCCGTCACCTCGAAGACCGGCGACGGCGACTGTCGTGCCGGCTGCCTGACGGTCGCCGGCCCCGTCACTCCTCGACCGTCAGCCCCTTGCGCAGCCGCACCAGCGTCCGCGACAGCAGGCGCGAGACGTGCATCTGCGAGATGCCGAGTTCCTCGCCGATCTCCGACTGGGTCAGGCCCGCGACGAAGCGCAGGGACAGGATCTTCCGGTCCCGGGGCGCGAGTTCGGCGATCAGCGGCTTCAATGACTCGACGTACTCGATGCCTTCGAGTCCGTGGTCCTCGTAACCGATCCGGTCCGCGAGCGCGCCCTCGGCGTCGTCCTCCTCCGGCTGGGCGTCCAGGGAGCTCGCCGTGTAGGCGTTGGACGCCGCCATGCCCTCGACGACCTCGTCGTTGGAGATGCCGAGGCGCTCGGCCAGTTCGGTCACCGTCGGGGCGCGGTCCAGCTTCTGGGCCAGCTCGTCACCGGCCTTGGCCAGGTCGAGCCGCAGTTCCTGAAGCCGGCGCGGTACGCGCACGGACCACGAGGTGTCGCGGAAGAAACGCTTGATCTCGCCGATGATGGTCGGCATCGCGAAAGTGGGGAACTCGACGCCGCGCGAGAGCTCGAAGCGGTCGATCGCCTTGATCAGGCCGATGGTGCCGACCTGGATGATGTCCTCCATCGGCTCGCTGCGCGAGCGGAACCGGGAGGCGGCGAACTTGACCAGGGCGAGATTGAGTTCGACGAGCGTGTTGCGTACGTACGCGTACTCGTGGGTGCCTTCCTCGAGGGACTCCAGCCGCTCGAAGAGGGTCTTGGACAGGGCCCGTGCGTCGACCGCGTCCACTTCGTCGTACGGGGGGATGTCCGGAAGTCCGGCGAGTACGCCGTCGTCGACGCGTACGTCGCGCTCGATGGGATCCAGATGTTCCGGAGGGGGTGTCGACGTCGCTTTGTGGGTACGCGATGCGTCGAGCCGGGGTGACATGATGTCCTCCATCGTTCTCGGCATATGGCTGCCGAAGCCAGTACGTGCACTGCGGTGTGCGGCGCCTCCAAAGCCGGCCGTGTCGGGTGCGTGTCCTTACTAGCCCTACCCGCTTCCCTGAGCCTGCCGCAAGTGCATTGTGTTCGCATATGTCCGTTTGTGGGTGATTGTTCGGGTGTCGGAGTGTGAAGGGAAGGCGTAGTGTTCGAGGGCGTCAGCAACAGTCACGACGTCGGGAGAGAGAGACGGCATGGACCGCGGGACGGTCGGCAGCGCACAGTCGGGCCGGCTTCTGGTGGAGGTGCGAGAAGAAGGCCCCAGTGCCGTCGTGACCCCGGCGGGTGAGTTGGATCACCACACCGCCGATCTGTTGCGTGAGCCACTTGAGGACTGCCTCGCCAAGGGATTCAGTCGGCTCGTCATCGACTGCGCGCGCCTGGAGTTCTGTGACTCCACGGGGCTCAACGTGCTGCTCGGCGCACGGCTGAAGGCGGAGGCCGCCGGAGGTGGGGTGCACTTGGTGGGGATGCAGCCGGTGGTCGCGCGGGTGTTCGAGATCACGGGGGCGGACGCGGTGTTCACCGTCCACGACTCCGTCGAGGCGGCCCTGGCCGACGAGGCCGACTGAGCGCGCAGGCGGACCGTCGTGGTGCCCCCGCCGCCCCCCTGGACCGGTGTTCTCCTCCCGTCACGGCTTTCGTGCCGAATCCGGGGGTGTTCTGCCGGTCCGGTCGGGCAGGAGACATCCTGTATCCGTCGGTAGTCGGGTGCCGGGGCGCCGCGAACCGACGTGCCGTGCCCTGCGTAATCGACTGTGTACGAATTTCTACATCGTGAACTGGTGAATCGGTGAGGTGAAGCGCTGATGAGCACCACCCGGCCTTACTCGCCGGGCGACCGCGGTCCGGAGCCCAGCGGCGCTTCCGGGCCGCCCGAAGGTGGCGTACCGGCGGCGGCGACCGGTCCGTCCGACAAGGGCGGGGGCGGGTCGCCCGGAGCGTCCGGCGTGGCAGGCGGTGCCGCGCCCTCCGGGGCGGGGGCTGCGGGCGCGGCGGGTGGTGCCGTGCCCCCGGTGGCCGACGGGGGTGGTGCCGTGCCGGCCGGCGGGGCCGAGACCGCCGCAGGGGAGTCGGCCGCGGCGGGGACCCAGGCCCGTCGACTGAGCTTCGACGACCAGAGCGGCGTCGTGCCGCTCGCCCGTGATTTCACCCGCCAGGCCCTGTACGCGTGGGGCTGGCTGCCCGCCGCCACCGCCGACCAGCGGGCCGCCGCCGAGGACGTGCTGCTCGTCGTCTCCGAGCTGGTCACCAACGCCTGCCTGCACGCCGAGGGCCCCGACCAGCTGTGGATCCGCTGCGACAACAAGGTGATCCGCGTCGAGGTCTCCGACCGGGGCGCCGGCCAGCCGGCCCCGCGCACCCCGCACCGGGCCGGGCGGCCGGGCGGTCACGGCATGTTCATCGTGCAGCGGCTGTGCCTGGACTGGGGGGTCGTCCGGACGCCCGGAGTCGCGGGCAAGACGGTGTGGGCGGAGCTGGGGGCTCCGGCGTAGGGTCGGGCCGGGTGCGGGGCGGGCCGGGCTTGGCCGGGTTGTCAGGGCGCCGTCCGTTTCCAGGTCCTTCCTGTCTTTGTGTTTCCTCTTGGGGGTGTTCGTACGCCTCTGTGCGCGTTCCCGCGTACGTCCCTGTGCGGGTCCCTGGATGACGCGTCTGCTGCGTCCCGCTGTACTTCCCCGCTTACCTCACCTCGTGCGCGCTGGATCGCCACACATCCGGTGTGCGCTGTGTCTTCCCTCCTCACGGCCCCGGGCGTACCTTGACGGCCCTGTCTGATGCACCGTCAGGAACCAGGAAGGGGAGGGGAGCGGGACCGTGTCGTACCGGAAACGAACCGCCGCGCTCGCGTCCGTCGCGGCTCTGGCCTGCTCGGCGGTGGTGATGGCCGCCCCCGCAGCCCGGGCCGAGGTCGTCGACGTCCATTACGCGTGCAAGACGCCGATCGGCGACAAGAGTGCCGTCTCGCCCATCGACATCAAGGGCGTCAAGAGCGGCGGCGGTTACAGGATCACCATGTCGTGGCAGAAGGGCGTCTCGGCCAGCCCGGTCGAACTGGGCAAGGGGGCGATGAACCCGAGCGCCACCATCCAACTGGGCGGTGCGGACCAGGGCGTCCTGACGGTGAGGGGCCCGGCCAACGACGCGGCGATCCCCGCGAACACGCCGATCAAGATCCGCGATCTGAGCGGTACGTACACGCCGAAGAAGAGCGGTGAGGTCACCTTCACGGCGGCCGTGCTCACCATCAAGGCGCTCGGTACGACCACCACGTGCACGCCGACGAACGACCCGGAGCCGTCGCTGACGCTCGACGTCACGGCCGCGAGTGGTGGGACCGGGGCGGGCGCGGGGGCCGATACGGGCTCCGGCTCGGGGGCCGAGTTGCCGCAGACCGGGCCCGAGGACTCGGCGATCGCCCTCGGCACGCTGGGCGGGACGGTGCTGCTGGTGGGAGCGGCGGGGACGCTGTGGCTCACCCGGCGGAACCAGGCGGAGCGGGTGCGGCGTTGATCAGTGCCCGCGGGGCCGGCCGGAGTTGACGGAGCGGGGAGGTGGACTGGCGCCGTGCGCAGGGCGGTGGTGTGGGCGGCGGTGTGTGCGTTGCTCGTGCTGCCGGGTGCGGGCGCGGGTGCCGGCGCCCGGGTGGGTGCGGGTGTGGGCGTGGATGCCGCTGGTGCGGTGGGTGCCGTGGCCGCCGGGGCCGTGACGTCCGAGGTCGGCCTCGGGCCCTCCGTCGAGTTGTCGACGTCGCAGGCGGGTACGGGGAGTTCGATCACCGTCACCGGTGCCGGCTGGCGGCCGCGTGCCCTGGTGATGGTGCTGATCTGCGGGCAGTCCACGCCGTCCCGGGGCGTGACCGGCGGCACGAACTCCTGCGCCAACGGGGACGGGCGGGCCGTCACCGTGGGCGCGGAGGGGCGCTTCAGGGGAAAGCTGCCGGTGGTCGAGCCGCCGGTGCCGTGCCCGTGCGTGGTGCACCTGGCGACGGTCACCGGGCCGAGGGCCGAGGCCGACGTGGCCTTCCAGGTCGCCGGGCACGCGGTCGAACCGTTGCCGGCACAGGCGGCCGGGGGGCGGCTGTCCGTCCTCGCGGCTCCCCGGCTGGCGGATGCCGACGAGGACGCCGGCAGGCTGCTGACCTGGTTCGGCTCGCCGCCCGCCCGCACGCTCGTGGTCACCGTCGGCAACGTGGGGGCGTCCGCGGTGAAGGACCCGGTCTTCCAGGTGGGCACCTCCCACGGCGTGTACGCGCCGCAGTGGGAGGAGCAGCGGTGGCGTGGGACGGTCCGGCCCGGGGACAAGGCGAGGATCGAACTGCCGGTGCGGCTGGCGGGCGGGGCGCACGGTGACTACACGGTGTCACTGAAGTACGGCGGGAGGGTCCTGGCGGAGCAGCCGTGGACGGTCGGCCGGCCCTGGGGCGTGACGCTGTTCTGGGTGCTGGTGTTCCTGGTCGTGCCGACCGCGGTGTTCCGGGTGGGGATGGCGCTGGTGGACCGGGTGCGGGTGCCTCCGGCGGTTCGGCCGGGAGCGTGATGCCTGCGGCGGCCTGCGCGGCTTCGGTGGGGGCGGGTGCAGCGCCTGCGCGTGGGGGACGGGATCGGGGCCGCGCCGCGGGTGTCCGTCCTCGGTCTGCCATCCGGGTCTTGCCCTGTCCACCCGGCCCGTGGAGAAGGTGTACGTCGAGGCCGGGCTCCTGACCACGGTCTCCCGCAGGGGGTGCTCGGCGGGTCCGGCAGCCCGCTGCGGCGGGCACCCCCGACACGCCCCTTCCGCCGCGTCCCCTTCCCGCCGTGGGCGACCGCACCTCGCTCGGGACAGCCGCGGGCATGCGTGCCCCAGGGCCGTCAAGGGCCCGGAAGGTACCCGCAGGGCGACACGGGTGGGCGCGGGCGGCGCCCCGCCGCGTCGCGCGTCCGCTCCGGCCTCGGCAGCGACGCCGAGCACAAGCCAGAGGGCCACCGCACCTCCCGGTGCGATGGCCCTCCAGTAACGCGTCCAGCCGGGCCGGCCAGGCCTCAGTGGACGTTGCCCATGAGTTCCTTGACCTTCTTGCGGTACATCCACACCGCGGAACCGGCGACCACGGCGAGCGTGGCCTCCAGGGCCACGATGCCCGTCTTGTTCAGGTCGACGCCGGCGATGGACAGCAGGCCCGTCGTGGCGTCACCGGCGGTGACGGCCAGGAACCAGACGCCCATCATCTGGGAGGCGTACTTGGCCGGGGCCATCTTCGTCGTGACCGACAGGCCCACCGGGGAGAGCAGCAGCTCACCGACGGTCTGCGTGAAGTAGATCGCCACGAGCCAGAGCGCGGCGGCCTTGTGACCGCCCTCGGCGATCGACAGCGGGGCCAGGAAGAGGAAGAAGGACGCGCCCACCAGGACCAGACCCGAGGCGAACTTCACGACCGTGCTCGGCTCCTTGCCCCGCCGGTTCAGCGCCAGCCAGAACCAGGCGAAGACCGGGGCCAGCGCCATGATCAGGACCGGGTTGACCGACTGGTACCAGGAGACCGGGAAGCCCCAGCCGAGGACGCTGTTCTCGGCCGACGACGAGGCGAAGATCGACAGGGTCGAGCCGCCCTGGTCGTAGATCATCCAGAAGACGGCCGCGGCGACGAAGAACCAGATGTACGCCGACATCTTGGACTGCTCGGCGCGGTCGAGCTCCTTGTCGCGCTTGATGCGGACCAGGACGAGGGTCGGGATGATCACGCCGAGCAGGGTCAGCGGGACCAGGACCCAGTTCAGCGTGTAGTGGCCGGAGACGCCGAGGATCGCGTAGGCGACGACGGCGATGCCCGCCCAGAGCGCGGCCTTGCGCAGGGTCGAGGTCTTCTCGTCGGCGGACAGCGGCTTGGGCACGACGCTGGAGCGGGTGTCCAGGTGGCGGCTGCCGATCAGGAACTGGGCCAGGCCCAGGGCCATGCCGAGCGCGGCGAGCGCGAAGCCAAGGTGCCAGTTGACGCTCTCGCCGACGGTGCCGATGATCAGCGGCGCGGCGAAGGCACCGAGGTTGATGCCCATGTAGAAGACGGTGAACCCGCCGTCGCGGCGCGGGTCGTCCGGGCCGTCGTAGAGGTGGCCGACCATCGTGGAGATGTTGGCCTTGAGCAGGCCGGAGCCGATGGCCACCAGGCCCAGGCCCGCGTAGAACGTGCCCGACGCGGGCAGGGCGAGGGTGAGGTGGCCGAGCATGATCACCGCACCGGCGACGGCCACCGTCTTGCGCGGTCCCCAGACGCGGTCGCCGAACCAGCCGCCCGGCATCGCGAGCAGGTACACCAGCGACACGTACACCGAGTAGATCGCGGTCGCGGTGCCGGCGCTGAGGTGCAGGCCGCCCGGAGCGACGAGGTACAGCGGGAGCAGAGCCCTCATGCCGTAGTAGGAGAAGCGCTCCCACATCTCCGTCATGAAGAGGGTGGCCAGACCCCGGGGGTGGCCGAAGAAGGTCTTCTCGGAACCGGGGGTGCCCGGGCGGACCGAGTCCTTCGTCAGGCTGGACGCCATGGTCGTTCCTTGCAGGTCGGGACGCGTCGCGCGAGGTGCGCGCCCGGTGGGGCGGCCGGCACCGGCGGTCCGGTCCGTCCACCCCACGCCCAGGGAGGTCCGCTCCGGATCACGGAGCGGTGGACGGCGTCCACCGGGATCCACGCCTCTACGCGCGTCGCTGCGCTACGAGGCCCGGCCACAGGTCATTGCTTCGATGGCTGGCGGGAACCAGCCCGCACACAAAAGAGACCTTCAGCGTCAAAATGACCGCCAAAGGTCCCCGCAGTGCTACAGGCGTTGGTTCACCATACGGCAGGACACAGCCGGATATGGAAGGACTTGAGACACGGATCACAGGTTTCCAGGGAACCACGGTCACCCATTCGAAGGTCCATTACAGGATTGCACCCCACAGGCAGAGGTCCGTACGGCACTCGTGAAGGTAAGAAGGGGGTATGCCGGAGGTAGGAATCGAGGCGCACGATCTCACCCCGGCTCTTGCCACGGCGGGACTACCATCACTTCATGACCCGAGTACTGCTCGCCGAGGACGATGCGTCCATCTCGGAACCGCTGGCCCGCGCCCTGCGCCGGGAGGGGTACGAGGTCGAGGTGCGTGAGGACGGCCCCAGCGCTCTGGACGCCGGAATCCAGGGCGGCGTCGACCTGGTGGTGCTGGACCTCGGACTGCCCGGCATGGACGGTCTGGAGGTCGCCCGCCGGCTGCGCGCCGAGGGCCACAGCGTGCCGATCCTCATCCTGACCGCGCGCGCCGACGAGGTGGACACGGTCGTCGGGCTCGACGCGGGCGCCGACGACTATGTCACCAAGCCGTTCCGGCTCGCCGAACTGCTCGCCCGCGTCCGCGCCCTGCTGCGGCGCGGCGCCACCGAGCCGCAGCAGCCGCCGGCCACGCACGGCGTGCGGATCGACGTCGAGTCGCACCGCGCCTGGATGGGCGAGGAGGAGCTCCAGCTCACCGCGAAGGAGTTCGACCTGCTGCGTGTGCTGGTGCGCGACGCCGGGCGGGTGGTCACACGCGACCAGCTCATGCGGGAGGTCTGGGACACCACGTGGTGGTCGTCCACCAAGACCCTCGACATGCACATCTCCTGGCTGCGCAAGAAGCTCGGCGACGACGCGGCCAACCCCCGCTACATCGCCACCGTGCGCGGCGTGGGCTTCCGCTTCGAGAAGAGCTGAGCCCCGGGGACTCCCCGCCGGGTTCACATTGGGTAAGAGGACATGCGCCGTCGACTGATCCAGTCCACGCTCGCCGTGGTGCTCGTCGTCATCGCCGTCTTCGGCGTCTCCCTCGTCATCGTCGAGACCCGCACGATCAGCAACAGTGCCCAGGACCGTGTGGAGTCCGAGGCGGTCCGGGTGGCCAGCATCGTCGACAGCCGGCTCCTCATCTCGGAGCAGGTCGACGCGGAGATCCTGCGCGACCAGGTCACGCAGGACCGTTACGCCGTGATCCGGATTCCGGGCGAGCGGCCCATAGAGGTCGGCACCAAGCCCAGCGGCGACGTCATCAGCGCCACCGCCCCCGGCGAGGAGGGCGAGACGGTCACCGTCCAGGAGCCGCGCTCCTCGGTGACCCGGGAGGTCGGCCGTACGCTGCTGATCATCGGACTGGTGGCGCTGCTGGCGGTGATCGCCGCGGTGCTGCTGGCGATCCGCCAGGCCAACCGGCTGGCCTCGCCGCTGACCGACCTGGCCGAGACCGCCGAGCGCCTCGGCTCGGGCGACCCGCGCCCCCGGCACAAGCGGTACGGCGTCCCCGAGCTGGACCGGGTCGCGGACGTGCTGGACTCCTCCGCCGAACGCATCGCGCGCATGCTCACCGCCGAGCGGCGACTGGCCGCCGACGCCTCCCACCAGCTGCGCACGCCGCTGACGGCGCTGTCGATGCGGCTGGAGGAGATCACCCTCACCGATGAGCTCGGGACGGTGAAGGAGGAGGCCACCATCGCGTTGACGCAGGTGGAGCGGCTGACGGACGTGGTGGAGCGGCTGCTGACGAACTCCCGCGACCCGCGCACCGGCTCCGCCGTCACCTTCGACCTCGACGAGGTCATCCAGCAGCAGCTCGCGGAGTGGCGGCCCGCCTACCGCAGCGCGGGGCGGGCGATCGTCAGCTCCGGCAAGCGGCACCTGCAGGCGGTGGGCACCCCGGGGGCGGTCGCGCAGGTGCTGGCCGCGCTCATCGAGAACTCGCTGATGCACGGCGGCGGCACAGTCGCGCTGCGCACCCGGGTCACCGGCAACCAGGTGGTCGTCGAGGTGACGGACGAGGGGCCCGGCGTACCCGCGGACCTGGGGGCACGGATCTTCGAGCGGACGATCAGCGGCCGCAACTCCACGGGCATCGGGCTGGCGGTGGCACGGGACCTCGCCGAGGCGGACGGGGGCCGACTGGAGATGCTCCAGACGAAGCCGCCGGTCTTCGGGCTGTTCCTGTCGCGGACGCCGCCGTCCGAGAAGAAGGCGGACGAGGAGCGGCCGACGGTGCGCTGAGGCGCCGGCCCGCCTACGGCACCCGCTGCCTGGCCCGCTCCTTCTTCGGGAACGAGCCCCCGCCCGTCACCGCTCCCCGGGCCGGCAGCGCCCGGAACACCCACGTGCGGTAGGACCAGAAGCGGAACAGCGTGGCGATGCCGATGCCGAGGAACTTGAAGATGTTGTTCTGCAGCGGTGTGTTCCAGTCGAATCCGTACGTCGCCACGTACAGCACGCCGTTCTCGATCACCAGGCCGACCGCGCTGAACAGCAGGAACAGGGTCATCTCCCGGGTGCGGCCGCTCTTGTCGCGGTCCCGGTACGTGAAGTAGCGGAAGCCCAGGTAGTTGAAGACGATCGCGACGATCGTCGCGATGACGCCCGCCCGCACCACCTGCAGGTCGGTCGTGTGCCGCAGCAGGTTGAACACGAGCAGGTTGACCAGTACACCGGCACCGCCCACGGCGCCGAACTTGGCGACCTCGTGTACGAGCCGTCGGAGCCCCGAGGAACCACGTCCCATGGTCGTGCAGGCCCCCGTCCGTCGGTTGGCGTCAACCCCGCCATGCTAACCACCCTCCCGCGCGATCTTCCTGCGGACGAGCCGGGCGAGGCGGGACAGGGCCGGGGGAGGCCGGGAATCCGGCCACCGTGGCGTGGCCGATACCCTAGGCGTGTGACGTTCCCGGTAGTCGGCATGGTCGGCGGGGGTCAGCTCGCTCGTATGACACACGAGGCTGGCATCCCGTTGGGCATCAGGTTCAAGCTTCTCAGTGACACTCCTCAGGATTCCGCGGCGCAGGTCGTGAACGATGTCGTCATCGGCGACTATCGCGATCTGGACACGCTGCGCGAGTTCGCACGCGGCTGTGACGTGATCACCTTCGATCACGAGCACGTGCCCACCGAGCACCTGCGGGCCCTGGAGGCGGACGGCATTCCCGTCCGCCCCGGCCCCGACGCGCTCGTGCACGCCCAGGACAAGGGCGTGATGCGTGCCAGGCTCGACGCGATCGGCGTGCCCTGCCCGCGGCACAGAATCGTCTCGGACCCGCAGGACGTGGCCGCGTTCGCGGACGAGGGGGACGGGTTCCCCGTCGTCCTGAAGACCGTCCGCGGTGGGTACGACGGCAAGGGCGTGTGGGTGGTGGACTCCGTCGAGGAGGCCGCCGAGCCCTTCCGGGCGGGCGTGCCGGTCCTCGCGGAGGAGAAGGTCGACTTCGTGCGCGAGCTGGCCGCCAACGTCGTACGGTCGCCGCACGGCCAGGCCGTCGCCTACCCGGTCGTGGAGTCCCGGCAGGTGAACGGCGTCTGCGACACGGTCATCGCCCCCGCTCCGGACCTCGACGAGTCGCTGTCGCTCCAGGCGTCGCAGATGGCCCTGAGTATCGCGAAGGAGCTGGGCGTCGTCGGTCACCTGGCGGTGGAGCTGTTCCAGACCCGCGACGGCCGCATCCTCGTCAACGAGCTCGCGATGCGCCCGCACAACTCGGGCCACTGGACGATGGACGGCGCGGTCACCTCCCAGTTCGCCAACCACCTGCGGGCCGTCCTCGACCTGCCGCTCGGCGACCCGCGCCCGCGCGCCGCGTGGACGGTCATGGTCAACGTCCTCGGCGGCGACTTCCCGGACATGTACTCGGCGTACCTGCACTGCATGGCCCGCGACCCGCAGCTGAAGATCCACATGTACGGCAAGGACGTGAAGCCCGGCCGCAAGGTCGGTCACGTCAACACCTACGGCGACGACCTGGACGACGTGCTGGAGCGCGCCCGTCACGCTGCCGGCTACCTGAGAGGCACGATCACCGAATGAGCCCCGTTGTTGGCATCGTCATGGGGTCGGACTCCGACTGGCCCGTCATGGAGGCCGCCGCGAAGGCCCTCGACGAGTTCGAGATCGACTACGAGGTCGACGTGGTCTCCGCGCACCGCATGCCCCGCGAGATGATCACGTACGGGGAGCGGGCCGCCGAGCGCGGACTGAAGGTGATCATCGCCGGGGCGGGGGGCGCCGCCCACCTGCCCGGCATGCTCGCCTCGGTGACCCCGCTGCCGGTGATCGGTGTCCCGGTCCCGCTGAAGTACCTCGACGGAATGGACTCCCTGCTGTCGATCGTGCAGATGCCGGCCGGTGTCCCGGTGGCGACGGTCTCCGTCGCCGGCGCCCGCAACGCCGGTCTGCTCGCGGCCCGCATCCTCGCCGCGCACGACGAGGAACTCCTGCAGAAGATGCGCGACTTCCAGCAGGACCTGAACGACCAGGCCACCGAGAAGGGCAAGCGCCTGCGCGCCAAGGTCGAGGGCACGGGCGGCTTCGGCTTCGGGAAGTGACCGCATGACCTCCCTCGACGACGCCCGCGCGCTCCTCGCCGAGTTCCCCGTCGTCGACGGGCACAACGACCTGCCCTGGGCGCTGCGCCAACAGGTCCGCTACGACCTCGACGCCCGGGACATCGCCGTCCACCAGGGCGCCCACCTGCACACCGACATCCCGCGGCTGCGCGAGGGCGGGGTCGGTGCGCAGTTCTGGTCGGTGTACGTCCGCGCGGACCTGCCCGACCCGGTGGCGGCCACCCTCGAACAGATCGACTGCGTACGGCAGTTGCTGGCACGCCACCCGAAGGACCTGGCCCCCGCGCTGACGGCCGCCGACATGGAGGCCGCGCGCGGCCAGGGCCGGATCGCCTCCCTCATGGGCGCCGAGGGCGGCCACTCCATCGCGTGCTCCCTCGGCACGCTGCGCGGCCTGTACGCGCTCGGCGTGCGCTATCTGACCCTCACGCACAACGACAACGTGCCGTGGGCGGACTCGGCGACGGATGAGCCGGGCGTCGGCGGGCTGTCGGCTTTCGGCCGTGAGGTCGTACGGGAGATGAACCGGATCGGCATGCTGGTCGACCTCTCGCACGTCGCCGCGACGACCATGCGGGACGCGCTCGACACCACGTCCGCGCCGGTGATCTTCTCCCACTCCTCCGCCCGGGCCGTCTGCGACCACCCGCGCAACATCCCGGACGACGTGCTGGAGCGGCTGCCCGCCAACGGAGGCGTGGCGATGGTGACGTTCGTACCGAAGTTCGTGCTCCAGGCGGCGGTCGACTGGACCGCCGCGGCCGACGAGAACATGCGCGCGCACGGCTTCCACCCCCTGGACACCACGCCCGAGGCGATGAAGGTGCACTGCGCCTTCGAGGAACGGCACCCGCGCCCGGTCGCCACGGCCGCGACCGTCGCCGACCACCTCGACCACATGCGCGAGGTCGCCGGCATCGACCACCTCGGCATCGGCGGCGACTACGACGGCACGGCCTTCACCCCCGACGGCCTGAACGACGTCTCCGGCTACCCCAACCTCATCGCCGAACTGCTGGAGCGCGGCTGGTCGAGAACCGACCTGGCCAAGCTGACCTGGCAGAACGCGGTGCGGGTGCTGGGCGCGGCGGAGGACGTCGCCCGCGGTCTCCAGGCCACGCGCGGCCCGTCCAACGCGACCATCGAGGAACCGCAGCAGCCGGCGGGCGGCGCGTGAGGCGGCCCGACGGATCACCTGGCTGATCGCCGGGATCCCCTCGGCCGGATCAGTGCTCGATCCGGCAGAGGCAGAAGGGGTGCCCGGCCGGGTCGGCGTACACCCGGAAGTCCTTCTTCTCGTAGTCCTCCCGGTCCAGTACCCGCGCCCCCAGCGCCAGCGCCTTCTCCTCCGCCGCGTCGACCTCCTCCCAGGTGGACCCGGCGTCGAAGTCGAGGTGGAACTGCTGCGAGTTCTGGTCGGCCCGGGGCCACTGCGGCGGGCGGTGCCCGGGCGACCGCTGGAAGGCCAGCCGGGGCCCGCCGGGGACCTGGAGCACCACCCAGTCCGGGGCCTCCTGCTCGGGCGTGCCACCCGCGACGCCCGCGTAGAAACGGGCCAGTTCCAGCGGCTCGGGGCAGTCGACGACGACGGAACGCAGACGCGCGGCGGGCATGAGACCTCCCAGTGTCACCAGACGGTCAGCAGGCGCAGAGGCAGAACGGGTGCCCGGCCGGGTCCGCGTAAACCCGGAAGCTCCGGGACCGGTCCTCCGCGTCCAGCGGCTTCGCGCCGAGCGCCAGCACGCCCTTCTCGGCCGCGTCCAGGTCCTCGACGGTCAGGTCCAGGTGGAACTGCTGCGAGTGGTCGGGCGCGGGCCAGCGCGGCGGTACGTACCCGGGGGCGGCCTGGAAGGCCAGCGACGGGCCGCCCGGCACCTTCAGGTCCACCCAGTCGCCCTCGCCCTCGACGGTTCCGCCGAGCACCTCGGCGTAGAAACCGGCCAGCGCGCGCGGGTCGGGACAGTCCAGGACGACGACACCCAGTTCGGCGAGAGCCATGACTTCCTCCTCGAAGACCTGCGTTACCCGTAGGAGCGGGTAACCAGTAACGGCGTTACCGCATGCTCCCGCACTATCGGTAACATCGCAAGGGGATTCGGGAGGTACCGTCCAGGCATGAGTGAGCGATCGCCCGCACCCGGGGGACTGGCCCTGGTCGAGGCCCTGGTGAACACACTGGACATCGAGTCGGACGCCGACTCGCTGGACACGGCGCAGGGGCACGCGCGATTCGGCCTGACGGAGGACGAGATCGAGCAGGCGCGCGAACTGCGCGAGTCGCTGCGCGCGGCCCTGCTCGCCCATGCCGGTCACCCGCCGCACCGCGCGGTGACCCCGCTCGGCGATCTGCTGGCGGGCGCGCCGCTGGTGGTGACGGTCGACCCGGACAGCGGCTCGGCCGCCCTGGCCCCCGCCGACACCCGCCCCCTGCTCTCCCGTGTCGCGGCGGCCGTCGCCGAGGCGCTGGTCGCGGGCACCTGGAACCGCCTCAAGGCCTGCGAGGCCGCCGACTGCCACTGGGCGTACTACGACCGCAGCCCCGCCGGCCGCGGCCGCTGGTGCTCGATGCAGGTCTGCGGGGCACGGGCGAAGATGCGCCGGTACCGGGCGAAGGACTGACCCTCGCTCTCCTTCCGGTCCGGCAGCGGGCACCCGCGGAAACGGGGTCGGTGTCCCGGGCTCTTCGTGGAAAGCGGTTCCTGGAGGGTGGGGGAGCGGGGAGAATGGGTGCGGGCGTCGTTCCGGCCGGCTGAGCCCCGGCCGGAGCGGCGCCCACCCGTGTCGCTCAATCGGTGCCGGGTGTACCGGACTCAGGCCTTCGGACGCCCCATCGCCCGGTACGTCCACCCGGCCTTGCGCCACCGCTCCGGGTCCAGCGCGTTGCGGCCGTCCAGGATGACCCGGGCCTCCGCGACCTCGCCCAGGGCCTCCGGGTCCAGCTCGCGGAACTCCCGCCACTCCGTCAGATGCAGCACGATGTCGGCCCCCCGCACCGCCTCCAGCGCCGAGTCGGCGTAACCGAGGGTCGGGAAGATGCGGCGGGCGTTGTCCATGCCCTTGGGGTCGTACACCGTGACCTGGCCGCCCTGAAGGTGGATCTGCCCGGCCACGTTGAGCGCGGGCGAGTCCCGTACGTCGTCCGAGTCGGGCTTGAAGGTCGCGCCGAGGACGGCCACCCGCTTGCCGAGGAACGGCCCGCCGCCCAGCGCCTGCCGGGTCAGCTCCACCATCTGTCCGCGCTGGCGCATGTTGATGGAGTCGATCTCCCGCAGGAAGGTCAGCGCCTGGTCGGCGCCCAGCTCACCGGCGCGCGCCATGAACGCCCGGATGTCCTTCGGCAGACAGCCGCCGCCGAAGCCGATCCCGGCGCGCAGGAACTTCTTGCCGATCCGGTCGTCGTACCCGATGGCCTCCGCCAGCTTGGCGACGTCGCCGCCCGCGGCCTCGCAGACCTCCGCCATGGCGTTGATGAACGAGATCTTCGTGGCGAGGAAGGAGTTCGCCGAGGTCTTCACCAGTTCGGCGGTCGGGAAGTCCGTGACCACGAACGGGGAGCCCTCGGCGACCGGTGTCGCGTACACCTCCCGCAGCAGCTTCTCGGCCCGCTCGCTGCGTACGCCGATCACGATGCGGTCCGGGCGCAGCGTGTCCTGGACGGCGAAGCCCTCGCGCAGGAACTCGGGGTTCCAGGCCAGCTCGGCGTCCTCACCGGCCGGCGCGTGCTCGGCCAGGTAGGCGGCCAGCCGGTCGGCCGAGCCGACGGGCACCGTCGACTTGCCGACGACCAGGGCGGGCCCCTTCAGATGCGGGGCCAGCGAGGCGATCGCGGAGTCGACGTACGACATGTCGCAGGCGTACTCGCCGTGCCGCTGCGGGGTGTTCACGCAGACGAAGTGGACGTCGCCGAACTCGCCGACCTCGGCGAAGTCCATGGTGAAGCGCAGTCGCCCGCTGGACCCCTCGATACCGGCGACGTGCTTGCGCAGCAGCTCCTCCAGCCCCGGCTCGTACATCGGGACCTCACCGCGCCGGAGTTTGTCGATCTTCTCGGGCACGACGTCGAGCCCCAGCACCTCGAACCCCAGCTCGGCCATGGCCGCGGCGTGTGTCGCGCCGAGATAACCGGTGCCGATCACGGTGATCTTGAGGGCCATGGGTGCTCCAGGGGTCTACGGCAGGTGCGCGCCCGAGCATAGCCGGGGCATGGGAACGCGCTTCACCGGGCAACTTTCCCGCTGTCACCAAGCTCACGTATCACTCGTGTGGGCGACCCCATAAAATTTTGATTACTTAACGGTAGTTAGCGCCACCATCGCAGCGTTTTGGAGCGTGAGAGACCTTGGCCGGATCGGCTGACTTCGACCTGTACCGCCCGTCCGAGGAGCACGACATGCTCCGTGACGCCGTCCGCTCGCTGGCCGAGGCGAAGATCGCGCCGTACGCCGCCACGGTGGACGAGGAGGCCCGCTTCCCGCAGGAGGCGCTCGAGGCGCTGGTCGCCAACGACCTGCACGCCGTGCACGTGCCCGAGGAGTTCGGCGGCGCCGGCGCCGACGCGCTGGCCACGGTCATCGTGATCGAGGAGGTGGCCCGCGTGTGCGCCAGCTCCTCCCTGATCCCGGCCGTGAACAAGCTCGGCTCGCTCCCCGTGATCCTCTCCGGCTCCGAGGAGCTGAAGAAGAAGTACATGACCCCGCTCGCCAAGGGCGACGGCATGTTCTCGTACTGCCTCTCCGAGCCGGACGCGGGCTCGGACGCGGCCGGCATGAAGACCAAGGCGGTCCGCGACGGCGACCATTACGTCCTCAACGGCGTGAAGCGCTGGATCACCAACGCGGGCGTCTCCGACTACTACACGGTGATGGCGGTCACCGACCCGGAGAAGCGCTCCCGGGGCATCTCGGCCTTCGTCGTCGAGAAGTCGGACGAGGGCGTCTCCTTCGGCGCCCCCGAGAAGAAGCTCGGCATCAAGGGCTCGCCCACCCGCGAGGTCTACCTGGACAACGTCCGCATCCCCGCCGACCGCATGATCGGCGAGGAGGGCACCGGCTTCGCCACGGCCATGAAGACCCTCGACCACACCCGCATCACCATCGCGGCCCAGGCCCTCGGCATCGCCCAGGGCGCGCTCGACTACGCCAAGGGCTACGTCAAGGAGCGCAAGCAGTTCGGCAAGCCGATCGCCGACTTCCAGGGCATCCAGTTCATGCTCGCCGACATGGCGATGAAGATCTCCGCCGCCCGCGCCCTGACGTACCAGGCCGCCGCCGCCTCCGAGCGCGGCGACGCCGACCTCACCTACCAGGGCGCCGCCGCCAAGTGCTTCGCCTCCGACGTGGCGATGGAGGTCACCACGGACGCTGTCCAGCTCCTCGGCGGGTACGGCTACACCCGCGACTACCCGGTGGAGCGCATGATGCGCGACGCGAAGATCACGCAGATCTACGAGGGCACGAACCAGGTCCAGCGCATCGTCATGGCGCGCAACCTGCCGTAACCCGCGACACCTCGGCGCAGCCCCCGGCCCACTCGGCCGGGGGCTGTTTCCGTCCGCCCCGTGGCGGAAGCGGCCCGGCAGGCGTAGGACGGAAAGGACCGGGGGCCGAACCCCGGCCTCCACCGTCCCCCAGGAGGAGCCATGACCCAGCAGCCCGCGACCACGACCACCATGAGCCCGGAGATGCAGGCCTGCGTCGACGCCTGCATGACCTGCCACACCGTGTGCGAGGAGACCATGAGCTCCTGCCTGCAGATGGGCGGCCAGGCCCAGATGCAGATCATGCGCGCGCTGATGGACTGCGCCGAGATGACCCGCATGTGCGCCGACATGATGATGCGCCGCTCGCCCATGGCGGCCGAGATGTGCGCGATGTGCGCCCGGGCCTGCGACATGTGCGCCGAGGCGTGTATGTCCATGCCGGACGACGCCCAGATGATGCGCTGCGCCGAGGCGTGTCGCCGGTGTTCGGAGACCTGCCGGACGATGGCGGGCGCCACGATGTGACGACCGCCGGCAGCAGCTTGGGGGCACCCGCCGGGTGCCCCCAAGTGCCGTGCGGCCACGCTCAGTTGCCCGAGACGGTGACCTTTTCGTCGTTCTTCAGCTGGTTCACCAGCGTCTTCAGCTTCGCGGTGTCCCACTGCAGGTTGCCGTTCGCGGCGTTGCCCGCAATCGGCATGTTCATCGACTTGCCCTCGCCGCCGCTGACGCCCTTCATCGCCCAGAACATCGAGGCCAGGTCCCACAGGCCCATGTCCTTGTCGACGACGAGGGAGTCCAGGCCCGCGCCCATCGTCGGGTACAGCTTGAACGGATTGAGGATCGTGCCCGGGGTGGCGACCTGGTTGGCGAGCGCCGAGAGGAACTTCTGCTGGTTCTTCGTACGGTCCAGGTCGGAGCCCCTGAGCGCGTACCGGGTGCGGACGAAGGCCAGGGCCTCCTCGCCGTTCAGGGTCTGCTTGCCCTTCTTGAAGTTCGCGCCGGACTTGGTGTCCTTGATGTCCTGCGGGATGTCCATCTCCACGCCGCCGACCGCGTCCACGATGTTCGCGAAGCCGGCGAAGCCGATCTCCACGTAGTGGTCGATGTGCAGGCCGGTGTTGGCCTCCACCGTGCGGACCAGCAGTTCGGGACCGTCCTCCGCGTACGCCGCGTTCAGCTTCACCTGGCGGCCGGTGCCCGGGTAGAACTTGCCGGAGTCCGAGCCCTTGAACGAGGGGATCGTCACATTCGAGTCGCGGGGGAGGGAGATCAGCGTCGGGCCGTTGCCGCCGGTGTGCAGGATCATCATCGAGTCCGTGCGCTTGCCCTCGGCGGACCCGGTGTGCAGTTTCTTCTTCTCCTCGGCCGACATGCCGGCGCGGCTGTCGGAGCCGACGATCAGGTAGTTGGTGCCCTCGCCCGCCTCCGGCCGGTCGATGACCTTCGACAGGTCGACCTCGCGGTTGAGCTTGGAGTCGGCCCAGAAGTACGTGGCGACGGTGGTCACCACGAGCACGGTCGCGACGGTGATCGCCGTCACCTTGATCCGGCGCCGCCAGTTCGGCGCGGGGCGCGGCGCGTACGTGCCGTCGCCGCCGGGGCCGCCGGGGCCGCGGCCGCCGGGCGAGCCGTAGACCTGGCCGGTGTTGTAGCCGCTGTCATAGCCGCTGCCGTCCACGTACGACGGCTGCTGCGGGACGCCTCCGGCGCCGTACGGCGGTGCCTGGCGGCCGGGAGCGCCGTAGGCGCCCTGCCCGGGCGGCGCCGCCGGACCGCGGCGGACCTGCCGCATCACGCGCGCGCCCTCGGGGTGTGCGCTCGCGCTTCCGCGTCCGTACCGGCTGCCGCGGTTGTCGTCGGACCATGCCTCGGGCCAATCATTCATGGGCTCAGTGTGCAGGGCACGGCTGTGCGGCATACAAGGGTCGTCGGAAAATCAGGGCAAGGCTGTGGCGAAGCTGACACAAATCCCCCGCATGCCGCCTCGGCATAAGGTGGAGGCCATGACAGACCAGGCCCCAGCTGCGGAGTCGGGCACTCCGGATATCCCCGGCAAGCCGACCTCGGCGTCCCGCACCACCCTCAGCCACATCATGACCCACAACGACACGAACCTTCTGGGGACGGTGCACGGTGGGGTGATCATGAAGCTGGTGGACGACGCGGCGGGCGCGGTCGCCGGGCGGCACAGCGGCGGGCCCGCGGTCACCGCGTCGATGGACGAGATGGCCTTCCTCGAGCCGGTGCGCGTCGGTGACCTCGTGCATGTGAAGGCTCAGGTCAACTGGACCGGCCGGACCTCCATGGAGGTCGGCGTACGGGTCCTGGCCGAACGCTGGAACGAGTCCACGCCGCCCACCCAGGTCGGCTCGGCCTATCTCGTCTTCGCCGCGGTGGACGCCGACGGCAAGCCGCGCCGGGTGCCGCCGGTCCTCCCCGAGACGGAACAGGACAAACGCCGCTACCAGGAGGCCCAGATCCGCCGCACCCACCGGCTGGCCCGCCGCCGCGCGATCATGGAGCTGCGGGAGAAGCGGGCGGCGGAGGGTTTCGAGGACTGACGACCGGCGCTACGTCGCGCACTTCACCTCGTCCCCCCGTACCACCCCGAACTCACCCTCCGACTGGTTCTCCGCGCGTACCTTGCGGACCTGCCCGAAGTCGGTGCCCAGGATCACCTTCAGCGTGGCCCCCTGCCCCTTCACCGGGCGCAGTTCGCTGCCGGGCAGGGCCGTCGCCAGGGACTTGGCCGAGCGGTCCCAGCGGGGGTCATAGGCGACGACCGTGCGGGTCACGGTGAGGTTCTTCGCGTTCACCGGCGCCCGGGTCGTGCGGAAGCCGACGCCCGCGAGGGCCGTGTCCGCCTTGCGGCCGAGGCCCGGCATGCTCGTGCCGTTCTCCACCTGGACGCGGATCTGCTGCGGGGCGACCGGCACGAGCACCGCCGAACCGCGCGGACGTCTCACCGACAGCGGCCGGTCCTCGCGCAGGGCGCGGAAGACCCGCTCGGACTTGACGGGGTCCCACTTCAGCGTCGAGCCGACGCCCTTCACGGCGTAGCCCATCCGCCCGATCGGCACCGTCGTGAACTCGGAGGAGGAGGGGGAGAAGTTGCGCATGGCCCGGCCGAGGTCCAGCAGTTCGTCCGTGCCGAAGCCCTTGTCGGCGCGGACCGAGCCGAGGACCGCGTGCGTGATGTCGCGGAACTTCATCGGGTTCAGCAGGATCCCGGAGGAGGTGGCCCGCGCGACGAGGGCCGCCATGAAGCGCTGCTGACGCTTCATCCGACTGAGGTCGGAGGCGCCGTCGACGTACCGGGCGCGCACGTACTGCAGGGCCTGCCCGCCCTTGAGCAGGTGCCGGCCCGCCGGCAGGTTCAGCCCGGTGTGGCTGTCCTTCAGCGGGTCCGCGGTGCAGATCTCCACCCCGCCGACCACGTCCACCGTCTTCATGAAGCTGGCGAAGTCGACCTCCAGGTAGTGGTCGATCTTCACGCGGGTCATCTTCTCGACCGTGCGCACGGTCAGTTCCGGCCCGCCCTCCGCGTACGCCGCGTTCAGCTTGATGGGGTGCCCGCCGTGCCTCTTGCCGGAGTTCCGGTCGGTGTGCGGGGGCGTCACGGCGTACGAGTCGCGCGGCAGGCTCACCACGCTGGCACGCTCCCGGTCCTCCGAGATGTGCACGATCATGATCGTGTCGGTGCAGCGGCAGGGCGCGCCGCCCAGGTGGTACCTGCTCCGTTCTTCCCTGGAGATCTTGTCGCGGCCGTCGGTGCCGACCAGCAGCACGTTCATGCCGTGCCCGGCGCGGGGCCGGTTCTTCATGTCCTTGAAGGGGTCGACCCGGCTGATGTCCGCGTCGAGGCTGGAGATCACCGTGTGCCCGATGCCGGCGGAGGCCAGGACCACCACGGACAGCGTCGTGACCGCACGCATGGCCCAGCGGGGCTTCTTCCGCCGTACGGCCGCCGGTCGCGGGGGCGTGCGGCGGGACGGCTGGGGGCGGCGCTGCGGGCCGGGCTGGGGCCGGGGGGACCGGGGCGGTGTGGGCAAAGGGGACTCCTGCGGACGACGGCCGTACGTGGGATCCGCGAGCACCGTAGGCCCATACGATCTGTGGCCCGGGTCACCGAGGCCGGCGGCGCGCAACGGTGTCCCCCGTTCGCGGTAACGTGAGCCCCCTATGAACGCCAATCCCGACGTGCAGCTGCCCGCCGTGTCTGTCATCATGCCGGTCCTCAACGAGGAGCGGCATCTGCGTGGAGCGGTCCGAGCGATCCTCGCGCAGGAGTACGCCGGCGAGATGGAGGTCGTGATCGCCCTCGGTCCGTCCACGGACCGCACGGACGAGATCGCCGCCGAGCTCGTGGCCGAAGATCCGCGCGTGCACACCGTGCCCAATCCGAGCGGTCGTACGCCGGCCGCGCTGAACGCCGCCATCAAGGCGTCCCGGCATCCCATCGTGGTCCGGGTCGACGGGCACGGCATGCTCTCGCCGAACTACATCGCCACCGCCGTACGGCTCCTTCAGGAGACCGGCGCCCAGAACGTCGGCGGCATCATGCACGCCGAGGGCGAGAACGACTGGGAGCACGCCGTCGCGGCGGCGATGACGTCGAGGATCGGTGTGGGCAACGCCTCGTTCCACACCGGCGGCGCGGCCGGGCCCGCCGAGACCGTGTACCTCGGGGTGTTCCGGCGTGCGGCGCTGGAGCAGCAGGGCGGCTACAACGAGGAGTTCATCCGCGCCCAGGACTGGGAGCTGAACTACCGCATCCGCGAGGCCGGCGGGCTGATCTGGTTCTCGCCCGAGCTGAAGGTGTCCTACCGGCCGCGGCCGAGCGTGCGGGCACTGGCCAAGCAGTACAAGGACTACGGCCGTTGGCGGCACGTCGTCGCCCGCTACCACGAGGGCTCCATCAACCTGCGGTACCTCGCCCCGCCGACCGCGGTGTGTGCGATCGCGGCCGGGACCGTGGTGGGGGCCCTGCTGCACCCCCTGGGCTTCGTGGTGCCCGCCGGCTACCTCGCGGCGATCCTGCTCGGGTCCGTCCCGGCGGGCCGGGGGCTGCCGCTGAAGGCGCGGCTCCAGATCCCGGTCGCGCTGGCCACCATGCACATGTCGTGGGGCTGGGGCTTCCTGACGAGTCCGCGGTCGCTGGCCCGCAAGGTGATCGCGAGCCGGCGGCCCCCCGTGCGGGCGGACGCCGCCGCCGGCGGACCGGCGGTCTGAGCCCGGGCCCCTCCCGGAGGCGGAGGGGCCGCGGCCGTTCAGGTCCAGGTGAAGGCCGGGTTCACGTGCATGCACGCCGTCTCGTCGGCGCCGTTGAGCGCCTCGGCCGTCTTGGGGGTCGTGTTGTCCTCGGCCTTCGGCGCCCGGTACGCCGTGCCCTCGCGCCAGTCGGCTCCCACCACGAGCGTGACGCCGGTGACGTCGGTGGAGCGCTGCACCGCACTCAGCGGGATGCCGAGGGACGTGGCGATCCGCTGGGCGTCGCCCTCCAGGTCGGCGCTCGGATAGCGGACCACCGTGCGGTCCTCGCTCAGTGACCCGGTCGTGTCGGCGAACGCCTTGGTGAAGCCCTGGTCCACGAGCAGTGCGGTCACGGTGCTCGCGCGGCCGCGGGCGGCGGGCAGGGTGTCGGTGCGTGTGCCGTTGCGGACCTGGACGGCGATCTCGTCGTCGGCGGCGGCCGGGTCGGCGGACTTCTCCTGGGTCTTCTTCGGGGCGCCCGTGCCGCCCTTGCCGTCCAGGGGGATGTCCTCGCGCACCAGCCGGAAGAGCTTCTCGGCGTCCTGCGTCGGCTCGACCCGCGCGCCCACGTACCGGTTCGGCATCGTGGTCATGGTGATCCGCTCCGGCTTCACCTTCCGCAGCTCGGTGCTGAGGTCGTACAGCTTCTTGACGGTGTCGAGGCCGGGGTCGACGGTGAGCGCCATGGTGCCCGCCTCGGCCAGCTTGCGCAGCTTGTTGGGGCTGCTCAGGGTGGCGTTCTCGCGCAGCTGGCGGACCATCGAGTTCATGTACAGGTGCTGGGCCTTGGCGCGGGCGAGGTCGCTGCCGTCCTCGAAGCCGTAACGGGTGCGCAGCCACTGGAGGGCCTGCTCGCCCTTCACGGGGTGCGTGCCCTTGCGCATCTTCAGTCCGGAGCCGTGGCCCTGGCTGTCGCGGGAGTGGATGTTGGCGTCCACGCACACCGGGACGCCGCCGACGGCGTCCGCCATCGACACCACGCCCGCGAAGTCGACCATCACGAAGTGGTCGATGTGGATGCCCGTGAGCTCCTGCCAGGTGGCCACCGTGCAGCCGGGACCGCCGTGCCCGAGGCTCTGGTTCGTCATCACCCGGCCGTTGCTCGCCGGGTACACCGTCCCGTCCTCCGGGTCGGTGCACTTGGGTATGTGGACGAGGGTGTCGCGCGGCATGCTGATGACCGACAGGTTGGTCCGGTCGGCGGACAGGTGGACCAGCATCTGGACGTCCGCGAGCGGTGTGGCGCCGAACGTCTCGCGGGCGCCGCCGAGTTCCTGGTTCTCCTCGGTGTCCCGGGCGTCGGAGCCGATGAGCAGGATGTTCAGCGGGGTCTGGCCCGCGGCGTTCGGCGTCGGCTCGGCGACCTTGTTCTCACCGAGGTTGAGGGGGACCTTCTTGATGTTGGCGTTCAGCTGCCGGTAGTAGAGGTAGCCGGCGCCGGCCGCGCCGAGGACCACGACGGCGAGGACGGCCGCCGACCACTTGAGCACGCGGTGGCCGCGCCGCGGCCGTCGGCCGCCGGGGCGGTGCCGGTCGCCGGTGAGGGCGTCGCCCCCGCCGGCAGCCGGAGCCGGCTCCGGCCGGACGTCCCGGACCGCCTCGTCCGCCTCCACCGTGTTCTGGGTCACTTGTCCCGCCCTCCCCGCTCCTCGCGCCATGGAACAGGCCCGCCATGCGTCCTGTTAGACGCACGACGGGCCCGTCAGTTGCCCTGGAAACGTCAACTCGCGCAGGTGACCTTGTCGGCCGTGGACTTCGGCACGTCCGGCGCCTTGGCCGGAGCGGTGAGGGAGAGGCCCGCGCCGCGGAAGTCCTTGCCCAGGGTGAGCGTCATCGTGGGCAGGCCCTGGGCGTTGGTGACGCTCTCGCCGGGCTTCATCGCCGAGGCGGACAGCCCCATCAGGGCGGCGAGGCGGCGCGCCTGGTCGGCCTGGTCGGGCGCGTACTCGAGCGTGGTCCGGCGCAGTGCGGCCGGGGCGTTGCCGGCGTTCTCGGCCTTGGTGACGCCCTGGTCGATCTGCAGCCAGTTGACGGTCTCCTGGGCGCTGCCGCGCTCCGCGCCGCCGTTGAGGATGCGCACGCGCACCTCGGACGCCGGGGCCTGTTCGCCCTTCAGCCGGGCGGCGACGGCGGCCTTCTCCTTCTTCTGCTGCTTCTTGACCTCCGTGAACGACACGTCGTCCTTGATCATGTCGAACACCTGCGGCGCCCTGGAGTCGTCGAGGACGACGGTCGCCTTCACCGTCTCGGCGGGGTTGTCCCGCACCGGGACGGTGGTGAAGGTGATGTTCTTCGTCGGCACCTTCTTCAGTTCCAGCGCGATGTCCTTGAGGGCGCCGACCTTGCCGATGGGCTTGTCCACGGTCAGCGCCTCGGACGCGGCCTCGGCCAGCTTCCACAGCTTGGCGGGGCTGGTGAGCGTGTCGCTGGAGGACATCTTGCGCAGGAGCGAGGCCAGGAACTGCTGCTGCACCTTGATGCGGTCCAGGTCGCCGCTGTTGCCGAAGCTCTTGCGGGTGCGCAGGAAGGCGAGGGCCTGCTCGCCCTCGACCGTCGACTCGCCTTGGGGCAGGACCAGTTTGGACGCCTTGTCGTCGACGGCCTTCTCCACACAGACTTCGACGCCGTCCACCGCCGTGGTGAGCGTCTTGACCGCGTTGAAGTCGGCCATCATGAAGTGGTCGACCGGGATGCCGGTGTTCTCCTCCACCGTGCGCATGGTGCAGCCCGGGTCCCGGCCGTTCTGGCCGAGGCTCCACCCGAAGCGGACGCCTTGCGACCCCGGCACCGCCGTCGTCGTGCCGTCGGCCTGCTTCGTGGGACAGTCGGGGATGTCGACGATCAGGTCGCGCGGGATGCTGAGCACGGTGGCGTTGGAGCGGTCCTCGGCGACGTGCAGCAGGATCGTGGTGTCGGCGTGCCCCGTGCTGCCCTTGTCGCCGTAGCCCTCGTTGCCCGCGCCCGTGCGCTTGTCGGTGCCGATGACCAGGATCGTGAAGGCCTCGTCCTTGCTGAAACTGCTCTTGCCGACGTCACCGACGTCCTCCGTCGAGAAGTTGCCCTCCAGGTGCCGCAGGTAGAAGTAGCCGGCCGCGCCGACGGCGAGCACGACGAACGCCATGGTGCCGCCGGTCCACAGCAGGACCTTCCCGGCCCTCGGCCTGCGCTGCGCGGACCTGCGAGCCCCGGACCTGCCGGTGCCCGGCGTCCTCCTGCCCGGCGCTCCCCTGCCCGGGGTCTCCTGGCGGGGCTTTCCCCGGCCCGACGTTCCCGGTCCCGGCCTGTGCTCCGGCCGGCGCCCGCGCTGCGGCGGCACCGAGCGGCCGGGAGCCGTCGTACGGCCGCTCCCCGCCTCGTGCGGGCCGTCCGCGCCTTGGGGTCCGGGGACGGACGGCCGCGGCGCGGAGGGATGCGGGCGCAGTTCGTATGCGCCGGTGTTCGGGTTGCGTACCCACTGGTCTGCGGGGTCGACGTCGTCCGCCCGCCCACGGCCGTGTGCGTCCAAGGTGTGTCCGATTCCTCCGTCGGGTACGGGCAGCTCAGGACCACTCACACTATCCGCCCGGTGGGTCCGGAGTGACTGCTGTGAACCAATTCGCCGCCCGCGAGGGGGCTTTGGGCCGGTGGCTACCAGCGGTAGGGCGCGTATACGTCCATGCACTGGCCGCTGTCCGACCCGTTCATCGCGTCGGCGCTCTCGGGGACGTCCCCGGCCTGCGGCGCCGGCTCCTTCGGGTAGGCCGTGCCCTCGCGCCAGTCGGCGCCCACGACGAGCGTGACCCCGGAGACCTCCGTCGAGCGCTGCACCGCACTCGGCGGAATGCCCAGGGACTCGGCGACACGCTGCGCGTCGCCCTCCAACTCCGCGCTCGGGTAGCGGACGGAGGTCCTGTCCTCCGACACGGCCGCGGAGGTGTCCGCCGCGGTCCGTGTGAAGCCCTTCTCCACGAGCAGCCGGGCCAGGGCGCCCGCCCGGCCGCCGACCGGGCCGAGCGTCGCGGACCGGGTGGCGTTGCGCACCAGGACGCCGATCTCGCTGTCGGGCGCGGCCGGATCGTCGGAGGCCCTCTCCTTACGGCCCGTCGACTTCTTCGCGCCCGACGGTCCGTCCTTGCCGTCCGCCTCGGCGCCCCCCCTGCCCTCACCCTTGTCGTCGAAGGGCACGTCGTCGCGGATCATCGACCAGATCTTCGCGGCGTCGGCGCCGGCCGGCACCAGGTGGTTGGCGTTCTCCGCGTCCTGCACGGTCGGCAGGGTCGTCATGGTGATCCGGTCGGTCGGCACCGTCTTGAGCTGCATACCGAGGTCGTACAGCTCCTTGACCGAGCCGATCTCCTCCGACACCTTCAGGGACTTGGTGGCCGCCTCGGCCAGGCTCATCAGGCGTCCGGTGTCGGTGAAGACGTTCTGCTTCCTCAGCGTGCGGATCATCGAGTTCATGTACATGCGCTGGGCCTTGGCACGCCCCAGGTCGCTGTAGAAGGCGTGCCGTGTGCGCAGCCACTGCAGGGCCTGCTCGCCCTTGACGTTCTTCCTGCCGGCCGTCATCTTCAGCCCGGAGCCGCCGCGCTGGCCCGGCAGCGGGCGGTCCCACACGTTCTGCTTCACACAGACCTCGACACCGCCGACGGCGTCCGCCATCCTCACCACGCCCGCGAAGTCGATCATCATCCAGTGGTCGATGTAGGCCCCGGTGAGTTTCTCCCAGGTGGCCAGGGTACAGCCGGCGCCGCCGCGGGCCAGCGACTCGTTGATGATGGTGTTGGTCGCCGGGTACGTCTCGCCGGTCTTCGGGTCCCTGCACTCGGGTATGTCGACGCGGGTGTCGCGCGGAACGGTCACCACCGCCGCACTCCTGCGGTCCGCCGACAGGTGGATCAGCATCTGCACGTCGGCCAGCGGCTTGCTGCCGACGCTCGCCCTGTTGCCGCCCAGCTTCAGGTTCGCGGCGGAGTTACGGCTGTCGGAGCCGATCAGCAGGATGTTCAGGGGCGTCTGCCCGGCCGCGTTCGGCTCGGCCTTCCTCACCTTGGAGTCGCCGCTGCTGCGCTGGCCCTTCTCGAGGTTGCCGTTCAGGTGCCGGTAGTACAGGTAACCCGCCCCGGCCGTGGCGAGGATGAGCAGCGCCAGGGTCGTCGCCGACCAGCGCAGCACGCGCTGCCCGCGCCCGGGCCCCGGGCTGCGGCGCCGGCTGCCCCCGCCGCCGGATCCGCCGCCGCCTCTGCCGCCGTCCGCGCTGGGGCCCTCCCCGTCGCTGTCCCGTGCGGTCCTGCCCCCCGCGCCCGGCTGCCGCGGTACGGCACCCGGACGCGTCCCCTCCCCGTGCACACTGCTCTGCGTCATCGCCCTGTCTCCCCCACCCCTGCGCCGACGAGCGGCGTGCGGTACGCCCCGGAGGACGTACGCGTCGAACGGGCCTGCGGTACGCCCTGTAGGACGTACCGCAGGCCCGTCAGGTCACTTGGCGCACTCGACCTTGTCCGCCGTGGACTTCTGGACCCCCTCCGGCGCCTTCGACGGAGTGGTGAGGGGCACGCCCGCGCCCTCGAAGTCCTTGCCCAGGGTCAGCGTCATCGTCGGCAGCCCCTGGGAGTTGCTCACGCTCTCGCCCGGCTTCATCGCCGAGGCGGACAGCCCCATGATGTCGGCGAGCCGGCGCGCCTGGTCGGCCTGGTCGGGCGCGTACTCGAGCGTGGTCTTGCTCAGTTCCGCCGGCGCGTTGCCGGCGTTCTCCGACTTCTCGACGCCTTCCTCGGTCTGCAGCCACGCCAGGGTCTCCTGGGCGCTGCCCGGGCGCGCCCCGCCGTTGAGGATGCGCACCCGCACCTCGGATGCCGGCGCCTTGGTGCCCTTCAGCCGCGCGGCGACGGCGGCCTTCTCCTTCTTCTGCTTCTGCTTCTGCTTCTGCTTGACCTCGGTGAACGACACGTCGTTCTGGATCATCTTGAACACCTGCGGGGCCTTGGACTCGTCGAGGACGACGGTCGACTTGACCTTCTCCGCCGGGTTGTCGATCACCGGGATCGTCGTGAACGTCAGGTTCTTGGTGTTGAGCTTGCCCAGCTCCAGACCGAGGTCCTTCAGCTTGTTGATGCTGTCCAGCTGGGAGTCGACGGTCAGCGCCTTGGTGCCCGCCTCCGCCAGCTTGATCATCTTGGACGGGCTGGAGAGCGTGTCGTTCGACTTCAGCTTGCGCATCAGCGCGCTGAGGAACTGCTGTTGCAGCCCGATCCGGCTCAGGTCGCCGCCAAAGCCGACGGAGTGCCGGGTGCGCACGTACGCCAGCGCCTGCTCGCCCTCGATGGTGTGCGTCCCCTTGGACAGCTTGAGCTTGGAGTCCGGATCGTCGATGTCCTTGGCCAGACAGACCTCGACGCCCCCGACCGCCGTGGTCAGCGTCTTGACCGCGTTGAAGTCGGCGACCATGAAGTTGTCGGGTTTCACCCCGGTCAGCTCGGTGACGGTCCGCATGGTGCAGCTCGGCGTACGGCCGTCCTGCCCCAGGCTCGTGTTGAAGCGCACCCCCGTGGAACCGGGGATGACCTTCGTCGAGCCGTCCTCCTGTGTGGTGGGGCAGTCGGGGATGTCGACGATCAGGTCGCGGGGGATGCTCAGCGCGGTCGCGTTGGAGCGGTCCTTGGAGACGTGCAGCAGGATCGTGGTGTCGGCGTGGCCGACGCTGCCCTTGTCGCCGTACTTGTCGTTGCCCTTGCCGGTGCGCTTGTCGGTGCCGATCAGCAGGATGTTGATCGCCTTGTCCTTGCTGAAGCCACCGGTGGACGCGCCGTCGTCCGAGACGGAGGTGATGTTGCCGTTGAGGTGCTCGATGTAGAGGTAGCCGGCGCCCGCGGCGGCGATCAGGACGAGCGCCATCGTGCCGCCCGTCCACAGCAGGACCTTCTTGGTCTTCGACTTCTTCGCCGGACGCCGGCCGCGCCGCCCCGGCGGCGGCTCGGCGGGTGCCCCGCGGCGCCTGCGCGCCGGCGGGACGTCACGGCCGGGCGACTCCGAAGGCCGCGTACGGCCCGGTGCCGCAGTACGGCTGCGCACCGCCGCGCCCCCGCGGGGGGAGGCGGCCCTGCGCGGCCCGGGCACCGCCGACTGCGGTGCGGAAGGGGCCAGTCGCAGTTCGTATTCGCCGGTGTTCGGATTGAGTACCCACTGGTCTGCGGGATCGATGTTCTCCGCCCGCCCACGGCCTTGCGCGTCCACGGTTGTCCGAATCCTCCGTCGGGGCCACGCGGCGCCTTCCCCCTTCAAGGCGCTCGGGTCTCGGTCGTACAGTGCGCGACCTCAGGACGGACCTATGGACCTCAGGGGCCGGACGCACCGGATCGCTCACACTAACGGCCCAGTTCAGCGTCGGGCGACGGCGGTGACAAATTCCACGTCCCTACACCTGGGCAATTCGCCCATTTCCTCGGACAAAAGTTCACCGCGTTGCATGGGCTTTACCCGCAGCTGTCCTCGGCGGCGGTGTTCCCGCGGAACGTCGGTGCGGGGGAAACGTCCGCGACTGGTTCGCCGGGCCGCTTCACGCCGCCCTTTGCGCCGGCCTTTCCGTCACCGTCCGTGCCGAGGCCGTGCGCCTCCGTAGGGGAATCCGAAGGTGAATCCCCGGACGGCCCTTCGTGCGAATCCCCGCTTTCCCGGCTTTGTGCGGCCGAACCCCGTGCGACGTTCCGCGCGACCACCACCGGCCTGTCCGTGCGCAGCCGCTCGAACAGCTTCTCCGCCGCGGGTTCCACGAGTTGGTCGCGATTGGCGTCGTAGACGTACGACTCCCGTGGCACGGTCAGGAACTGCACCCGTTCGGTAGGGATGTCGCGCAGCCCGCGTACGAGTTCGTACAAACCACGCAGACTCGCCAGATCCGGGTCGGTGGTGAGGGAGGACGTGGCCGCGTCCAGCACGGGATAGAGCTTCACCGGATTCAGCAGCACGTCGTTGCTGCGCACCTTGGTGACGAGCGCGCCGAGGAACCTCTGCTGGCGGTCCATGCGGTCGGTGTCGCTGCCGTTGCCGAGGGACTTGCGGGCGCGGACGTAGCCCAGGGCCTGCTCGCCGTCGAGCCTCACGCGTCCGGCGGGCAGTTTGAGCTTGGCGTCCTTGTCGTCGACCGGCTCCTTCAGGCACACCTCGACACCGTCGACCGCGTCGACCATCTCCTTGAACCCGTGGAAGTCGACGACGACGTGGTGGTCGATGCGGATGTCGGTGAGTTTCTCGACCGTTCGGATGGTGCAGGCCGAACCGCCCACCTGGAAGGCGTGGTTGAACATCGCGAACGTCGGCTCGGAGCGGCTGCCGTCGCGCCGGCGGCAGCCGGGCACGTCGACCATCAGGTCACGGGGTATCGAGACGGCCGTGGCGCTGTGCCGGCCCGCGGACAGGTGCAGCAGGATGGTGGTGTCGGACCGTTCGGTGCCCGAGTCCCGGCCGTAGCGGCGGTTCTCGTCGCCGGAGCGCGAGTCCGATCCGATCAGCAGGATGTTGCGGGCGTCCTCGACCAGCGCGGTGGGCCGCTCCTTCTCGAACCG
Source organism: Streptomyces bullii (assembly GCF_042657145.1). Lineage (NCBI taxonomy): Bacteria > Bacillati > Actinomycetota > Actinomycetes > Kitasatosporales > Streptomycetaceae > Streptomyces > Streptomyces bullii. The sequence goes on from NZ_JBHSNY010000007.1 coordinate 506,756, forward strand.
CGCGAGTTCGGCCGCGGCCGCCTCGTCCGGGGTGATGTTCCCGTCCAGCTTGGTGTACACCGCCCACCCGGCACCGGCGGCACCGCCCACCACCAGGACCGTCACGAGCCCGGAGCCCCGCACCCACCGCCGCCGACGCCGCCTCCCCAGCCCCTGCCCGGTGGCCGAGGCCCCCACCCCGGGCCCGAGACCCCTTGCTGTGTCGCTCATGACCGGGTCCACCCCTCATGGCGTACGAGCGTGCGGTGCGTGCGTCTGCGCGTCTGCTGCTGCTCCTACGACCATGGCCCGGGTCGACGGTGAGGGGTGGGTGCTGCTGGGCCGAACGGGGGAGGGGCCGGCCCGTCACGTCGACTTGGCAGCAGAGGCAGTGCCGGTCCTACCGGGCGATGGCCGTGACCCGCTCGCTCTCCACCCGCTTGTCCAGCGCCTCGTCCCCCAACCGCTCCAGATTCCGGCACAGCACCACGGAACCTCCCGTGGCCAGCGGCCCGTACAACCCCGCGTTCAACCCCTCCCAGGTGTCGTACGGCAACCCCGACAGGATCCGCGACCCCGGCCCGATCAGCCCCAGCCCCGACGCCTCCGCCCGAGCCCGCTCGACCACCTCGGCCGCGCTGAACTCCCGTCCGGCCACGATCAGCGCCGGCTCTTCCGGATCGACCGGCGCGTACGGCACGAACCGGTCCCCCTGCCCCGGCACTTCCACGGCGTAGTCGACGAACCCCTCGGGGGTCTGCGGAAAGCGCCCCCCGAGCGGCCGCAGCGCCAGCGCCACCCGCGGACCGGAACAGGCCCGGGCCGCCTCCAGCGTGTCCGGCCCGCTCACCACCAGGTCGGCCGCGCCCGGCTGCCCGTCGACGTCGGCGAGCACCCCGACCGACGCGCACGCCAGCAGCCACACCGCCGTCTGCCAGTGCGCGGGCAGCAGCAGCGCGACCCGGTCCCCGGGTTCGGCGGAGAGTTCGTCCTGGAGCAAGTTCGCGGTCTTGGCCACCCAATTGGCGAAGGTGGCCACCGACAATTCGACGCGTTCGCCCGTGGCGTCGTCGTAGAAGGTCACCAGGGGGCGTCCCGGGTCCGCGGCGAGCGCGGAACTCAGCAGGTCGGCAGGGGTGCGATCGGTGGCGTTCACCCGGGCAAGCGTACGCGGCGCGGCCGCCGCGCACCGCGTGGCGGGTCACCGGTTCGCCCCGGAAGCGCCACCGGTTCGGGCGAACGCCTCCCGACGCCCCCTCAACTCCCCGATGGACAGATATCAGTAGATATGTCCAAGATCAGGGGCATGCGTGGATTCCTTGCTTCCTCAATCGGTGTCACCTGCGCGGCGACCCTCGCCCTTCCGCTGACCCCGCCCGCAGTCGCGTCGACCGCGAGACCGGTGCCGACGGCGGAAGCGGCCACGACCGCCGGTCCGGCGGCCGAGGCGACGGCCGCCCGCTCCGCCACCGAGCCGCACGTCCCCGGCAGCACCCAGTCGCTGCCCCTCCGACCCCTCACCCGCGACCGCACCGCGGGCGCCCCCGGCGAGGAGGGCCTGCCCGCCCGGGACGTACGGCGGTTCTCCCTCGTCGGTGTCGTCTGGGACGACCCCGGCACCGAACTGCACGGCCGCGTCCAGGTGCGCACCCGCGCCGCCGCCACCGGCACCTGGTCCGGCTGGCAGGACGTCGAGACGCACAACGCCGACCACGCGGCCGACCCCGACACGCCCGAGCGCACCTCGGGCCGGGTGCGCGGCGCCACGGCACCGCTGTGGGTGGGCGACTCGGACGGCGTGGAGGTCCGCGTACGCGCGGAGCCGGGACACGACCACCGTGCCGGTACACCCGGCGAGGCGCCCACCTCCCAACTGCCCCCGGGCCTGCGCCTGGAACTCGTCGACCCGGGCGAGGCCGCGCCGCCGTCCGGCACCCGCGTCGGCGGGCTGAGCGCCGAGGCGACCGCCGCGTCCGCGGCCAACGCCGACCTCGCGCCCCTCGGCGCCACCGAGATCCCGGCGGAGAGCCCGGCGGTGACGGAGGAGAGCCCCACCGAGACCGAGCAGAGCCCGGCCACCACGGAGCAGGGCCCGGCCGCGACGGAGCAGGACCCGGCCGCGACGGAGGAGAGCCCGGCCGCGACGGTGGAGCGCCCGGGGGTGAGGGAGGAGCGCCCGGGCGTGACGGTGGAGAGCCCGGCCACGACGGAGCAGGGCCCCGCCGCGGCGGAGCGGGAGCCGCTTTCCCTCAACGGCGCCGACCGGACCGAGCGGCAGGCCAAGCCCTACATCGGTCCGCGCCCGGCCATCGTCACGCGCCGGGGCTGGGGCGCGAACGAGCAGCTGCGCGAGAAGAAGTTCGTCTACACGAAGAAGGTGAAGGCGGCCTTCGTGCACCACACGGCCTCCGGCAACAACTACAGCTGCTCGCAGGCCCCTTCACTCATCCGCAGTATCTACCGCTACCACGTCAAGAGCATGGGCTGGCGCGACATCGGCTACAACTTCGTCATCGACAAGTGCGGAAGGATCTACGAGGGCCGCGCCGGGGGCGTGGCGAAGCCGGTCCTCGGCGCTCACACCCTCGGCTTCAACAGCAACAGCATGGGCATCGCCGTACTCGGCTCGTTCACCGCCACCAAGCCGTCCTCCTCGGCCGTCAAGGCCATCGCCCGGCTCACCGCGTGGAAGCTCGGGCTGCACGGGATGAATCCCAAGGGGAAGACATACCTGAAGTCCGGGGGTGGCAATCTCTACCGAAAAGGCATGAACGTACGACTGAACGTGATCTCCGGTCACCGGGACGGGTTCGCCACGGAGTGCCCAGGGGGGAAGCTCTACCGCAAGCTCGGCTCGGCCCGTACGACCGCGGCCCGTTACCAGGGCCGCTGAGGCCGCCCAGGCGGTCGGGTCTGCTGCCGGAGACCACGTTCACCGCCATCGGGGGGCAGGGGGCGGAACACCGCACGGCCATCGAAGGCGCCATGGAACGGTCTGCATACACTGGCCGGCCGAAAGACAGTTCGGCCGGTCCCGGCAGGAAGCAGAGACGACAGGTGACAGAAGCGATCCTCCTGGTCGGCGGCAAGGGCACGAGGCTGCGCCCGCTCACGGTGCACACGCCGAAGCCGATGGTCCCGGCGGCCGGGGTCCCCTTCCTCACACACCAGTTGGCCAGAGCGAGAGCGGCGGGCGTCGAACACATCGTGCTGGCCACGTCGTACCTGGCCGAGGTCTTCGAACCGTACTTCGGCGACGGGTCGACGCTGGGCCTCCACCTCGAGTACGTCACGGAGGAGGAGCCGCTCGGCACGGGCGGCGCCATCCGCAACGTGGCGTCCCGGCTGCACTCGGGCCCCGACGACCCGGTGCTCGTCTTCAACGGCGACATCCTGACGGGCCTGGACATCCGCGCACTGGTGCGCACCCACGAGACGACGGGCGCGGACGTCTCGCTCCACCTGACGAAGGTGACGGACCCTCGGGCGTACGGACTGGTCCCCACGGACGACACGGGCCGCGTCCTGGCCTTCCTGGAAAAGCCCCAGACCCCCGAGGAGATCGTCACCGACCAGATCAACGCGGGCGCGTACGTCTTCCGGCGCTCGGTCATCGACACGATCCCGCAGGGCCGGCCGGTCTCGGTGGAGCGGGAGACGTTCCCGGACCTGCTGTCGGCCGGAGCCCATCTGCAGGGCCTGGTCGACTCGACGTACTGGCTGGACCTCGGCACCCCGGCCGCGTTCGTCCGGGGTTCGGCGGACCTGGTCCTGGGGCGTGCCCCGTCCCCGGCGGTGCCGGGCCGCTGCGGCGACCGCCTGGTCCTGCCGACGGCGACGGTCGCCCCCGACGCGAAGCTGGCCGGCGGCACGGTGGTGGGAGAGGGCGCGTTCGTGGCGGAGGGCGCACGCGTCTTCGGCAGCACGATCCTGCCGGGCGCGGTGATCGAGCCCGGCGCGGTGATCACCGACTCCCTCATCGGCATCCGCGCCCGCGTCGGCGAACGCTCCGTGCTCACCGGCACGGTCATAGGAGACGGTGCGGTGGTGGGCCCGGACAACGAACTGCGCGAGGGCGCCCGAGTCTGGTGCGACGCCCGCATCCCCGCAGGCGCCCTCCGCTTCTCCCCGGACCAGTAGCACCACACCCGACACGCCTCGCACCCGCCCGGCCAACTCCCCAGCTGCGGGCAGTCGTGCCGGCTGGCTGCGATCCGCCCAACTGCCCCCAGCTGCGGGCAACCGCCCCGCCCAACTGCCCCAGCTGCGGGCAGTCGTGTCGCTGGAGCGGCACGGGTGGGCGCAGCGGCACCCCGTAGCGCCGGGCCGCGCACCCACCCGGCCTCAGCGCGAACGCCGGGCGGGTGTCACCGGACAGTTGGCAGTACGTGCCCCCGGCCGTGCCGACGGCAGTCACCCCGTAGCGCTGGGCCGCGCACCCACCCGGCCTCAGCGCGAACGCCGGGCGGGTGTCACCGGACAGTTGGCAGTACGTGCCCCCGGCCGTGCCGACGGCAGTCACCCCGTAGCGCTGGGCCGCGCCCCGCCCCGCCCCGTCACCAGCGCCGAGCACACGCAACCAGCCACCCGGAGGGAAACCCCTCACAACCCCCCGATGTCCCACCGAGGCATCTTCGGCGCTCTGCGCGGCGGCACCCTCCCGCTCAGCAGAATCAACCGGGCAGCCCGATGCCGCTGCCCCGCATACGGCTCCAGCAGCTCCAGCATCACCGAGTCGTCCGCATCCCGGTCCCCGGCCAGAGCCCACCCCACGATCCCCGGCAGATGCAGATCCCCGACGGTCACCGCGTCCGCCGCCCCATGACTGCGCTGCACCGTCTCCGCCGACGTCCATGGCCCGATCCCCGGCACGACCTCCAGCCGTGCCTGCGCGTCCACCGGAGCCATCCCCACCGCCTGCTCCAGCCGCGCAGCGACCCGTACGGCACGCAGGATCGTCGACGCCCGCTTGTTGTCGACCCCCGCCCGGTGCCACTCCCAGGACGGGATCAGCGCCCAGGTCCGCGGATCCGGCATCACGTACATCCGCCCCGGCGCCGGCCCCGGCGCGGGCTCCCCGTACTTCCGTACGAGCAGCCGCCACGCCCGGTACGCCTCGTCCGTGGTGACCTTCTGCTCGAGGATCGACGGAATCAACGATTCCAGCACCAGCCCGGTCCTGGTCAGCCGCAGCCCCGGCCGCCGGTGCCGGGCGAGCGCGACCACCCGGTGCCGGGGCACGAACGCGGACGGGTCGTCGGCGGCCCCGAGCAGCTCGGGCAACCGCTCCAGCAGCCACTCGGCCCCCGGCCCCCACGCCTCACCGGACACCTGCCCGGCGGACATCCGCACCCGCAGCGTCCCCGGCCCGCACGGCGTCCGGCTGGCGCGCCACACGGAGCCGTCGGGCATCGCCCGGAACGTCGGGTCGCCGGGGCCGCGCCGCAGCGGCCCGAGCACCAGCCCGAGGTCCAGCGGCCCGTCCGGCACCCAGGTGCGCATCCGCCCCGGCGCCGCCGCCTGGCGCGGTATGCCCGCGGGCACGGCGACATGCCCGCCGCGCACCGTCGTACGCGTGGGCCGGGGAGCGAAGCGTCCTGCCATGAATGACGTCCCGGGGAGAGGAGGGAGGTGTTACGAGAGTAGGCGCGGACGGGGCGCGGTCACCGCACCTCGATGAACGACCCCGCGTCCCGCTCCGGCCGCGGCCGGGGCTCCTCGGCCGGGTGGCCGACCGCCACCGCGCCCATGGGATCCCAGTGCTCCGGCAGGCCCAGGACCTCGCGCACCACGTCGCGGCAGAACATCGTCGAGGACACCCATGCCGAGCCGAGCCGTTCCCCGGCGAGCGCGACCAGGAAGTTCTGGACGCCGGCGCCCGCCGCGACCACGAACATCTCCCGCTCGGCCGCGTCGCGCCGCGTGTCCCCGTAGGTGTGCGAGCCGTCCATGACCAGGCAGGGAACCACCAGGTACGGCGCGTTGCGCAGGACGTCTCCGCGCCGTATTCGCCGGGCGATGGACTCCTCGGTCTTTCCGTCGCGGCGCAGGTCGGCGATCCAGGCGTCCCGCATGGCGTCCAGCAGACGGGCGCGCGAGTCCGCGGACTCCAGCAGGACGAAACGCCACGGCGTCGTGTGGTGCGGTGCCGGCGCCGTCACGGCGGCGGCGACCGCACGCCGGACGGCTCCGGGGTCGACGGGCTCGTCGGTGAAGGCCCGGACCGTGCGGCGCTGGGTCACCGCCAGCCGCACCGCCTCGGACGTGCCGAGCCGGAACATGTCGTCCCGCGCGCCCCGCACCACGGCCCGCGCCCCCTCCCCGTCGTCCTCGGCCAGCACGTGCGGCAGCCCGCGCACGACGGCGACGGGCCGCCCGGCGGCCTTGCCCTTCACCAGATCGCCGGCGGCGGCCAGTTCGTCCGCCGTGGCCACGACCGTGGCGCTGAGCGGATTGCCGTGCGCGTCCGTACCGCCGCGCAGGTCGTCGAGTACGCGGACACCGGCCGCGCCGATCGCCACGTCCGTGAGCCCCGCCCGCCAGGGGCGCCCGGACGTGTCGGTGACGATCACCCCGACGTCGACGCCCAGGGCGTCGCGCAGGCCGTCGCGGACGGCCCGGGCGGACGCGTCCGGGTCCTCGGGCAGCAACAGGACCGTCCCGGAGGGGGTGTTGGACGCGTCGACCCCGGCGGCGGCCATCACCAGGCCCTGCCGGTTCTCGACGATGCGCAGGGCACCGCGCCGGGCGACGACCCGTACGGTCTCCGCATCGATCGCGGCCTCCCGGTCGGCGGCGTGGACGATCCGGCCCTCCGCCTTGGAGACGATCTTCGAGGTGACGAGCAGCACGTCCCCGTCCGCGAGCCCGGGCTCGGCTGCGGCGATCAGCTTGGCCAGGTCGTCGCCGGGCTGGACCTCGGGCAGCCCGGGCACGGCCCAGACCCGGTAGCCGTCGCTGAGCGGTGCGCTCACGCCCCCCGCACCTCCTCCGCCAGCGCCAGTGCCTCCCGGGCCATCCGCGCGGCCGCGTCCAGGTCGGTCATCATCAGCGGTACGGCCCTGCAGCGGATGCCCGCCGCCTCGATCCGCGCCACCGAGTGCGCGTCGACCGGGTCCACGAGCCAGCCGTCCAGCAGACCGGAGCCGTAGTGCTCGGCCACCGCCGCGGCCGTGGACTCCACACCGACCGCCGCCAGCACCTTGTCGGCCATGCCGCGCACGGGCGCGTCCCCCACGATCGGGGAGAGGCCGACGACGGGCACCCCGGCGTCGGCGATCGCCTCTCGGATGCCGGGCACGGCGAGGATCGTGCCGACCGAGACGACCGGGTTGGACGGCGGGAAGAGGATCACGTCGGCCTCGGCGATCGCCTCCAGCACACCGGGCGCGGGCTTGGCCTGCTCCGCCCCCACCGGCACGACCGCCTCGGCGGGGACCGAGGCCCGCAGCCGCACCCAGTACTCCTGGAAGTGGACGGCCCTGCGCTCCCCGTCGATCTCGACGGCCACATGGGTCTCCACCCGGTCATCGGTCATGGGGATGAGCCGGACGCCCGGCCGCCAGCGGTCGCACAGCGCCTCCGTCACCGCGCTCAGCGGATACCCGGCGCCGATCATCTGCGTCCGCACGATGTGCGTGGCGAAGTCCCGGTCGCCGAGCCCGAACCACTCCGGCCCGACGCCGTACGCGGCGAGCTCCTCCTTGAGGTGGAAGGTCTCGTCGGCCCGCCCCCAGCCCTGCTCCTCGTTGATGCCGCCGCCGAGCGTGTACATCACCGTGTCGAGGTCCGGGCAGACCTTCAGCCCGAAGAGGTGGATGTCGTCCCCGGTGTTGCCGATGACCGTGATGTCCGCGTCCGGCACGGCCCGCTTCAGACCGCGCAGGAACCGGGCACCACCGATGCCGCCTGCCAGAACCACAATGCGCATGGGGCAAGTCTTGCAGGCGGGTACGACAGCGCGTCGGCCAGTCGAGGGATGCGCGGCCTCAGGCCGTCACGGCCCGCGGCTCGCAGTGCGGGGCGGCCGCCGTGTGCATCGGCATCTCCGTCAGGCCCGGGTAGTAGACGTGCAGGCTGACCGCGGGCTCCAGCGCGTCGTTGACCACCTCGTGCACATATCCGGGCGCGAACACCCGCTGGGCGCCCGGCGCCAACGCGCGCGTGCCGCGCTCCGTGCGCTCGGTCAGCGTGCCGTCCAGGACGGTCAGCACCCCGGAGGAGCGGCCGTGGTCGTGCAGTCCGCTGCCCTGCCCGGGCACCCAGGACAGCAGCCACACCTCGTAGCCGGGGCCGGTGCGCAGCCGGTGGTACCAGCGGGTGGTCGCGTCGTACCGGACGAGGTGCTCCCACTGGGAGCGGTCGGCGGCGATGGAGCGGGCCAGGCCGACGAACTCGGCGACGGTGGCCGGGTGCTCGCGCGGTGCCTGGAGCAGGTGCGGTACTTCGAGGAGGTCGCCGGCGATCTGCAGGTCGCTGTCGCTGTTCATGGAGTGCGGGGGTTCCTTGGCGAGGCGAGAAGTCGGTGGGGGTGTCGCGCGTCGCGTGTGCCCGGGTCGGGGCGGCGACGGGGTGCCCTGGTGGGAGCGGAGGAAGCGGCGGCCGAGTCGCGTATGACTCAGCGGCGGCCGGAGCGCGTTGGGCTCAACAGCCGGAACAGCAACAGCTACAGCGAGCGCGGGCAGCACCGTGGGACCCGGCGGAGCGGGTCGGGGTGAGTGCCGAGTTCGCGAGCATGCCCACAAGGACACCGGTTCACACCTCCACTGTCAACTTGGCGCCCGTTATGTGGGATGTGTTTCACCTCATCCGGTTCATCTGAAAGGTGAAAGGTTTGCTCACGGCCCTGTCGGGACACATGGCGTCCATCCGGGCGGCCGTGCCCCGTTGCGATCTCGTGATCCGACTGTGATCCGGTTCGCTTCGGTGCGCGTGCCGGAACGGGATCGAACGCCTGGGCGTCCTTTTCCGTACAGGCTCTGTGTGGACTGGTGACCCTCAGGGACCTCGTCGGTGTGTCGGGGTTTAGGGTGATTTGAACACTTTCCGTGCGGGCTTGGTTCCGCAGAGTGAATAAGGGGCCCAATAGCAGATCTCGGCTTGACTCGCCCGGAGCAGCACACTTGTAATTTCACTCGTGTCGTTCAGCCGGAACGGTAACGGCTACATCACGGGGACGCGGAAAGAACAGACGAGGGGCGCACATGACCGAGCTGGTGCAGCAACTGCTGGTCGACGACGCGGACGAGGAACTCGGCTGGCAGGAGCGCGCGCTGTGCGCCCAGACCGACCCCGAGTCCTTCTTCCCCGAGAAGGGCGGATCGACCCGCGAGGCCAAGAAGGTCTGCCTCGCCTGCGAAGTCCGCTCCGAGTGCCTCGAGTACGCCCTCGCCAACGACGAGCGCTTCGGCATCTGGGGCGGCCTGTCCGAGCGGGAGCGCCGCCGGCTGAAGAAGGCCGCAGTCTGACCGGTCTCACCGGTTCTTCACCGACATCCGTACGGACCCTTACGCGGACAAGGACGCTCACACGTCTGGAACGGCCCGTCGCGGATGGGTTATCCACAGGCGGCGGGTCGTCGTCCTGCCCAGCCGATAGTGTGGTCGCTCGTCCGAGACGCCCCGCTGCCCCCACCGGGCACAGGCGTCCACCGCAGTCCACCGAACCGGGGCCCGTACCTCGATGTCCGTGCACAGCCACACGGCAGCCGTCCACCAGGAGGCCGCTGCCACACCTGAGTTTCCGCGTCATGTGGTGACCGCGGTCCTCGTCTCCCACGACGGCGCCCGCTGGCTGCCCGACGCGCTGGCCGGGCTGCTCGGCCAGGAGCGCCCCGTCCAGTACGCCATGGCCGCCGACACCGGCAGTGCGGACGACTCCGCCCGGCTGGTCACCGACGCCCTCGGCGACGACCGCGTGCTGCACCTCGCCCGCCGTACCGGCTTCGGCCAGGCCGTCGAGGAGTGCAACCGCACGGCCCCGGTCCTCACCCCCGACGAGCTGCCGTACCTCAAGCGCCCCAGCGGCTGGGACCCCGTCACGCGCACGTGGCGCGACGACGCCTACGACCTGCCCGAGCTCCCGCACGGTGAGCCGGTGCAGTGGCTGTGGCTGCTGCACGACGACTGCGCTCCCGAACCCGACGCCCTCGCCCAGCTGCTGAGGGTCGTGGAGAACGAGTACGAGCTCGGCCGCGAGGACGTCGCCGTCGTCGGCCCCAAACTGCGCGGCTGGTACGACCGGCGGCAGCTGCTGGAAGTCGGCGTCACCATCGCCAACTCCGGCCGCCGCTGGACCGGCCTGGACCGTCGCGAACAGGACCAGGGACAGCACGACCACGTCCGGTCCGTGCTGTCGGTGTCCACCGCCGGCATGCTCGTCAGGCGCGACGTCTTCGAACAGCTCGGCGGCTTCGACCGGTACCTGCCCCTGATGCGCGACGACGTCGACCTGTGCTGGCGGGCACACGCCGCCGGTTACCGCGTCCTGGTCGCCCCCGAGGCGGTCGTACGGCACGCAGAGGCGGCCTCCCGCGAGCGCCGCACCGTCGACTGCGTGGGCCGCACCGCCGCCTCCCCGCACAAGGTCGACAAGGCGGGCGCCGTCTACACCCTCCTCGTCAACGCCCGTACGGCCGTGCTGCCCTGGGTGCTGCTGCGCCTCGTTCTCGGCACGCTGCTGCGGACCCTCGCCTACCTCGTCGGCAAGGTCCCCGGACAGGCCGTCGACGAGATCCGCGGCCTCATGGGCACGCTGCTGCGGCCCGAGCGGATCATCTCCGGGCGGCGCGCGAGAGGCGTCCCCCAGGTCGGCAAGGACGAGCTGCGGGCCCTGTTCCCGCCGCCCGGCGCGACCGTCCGAGTCACCGTCGAGCAGGTCGCGAGCAACCTCGTCGGCCGCTCCGACCCCGAGGTCGCCTCCGGGGCGGGACGGCACGGCGGCGGCATCGAGTCGGGCCCCGGCGGCGACGACGCGGACTTCCTGGAGATCGAGCAGTTCGTCCGGCTCAAGCGCATCGCCCGCAAGCCCGGCCCGGTGCTCTTCCTGGTGCTGCTGTTCGTCTCCCTTGTCGCCTGCCGTGAACTCCTGGGCGGCGGCGCCCTCGCGGGCGGTGCCCTGCTGCCCGCCCCCGCGGACTCGGGCGAGCTGTGGTCGCGGTACACGGACGCATGGCACGCGGTGGGCGCGGGCGGCACCTCGGCCGCGCCGCCCTACCTCGCGGTCGTGGCGCTGCTGGCCTCCCTGCTGTTCGGCTCCACCGGGCTCGCCGTCACGGTGCTGCTGGTCTGCTCGGTTCCGCTGGCGGGCTTCACCGCGTACTTCGCCTCCCGCCCGCTCGTGGAGTCCCGGCTGCTGCGCGCCTGGGCGGCCGTCGTCTACGCCTTCCTGCCCGCCGCGACCGGCGCGCTCGCCGGCGGCCGCATCGGCACCGCCGTCCTCGCCGTCCTGCTGCCGCTCCTCGCGCGCGCGGGCCTCGCGGCCAGCGGCCTCGCCAACCCCTCCGGCACGCGCGGCAGTTGGCGCGCCACCTGGGCGTACGCGCTGCTGCTGACGATCGCCACGGCGTTCACCCCGATCGTGTGGCCCATCGCCCTGCTCCTCGGTGTGGGCGTGCTGGCGCTGTGCAGGAGCGACATCACGGCCTACGGGCTGCGTTTCCTCGCCCAGACGGGAACGCCGCTGCTGGTCCTCGCACCCTGGTCGCTGTCGCTGCTCCCGTTCGGCTTCTTCAGGGAAGCGGGCCTGGAGTACGGCTCCGCCTCCGCCTCCGCCCTCGACCTGCTCGGCGCGAGCCCCGGCGGGCCCGGCACCGTCAGCGGGCTGATGCTCTTCGGCATCGTGCTGGCCGCGCTCGCCGCCCTGCTGCGCGCCGAGCGCCAGTTGGGCATCTGGACCGCCTGGACCGTCGCCCTGGTGGGCTTCGTGTTCGCGGTCCTCTCCAACGGCTCGACGTGGGCCGGACCCGCGACGCTCGTCTACGGCATCGCCCTCCTGGCGGCCGCCGTGCTCGGTGCCGACGGCGCACGCGCACGGGTGGCCGAGCAGAGCTTCGGCTGGCGCCAGCCGGTCGCCGCGCTGATCGCCTTCGCCTCGGCCGCCGGGCCGCTGCTCGTCGCCGCCGGCTGGATGATCCGCGGTGCCGACGGGCCGCTGGAGCGGCGCGACCCCACGCAGGTCCCCGCGTTCGTCGCCGAGGAGAGCAGCACGCGCGACCAGGCCCGCACTCTCGTCCTCGACAGCGACTCCCCGGCCCACGTCGGCTACATGCTCGTGCGCGGCTCCGGCGCGCGGATGGGCGACGGCGAACTCGCCGCGGCGGACGGCGAGAACCCCAAGCTCGACAAGGTCGTCGCCAACCTCGTCGCCGGCTCCGGCGCCGACCAGGCCGACCAGCTCGGCGGCTTCGCCGTGCGCTACGTCCTCGTCCACAAGGGCGCGCCCCGCGAGGTCACGCGCGTACTGGACGCCACGCCCGGCCTGAGCCGGCTCAGCCAGCAGGCGGGCGGGGCGCTGTGGCGGGTCGACCAGGAGGTGGCACGCGCGACCATCGTGTCCGGCTCCGCCACGGGCGCCGGTTCGGCTCGGCCGCAGCCGGTCGCGGCCGGCCCGGTCGACATCCACACGACGATCCCGAGCGGCCCACAAGGCCGGATCCTGCGGCTGGCCGACTCGGCCGCCGAGGGCTGGACCGCCACCCTCGACGGCAAGCCGCTCACCCCCACCACGGTCGACGGCTGGGCCCAGGGCTTCGAACTGCCCGCCTCCGGCGGGAAGCTGGACGTCACCTACGACGACCCCGTCGGCCACACCGCCTGGCTGTGGGCGCAGGGCGCCCTGGCCGTCGTCCTCGTCGTGCTCGCCCTGCCCGGGCGGCGCCGCGACGTCGACGACGACCTGCCCGACGAGCCGGTCGTTCCCGCGCAGCCCGTGGCCGGCGAGGGCCGCCGGGCACGGCGCCTGCGCGCCCAGGCCGAGGCGGAGGCCGCGGAGACGGGCGGGGGTGAGGCAGCGGAGACGGGCCGGGGCGACGAGTTCGCGCCTCCCGCGGCTCCGCCGGCGCCCTCCGAGGACCAGACACCGGTGGGCGTCCCGCAGCAGCAGTCCTACGGCCAATGGGACGCGGCCGGTTACCCGGGCGCCGGGTACGGCGGCGGATACGCCGGCGGGCAGTACCAGGACGGCCGGCAGTACCCGCAGGGCGGGTACGAGCAGCCGTACCAGGCGGACCCGTACCAGACGGACCAGCACCAGGGCGGGCAGTACCCGTACGCGTACGGCGGCTCGGCCCAGACGGCCTCCTACGACACGTCGTACGACCAGACGTACCAGCCGGGTTACGACCCGGCGTACGACCCGGCGCAACCACCGCACCACCCCCACGGCACGGGCAGTGAGCGTCCCGACGGGAGCCAGCAGTGAACCGCACGACCCTGTCCCTGATCGCCGGCGCGACCGCGCTCGCCGCCGTCACCGGATTCGCGGCGCTGTCCGCGCCGGAGGCCACCGGCCCGGGCACCGCCGCGAAGGCGGCCGCCCAACTGCCCGTGGAGCGCACGAGCCTGCTGTGTCCGGCGCCCAGCACCTCCGACCTGGCCGAGACGTCGTTCACGTCGTTCACCCCCGTCACGAAGGGCACGGGGAGCGGCGGCAAGGCCGAACTCCAGGCCGCCGCCGAGCAGTCCGGGGACACGGGCACCGGCGGCAAGAAGGACGAGCAGAAGAAGTCCGCCGAGCCCGTCCTGGAACCCAAGGAGCCCGGCAAGCCGGTGACGGGCGATACCTCCGGCGCCGAATCGCCCGCGCTCGTCGGGACCGCCGAGGGCAGGTTCGCGCCAGGCTGGACCGTGCAGGAGACCACCGAGGTCGCCGCGGGCACCGGGCGGGGGCTGCAGGGCGTCAACTGCACGGCTCCCGACACGGACTTCTGGTTCCCGGGCGCGAGCACGGCGGCCGACCGCACCGACTACGTGCACCTGACCAACCCCGATGACTCGGCCGCCGTGGTCGACATCGAGCTGTACGGCAAGGACGGCGACCTGAAGTCCACCACTGGGGAGGGCATCACGGTCCAGCCGCACTCCAGCGAGCCGATCCTGCTGTCCACGCTCACCGACGAGCCGCAGACCAACCTCACCGTGCACGTCAGTGTGCGCAGCGGTCGGGTCGGCGCGGCCGTGCAGGCCCTGGACGACAAGCTCGGCGGTGACTGGCTGGCCGCGTCCACCGACCCGGCCGGCAGCCTGGTCATACCGGGCATCCCGAAGGACGCCACCGCCGTCCGCCTGATCGCCTTCACACCGGACGACGCCGACGCCGACCTCACCCTGCGCCTCGCCTCGCCCTCCGGCATGATCACGCCTGCCGGGCACGAGACGGTGCACGTGAAGGGCGGCATGACGACCGCCGTCGACCTGGGGGACGTCACGCGGGGCGAGGCCGGGTCGCTGGTGCTGACCCCGACGGACCGGGCGGTGCCGGTCGTCGCGGCGGTGAGGGTCGTGCGCGGCGAGGGCGACAAGCAGGAGACGGCGTTCATCCCCGCGACCCGGCCCGTCGGCACGCGCGCGACGTCGGCGGACAACAGCGCGAAGGGCAGCACCCTGTCCCTGGCCGCTCCCAACGGCACCGCCACGGTCAAGGTGACCGCGTCGGCGGGCAGCGAGGGCGGCACGGCGCTGTCCAAGACGTACACGATCAAGGCCGGCACCACCCAGGACATCGAGCCGCCGCTGCCGAACGGCCTGAAGGGCACGTACGCCCTGACGGTCGAGCCGGTGTCGGGCGGCCCGGTGTACGCGGCCCGCACCCTGGAGGCGACGGAGAACGGAATCCCCGGCTTCACCGTCCAGACCCTGCCGGACGACCGGGGCACGGTGGCGGTACCGGTGGCGGACGAGGACCTGTCGGTGCTGCAGAGGTAGGACCGGTGCTGCAGAGGTGGGACCGGTCGGTGCCGTGGCGATAGGACCGGCGGGGCCGTGCACGCGGGCGCGCCCCGCCCGGCTGCGGCAGTCGTGCCGCTGGTGCGGCGCGGGTGGGCGCAGCGCGGTCCCCGCAGCACCGGGTCGCGCACTCACCAGGCCCGAGCCGCAGCCCCCAGGACCTGAAAGCACCGGCACAGTGGCCTCCGGCGCTCGGCGCCGCCGCCCGCCCCCTCAGTCCTCCCCGTACCGCGGATCCACCGTCTCCGGCGTCAACCCGAGCAGCTCCGCGACCTGCTCCACGACGACCTCGTGCACCAGCGCCGCCCGCTCGTCCCGCCCCTTGGTACGGATCTCCACCGGCCGCCGGTACACGACCACCCGCGCGGGCCGCCCGTCACGCGCCGGAACCGTCCCGCCCAGCGGCACCGCCTCATCGCTCCACACCTGGCCGGGTCCGTCCAGACGCGGCACCTCAAGGACGAGGAAGTCGATGTCGGCGAGCTGCGGCCACCGTCGCTCCAGGCGTTCCACGGAGTCCTGCACCAGGTCCGCGAACGCCTCCGCGCGGCTCGCGGCGAGCGGCACCTGCGGCGGTGCGATCGGGCCGCGCATGCCCCGACCGTGGCGATCACGGCGACGGGGCCCGGGGCCGGCGGCACGGGGCGTTACGGGCTTGTCCATCACTGGTGAAGGGTAGTCCCCGCCGCGCCCGCGTGCCCGGCCCCACACGGCAACGCGGGCCGCATCCGGCCGACCCGTACGGCATGTCGCTACATGACCATTCCAGCCAAGGTTGGGCTCGTTTCCGTATCTCTCCGAGACCGGTGAAGTCAAGGCAATTGATGGGGTTTGTGCCGAGTGGTGACCGGTTTCAGCAATGTTCGGCCGACCGGACGGCGCTGTCCCGGCAGGTCAGCGAGGCGGGCCGACAGGGGGCTGTGGGGCGTTTCACACCACGACACGGTGGAGTGACCTCGTGGAGAGTCGTCGCGGCCCGCTCAAGAGTGCGGTACCGTCCAACGTCGTGAGCCCTGTACGTCGCTGTTCGCGCACCGCTTGCGGCCGTCCCGCCGTCGCGACGCTGACGTACGTCTACGCCGACTCGACCGCGGTTCTCGGCCCGCTCGCCACCTACGCCGAACCCCACTGCTACGACCTGTGCGCCGAGCACTCCGAGCGCCTCACCGCCCCGCGCGGCTGGGAGGTCGTCAGGCTCCTGGACGGTTCCGCTCCCGCCCGGCCCAGCGGCGACGACCTGGAAGCGCTTGCCAACGCCGTGCGCGAAGCGGCCCGCCCCCAGGAGAGGGCGGCCGAGGCCGGCGGCGGAGCGCGCAGCGCGGACCCCATGGAGGTCGCGCGACGCGGGCACCTGCGAGTGCTGCGTTCGCCCGACAACTAGAAACCCACCCCGGCGGTCCGAAGGCCCAACTGGCGTCGCCTCACGCGCTGGCGCAGTCCCGCATCCGACCGGGCTGCCGCTGGACGCCGTGCCCTCCGTGGTGGGCCGCCAGACACCGCTGCTGGCCCTCGTCGTGCCCCTCGTGCAGGTCGGGCTCATGGACGGGCGGCGCGGGCTGTGCGAGACCTGGGTGCCCGCGCTGGCCTGCGGACCTCTCCGGGCAGGCCGCGAGCATCGGCCCCTTCGTGGCGGCGGCCGGAGCGGGGCTCGCCTTCCCGTCGCCGGTGCTGGGCTGGTTCGGCGTCGCCGTCTCCGGGTCGGACACCTCGGCCAACGCGCTCTTCGGCGCCCTACAGGTGAACGCGGCCGCAGAGCCGGGGCTGGCGCCGGAACTCCTGGCCGCCGCCAACAGTTCTGGTGGTGTGCTCGGCAAGATGATCTCGTCGCAGAACCTCACCATCGCCTGCGCGGCCGTCGGACTGGCGGGGCGTGAGGGGGACTGCTGCGCACGGTGCTGCCGTGGAGCCTCGGGCTCCTGCTGGTGATGTGCCTGATCGTCGTGGGGCAGACCACTCCGGTCCTGGACTGGATGCTGCCCTGACCTGAGGTTACGTCTGCGGGTCCGCTCGGGCGGACCCGCAGCGCGGTGTCAGGGGGTGCGAGTAGGTTGGGGTGACCGACAGGACTTTTTCAGGAAGGTTGGCCGTGGCTGCTGATCTGTCGCAGGTCGTGAAGGCGTACGACGTACGCGGTGTCGTCCCCGACCAGTGGGACGAGTCCCTGGCCGAGCTGTTCGGCGCCGCCTTCGTCCAGGTGACCGGCGCGAGCGCCATCGCCGTCGGGCACGACATGCGGCCCTCGTCGCCCGGCCTGTCGCGGGCCTTCGCGCGCGGGGCGGCGGCCCGGGGCGCCGACGTGACCGAGATCGGCCTGTGCTCGACCGACCAGCTCTACTACGCCTCGGGCGCGCTGAACCTGCCGGGCGCGATGTTCACGGCCTCGCACAACCCGGCCCAGTACAACGGCATCAAGATGTGCCGCATGGGCGCCGCCCCGGTCGGCCAGGACACGGGCCTCGCCGAGATCCGCGAACTCGTCGAGCGGTGGAGCGAGTCGGGAGCCCCCGAGCCGGCCGCCCGCCGGGGCACCGTCACGCGGCGCGACACTTTGGACGACTACGCGGCCCACCTTCGCTCCCTCGTCGACGTGACCTCCATCCGCCCCCTGAAGGTCGTCGTCGACGCGGGCAACGGCATGGGCGGCCACACGGTCCCGACGGTCTTCTCCGGCCTGCCCCTCGACCTCGTTCCCCTGTACTTCGAGCTGGACGGCACCTTCCCCAACCACGAGGCCAACCCGCTCGACCCGGCCAACCTCGTCGACCTGCAGAAGCGGGTCCGCGAGGAGCGCGCCGACCTCGGCATCGCCTTCGACGGCGACGCCGACCGCTGCTTCGTCGTCGACGAGCACGGCGAGCCGGTCTCCCCGTCGGCGATCACCGCCCTGGTCGCCTCCCGCGAACTCGCCAGGCACGGCGGCAGGGGCACCGTCATCCACAACCTGATCACGTCCTGGTCGGTCCCGGAGGTCGTGAAGGAGAACGGCGGCACACCCGTACGCACCCGCGTGGGCCACTCCTTCATCAAGGCCGAGATGGCCCGCACCGGCGCGATCTTCGGCGGCGAGCACTCCGCCCACTACTACTTCCGCGACTTCTGGAACGCCGACACGGGCATGCTGGCCGCGCTGCACGTCCTGGCGGCCCTCGGCGGCCAGGACGGCCCGCTGTCCGCCCTGGTCGCCCAGTACGACCGCTACGCCGGCTCCGGCGAGATCAACTCCACGGTCGACGACCAGGCTGCCCGCCTCGCCGCGATCCGCTCCGCCTACGAGGGCCGCGAAGGCATCGAACTGGACGAACTCGACGGCCTCACTGTCTCCGGCGCCGACTGGTGGTTCAACGTCCGCCCCTCCAACACGGAACCGCTGCTGCGCCTGAACGCGGAAGCCCGGGACCAGGCGACGATGGCGAAGATCAGGGACGAGGCCCTGGCGATCATCAGAGGCTGACCCCCGCGGGTTGCCCCGTGCCCGGCGCGGCGGCACCCCACCCGACCCGCCCGGCCCCGCTCCTCCCAGCGCCACCGGCGGTAACCTGACCAGGCACATCCGCACACGCCACAACGCACCCGCTCCGCCCCGAAGGGAACGCACCATGCCGCTCGAAGCCGGCCTCCTGGAGATCCTCGCCTGCCCGGCCTGCCACGCCCCTCTCAAGGAGCAGGACGCCGAGCTGATCTGCACCGGCCAGGACTGCGGCCTGGCGTACCCCGTGCGCGACGGCATCCCCGTCCTCCTCGTCGACGAGGCCCGCCGCCCCGCGTAGGGCCCCGGGCCCGCACCCGGTGCCCCGCGCGAGCGCACGCACCCGGTGCAAACCCACCCGGTCGGGCACACCCGTGCCTGACCGTCCGGCGTACCTGAACACCCGGCGTCACGGACACCGTCGTAGGTCACGGACACCGTCGTAACGGATCCCGGCGATCGGAGGCTCCCGCCCATGCTCGACGAAGCGCTGCTCGACTCCCCGGAGGGCCTCGCCGAGGCCGACCAGCGCGGCCTGCTGCGCGGTGCCGCCGAAGCCGGCGCCCGGGTCCGCACCGCCGCCCGGCACTGCGCCGAGGCCGGCATCAACGGCCTCAAACCCGACGGCCGCCCCCGCGCCGTCCTCATCGCGGGCCCCGGCGCCGCCGCCACCCACACCGCCGACCTGCTCGGCACGCTCGCCGGCCCCGGCAGCCCCGTCACCCGCCTCGCCCCCACGGGCGTCGCCCCCGCGGCCGGCGCCCTGCGCTGGGAGCTGCCTGGCTGGGCCGGCTCCGTCGACCTGCTCCTGATCGCCACCCCCGACGGCACCGAACCGGGCCTGTCGCTCCTCGCCGAGCAGGCCTACCGCCGCGGCTGCACCGTCGTCGCGGTGGCCCCCGCCGGCTCACCGCTCGCCGAAGCCGTGCACGGCTCGCACGGTCTGTTCGTCCCGATGGCGACCGCCCCGTACGAGCAGGACGAACCGCTCGCCGCGTCCGCGCCCGGTGTGCTGTGGGCGCTGCTGACCCCATTCCTCGCCCTGCTGGACCGCACGGGCGTGCTCAGCGCCCCGCCCGACGCCCTGGAGAAGGTCGCCGACCGCCTCGACCACATCGCCGAACGCTGCGGGCCCGCCATCGCGACGTACAGCAACCCCGCCAAGACCCTGGCGGCCGAACTCGCCGACACCCTCCCGATCGTGTGGACCGAGGGCACCTCGGCCGGGCCGGCCGGCCGCCGCTTCGCCGCCGCGCTCGCCGAGCTGTCCGGCAGTCCGGCGGTCGTCGCCGAACTGCCGGAGGCGCTCGCCGCGCACAGCGCCCTGCTCGCGGGCCCGCTCGCCGCCGGCGCGGACCCCGACGACTTCTTCCGCGACCGCGTCGAGGAACCGCCGGCCCTGCACGCGCGCGTGGTCCTGCTCCGCGACCGCCCGATCGGCAACCTCACCGCCGCCCCGGCCGCCCGCGACCTGGCCCTCAGCCACGACACGCCGATCAGCGAACTGGAGCCCGAGGCCGGCGACGAACTGGAGACCCTCGCTGAACTGATCGCCGTCACGGATTTCGCCGCCGTTTACCTGGCGCTCGCCTCGAGGGCCTGACCTTGCCCAGGACGCCCTGACCGCCGTACCCCGTACACGTCTCGTACTCGTACGCCGTTCGGGCCCGGCCACCGCACACGGAACCCGCAGAGAGAATCCAGAGCCCCATGGACCGCCTCGACAACACCATCCGCCCCTACGCCTGGGGTTCCCCCACCGCCATCCCCCGGCTGCTCGGCGTCGAACCGACCGGCGAGCCGCAGGCGGAGATGTGGATGGGCGCCCACCCGGGCGCACCCTCGCGCACCGACCGGGGCACGCTCGTCGATGTCATCGACGCGGACCCCGAAAAGGAGCTCGGACCGGCCTGTGTCGCGAGGTTCGGCCCCCACCTGCCGTTCCTGCTGAAGATCCTCGCCGCCGGCGCCCCGCTCTCCCTGCAGGTGCACCCCGACCTGGAGCAGGCCAGGCAGGGATACCAGGACGAGGAGCGGCGCGGCATCCCCGTGGACGCCCCGCACCGCAACTACAAGGACGCCAACCACAAGCCCGAACTGATCTGCGCGCTCACCGAGTTCGACGGCCTGTGCGGCTTCCGCGACCCGCTGAAGGCCGCCGGCCTGCTCGACGGCCTCGGCGTCGACTCCCTCAAGCCGTACGTCGACCTGCTGCACGCCCACCCCGCGGACGCGGCGCTGCGCGAGGTCCTCACCGCGATCCTCACCGCCGACCCCGAGGAGATGGCCCACACGGTGGCCGAGGCCGCGGCCGCCTGCGACCGCCTCGGCGGCGCCTACACCCCGTACGCCGACATCGCCCACCACTACCCGGGCGACCCCGGCGTCATCGCCGCGATGCTGCTCAACCACGTCCGGCTCCAGCCCGGGGAGGCCCTGTTCCTCGGCGCGGGCGTCCCGCACGCCTACCTGAGCGGCCTCGGCGTCGAGATCATGGCCAACTCCGACAACGTGCTGCGCTGCGGCCTGACCCCCAAGCACGTCGACGTGCCCGAGCTCCTGCGCATCGTCCGCTTCGAACCGAGCGACCCGGGCGTGCTGCGCCCCGAGGCGTCCCCCGACGGCGAGGAGGTCTACGAGACGCCGATCGACGAGTTCCGCCTGTCCCGGTACGTCCTCCCGGCCGGCGCCGCCGCCCACGACCTCACTGCGGCGACCCCGCAGATCCTGCTCTGCACCGCCGGCACCGTACGGGCGGGGGAGCACGAGCTGAACCCCGGTCGGTCCGTCTTCGTCCCCGCGGGCGAAAAGGCCGAAGTGTCCGGCACGGGCACTCTCTTCCGGGCCACGGTGGTCGCATGAACGTCCCCATGACGGCTACCTGACACACCGCTGCCCGGCCGGGCTGCAACAATGGCCCACCGTCAAGCACGGGCAAAGTCCGGGACGGCGTACGACGGCGTGCGCCACGGCCCAGGAACACGCGTACGAAGGGACAACGCGAACACATGAGCGCGTCAGGCGGCACCAAGGCGATCGTGGCGGCACTCGTCGCCAACCTCGCGATCGCGGTAGCGAAGTTCGTGGCGTTCCTCTTCAGCGGATCGTCGTCGATGCTTGCCGAGTCCGTCCACTCGGTCGCCGACTCGGGCAACCAGGCCCTGCTGCTGGTCGGCGGCAAGAGGGCCAAGCGCGAGGCCACCCCGCAGCACCCCTTCGGCTACGGGCGCGAGCGGTACATCTACGCCTTCCTCGTCTCCATCGTGCTCTTCTCGGTCGGCGGCATGTTCGCCCTCTACGAGGGCTACGAGAAGATCAAGCACCCGCACGAGCTGAAGCACTGGTACTGGCCGGTCGGCGTTCTCGTCTTCGCGATCATCGCCGAGACCTTCTCCTTCCGCACCGCGATCAAGGAGTCCAACGTCCTGCGCGGCGAGCGTTCGTGGAAGGAGTTCGTCCGCCACGCCAAGGCCCCCGAGCTGCCGGTCGTCCTCCTGGAGGACCTCGGCGCCCTCGTCGGCCTGATCCTGGCGCTGGGCGGCGTCAGCCTCGCCCTGCTCACCGGTGACAGCGTCTGGGACGGCATCGGCACCCTCTGCATCGGTGTGCTGCTCATCCTGATCGCCCTGGTCCTCGCCGTCGAGACGAAGTCGCTGCTGCTCGGCGAGGCCGCGGGCGCCGAGGAGGTCCAGAAGATCGAGGCCGCGATCGTCGACGGCGACACGGTCACCCGCATCATCCACATGCGCACGCTCCACCTCGGCCCCGAGGAACTGCTGGTCGCCGCCAAGATCGCCGTCCAGCACGACGACACGGCCACCGAGATCGCCTCCGCCATCGACGCCGCCGAGGCCCGGATCCGCGAGGCCGTCCCGATCGCCCGCGTCATCTACCTCGAGCCGGACGTCTACAGCGAGGCCGAGGTCGCCAAGGGCCCCGACCGCGAAGCGTCGCCCGGCGGCCCCACCCCGCACGCCGAGGGGCACTGACCCCTGCGAACGACCGCGGGGCCCGCCGATCCGTCGGCGGGCCCCGTTGCTATCCGCGCTCCCTCAGACCAGCCCCGGCCATGGCGCCGACGGAGCAGCCGCCCGGCGGCGCCGCACGACGACGGCGGCGATCCCGAGACCCACCCCGGCCAGCGCGCCGACCAGCCCGAGCAGCGCACCCGACGCGAGCAGCGCCGGCCCGGTCCAGTCGTCCGTCATCCTGCCCTGCACGGCACCGACGGGCACCGCCCCACCGTGGTCCTCCGCGAAGAACCGCGAGTCCCTCGAGTTCGCCCGGTGATCACCCAGCAGGAACAGCCGCCCCTCGGGCACCCGCACGTCGTAGGGCCGGCCCATACCGTCGGCCACGCCGTCAGCCAGGTACGGCTCCGGCAACGGCTTCCCGTTGACGCTGATCCGCTCGTCCGGCGTGCCGATGGCCGTGCAGCACACCACGCGATCACCTCCCACCCCGACGACCCGCTGCATCACCGACCCGTCGAAGCCGTACCGATCCGGCGCGCTGAACAGCACCACATCACCCCGCCCGACACCGGACCCGCCGACCCGCTCGAAGATGACCCGCTCCCCGGCCCTGTAAGTCGGGGTCATGCTGTCGCTCGTCACCGTCCTCGCCGTGTAACCGGTCACCAGACCCGCGACACACCCGACCGCCGCCACGAGACCTACCAGCCCGGACACCCAGGCCGCCACCACGAGTTTCCGCACCGCCCCATCCCTCTCCCCGCCCGCGGGACATCCGCGGACGCAGAGCGTAGCGACTGATCGTGCCCCTCCGTGCCACCCCGGACGGACCCCGCTCACGTTCGTGATCGGCCTGATGTGTTCGGAGGCGGACTGGGGATGGCGGGGGCGTCCGGTGTAGCTTGGGACGGAGCCAGACGTCGCTGCTGATGGCGGTCGGGCGGCCCGACACGGGCCGACCGAGGGAGAGAGGGCCTCCGACGGACTGCGCTGCGCGTACGCGGGCATGCCTGTGTCCTCTTTCGGGCACCCCTGTGTCCGCCGCCGCGCAGATCAGCCGTACACACCTCGACCCAACCCCGAGGAGCAGCTCGCAATGACGACTGTCGAGAACCGACAGGACTTCAAGGTCGCCGACCTCTCTCTGGCCGAGTTCGGCCGCAAGGAGATCACCCTCGCCGAGCACGAGATGCCGGGCCTGATGGCGATCCGCAAGGAGTACGCCGAGGCGCAGCCCCTCGCTGGCGCCCGTGTCACCGGCTCCCTGCACATGACGGTGCAGACCGCCGTCCTCATCGAGACGCTGGTCGCCCTGGGCGCCCGGGTCCGCTGGGCCTCCTGCAACATCTTCTCCACCCAGGACCACGCCGCGGCCGCCATCGCGGTCGGTCCGAACGGCACGCCGGACAACCCGCAGGGCGTCCCGGTCTTCGCCTGGAAGGGCGAGACCCTGGAGGAGTACTGGTGGTGCACCGAGCAGGCCCTGACCTGGCCGGACAGCCCCACCGGCGGCCCGAACATGATCCTCGACGACGGCGGTGACGCCACCCTGCTCGTCCACAAGGGCGTCGAGTACGAGAAGGACGGCAAGGTCCCCTCGCCGGACACGGCCGAGTCCGACGAGCACCGTGTCATCCTCGAACTGCTGACCCGCACGCTGGCCGAGAACCCGCAGAAGTGGACTCAGCTGTCCTCCGAGATCCGCGGTGTCACCGAGGAGACCACGACCGGTGTCCACCGCCTGTACGAGATGCAGCGCGACGGCACCCTCCTGTTCCCGGCGATCAACGTCAACGACGCCGTCACCAAGTCGAAGTTCGACAACAAGTACGGCTGCCGCCACTCCCTGATCGACGGCATCAACCGTGCCACCGACACCCTGATCGGCGGCAAGACCGCGGTCGTGTGCGGCTACGGCGACGTGGGCAAGGGCTGTGCGGAGTCCCTGCGCGGACAGGGCGCCCGCGTGATCATCACGGAGATCGACCCGATCTGCGCCCTGCAGGCCGCGATGGACGGCTACCAGGTCACGACCCTCGACGAGGTCGTCGACAAGGCCGACATCTTCATCACCACGACCGGCAACAAGGACATCATCATGGCCTCGGACATGGCCAAGATGAAGCACCAGGCCATCGTCGGCAACATCGGCCACTTCGACAACGAGATCGACATGGCCGGCCTCGCCAAGGTCCCCGGCATCGTCAAGGACGAGATCAAGCCCCAGGTCCACACCTGGACCTTCCCCGACGGCAAGAAGATCATCGTCCTGTCCGAGGGCCGCCTGCTGAACCTGGGCAACGCCACCGGCCACCCGTCGTTCGTGATGTCCAACTCCTTCGCGGACCAGACCCTGGCCCAGATCGAGCTGTTCACCAAGCCCGACGCATACCCGACCGGCGTCTACGTGCTGCCCAAGCACCTCGACGAGAAGGTCGCCCGCCTCCACCTCGACGCGCTCGGCGTGAAGCTGACCACGCTCCGCCCCGAGCAGGCCGAGTACATCGGCGTGAAGGTCGAAGGCCCGTACAAGCCGGACCACTACCGCTACTGAGCCGCGCCCCGTGGGGAGCGCGCCCGTGCACGGACGCGCTCCTCACCCGCAGGTCCTCCGAGGCAGGCCCCCGCACCCCCGTGCCGGGGGCCTGCCCCGTTCGCCCGACCAGCGGCCGGACCAGCCCGTCAAGACCCAGGACCTCCATGCCCCGCGGCCGTTATTCGCTCCACGATCCGCACGATCACACCCCCCTCGCGGAAGAACACTTCCACTGCGCCGTCGGCCCCTCCGGCTGGCGCTACGTCTCCCAGCTGACCACCCCCGCGGGCGATCACCGTGGCTCCGTCGACCTCACGCTCGACGAACTCGGCCGTCCCATCCGCCTGGAACTCCACGCGGCCGAATGGCAGGTGCGCGGCGCGGCCCTCGACGGCGTCACCTGGGTCCGCACCGATCCCACCGGCACCCATGCCACGGAAGGCAATGTGCGCGCCCACGCCTTCACCGGCACGTCCCCCGCCTTCCTCGTCGCCACTGCCCGTCTCCTGCGCCTCACCCCCTCCGGCCCGGCCACCCGCGTACGCCTCGTCGCCCTCACGGAACCGGTCCTCGCCCCCCGCACCGTGGACCAGTCCTGGGCCTTGGTGAACAGGGAAACACACGCCACTGACAACGGCCCTCTGACCGTGGACGAATACCAGGTCACAGCCCTGGACACCGGCGAGCAGCACACGGTCCACATCACCGGCGACGTGGTTCTTGCGGCCCCCGGCATCGAGCTGGAGGACCTGGAGTCGCCGCCGTCGGTGTTCCCCTGAGTCGCACCTGAGTCCCACGGGGCCCTGAGCCCCCGCAGGTGCCTGAGCCTGCGGCGTACCTACGCCGGCGGCACGAACCCGGTGGCGGGACGGTCGGCGGCCTCCAGGCCCCGCCCGCCTCGCACGACTGTCGGCGGCGTGCCCTCGCCGGCCGCGTCCCCGCCCTGCCCACCGAGCGAAGCCACTCCCGAGCCGTACGGAGCAGGCTGTGGGGCCGCGTCTCCACCGGCCCGAGGCTGCTCGTGTCCGGTAGCCGTCGAAACAGGGCACACGACCGGAGGCTCGAAGTTTCCCGGAGCCGCGGGCGAGAAGGCCCGCCGGGCCTCCCGTGCCTGCCGCTCGTGCACCACCGCGGCCAGATAGGCCGGGGGCGGAACGTCCTGCGGCACCGGAGCGCCCGTACGATCCGCGAGATCAGCGGCCAGCCGCTCCGCCATGGCCCGGCCCACCTGGGGGTCCAGTTGCTGCATCCGCGTCAGGTACTGCCGTATGGCCAGCCAGAGACCATCGGGGACCGCCGACAGGTCGAGCCCGGAGAACCGCCCGGCCAGCCAGGGCGGAGGCGGCGGCACGAACCCCGTCCGCGCGAGCGGCACCCTCTCCCTTACGACGAGCGTGCCCGCGAACACGTCCCCGAGCCGCCGCCCGCGTACCGACACGAGCGAGGCGATACAGGCGACGACCCCGAACGTCATCAGGATCTCGATCACCCCGATCAGACCCCGCACCAGCGCATGCCGGAAGCGGATCGGCCCCCCGTCGTCCCGCACCACCCGCAGTCCGCACGCCGCCTTCCCGAGCGACCGCCCATGAGTGAGCGTCTCGACGGCGATCGGCCCGCCCACCAGCACAAGGACGAACGTCGCGATCGACACCGCGGTCTGCGCCGCCTCGTCCAGCGAGGCCGTGGAAGCCACCAGGGCGATCACCACCGCCACATACACCGCCACGGCCACCACCAGATCGAGCAACACCGCAAGCGCCCTGCTGGGCAGCCTCGCGGGACGCAGCTCCAACGCCACCGCCTCGCCCGTCACCAGCTCACTCACGCCCGCCGTCCTTCCCTGGCCTGCCCCCGACACCGCCAGTCTGCCAAGCTGAGGGCACATCGCACCGCAGTACGACAAGCAGATCAAGCTGAGCCCCGACGAGCCGCCGCCCGTACAGCCGAGGAGCAGGCACACAGATGGACCTGGACGTCTTCGTCTCCGCCCACCGCGCGGAGTGGGACCGCCTCGACGCGCTGCTCCGGCGCCAGCGCCGCCTCACCGGCGCCGAGGCCGACGAACTCGTCGTCCTCTACCAACGCGCCGCCACTCACCTCTCCCTGATCCAGTCCAGCGCCCCCGACCCTCAGCTGACCGGCCGACTCAGTCAACTGGTCGCACGCGCGCGTAGTGCCGTGACAGGCACCCGCCGTGCCTCCTGGCGCGATGTCACCCGGTTCCTCGCCCACGGATTCCCGGCAGCCGTCTACAGGTCGCGCCACTGGTGGGTGCCCACGGCGCTCCTGTCCACCGCCGTCGCGGCCCTGCTCGGCTGGTGGATCGGCACCCACCCCGACGTGCAGGCCACCATCGCCGCCCCCAGCGAGCTGCGGGAGCTCACCCGTCCCGGCGGCCAGTACGAGACGTACTACTCGAGCCACCCCGCGGCGTCCTTCGCCGCCCAGGTCTGGACGAACAACGCCTGGGCCGCGGCCCTGTGCCTGATCCTGGGCGTGTTCCTGGGCCTGCCCGTCATCTGGATCCTCTTCCAGAACATGCTCAACCTCGGCATCGGCGCCGGGCTGATGTCCTCCGCCGGCCGGCTCGACACCTTCCTCGGTCTCGTCCTTCCGCACGGTCTCCTCGAACTGACGGCGGTCTTCGTGGCAGCAGGCACCGGCCTGCGCCTCGGCTGGACCCTCATCGATCCCGGCCCACGCACCCGGCGCACCGCCCTCGCGGAGGAGGGCCGAGCCGCCATCGGCATGGCGATAGGCCTGGCCCTGGTGCTCTTCGTCTCCGGCGCCATCGAGGGCTTCGTGACCCCGTCCGACCTCCCCACCTGGGCTCGGATCGGCATCGGAGTCGCCGCCGAGCTGGCCTTCCTGGCCTACGTGTACATCCTCGGGGGCCGTGCGGCACGGGCGGGCGAAACCGGCGACCTCGAAGCCGACGAGCGCAGCGCCACCGTGCCCACAGCCGCCTGATGTGCGGACACGTCAGCTGAGCTGCTAGTCTCCTCTTCGCCCCGCAGGAGCCGTTGACACGGACCGTGTGGGGAGGTAGATTCGAACAGTTGCCTGGAGATGAGGTATCGCCCGCTCCGGTAGCAGGGAACATCTATCTGCTTCTTGAAACGCTGATTTCGCAGAAGCCTCCTCCCGATCACATCGGAAATGGATGGCCGGTCAGTCCGGCCTGAAACCTCTGATAAACTCGGAAGCGCCGGAAAGGGAAACGCGGAAGCGGAACCTGGAAAGGCAGCCGAAAGGCAAATCCCGCCGACCGGGAATCGGGTCCGAAAGGATCTGATAGAGTCGGAAACACCGAAGGGAAGCGCCCGGAGGAAA